>NZ_JBNDJE010000024.1:0-56260 GCF_050434805.1 Massilia sp. UYP11
CTCTTCTGAAAACAACCGTCTTTCACGTGCCATGTAATTCCTCCGATAGGGACATCATACCTATCGAAAGTGTCCGAGCTGGTGGGGGAAGGCCAGGATGCTTACCCCAAGTCGGGCCGCTACTTCGCTTGCTGGGTGACCGCCCTGCGCCACCTGCTTGGCCGCTGCAATCTTGAATTCCTCTGTGTACCGCTTACCGCTCATATCTTCTCCTTGTGCCCGATATTATGGCTCAGGAGTGTCTACGATAGTCGTGGCGATTCAATCCGAATGAAGAATGAGATCTTAATTCTGCTTGACGCTATGCCCAAGCCAGAGGTAGCTGTTCTGGCAGGCACGTCTGCGATAGGTGTCAAATATCCGCGTGCGTAGCGTCGATCTCAGAGTGTAGCGGCGGCCATTGCCGCCTCTCCAGGTAGTCTGAATTCACACTTCTCTGACCAAATTAGTACCCTTGTCAGCGAAGTGCTAGTTTTACTTACAAAAACAGGAAGTAAAACCGTCAGATCAGAGCTTTCGAAAGGCCATGTGCTGCTATGGCGAGCGATGATACCGATCTTACAAAATTACTTCCGAGAGCTCGGTGTCCCCGGCTCCGGGTATGACAGCACCGAGCAAGGCTGTTGGTGAGGTACGCGCTGATGAATACGGCTCTTCCATAAGGTCAGCCAGCCTCAATCATGCGCAGCCTGGGCACCTGCTATAGTCTGTCCACCACGATACCATTGCCTGGATACGCCGCGGGCGAGCCACAAACTGATACGGCGCCACGTTTCATCCTCAAGCTAACTATGCGCACATCGCTTCACACCGTCGGCTTTCTCGGGTTCGACGTTTTCGGCACCGTCGTCGACTGGCGCTCCGGCATTGCACGGGCAGCGCAGCCGTTTCTGGAACGGCACCGCATCGATGTCGATCCATTTGCGTTCGCCGACGAATGGCGTTCGCTGTACCAACCTGCCATGCAGTCGGTCCGGTCTGGTGAGCGCCCCTGGGTTCGCCTGGAGCTCCTGCAGCGCGAAAACCTGGAAACCCTCCTGGCCAGGCATGGCGCCGACTTCGGCGCCATGCCTGGCGCGGAACTGGCAGAGCTGAACCGGGCATGGGAGCGCCTTGACCCCTGGCCGGACGTGCTGGAAGGCCTCGCACGGCTGAAACGCCGGTTCCCGATCGGACCGCTGTCGAACAGTCACATCGCCGGTATGCTGCGACTGGCTCGCTATGGTGGCCTGCCATGGGACACCATCCTCGGCGCCGAGATCGCCAGGAGCTACAAACCCCAGCCACAGACCTACCTGAAGTCGGCCGACGCCGTCGGACTGCCTCCGCATGAATTCGCCCTGGTCGCAGCCCACAACGGCGATCTCCAGGCTGCCCGGGCCTGCGGCCTCAGGACGATCTTCGTGCGCCGGCCCCATGAACATGGTCCGGCGCAATCGACCGACCTGGAGCCGGAGCACGACTGGGACATCGTGGCCGACAGCTTCATCGAAGTAGCCGACCTGCTCGACTGCCCGCGGTTGTGAAACGCCCGCCACCCGGCGCGGAGAATCAGGACGTGGCGATCGCCGCCACATTTGGCCCCGGACTGCCGCATCGAAAGCAATTTGTGTTCTCGATTGCGCAACTAATATCCCAATGCATAAAACCGATTAATACCGAGTCACGGCGCTAATATCGTTAAGTTAAGCTGCTGAGCTAGCCGTCAAATACGTCGTCCCCGCGCAGGCGGGGGGCCAAGTGCTGCAAACGGCGTCGAAACGCTTGCAAGATTGGTTCCCCACCTTCTTGGGGACGACGTTTTTACGCTAACTCAAGAAGACTTTCGCCTAGCTTCCGCGCCGCGACAGCCGTGCTATACTGATTCGACCTATGAACCGTCTGCTCTCGACATTGCTGGTCTGGCTCCTGATGGGCATGCTCCCGCTCCATGCGGTTGCCGGTTCCATCAATATGTCGTGCGCGCCGGTTTTGCCGCAAGTCGCCGTGCCGCTCGCAGACCAGCATATGGCGCACGCCGCTTCCAGCGACATGCATGCGCATCACGGCGACCACGCCATGACCGAAGCGGACGCCGCCTTCGGCGATGACGGTTCCCATGCCAACGTTGAAAAGTCGACGCACTCGTCGTGCAGTGCCTGTTCGATATTTTGCGCCGGCGCCGTGGCGCCTCCATCCTTCTCCCTCTCCTTGCCTGTCTTTGACGGCTCCAGCGCGGCTAGCGCCTCGCCTGCCGACTTCGTGGCTGGTTTCATTCCTGACGGCCTCAGACGCCCTCCTCGGCAATAAATCCGCCTGATCGACCTGGACATCGCCTCGGCCTCTAGTTGCCGCCGCCTGTCCTGAACTTCGGCGCCCCCGCGCGCCCCTGTTTACCGATTTCGAGGATTGACAATGAAACTCAAGCTGTGGGCTGCCTTTGGCACCCTGCTCGCTGCTGCGCTTGGAGCACAGGCCCAGCAAAGTTCCCGTACTCCCGATCCGGCCGACGCATCCGTCGTCGTGCCACCAACCGGGTACGTCTCGGCGATGACCAATCATTCGCCGACCGTGAAAGGTGGCGTGTCACCTGACAAGAACTGGCGCGCCGCCAACGCCGCCGTCGCAGATCCGTCCGCCCACGCTGGCCACGCCAGTCATGGGACTCACGCTGGCCATGCCGGTCACGGGGCTCACGCTGGCCACGCCGATCATGGGGATCACACTGGCCAACCTGGTCATGATGCTGCCCCCGTTCAGAGGCCGCCCGGTAACGCGCCGGCCGACGCATCTGAAGATCACCACAAGCATCACTGAGGCGAGGCCAGGCTATGACAACAACACGAATGGCACCGTCTCTGCGCGCGGTCGCGACCGCGGTCGTCGCCCTGACACTGGGCGGATGCGCGACGTTTTCCAGTGACGGTGGTCTGGACGCCGTCTCGGCAATGACGACCGATCGCATCGGCCAGGACATCCAGCTCAAGCGCCCGGCCGGGACTGATCCTGCCACGCAGGCCGAACTGAACGAGCTGCTCAAGCAACCGCTGTCTGCCGACAGTGCCGTGCGGGTCGCACTGCTCAACAACCAGGGATTGCGTGCCTCCCTCCAGGAGCTCGGTGTGGCCGAGGCTGACCTGGTGCAGGCCGGCCGCATGGCCAACCCATCGGTGGGCTTTGGCCGCATGTCCGGCGGCGGCGAAACCGAAATCGAACGCAGCGTCATGTTTGACCTGGTCGGCCTGCTGACCATTCCGCTGCGCCGCGACATCGAATCGCGCCGGTTCGAAGGCGCCAAGCTCATTGCTGCCACCGATGCGGTGCGTCTGGCTGCCGACACGCGCAAGGCCTATTTCAATGCCGTAGCGGCCGCGCAGTCAGCGCAGTACGCCGAGCAGGTACGCGAGGCGGCGCAGGCAAGCGCCGAGTTGGCTTCCCGGATGGCCAAGGTCGGTAACCTGAGTGCACTGGACCAGGCACGCGAGCAGGCGTTCTCCGCCGAAGCGACTGCCCAGTTGGCCCGCGCGCGCCATCACGCCACCGCAGCGCGGGAGCAACTCACCCGCCTGATGGGCGTGTGGGGAACGAGCACCGCCTTCCAGCTGCCCGAGCGGCTTCCCGACATGCCGGGCACGCCACGTGAACCATCGAACATCGAGTCGCTCGCCATGCAGCAGCGCCTGGACGTCCAGCTCGCCAAACTGAACACGCAAGCGACGGCCCGCGCGCTGGGCCTGACGAAGGCGACCAGCTTCGTCAACGTGCTCCACGCCGGCTATGCCAACTCGAGCACCTCCGGCGAGCCGCGCGAGAACGGTTATGAGATCGAGCTTGCCCTGCCCCTGTTCGACTGGGGTGGGGCCCGCACGGCAAAAGCCGAGGCGCTGTACATGCAGGCGGTTCATCGCACGGCCAATACCGCCATCACGGCGCGCTCCCAGGTACGCGAAGCCTATTCGGCCTACCGGACGAGCTACGACCTGGCGCGGCACTACCGTGACGAGATCGTCCCACTTCGCAAGAAGATTTCGGAAGAGACCCTGCTGCGTTACAACGGCATGCTCATGAGCGTGTTCGAGCTCCTTGCGGACGCCCGCGCCCAGATCAACGGCGTCAATGCCGCCATCGAGGCGCAGCGCGACTTCTGGATTGCCGACACCGACCTGCAAGCTGCCATCCATGGCGCAGGCGGCGCAACCACCAGCCTTTCCAGTTCCGTGGCGACCGAGTCGGCCGCTGCCGGACATTGAAACAAGGATTAAAAACAATGAGCTCTCGTCGAGACTTCTTTACCGGCGCCGCGGCGCTCGTCGGCGCCGGCCTGGTGAGCCGGGCCGGCGCGGCCACGCTGCCCGAGGCGCCCATCATGGACAGCGCCGTCACCCAACCGCCGCCGCCACCACCGAATGGCCGCCCTTTCAACCCCGTCGTGACGCTCAACGGCTGGTCGCTGCCCTGGCGCATGAACAATGGCGTCAAGGAGTTCCACCTGATCGCCGAACCCGTGGTGCGCGAGATTGCGCCGGGAATGAAGGCGAACCTGTGGGGCTATAACGGCCAGAGCCCCGGGCCGACCATTGAAGTGGTGGAAGGCGACCGGGTGCGCATTTTCGTCACCAACAAGCTGCCCGAGCACACCAGCATCCACTGGCATGGCCAGCGCCTGCCCAATGGCATGGATGGCGTGACCGGCCTGAACCAGCCCGGTATCCAGCCGGGCAAGACCTTCGTGTACGAGTTCGTCGCCCGCCGCCCGGGTACCTTCATGTACCACCCGCATGCCGACGAAATGGTGCAAATGGCGATGGGCATGATGGGCTTCTGGGTCACGCACCCGAAAAATCCGGCCCACCACCGGGTAGACCGCGATTTCGTGTTCCTGCTCAATGCCTACGCCATCGAACCAGGCAGCTACACGCCGCGCGTGAACGAGATGCTGGACTTTAATCTATGGACCTTCAACAGCCGTGCATTCCCCGGCATCGATACCATGAACGTGCGCCAGGGCGACCGCGTGCGCATCCGCGCCGGTAACCTGACGATGACCAACCATCCAATCCACCTGCACGGACACGAGTTCGAAGTCACCGGCACCGACGGCGGCTGGACCCGGCCCGAGTCGCGCTGGCCGGAGGTGACGACCGACATCGCGGTGGGTCAGATGCGGGCGATCGAATTCATTGCCGACGAGCCCGGCGACTGGGCCTTTCACTGCCACAAGTCGCACCACACGATGAATGCGATGGGGCATGACGTGCCGACCCTGATCGGCGTCGACCACCGCGGCGTGGCCGAGAAGATCACGAAGCTGGTTCCCGACTACATGGTCATGGGCGAAAAAGGCGGCTCGATGGGCGACATGGAGATGCCGCTACCTGACAACACGCTTCCGATGATGACCGGCCAGGGGCCGTTCGGGGGCGTTGAAATGGGCGGCATGTTCACGATCCTGAAGGTGCGCAAGGATCAGAAGCGTGGCGACTACAGCAATCCAGGCTGGTACCAGCACCCGCCAGGGACTGTCGCCTACGAGTGGAAAGGCGAACCGCCCGCGGCCGTCCGTAGCCAGGACGCGGGCGGCCAGGCAATGCCCACGGCCAACAGGCCGGAAGTTGAAGTAACTGTCCGTAAACCCCAGAACCACCAGGGCCATCACTAACCCGCAAAAGGAGACCTACCCCATGATCAAGCGACTTATTTCACGTGCGGCCATGGCCGCCGTCCTGTCCATTCCGGTGCTGGCGATCGCCGCGGGCCCGGTCATCGACGTCTACAAGACCGAATCCTGCGGCTGCTGCGGAGCCTGGGTCGAGCACCTCGAGGCCAATGGCTTTACACCCCGCGTGACAAACGTCGCCAATCCGGCGGAATACCGCGAACGGGGCGGCATCCCGCACGAACTTGGCTCGTGCCACACGGCGATGATCCAGGGCTATGCGATCGAAGGCCACGTCCCGGCGGCCGACATCAAGCGGCTGCTCGCGCAAAAACCGATGGCCAAAGGGTTGGCCGTGCCCGGGATGCCCCTCGGCTCGCCCGGCATGGAGGGGCCACGCAAGGACCCGTACGACGTCCTGCTCGTGCAGCCCAATGGCAAGACCACCGTTTTTAAACGCTACAACTGATCCGTCTCGAAAGGAACAACGATGAACGCATTCTCGAAACCGGCCCTGGCGATCGTGATGGCCGTCGCAAGCTCGCTCACCCTGGCACAGGAAACCGCCCACGCCGGACACGAAGGCCATGAGTCCCATGCCGGCCACGAAGCGCCGGCGGCGTCCGGGCTCGTCGATGGTGAAGTCAGGAAGATCGACCAGGAGGCCGGCAAGATCACGCTGCGCCACGGTGAAATCAAGAACCTCAACATGGCCGCAATGACGATGGTCCTGCGCGTCAAGGATCCAGCCATGCTCGGGCTGGTCCAGGTCGGCGACAAGGTAAAATTTGCCGCCGATCGCATCGAAGGCGCCATCACCATCGTTCAGCTGGAAAAAGCCCAGTAGTCGAGGCGCGCCCATGCCCCGTGTCTTTCCGCGCCGGCGTGGCGCGGGATTGAGAGGAGAAACCACAGATGACAATGAAAAACCTGCTTGCCGCCGCTGCCGCGGCCATCATCACCGTGGCGGCGCCGTCCGCGCTCGCTCATGCCAGGCTGGAGGCGTCGACCCCTGCTGCGAACAGCGTCGTCAGCCCGGCGCCGGCCCAGGTCCGCCTGCAGTTCAACGAACCGCTCGAACTGCCCTTCAGCAAGGTCAAGCTCGTTGACGAAAAAGGGGGCGTCGTCGATGCATCCAGGGTCGCCGCGGACCCTGCCGATCCCAGGGCGCTGGTCGCGACCACGCCCGGGCTGCATGCCGGCGTTTGGCGTGTGCAGTGGACCACGGTCGCGCGCGATGGCCACAAGGTCAAGGGCGAATTCTCCTTCCGGGTGCAATAAGTGGAATCCGACCTCGCGTCGGTCCAGCGCGCCATCACCGCCCTCCTCAACCTGTCGCTCGCCGTGCTTGTTGGTGCGAGCGCAGCGCTGCTCTGGCTGCGCACCCGCCAATCGCCCTGGGCTGGCGCCCTGCTGGTGCGCCTGCAAAGAGCGCTGCTTGCGGGATCCGGCGCGGCGATCGCTACCTATATCGCCATCCTGTGGATCGAGGCGGCGTCGATGGCCGAAGTGCCACTCGCCGAAGCGCTGCCCGCAGTGAAGTCGGTCATCAGTGCGACCCATTTCGGATTGGCGTGGATGATCGGCGCTGTCGCGCTCGTGGTTGCAGGCGCGGCATCGGCTGCGCCGCTGCGGCTGCAAACCACGCCGGCCGTATCGGCGCTGCGCGTGCTGGCGATCGGCGTGCTGCTGTATAGCCGCAGCATGGTCAGCCATGCCGGCGCGGCGGGCGATTTCACGTGGGCCGTGGCAGTCGACTGGCTACACCTGGTATTGACCAGTATCTGGGTCGGCGAAGTGATCGTGGCAGGCTTGATCACGCTGCGACATGCACCCGACAGCGCTCCGGGCAGCCGATCGGACTGCGTCGCCTACGTCGAGGCGCTCTCGTGCAGCGCGACAGTCGCGCTGGTGGGTATTTTCGCCACCGGCGCAATCAGTGCCTGGCGCGTGCTGGAGCGCCCGGAAAACCTGTTCGGCAATCCGTATGGCGATGTCCTCATCATCAAGCTCGGCCTCGTGTTCTTCGCCGCGGCGCTGGGCGGCTTCAACCGCTTTATCGTGATGCCAGCCGTGCTCGCATCACTGACACAGTCCAGTCAACGTGCGCCGGACGCCAGCAAGCGCTTCGCACGGATCCTGCATATTGAAGCCATCGTCCTGATTGCCGTGCTGGTAGCGGCGGCTGTCCTGACGTCGACCTCTCCCCCAATGTCATCCTGAGCAAGTTCACCTGGAAAGAAAAAATGTTTAAGAAAACCCTGGCCGCCATCATCGTTACCGCTGCGTTCGCTGGCGTGCATGCCTCTGCCCTGGCCGCATCGCCCAAGGAAACAGTCGCCGCATTCCATCAAGCGCTGACCAGCGGGGACAAGGAAAAGGCACTATCGCTACTGTCTCCTGAAGTCGCCATCTACGAATCCGGGTTCGTCGAACGCTCGCGCGACGAGTACGCGGGCCATCACCTGGGTGGCGACATGGCATTTGCCAAGAATGTCACGCGCAAGACCCTCAAGCAGTCCGAGCGTATCGACGGCAACACCGCCATTGTCTGGGAAGAGACGGAAACCGTCGGGTCGTCGCGCGGCAAACCGGTGCATGTCTTCGGCACCGAGACCGCGGTCCTTGAAAAGAAGGGAGAGGACTGGAAAATCGTGCATGTACACTGGTCGTCGCGCAAAGCGAAATGATGCGCTGGTGAAGCGACAGGGCGGGCCTGAAGCCCGCCCTCTATTTCCTGCTCGACGGACTATCCTTGCGGACTATCCTTGCGGACTATCAGTCATCTGCTGGCAGTACTTGCCGAGATTGTCCGGCAGATCAGTCGGACACACGCCGCACTGCTTGTTGCCGGGAACCGCATAATCGATAAATTTCGGGTATGGCAGGTTGAGCCCCGCCATGATCTGCCGGAACTCCTCGATCGAGCGGTCTGCGCCAAGGCGAGGATTGCGCTGCTTTTCCTGCATGACGGAAGACACCCACCGGTTCTGATAATCGTGCGCCGGGTAGACGAGCGTTTCATCAGGCAATGCGAACAGCTTTCCCCGCACGCTGTGATAGAGCGCATCCGCATCGCCCTGCTGGAAATCGGTGCGCCCGCACGCGTCGATCAACAGCGCGTCGCCCGTGAAGACGCGGCTGCCCAGCACATAGGCGAAATGGCCAGACGTATGGCCCGGCGTATGCAGTGGCTGGAATTGTATGGAGCCTACCGTGAAAGGCGTCCCCTCTTCCAGCTGAACGTCCGCACAGTCAACGCGTTCCGCTGCTGGCGCTGCAATCTTGCTCCCCACCTTGTTCTTCAGTTCCAGCGCCGCCGTGATGTGGTCGGCGTGGACATGGGTGTCGACGCTGTATGCAAGTGTCAGCCCCAGGCGTCGAAGCTCCTCCAGGTCACGCTCGACGGTCACGATCACGGGATCGATCAATACCGCTTGACCGGTTTCCGGACAGCCGATCAGGTAGGTGTAGGTGCTGGACAAGGGCTCAAACAATTGGCGGAAGATCATGCGGATTCTCCTACTGACAATCAGGCGTACGTGCCCCTGGATGGCGCAGTATAGACGCCGATGAGATCTCGGGCGCGCGCGTCCACCCCGATACCCTGCGCTTACGCACGCTGCTCGCCCGGCGCATCGGGCAGGCGTTCCAGTAGTTCGAAGATCGCCATCCCGGCCAGCATTGCGCCAGTAAAAATGAGCGGTTTCTCGCCGCCGACGATCAGCGACACCAGCGCCGGCCCTGGACAGTACCCCGCCAGGCCCCAGCCCACCCCGAAGGCCAGACTACCGAACACCAGTCGCCGGTCGATCTGCGTGGCGGACGGCAAGCGCATGGCGTCGCCGAGCAGCGACTTGTTGCGCCCGGCGGCAACATGGAAGGCAATCAAGCCGACTGCGATCGCGCCACCCATGACGAATGCCAGCGACGGATCCCAGTTGCCGGCCAGGTCGAGAAAATTCAGGACTTTCGCTGGGTCTGCCATTCCGGAGACGAGCAGCCCGATACCGAAGATCAGCCCGACGATCAGTGCCATGACGATCTGCATGAATATTCCCCTCTTTACGCCATCAGGTGGCGTACGACATACACGGTGACGAAGCCGGCCAGCATGAAGCTCGCCGTGGCGACCAGGGAACGGGGCGAGCGCCGCGACAGTCCACAGACGCCGTGACCGCTGGTGCAGCCGGCCCCATAGCGCGTGCCCAGTCCGACCAGCAAGCCGGCGACAACCAGGGTCCCGGCGCCGGCATCGATGCGGGCCTCGGGCAAGATGGCAAACATCCCGACCACCAACGGCGCACCGATCAGTCCCGTCAGAAATGCGATACGCCAGGCGATGTCGCCGCGCAGCGGACGCAGCAAGCCGCCGAGCACGCCGCTAATGCCCGCGATCCGGCCGTTGAACAGCACAAACAGCGCCGCCGACAGCCCGATCAGCAGGCCGCCGAACAGCGACGCCCACGGCGTGAACTCGCTCCAGTTGATGGTCATGAATGACTCCCTTTCATCGTTTACAGTACAGCGCGTACAACACTTCCATCACGGCCATCGCTTCCCTGCTCGCTATGCTGTAATGGATCTGCTTGCCTTCGCGGCGGGTATCGACCAGCTTCTCGTCGCGCAGCACCGCCAGCTGTTGCGACAGCGTGGGCTGGCGAATGCCAGTCAAGGCTTCCAGTTCGCCGACACAGAACTCCCCCTGTGTCATCTGGCAAAGCAGCAGCAGGCGGTCGGGATTGCCCAGCGCCTTCAACAGGCCGCAAGCCTGCTCGGCAGCACGGCGCATCGATGCGATATCGATGCCGTCGGCAGGCCGTCGGCTCCCTTCTTCATGATTCATTGACATCGCACGTACCAATCAACATACACTTTTATAGTATATCTTTTATCGATATATATTCAAGTAGATTGTGATTCCTACCGGTGAGGGCTCGCGCCGCACTCACGGGCAGCGTCCTGCATGGCCGCGTGCTGGCGCCGTCGTGCCTGGCTTACGCCAGCAAGAAGAGTTGGTCAGATGGTAAAACCACCCTGGAGATACCATGAGGCAGCCTTTACCAGGCCGGCATGGTTGGGGGCGGAAATGCTCAAGGCCGGCGCCCCCACGCACGACCTCGCCCTGATCACGTCATAAAAAAAACCCAAAAGTTGACGTCCAACTTTTGGGTTTCAGCTCAGAGTGATCGCAACGCTTATTTCTCATCCTGCCAGACGGCCAGACCTGATCCAGTGCGCATTGGCAGGCGCACTGGATCAGGGCGGAATCTGCCCTGAACGCAGGCCGCGCGTCAGCGCGCGACCGCGCCCAGCGGCTGCATCTCGCGCACGCCGTGCGCCGACGCCGGCAGCGGATTGACCAGACGGATGCGCTCCAGCTGCAGGCCTTCGCGTGTCACCGTCTTGCCCGGCAGCGATTCGAGATAGCGCGCCACGACGTCGGTCGCGTCGAGCGTGGCGCCGTCCTTGTCCTTCACCACCACCACATCGGTCGCGGGCAGGCGGTTGATCATGGTCGGAATTTGCTGGTACCAGAAGCCGGCCACGCTGTAGCTGGCGTCCATTTGCACCGGTGCGGCGCCGATGCGCAGGTGTCGCACGCGCGACCCCTGTGGCGCCAGCGGATCGAATTCGGCGACCAGGCCGCTGATGCCGGCAGTCCAGCCGTTCACCCACTCGCCGGCACGCGCCGGGGTGTTCTGCGGCCTGCCCTCGAGCGCGTTCCGGACCTGTTTGCCGCTCAGCTGGCCGCGCGCGATCTGCGCGCCCACCGGCATGAAGTGGTACAGGTCTTCGAGCGTGATCGGGCCGGGAGCGACCACGGTGCCGTAGCGGAAGCCCGTGATGATGCCCAGCTGGGCGTCGCCCTGCTGGCGGAAGGCGTCGGTCAGGAAATCGTGCGACGAGCCCTCGATCACCGCCGGCATGCGCTCGTCCCCGAAGTTGCTGCGGTACAGCGGCACCTCGGTCCGTCCGACCACGGTGTCGATCGGGCGGCGCAGCGGCGCGCCGCTGAACGGATTGACGATGGCGCCGGTCTTGAACCCCGGCCCGCTCACCAGCGGCGCGCGCACCTTGGCGACCAGGGCGGCAATGCGCTTGTCTTCCGCCAGGAGCTCGGTGATCCGGTGCGACACGTAGCGCTTGTCCGTCACTGCGCCTTTCTCGACACGCACGCGCAGTTCGCCCACGACCTGCCCATCCATGCCCTGCTCGACGATCAGGGTGCCATTGCGCGAGACCACCGGCTTGGACGTGAGCTCATGCTTGTCGGACGAGAGAATCACGTCCACGCCGGGAATCGCATCGGCCAGCGTCAGGTTGCCATGCAGGCCGAGTTCCGAGATGACGACCAGCAGGTCGACGTCCTGGCCGCGCACTTCCTTCACGTAGCGCTCGTACTCGGCCCGGCCATCGGTGAAGCGCAGCCCTGCCGTGATCTTCGGGTCGCCGGCCTGCGGACCGCGGTCCGAGGTGAACCCGATGATGCCGACACGCAGGCCGCCGACTTCCTTGACGATGTAGGCTGGTGCAACGGTCTGGCCGTTTCGGGCTTCGAGCCCTGGATAATTATCGTAGTACAGGTTGGCCACGACCAGGTTCCACGGCGCGCGCGGCTTCGGGCCGGTAAAGTAGGACAGGAACTTGTCGGCGCCATACACATAATCCCAGTTGCCTGGCGCATAGGCATCGAAACCGAAGGCGTTGAGCACCTCGATCATCGCCTCGCCCTGGGTGAACATCGCCTCGGCGCCGCCGTGCAGGGTGTCGCCGGTGTTGACCAGCAGGGTCTTGCCGGGCTGGGCGCGGCGGATCTGTTCGACCAGCGTGTAGATCCGTGCGACGCCGCCTTCGGTCTTGCCGAGAGAATCGCTGCGCACGCTGGGGTGCGGCACCAGGTGGCCGTGCAGGTCACCCATGTGGATCAGCGTGACCTCGCCGCTGCCCTTGCCGGCCTGCGCCTGGCCGCCCAGGCCGAACAGGACGGCGGCAAGCGCCGCCGCCAGAAACTTATTGGATTTCATTGCAATTCCTTGGATAACATTGATTAGCTGGCACGGGTCAGCAGGGCCGGTTCGGCGTGGCGTCCGAGCGCTGGTACGGGGGCGGCGGGAAGCCGGAATACGCTGACCGAGCGCGCCAGATCGGCGGCCTGGTCCTGCATGGCGCCGGCTGCCGCCGCCGCCTCCTCGACCAGGGCCGCATTCTGCTGGGTGACCTGGTCCATTTGGACGATCGCACCGTTGACCTGCTCGATGCCGGCGCGCTGCTCCTGGCTGGCAGAGGTGATTTCCGCGATCACGTCGCTGACGCGACGCACGCTGGCGACCACCTCGCTCATGGTCTGCCCTGCGCGGCCGACCAGTTCGCTGCCGATGCCGACTTTCTCGGACGAGCTATCGATCAGGCCTTTGATTTCCTTGGCGGCTGCGGCGCTGCGCTGGGCCAGGTTACGTACTTCCGCCGCGACAACGGCAAAGCCACGCCCCTGTTCACCGGCGCGGGCCGCCTCCACCGCCGCGTTCAGCGCGAGGATATTGGTCTGGAAGGCGATGCCGTCGATCACACCGATGATCTCGGCCATCTTGCGGGCGGATTCGTTAATCGCCCCCATCGTGTCGACCACTTCCGCCACCACGGCGCCGCCGCGGGTGGCCACTTCGGAAGCCGAGATCGCCATCTGCTTTGCTTGATGCGCGTTATCGGCATTCTGGCGCACGGTGCCCGTCAGCTCTTCCATCGAAGAGGCGGTTTCCTCGAGCGCACTGGCTTGCTGCTCGGTGCGGGCCGACAGATCGAGGTTGCCCGACGCAATTTGTTCGGATGCGGTCGCAATACTATCGGTGCCGATACGCACTTCGGCCACGATGCCGGCCAAGCGTTTGGTCATGTCCTGCAGGGCGCGCAGCAACTGGCCGATCTCGTCGCGTCCCGTCGCCACGGCCTCGATACTCAGGTCGCCGCCGGCAACCGCCTCGGCGATGCCGACCGCCCGCTCCAGCGGGCGCGTGATCGAGCGTGCAATCAAGACCATGATGACCACACCGGCGAGGAAAGCCGCGATGCTGAGCGACAGCAGTTGCACGCGGCCGCTCAGGAAGGCTTCCTCCACCAGGAGGCTGCGTGCATCCAGTTTGCCTTGCAGATGCTGCGCCAGCTTGCCCTGAGCGGCGCCGAGTGCGGCCAGACGCGGCCTGACATCGACCTCCATCAGGCGGTTAGCCTCAACCATGTCGCCATTTGCCTTGGCCTTGAACGCGGAATCGAGCGCTGCGCGATATGGCTTCCTGATCGCCTGGGCCTCGGCAAACAGCTCCTTGCCCAAGGGATCATCGGCCAGGCGTTCCTGCAGCTGGCGCTGCAACTCGACGCCGCGCTTGGTTGTCGTGGCGATGGTGTCGAGGAAAAATTTGGTTGCCTGCTCATTGCCGGCCTCGAGCGCCGCCAGGCTGCGTACGCCGGTCACCTCGGCGAGACCCACCCATTCCCGGACAATGCGTGCGGAAGCAAGGTCTTCCTCGACCATTGCACGGTTGGTCAGGCCAACGTCTTGCAGGCGTGTCATGCCAATGCCGGCCACGGCCGCGAGCAAAAGAAGGAGAACGGAAAAACCGAGGCCGAGGCGGACCCCAATTTTCAAATCTGTGAATTTCATGATTGACTCTGCAAGAATGCGCGCGCCGTCGAACACGCCTGACAGCGGACACAATAGAAGGGAGGGAAATGTAGTTTCCGTAAGGCAACAAGTATAGCACCAGCTTTGGACTATATAGGCGACAGATCCATAATTCACGTCGAATTGCAGCCTTTTTGCCACGTTTGGGGCTGTTTCGCGATGAAATCGCTTCTTTTCCGGCCCGGTTGCGCATCCGTCCCTATTGCTTACGGATCCATCTGATGTGGTTTGGAGACGGGGTGGTCGGAAGGAACTTTGAAGAGGGATGCACTCGTCCAACGCAGAAACGACTGACGGCCAAGCGCTACCGCCTGCGCAACGTATCGGGGATAGTCGATCGATCCAGTCCCATGGCGATGAGCGGCGAAGATCCATGGCGCAGTTATTTACATCCCAAGTCTATCGCCAGCACGCCATGTTCACTACGCAGGCTCGTTGGGCTTCGGACGTCTCAACCACGCATAAGCGAAGGCAGCATGAACAGCGTCAGCAGCGTCGCCGAGAACAGCCATCCGACGGCGACGGTGGGCAAAGGCAACTACACCTCGGCCCCGGCCGTTGGCAATCGGCATCGACACGAAGCCGTGCTACGCGCCCAGAGCCATCATCGGCACAGTACACAACCGGCGCGGCGCCCCCGCCCTCACCGCCTCAACCAGCCTCACTAGTTTCTCTAACTACAACAGATGGGTGCACTGAACCGGGTTAACCATCAGCGATGGTCCAAAGGCCGTGCAAAAGCATGCCGCTTAACATGGCTGCGGGTCAGGCCGCCAGCGGTCGGTCGACAGCAGCGCGTCCAGGGAAGCGGGCCGAGCCCAGCCCTCCAGTTCGAGCATGGGTTTCGTATAGAATGCGGTCACGTGACCCAGGCAGAGGATGGCAACCGGCTTGGCGCCATCCGGGATGCCAAGTAGCCCAGCCAGCCTGGCGGGATCGAACAGCGACACCCAGCCCATGCCAAGCCCCTCGGCGCGCGAAGCCAGCCACATGTTCTGGATTGCGCAGGCCACCGATGCGAGATCCATCTCGGGCAGGGTGCGGCGGCCGAACACATGGCGTTCACGCCGGTCCATCAACGCCGCCACCAGCACTTCACCACACTCCCGAATGCCTTCGACCTTCAGCCGCATGAAGGCGTCGCCGCGATCGCCCAGTGCAGCCGCGGTCGCTTGGCGTTCGTCGTCTACGATCTGGCAGATCTGTTCGCGCACGGCACCATCCTTGATGCGGATGAAACGCCAGGGTTGCATCAGCCCAACACTGGGCGCCTGGTGCGCCGCAGTCAGCAGGCGCAGCAGAACCTCCTCGCTGACCTCCCCCGGTATGAAGTGGCGCACATCGCGGCGGTTGGCGATGACGCTGTAGACGGCGTCGATGTCGGCGCTACTGAATTCTTTTGGCAACACAAACCTCATCTAAAAAGAGCGGCCCTTCCGGCATCTGACGGCAGGGGGCGCCATCATGCGCGCCGGATGCGCGCGAACCGACCTTGGTCGAACGACGCAAGCGCTGACGCATTGTCGTCGCGCTCATCCATCTCACTGAGCCTACGCCGCCTTTGCCGCCGGATAGCGAAATGATACCCGACCATCCGCGTACGCCGACGCTGGCGCTGGTGGGTCGCATCAATCATCGTTCATGTCGACGAAGGTGCGCAGCGGTAAAACGGAACTTCGGAGGGGGCTGCACCTGTCCAACGCCAGAAACACTGGTGGCAGCCGGCTGCCGCCTGTGGCGCCTGCGTACCTTCGGCACTTCTGCATGATGCCGGCGTTGTGTCGCGTGGGTCCTGCCGTGTCGGGCAGGCGGCCGACGAGATAGCCGCCCAGGTGCGCGAGCACGGCCATGCCTGCATCGTCAAGGGGACGCATGGCCCAGGCCTCATCGCCAGCCTGCTCTCTGGTGCGCTCGCGCGCCGGGGCTCGGCCTGGCGCGCGTGCCGGTCACGCTCGTCAAGTAAGGGAACAGGAAAAATTCTCCATGAGCGCTACCCGGCAAGCTACTGTCCCCCGCCCCGATCCGCGCGCGAGCCGGCTGGCGAAAAGGATCGCGTCGCTCCGGGCCGCCTGCCTGCTTATCCTGCTGGCCCTGCTCGCGCTGTTGCCCGCCCCGGCCTGCGCCGCACCGGGCGTGGGCCTCTTGACGATCGACGGCGCGCTCGGCCCGGCAAACGCCGACCATGTCGTTCGCGGCATCGAGCGCTCCGCCGCGCAAGGCCACCAGCTGCTGATCCTCAAAATGGACACGCCGGGCGGCCTCGATACCGCGATGCGCACCGTGATCAAGGCGATCCTCGGTTCGCCGGTGCCGGTGGCGGCCTACGTGGCGCCAAGCGGCGCGCGCGCGGCCAGCGCCGGCACCTATCTGCTGTATGCGAGCCACATTGCCGCCATGGCGCCCGGCACCAATGTCGGCGCGGCCACCCCGGTCGAGATCGGCCTCGCGCCGCAGCCGCCGGCATCCGGCGAGCGGGACGGCAAGCAAAAGGACGGGCAAGGCGGCGAGGACGTGGCCTCGCGCATGAGCGCCAAGCAGCTCAACGACGCCGCGGCCTACCTGCGCGGCCTGGCGCAGCTGCGCGGGCGCAACGCCGAATGGGCGGAACGCGCCGTGCGAGAATCGATCAGCCTCACGGCCGAGGAAGCCCTGCAGCAGAACGTCATCGGGTATCTGGCGGCGGACGTGCCGGCCCTGCTCGGCCAGCTGGAGGGCCAGTCCGTCGCGGTGCTTGGCCAGCAGCGCCGCCTGGCGACCAAGGGCGCGATCATCGTCGAGTACGCGCCCGACTGGCGCACAAGGCTGCTCGTGGCGATCACCAATCCAAGCGTTGCCCTGTTGTTGATGACCCTCGGGATCTACGGCCTGGTATTCGAGTTCATGAACCCGGGTTCGGTCGCGCCGGGCGTGATCGGAGGGATCTGCCTGCTCCTGGGTCTGTATGCCCTGCAGCTATTGCCGGTAAATTACGTCGGACTGGCCCTGATCGTGCTCGGTCTGGTCTTCATGTGCGCCGAGGCCTTCCTGCCCAGCTTCGGCATTCTCGGACTCGGTGGGATCGCCGCCTTCGTCGCCGGCGCACTCATGCTCATCGATACCGAACTGCCGGGCTATGGCATCCCCCCCGGCCTGGTGGGCACGCTTGCCGTGGCCAGCGCGCTGCTGCTGTTCGGGACGATGCGCCTGGCCATGAAGACGCGCCGGCGCAAGGTAACGAGCGGCGTCGAAGGCCTCATCGGCACACTGTGCACGGTCGAGAAGGTGGCCGACAACGACGCGCGCCAGGGCTGGACCCGCGTGGATGGCGAGCTCTGGCACGTCGCAGGCGGTTTTCCCCTGTTTCCTTCGCAAGTCGTCCGGATCATCGGCAGACGAGGCCTGACCCTGGACGTCTCCCCTGTCGAGAAAAACTAGGAGAGCTTCACCATGATCGCGATTCCCGGATTCGGCATCGGCCTTGGCGCCGTCTTGTTTTTGGTGCTGGTGCTGCTGGCAGCGGCAATCCGGATACTGCGCGAGTACGAGCGCGGCGTCGTGTTCCAGTTGGGCCGTTTCTGGGGCGTGAAGGGTCCGGGGCTGATCATCATCATCCCGGTATTGCAGCAAATGGTCCGGGTTGACCTGCGCACCATCGTGCACGACGTGCCGACCCAGGACGTGATCTCTCGCGACAACGTCTCGGTCAAGGTCAATGCCGTGATCTATTTTCGGGTGGTCGATCCGGAACGCGCCATCATCCAGGTCGCGAACTTCATGGAAGCGACCAGCCAGCTGGCCCAGACCACGCTGCGCGCCGTGCTCGGCAAGCACGAGCTTGACGAGATGCTGGCCGAACGCGAACGGCTGAACATGGACATCCAGCAGGTTCTCGACGCCCAGACCGACGCCTGGGGCATCAAGGTCGCGAACGTCGAGATCAAGCACGTCGACCTGGACGAATCGATGGTGCGCGCCATCGCGCGCCAGGCCGAGGCCGAGCGAGAGCGGCGCGCCAAGGTGATCCACGCGGAAGGCGAGCTGCAGGCCTCGGAAAAACTGCAGCAGGCGGCTTACGTGCTGGCGCAGCAGCCTGGCGCGATGCAGCTGCGCTACATGCAGACGCTCGGTTCGATCGCAGGCGACAAATCGACCACCATCGTCTTTCCGCTGCCGATGGAGCTGCTGGCTGGGTCCGGCACGCCGATGCGCAAGGAGGCGATCTGAGCGCCAGGTCGCGGCGCGCAATAGCGTTGTCCGCAAACACCGGCGCCCGGAACTCACTTCGCCGTTTGCGCCGGCGCTCGACGCGTCGATCGCCGGGATCGCAGCCTGGTCATTTCGCGCGGCGTTTCACGGCATAGCCATATTGCACCGGCCAATCCGGCTCCTCCTCGAACGCATGCTGGGCCTTCAGGCTCCAGTACGGCTCGCGCAGCAATTCGCGCCCGACCAGCACCAGGTCGGCGTCGCCCCCGGTCACGATGTCGTCCGCCTCCTTCGGATCCGTGATCAGCCCGACCGTGCCGGTAAGGATGCCGGCGTCGTCGCGGATGCGGCGGCTGCATGGCACCTGGTAGCGCTTGGCGACGGGAATGCGTGCGGTCGGCAGATTGCCGCCCGTCGACACGTCGATGAGATCGACGCCCAGGTCCTTGAGGCGCTGCGTCAGTTCGACCGACTGCTCGATGTCCCAGCCGCCGGCGACCCAGTCGGTGGCGGAGATGCGCACGAACAGCGGCAGCTCGGCGGGAACGGTGGCGCGCATGCGTTCGGCGACGCGCAGCAAGAAGCGCATCCGGTTCTCGAGGCTGCCGCCGTACCCGTCAGTGCGCTGATTACTGTGCGGCGACAGGAATTCATGCAGCAGGTAGCCATGCGCGGCGTGGATTTCCAACACCTTGAACCCGGCGGCAAGTGAGCGCCGCGCAGCCGCCTCGAAGGCGTCGACGATGCCGTCGATGCCGGCTTCGTCGAGCGCGATGGGCGTTGGATCGTTCGGATGGAACGGGATCGGACTGGGCGCGACCACGGGCCAACCGCCCTCCTCGGGCGTCGTCAGGGTAGCGCCGCCCGTCCACGGTGCCGCCGTACTCGCCTTGCGTCCCGCGTGCGCGAGCTGGATGCCCGCGCACGCGCCCTGGCCTTCCAGGAAGCGGGCGATGCGCGCCAGGGGTTCGATCTGATCGTCGCTCCAGAGCCCCAGGTCGCCCGGGGTGATGCGGCCGTCCGGCGTGACACCAGTCGCCTCGACGATCACGAGCCCGGCGCCGCCCACCGCGCGGCTGCCCAGGTGCACCAGATGCCAGTCGTTGGCCATGCCCTCCACGGCCGAATACTGGCACATCGGCGCCATGGCGATGCGGTTGCGCAAAGTCAGGCTGCGCAGCGTTAGCGGACTGAGCAGGTCAACTTCCGGCACTTCCTGGTCATGGGCGGCGCCGGCCATCGCGCCATGCACGCCTGGATGGGCAAGCTGGGCGGCCGGCCCCGTGGATTGGTTCTGTTGCGGGTTCATTGCTTGCCTCCGGGTGAAAACAATGGTGAAAGTACATGGCGACCGCTGGGAGAACACTGTTTGCGCTGTTGCGCCCACCGCCGCGGTGGCGCTGGGGCCCTTGCGCACCAAGCCGGGTTGTCGCGCAGCTTAGAGCGGATTCCCATATTCCCGAGCACATTGGACAGGTGGCTGTGCCCCAGGGAGAAGGTTGGACACCGGCGCCGGTGGCACGTTCGTCATGGGCGCGCGACGCTTCTTCCTGCCGCCGCGCGCCCTGCGCCCCTAGGAACCCGGGTGCAGGATCACCTTGGTCCAGCCGTGCTCGCGCTGGTCGAAGTGCTGGTAGGCGTCCGGCGCCTGGTCGAGCTTGAGCTCGTGCGACACGATGAATGACGGCTTGGCGCGGCCGGCGTGGATCAGGTCGCGTAATTGCCGGTTATAGGCCTTGACGTTGCACTGGCCGGTGGCGACGAGCTGGCCCTTGAACCAGAGCGCGCCCCAATCGAGCGCGATCTTGCCTTCTTTCTCGAGCGCGTCCGGGGCGTTCGGGTCCTGCGGAATGAACACCCCCACCACGCCGATCCCGCCGGTGGGCTTGACCGAGGCGACCAGGTTGTTCATCGTGAGTTCGGGCCGTTCCTGCCGGTGATGGTGGTGATCGTGGCACTGGTAGCCCACGCATTCGCAGCCCACGTCCGCGCCGCGCCCGTGGGTCAGGTCCATCACCCGCTGCACCGGGTCTTCCTTGGAAAAATCGATGGCCACCGCGCCGATCGACTCGGCCAGCTTGAGCCGGTCCGAATGGCAATCCACCACCATCACGCTGCACGCTCCCTTGATCATCGCCGAGTGCGCGGCCATCAGGCCGACCGGCCCGGCGCCGTAAATTACCACCGCATCGCCGGGCTTCATGCGGGCCAGCTCGGTCGCGTGCCAGCCGGTCGGGAAGATGTCCGCGCACATCACGTAGTCGGACTGTTTTTGCTCCGCGTCCGGCGGCAGCTTCAGGCAGATGAAGTCGGCCCAGGGCACGCGCAGGAATTCGGCTTGCCCGCCCTGCCATGGCCCCATGGAGGCAAAGCCGAAGGCGGCGCCGACGATGCCGGGCACGTTCGCCCTGAGGCAGTAGGCGGTCAGCCCGCGTTCGCAGTTCTTGCAATGCCCGCAGCTGACGTTGAAGGGCATGCAGACCCAATCGCCGGGCTTGAGCCGCTCGACCGCGGGACCGACTTCCAGGACCACGCCCAGGTTCTCGTGGCCAAAGACGCGGCCCTGCTCGAAATCGGTCCGCCCCTCGTACATGTGCAGGTCGGAGCCACAGATGTTGGTGCTGGTGATCTTGACGATCGCATCCGTCGGGCGTTCGATCTTGGGATCTGGCACGTTTTCGACCGCAACCTGGTTGGGACCTCGGTAGACAACAGCTTTCATGATCTACTCCTTGAGCTGCCGGAGAAGGGCCTGCGGCGAGACGGAGACAGGACGCGGCAATGCGTTCCGGCAGTGGTTGGCGATACCCGCGAAAGGCGCCCGCGGGACCCTCTGCCGGCCGCCTGGGCATCGGTGGTCCGCGGCAGAAGCGAAACAGGTTAGATACGCGCCCGCCCGATCGCAAGCGGTAATTCGATTGACGTCACTACCGACGAGTCGCTTTTCCGGCGTGTGCATGCATGCGACACGCTTCGTACGGCGTGATAACCGTCACTCGTGGAGTGCCGGATTCGCTGCACGACGGCGCTGCGCGAGCGCCACCATCCGGTTGCGCAGCTTGAGCGGTGATGTGCTTATATTGCCACTCGACGAAATACGATATCCATTAAATCGGCACTCCTGCAGTGGCGGTTTTCCCAGAGCCAGAGCCCCGCTACATCACTCCGGCCTGACGGTCGGGGCCGGGATGAATGCCGACAGTTTCACCTGGCTGAACTCGCGCAGCAAGGCGCCCGCCGCCTGCGCCATCGCCACCTCGAGTGCGCCGTTGATCGCCTGCTCTTGAAGACAGCCAGGATGATCGACATGCGCCCCGATGGCGAAGATCACCGGCTCTTCGAGCGCCTCGTAGACGTCCAGCACCGTAATGGCGTCCGGGTCCACCGCCATCACCCAGCCGCCATTGCGGCCCGCGGTCGAGCGCACGTAACCCGCCTCGCGCAAGCCGCCCATCATGCGGCGGACCAGGACGGGATTGGTGTCCAGCATGACAGCCAGCTCTTCCGAACTCGTCGTGCCCTTGCGGCCGTGTATATGCACCAGCGCGTGCAGCATGCGCGCCAGCCGAAAATCAGCTCTCATCGATATCCTCCTGCCGCAAGGATACCGCAACTCCGAAAGTATCGGAATCAAGATCCCTATCGCGATAGCAGGAATCCGCATGTTCCTTGCCATGCCCTCCCCTGGCCTTGCCGAACGTTCATCCTGTTTCCTGGTGGCTTTCGTCTGATGTGTTAGCGCTTTCGTAGTCAGCGGCTGTGAAGATACTTGTTTGGCGTTGTAACTTTGTTGGTTAGTTACGTTTTGATGCAAAGACCTAGACTGTGCCAGTCCCCGATATATCTTCCGGACTCAACTTTGTATTGCGGGCTAGTATTTATTGAACGACAATGATTGCGCAATCATTCGTGACGTTCCCCTTACGATCCCAACCGCCTGACGCATCCAAAGCGGCGGTTAATTTTTCAAGGTCATCATGATTTCCCTACGCACCCTGGCAGGCATCGCATCCATTGCCGGATTGGCGGCCTGCTCCACTCCGGGCAGCCAATCCGCCACCGATGGCGCATCGGCCCGAGCCGCCCTCTTCGAGCGCTTCAGCTATCAAGGCCGGTCGCAGGAGACGGTAACGCCCACCGCCACGCAATACCGCAATCCGATCCTGTCCGGCTATTACCCCGACCCCTCCGTGCTGCGCGTGGACGACGACTATTACCTGATCAATTCGTCGTTCACGAACTTCCCCGGCCTGCCCCTGTTCCATTCGCGCGACCTGAGCACCTGGACCCAGATCGCCAACGTGATCAGCCGGCCTTCGCAAGCGAACTTCCAGGGCCTGAGTTCATCACGCGGCATTTTCGCCCCCGACATCTCTTTCCACAAAGGCGTGTTCTACGTGGTGACCACCTGCGTCGATTGCGGCGGCAATATGGTCATGACCGCCACCAGACCGGAGGGCCCGTGGTCCGAGCCGGTCAAGCTCGCCTTCGGCGGCATCGACCCTTCGCTGTTCTGGGATACGGATGGCAAGGTCTACCTGGTCGGCAACGACGCTCCGGCAGAGAACCCGCGCTACGACGGCCACCGCGCGATCTGGGTCCAGGAATTCGACCCCGCCGCGCTGGCGGTCAAGGGCGATCGCACCTTGCTCGTCAACGGCGGCGTCGACATCGCGGCCGAACCGAGCTGGATCGAGGGGCCGCATATCTTCCGCCGGGGCAGCCATTACTACCTGATCGCAGCCGAAGGCGGCACCGGCGACAACCATTCGCAAGTGGTGTTCCGCTCGGCCAGCGTGCGCGGTCCGTTCACGCCTCATGCGCATAATCCAATCCTCAGCCAGCGCAAGCTCGATCCGGCGCGCCCGAACCCGGTGACCTCGGCCGGCCACGCCAAGTTCGTCCAGACCCCGGACGGGCAATGGTGGGCAACCTTCCTGGCCACCCGGCCCTACCGCGACGGCATGTACAACATCGGACGCGAGACCTTCCTGCTGCCCGTCACCTGGAAGGACGACTGGCCGCTGGTGCTCGAGGACGGCAAGGCGATTCCCTTCGTCGCCGATCGGCCCGCGCTGGCGCCGCAGGCGCGCCCCGCCCCGCCGCTGTCCGGCGACTTCGCCTATGTCGACGAGTTCGACGGCGCGCGCCTGTCCGAGGCCTGGATCGGCGTGCGCACCCCGGCCGCGCCATTCCACCGCCTGGCGGCGGGGCGCCTAGTGCTGGAGCCGCGCGGCCGGCTCGGCGACCTGAAAGCAACGCCGGCCTTCCTTGCGCGGCGCCAGCAGCATCACATCGCCACGGTCGGCGCCAGCCTGCGCTTTCGGCCCGCCCGCGAAGGCGACCGCGCCGGCCTCGTGGCCTACCAGAGCGACGCTTCGCACCTGTTCTACGGCGTGACCCGGCTGGGCCGGCGCGACGTGCTGGCGCTGATCGTGCGCGACAAGGCCGACGCCAGGGACGACACCGGCGCCGACCGCCTGCTGGCCAGCGCTCCCGTGGACGGCGACGCGATCGACCTCGAGATCCGCTTCGATGCCGGCAGCATGGACTTCTTCTATACCGCCGGCGGCGTGCGGCGCACGCTGCGCGCCGACGTCGACGGGACCTTCCTGTCGACCAGCAAGGCGGGCGGTTTCACGGGCACGATTATCGGCCCCTACGTCTGGCGCGCCGACGGCGCGGATGCGCCTGAATGAGAACGTGGCGGTCTCCTGGCCAAGGTCGGCGCCTTGGCCAGCGTCACCTCTAACATTGCGTATTATGCGCCACCATGGCACAGCAAGATACGGCAAGCTGGCCGGGCAGGCCTCGTGTGCGCCCGGCCTTGCCCGCTATCGCCCCGTCGCCCCGCAGCCGGCCAACGCCGCGAGCTGCTGCGCGCGCATGAAGCTGCAGCAGACCACGATCTCGCGCATCAAATAGACGAAGCCGACAATCAGCGCCAGCATGCCGCCCACGAAGCACAGGACGATGTACTGGTCGAGCGGCAGGTCGGTGGTGCCTTCGAGGAACAGCGTTGCGATCACGACGCAGATCAGCAAGCCGCAGGCGGTGCTGGCGGCGATGCCGACGTTGATGAGACGGGCGCGGTGATGGAGGTTGAGCAGTTCACCGACGTCATCGCTTTCCTGACGCATCTTCAGGCGCTCTTCCAGCACCCGGCTGCGGTCGATCAGGCGGCCCAGGCGGTTGGTCAGCACGATCAGCATCGTGCCCACCCCGGCCAGCAGGAATACCGGCGCGGTCGCCAGCTGGATGGCTTCACCGATATTGCTGAGCTGGAGGTCCATGGGAAAGTGGCGTCGGCCTGATGACGGGGATGCGGCTAGTGTAGCAGCACGGCATGCGTCATTGCAGCACGCACGCCTGGCTGCCTGCCGGACAGGCGAACTCATGCGTAAGTGGTACGATGCAATTTTTACAATACAGCTGCGATGCCTTCCGAACTGCCCTCCACCGGCGCGCCCCTGGCGCCGCTCCTGCGCACGGCGCTCCCGTCCCTGCGCGATGCCGCGCCAGCGGCCGCATTCAAGCGGCTGGTCGCGCTTGGCCTGGACCGCCTGCCGCTGCCGGGCCACGGCGCCACGCTCGAACGCTGGCGCGCGCTGGCGGCCGTCGGCGCCCACGACCTTGCGCTTGCCAAGCTGTTCGAAGGCCATACCGACGCCCTGGCCATCCTCCATGAAGCGGGCGCCCCCGCCGGCGGCGACGACGCGCTCTGGGCCACCTGGTGCGCCGAGCCGCCGGATGCGCGCCTGGCACTGTCCCCCGGCCGGGATGGAGGATTGCGGCTGGACGGGCGCAAGGCCTGGTGTTCGGGTGCGCGCGACGTCACCCACGCCGTGGTGAGCTGCTGGCGGCGCGACGGCGCCGCGATGCTGGCCGCGGTCGACCTGCGCCAGGCCGGCGTCACGGTGACCGGCGACGGCTGGAACGCCGTCGGCATGGCCGCCAGCGGCAGCGTCGACGTGCATTTCGACGCCGTCGAGGCCCGGGCGCTGGGCGGGCCGGGATTCTATGTGGAGCGCGCCGGTTTCTGGCACGGCGGCGCCGGTGTCGCGGCCTGCTGGTTCGGCGCCGCGACCCGTCTTGCCGACGCCCTGGCCGAACGCCTGGCCGGCCGCGGCGACCCGCACCGCTTCGCGCAACTGGGCGAAGCGGCAGTGGCCCTGCAGGCCAGCGCCGCGCTGATGCGCGAAGCGGCGGCGCGGATCGACCGCACGCCGCAGGCCAACGCCATGGGCGAGGCGCTGTCGGTGCGCCTCTCGGTCGAAGCCAGTGCGGGCGCGGTGCTCGCCGTGGCCGGCCGCGCGCTGGGCGCGGGCCCTCTGTGCAAGGACGCGGCGCTGGCGCGGCTGTATGCCGACCTGCCGATCTTCCTGCGCCAGAGCCATGCCGAACGCGACCTGGAAGCGCTCGGGCGCCTGGTCGGTGAATCGGGAGCGGCGCCATGGACGCTGTAGCGCACTCGCGCCACATCGCCGGCGCCGGCACCACGGCCGCGGCCTGGCGCCAGGCCACTGAACTGGCCGCCGCGCCGTCCACCACGCTCGATCGGCTGGCGCCGCCGGGCAAGCGCGTGGTGGTGGTCGCCCCGCACCCGGACGACGAAATCCTTGCCTGCGGCGCGCTGCTGTTTCTGCTTGCGCAGCGGGGCGACGCGCCGCTGGTGGTCGCCGTCACCGATGGCGAAGCGAGCCACCCCGGCTCGCCCGACTGGCCGCCGGCGCGTCTGCGCGCGCAGCGCGCACGCGAGACCGTGGCGGCGCTCGCCTGCCTGGGCCTGGCCCATGCGCGCATCGAACGGCTCGGCATTCCCGACGGCGCCGTCGCCGCGGCCGAGCCGCAGCTGGCACAGAAGCTGGGCGCGCTGCTGCGGCCCGGCGACCTGTTGATCACCACCTGGCGCCACGACGGCCATCCGGACCACGAGGCCACGGCGCGCGCCTGCGCGGCGGCGGCGCGCGCGCACGCGGCCAGCCTGCTGCAGGCGCCGGTGTGGGGCTGGCACTGGAGCGCGCCGGGCGATGGCGCGATGCCGTGGGCGAACGCCCGCAAGCTGGCCCTGCCCGCCCATGCGCTCGCGCGCAAGCGCGCCGCGCTGGCCTGCTTTACCAGCCAGATCGAGGCCGACGCCAGCACCGGCGCCGCCCCGATCCTGCCGGCCTTCGCCATGGCGCGCGTGCTGCATCCCTTCGAGCTGTTCTTTGCCGACCATGATTGACGACCACCTGCGCCACTTCGAAGCGCTGTACGCGGCCAGCGACGATCCCTGGAACGTGCGCGGCGCCTGGTACGAGCAGCGCAAACGCGCCATCCTCCTGGCCAGCCTGGGCAAACCCGTCTACCGCAGCGCATTCGAGCCCGGCTGCGGCAACGGCGCAATGAGCGCAGCGCTCGCGGCGCGTTGCGAGCGCCTGCTGGCCTGCGACGGCGCGGGCGCGGCGCTCGAGGCGGCGCGGCGCGCCCTGCCGCCGGCCGCGCGCGGCGCGGTGCGTTTCGAACGGCGCCGGCTGCCGGCCGACTGGCCCGATGGCCAGACGTTCGATCTCATCGTCGTGAGCGAGCTGGCCTATTATTTCGAACTGGACGCCGCCAGCGCGCTGCTGGCGCGGGCCGCCGCCTGCCTGGCGCCGGACGGCGAGCTGGTGCTGTGCCACTACCTGCACGACTTCGACGACCGCGCCTGCGGCACCGAGGCGCTGCACCGGGCGGTCGCCGCGCTCCCGGGCCTCGCGCCCACGCTGCGCCACCAGGACCAGGACTTCCTGCTCGAGGCCTGGACGCGGGCCGGAGGCCACCCGTGATCGGCGTCGCCATTCCCGCCCACAACGAAGAAGCCTGCCTCGACGCCTGCCTGCGTTCGCTGCTGCGCGCCGCGCGCCACCCCGCGCTGGCGCGCGAACCAGTCTGCGTGTGCGTGGTGCTCGATGCCTGCGCCGACGGCTCGCGCGCCATCGTCGCGCAGCACCAGCAGCGCTTCGCGGCCGCCGGCTGCGTCCTGGAATGGGTCGAGATCGCGGCGCGCCGGGTCGGCGCCGCGCGTGCGCTCGGAGCGCGGCGCCTGCTCGAGCAAGGCGCGCGCTGGCTGGCGTTCACCGACGCCGATACCCGGGTCGGACCCGGGTGGCTCGCCGCCCAGCTCGCGCAGGACGCCGACGTGGTCTGCGGCTCTGTCGCGGTGGACGACTGGTCGCCGCATGCCGGCATGGCCGCGGCGCTGCGCGAGCAGTTCGTGCGCGACTACCAGGATCGCGACGGTCATCGCCACATCCACGGGGCCAACCTGGGGGTGAGCGCAGAGGCCTACATGGCGGCCGGCGGGTTCGCCGCGGTCGACTGCCACGAAGACGTGATGCTGGTGCGCGCGCTCGAGCATATCGGCGCGCGCTTCGCCTGGAGCGCCGCGCCGCGGGTGTTCACCAGCGCCCGCGTGGATGCGCGCGCGCGTGGCGGCTTCGGCGATACGCTGGCAGCGCTGAGCGCGTGCCTGCACCCGTGCCTCGGCAGTCCCTGAACCCCGCGACCCACGGTGGATGAACCGGCCGGCGTTCAGTCCCCGGCGCGCCGTCCCAGACCTGCCAGTGCCCGACGCCCCGCGCGGCCGGCCGCGATCCGCATGCCGTCGGCGAGCAGGCGGGCCGCCCAGCCGAATACCGTGTTCTGGCTTACCACGGCGCGCATGGCGCGCATGCGGGCGGTCTGCTCCTGCGCCGGCATGTCCAGCGCGCGCCCGATCGCGCGGGCGACGCCGGCGATGTCGCGCGGCTCGACCAGCAGGGCCTGCTCCAGTTCGGCCGCGGCGCCGGCCTGGCGGCTGAGCACCAGCGCGCCGCGCAGGTCACTGCGCGACGCCACGAATTCCTTGGCCACCAGATTCATCCCGTCGTGCAGGCTGGTGACCAGGCACACGTCGCTGGCGCGATAGCAGTCGGCGACGGTGGCCGCATCGGCGCTGGCGGCGTGCAGCACCACCGGTTGCCACGCGCCATCGCCCGCATGGGGACTGAACCGGGCATTGATCCGGTCGGTCAGCGCCTTCACCTGGCGCGCGACCTCCTGGTAGGCCGGCAGCGCGCCGCGGCATGGCGCGCCGATCTGCAGCAGGGTCACCTGTCCGAGCAGCTCGGGACGCCGTTCCAGCAGCAGTTCGAAAGCCTGCAGCCGCTCCGGTATGCCCTTGGTGTAATCCATGCGGTCGACGCCGACCAGCAGGCGCACCCCCGGCGCAATGCCGAAGCGGCGCCGGACGTCGTCGCCCAGCCCCGGCGCGGGCAATTCCTGGCGGCCGGGCCAGGCGATCGAAATCGGGTAGGCGTCGACGTGGGCGGCACCTGGGCCCTGGGCGCAGCCGGCGCGCGCCAGCTCGAAGTTGGCCAGGTCGCCCGGGGTCTGCAGGCCGACGACGGTGCTGGCCAGCAAGCTGGAGATCACCCGCTCGCGCCACGGCAGGCGCGCCAGGCGCTGCGGCGCCGGGAACGGGATATGCCAGAACAGCACGATGACCGCCTCCGGCAGGCGCTCGCGCACCATCTGCGGCACCAGCGCCAGGTGGTAATCCTGGACCAGCACCACCGGACGCGCGCTCGCGGCTTCGGCCACCACGGCGTTGGCGAAACGGCGGTTGACGTTCACATAATGGTCCCAGTCGGCGGCGCGGAAGGTCGGCTCGACCCCGGTGTGGTGGCACAGCGGCCACAGGCCCTCGTTGGACAGGCCGTCGTAGTAGCCGGCGACTTCGTCAGCGTCCAGCCACAGGCGGCGCAAGCGGTAGGGAGCATTCAGGTAGTGCTTGCGCACGCGGTCGTGCTCGTCGCAGGTGGCGCGGTCGGCGTCGCCGCTGCCGTGGGCAATCCAGCACCCGCCTTCCTTGGCCAGCACCGCTTCGAGCGCCGTGACCAGGCCGCCGGCCGGGCGCTGGGCCTTGATGCCGTCAGGCGTATGGGAGTGGATGCAAGGGGCCCGGTTCGAGACGACGATCAGGTCGTCGCCGCAGCCCAGCTGCTCGAGCAGGCGGGCCAGGTCGGCGCCGTCGCGCACGTCGCCCGGAGTGAGCAGGCTGGCCGGCACTTGATGCCTGCGAACGTCGCGGCGATCGGCGGGCAGCCCGTCCGGAAGATGGGTCGGTAGATGCGCAGGATTGCCGCGCATCCGTGTAGTCGGATGGTTGTGGTATCTCGCTGTCATGCAAACAGCTTAATATCTTAACGTTCCGCCCCACCGTGCGCCAGCGTACTCAAATTTACAATTTCCCAACTACCACTTTCAGTGGCGCAGGTATCAAAGTACAACGTATCAGGCTACAACGTAATGGTCCAGCAGCAGTGCCGCGAACAGCAGCGCCAGGTACGCGATCGACCAGGCGAACGCCTTGCGGGCGATCCGGTCGCTGTAGCGCTTGTGGATCAGCCAGCCGTAGCGCAGGAACACCGCGTTCAGCGCACAGGCGGCCACCAGATAGACCGGCCCGCTCATGCCCACCACCCATGGCAGCGCGGTGCCGGCCGCCAGCGCCAGGCTGTAGCGCCACACCTGCCGGCCGGTATGGGCCATGCCGTGCGTGACGGGCAACATCGGCAGGCCGGAGCGCGCATACTCGTCGCGGCGCGCCATCGCCAGCGCCCAGAAGTGCGGTGGCGTCCACAAGAAAATGATCAGGACCAGCAGCCAGGCCTCCATCGGCACCGCATTGGCGACCGCGGCCCAGCCCAGCGCCGGCGGCATCGCGCCGGCGAAGCCGCCGATCACGATGTTTTGCGGGGTGGCCGGCTTGAGCAGCAGCGTGTAGATAAAGGCATAGCCGACGAAGGTGGCCAGGGTCAGCCACATCGTCAGCGGATTGACCCTGGTGTACAACAGCGCAGCGCCGGCGCCGCCCAGCGCCAGCGAGAACGCGACGGTTTGCAGCGGGCTCAGGCTGCCGTTGGCGGTCGCGCGGCGCGCCGTGCGCGCCATGCGGGCGTCGATCCGCGCCTCGAGCAGGCAATTGACCGCGAAAGCGGCGCCGGCAAGCAGCCAGATGCCGGCGCCGCCGAACAGCAGCACGCCCCAGCCGGGAAAGCCGTCGCTGGCCAGCAGGCTGCCGATGACGGCGCAGAAGACGGTCAGCAGCGTGACGCGCGGCTTGGTCAGCGTCCAGTACTGGGACACATACCGGGACCAATACCGGACCGGGGACGGCAGCCAGTCGCGGGCCGGGCCGGCAGCGGCGCCGGCGCCCAGCTCCGGCGTGTCCGGATCTACAACTTTAACGTTCGACATGATCGCTCGACCGCGCTGCGACGTCGGCGGTCCCTTACCAAAACCCGACATCGTAGAGGAAATCGCACTGCAGACAAACGGGCAAAATGTCCCAGTTGCCGTCCATGCCATGAAATCAGGGCGGGCTAACCGGCTTCCTGCGCCGTTTCCTTGGGCGCCGCAGCGGGCGCATGCACGGCGTCGGGCAAGCGCGCCGCGCGCGTCTGATGCATGAACACCCTATGCTGGACCATGCAGAGCGCCACGTAGGCCAGCAGCTCGCACAATTCCTCGAACACCTGAGCGCCTGGCAACACCTGGTCGAGATGACAGGCCATATGGCCCTCGGCGCAGGTCGACCCCATGGCGACCGCCAGCAGGACCGCCAGGACGACCCAGGGTACGCGCTCGGCGAAGGCGGCCCGCAGCGGCCGGTCGATCCGGTAGTACACGGCGCTGAACAGCAGCCAGGCCAGCAGCACGGCGGCGCCGGGCCGGACCAGCGGCTCGACCCAGAGCGCCGTCGCGGCCATGGCCTCGCTGGCGTGCTCCGGCAGCCACGCCCTGCCCCAGCTGAGCTCACGCCCCGCCAGCAGCAGCCAGACCGGCGCGACCCACAGCGCCAGCATGGCGACGCGCGCCGGCCAGGCGCGCGCAACCATCCGCAGCGCCAGCACGCAGCCGGCGCAGAGCACCAGCACCTGCAGGCTTTCCAGCAGGCCGCCCTCGCGCGCCCAGGACGCGGGCAGCGCCAGGCTGGCCGGATAGCAGGCGGCCAGCGCCGCCAGCAGCGTCCACTCGCCGCGTCCGGCCGGCAACCATGGAGGACGTCGTCGCATCTGCGCTCCGTTCGCATGAGGCCGCCGTTCCCGTGTCGGGAAACCGGTCGGCAATCACGCGATTGTACGAAGCGGCATCATGCGCACGTTTGGTCTAGATGAAACTCCAACCGCCGGTTGTTGTTTTCGCGTCAACCGTCACGCTGCCGCGCTCAGTGTCCGGCGTGGGCCGGCCTGGCGCCGCTGTTCAGCGCTTTCACGGGCGCCTGGATCTCGACCTGCTCGCGCTTGCCGTCCTTGCCCTCGAACACCAGCGTCAGCGGCACGGTATCGCCCTCCTTCACCTGGGCTTTCAGGTTCGTCATCATGATGTGATGGCCGCCCGGCTTGAGTTCCACCGTTTTTCCTGCGGGCAAGTCGACCGACTGCACCTGGCGCATGCGCATGACGTCGCCCTGCATCGCCATCTCGTGCACCTCGACCGTCTGGGTCAGCGGTGAGCTGACCGAGACGAACTTGCTGTCCCTGGCGGCCTGCAGCTGCATGAAGGCGCCGGTCGCCTTCTGGCCCGGAACGGTGGCACGCACCCAGGCGTCCTTGACGCTGACGTTGACATTGGCGTTGACATTGGCGTTGGCCTGGGCCTGAGCCGAACCTGCGGCGGCGACGAGCATGGCGGCGGCGGCGATGGTGCGAATGAAGTGTTGCATGGTGTTCTCCTTGGATGGTCTGGATTGGCAGGGTTCAGGCGGCATGCAGCAGCTTGCGCACGTCGGCTGCGTATTCGATCGCCGACTGGCTGTGCGAAAGCTTCAGGCGCAGCTTGCCGTTGGTGTCATAGGCGTAGGTGACCGAGGTATGGTCGATGGTGTAGGAGTCGCCGGTTGGCACCTTCTGGACGATCACCTTGAATTCCTTCGCCGTCTCGGCCAGGCGTTCCTGGTCGCCGTACAGGGCGAGGAAGGTCGGGTCGAAGGCGGCCGTGTAGGCGTTCAGGACTTCGGGCGTATCGCGCTCCGGGTCGACGCTGACGAACAGCACCTGCAGGCGGTCGCCATCCGGTCCCAGCAGGGCCTTGACCTCGGCCGCGCGCGCCAGCGCGGTCGGACACACGTCGGGGCACTGGGTAAAGCCGAAGAACACCAGCACGACCTTGTCCTTGAAGTCGGCCAGCGTGCGCTCCTGCCCGCTCGGATCCTTGAGGCGGAAATCGCGGCCGAAATCGGCGCCGGTGATGTCGGTGCCGTTGAAACTGACCGACCCGCCGAGGCTGCAGCCGGCCAGTGCGCCAAGCGCGAGGGCCGCGCCCGACAGCATGAAGGCGCGGCGCGGGTTGCTACGTGAAACTCGTTGATGCATGTTGCTGCTCCTGACTACGTCACTACTCGTGACTACTCGAAACTACGCGTAATGCGCGCGCAAGGCGCGGGCGCGGGACCCATATCGGCCGCGCCGCGCCGCGCGCATGAAGACTGCGCCGGCCTGTCTGCCGGCGGAACAAGGTCAGGAGTGCGCGGGCGGCCCACGTGGCGGCAGCGGTGCGCCGACCGCGGCGGCGACATGGAAGGCGGTAGGCGCCTGCGCCACCGCGGCCGGCGGCCGGGACGGCGCAAGGCATGGCGCTGCCGCCGGGGGCGGCGGCGCGGCGGCGGGCAGGCACAGCGGACAGTCGAGGGTATGTCCCCTGGGGTGCACGGCGGCGCCGTCGCGGTCGACGAGCACGACCTTGACGCCGCCCTCGGAACAGACCAGCGCCATCGCGACCGGCTGCACCATGGGCGCGGCGCTGGCGACGCCCAGGGTGAGGACGAACCAGGCCAGGACCAATCGGACCAGCATCGACGATGTGCGCAGGATGTGCATGACCTGCGATTATTGGTGATGACTTCCACATCCGTCAACGCAAAGCTGCGTTAAGTTGCATCGCGGAAGTTAAACCTTGCTCATTGAGGGAAGTTACCCTCACGGCCGATCAGGCAGCGCTACGTCGAAGGACGCCTCGTGGTGCACACCAACTTCACCACGGGCAAGCACAACGAGCCGGGCAACGATCCCCATCCAGGATGGTCGCCGCCTAGAAAACAAGCATGCGCCAGCCCGGCGCGCTGCCCTGCTCGACGAAGGACACCATGCCTTCGACGCCGGCGCACTGCGGGGCCAGCATGGCGCGCTCGGCGCCGCTGGCGTGCAGCGCCTGGGTGCAGGCGCGGATCTCCACGCCCAGATCAAAGCTCGCCTCCAAGTGACGTGAAACCGGCCACTGCTCTGCGCCGAAGCCGGTCACACGCGCCGCATTGTCAGCCAGCAGCCACTCCACCGACTGGTTTGAGAACAGCATCTTGACGCGCATGTCGAGCGCCGCCGCGGCTTGCGCGGTCATGAAAGGCGTCGCGAGCAGCTCGGGCCGTGTCAGGTCGCACGACCAGACCAGGATGGCCAGCCCGCGCTGCTCCTGGCTCACGGCTTGATCCAGTCGTCGATCGGCTCGAGGCGCATGCGGCGCTCCGCCTGTTCGGCCAGCGTGGCGCCATGCGCCAGCCGCGCGCGATCCCGTTCCCAGTCGCTGGCCTGGACCACCGTGATCCAGCCCTTGCCGTACGGGTCCTCGTGGATGAGCTCGGGCCTGTCTTCGAGCAGCTCGTTGATCTCGACCACAGTGCCTCCGACCGGCGTCTTGATCGTCACCACCGTCTTGCTCAGCTCGACGACGCCCATGGTCTTGCCCTGCTCGAGCACGGTGCCGACCGATTTCGGGCGGCACATGTAGAAATAGCTGCCGCTGATCTTGACGCCGAAGGCGCTGACGCCGACCTGCATGCGACCGTCGCCCAGGTCGCGGCACCACATATCGTTATCGAGATCGAAGTAGCAGTCGTCTGGATAGTCGAAGCCGAGGATGAGCATGGTCTTGGTGTAAAGGGGATTTGAGGGAAACGAAAAGCGATGAACGGCTGGCGGAAGGATGCGGGAGTCGAACCCACCCGGCGACGCATGGCGCCACCAACTGGGTTTGAAGCCCAGCCGCCCCACCAGGGACGATTTCCTTCCGATCAGCCCGCATTCTACCGCGTGCGGGCGATTCCATCCAGTGCCGGGTTGGAACGACGGTTCAGCAGCTGCAACTGACCCAGGACGCTCGCCACTTTGGTCGTGATGACGTCGATCGCCGGGCCGTTCGCGCCGTGCGGCAGGATCACGTCGGCCTTGCGCCGGGTCGGCTCGATGAATTGCTTGTGCATCGGACGTACCGTATCGAGGTACTGGCCGATGATGCTGTCGAGCGAACGGCCGCGCTCGGCGACGTCGCGCTGCAGGCGGCGGATGAAGCGCACGTCCGGCGCGGTGTCGACGAAGATCTTCAGCGACATCATGTCGCGCAGGTCGGCGTCGTACAGGGCGAACAAGCCCTCGATCACGATCACCGGGGCCGGCTTGACCGGAATGGTGCGGTCGGTACGGTTGGATACCGTGAAGTCGTAGATCGGCATCGCGATCGCTTCGCCGTTGCGCAGGGCGCGCACGTGCTCGACCAGCAGCGGCCAGTCGAAGGCTTGCGGGTGATCGTAGTTCTGCTCGCGCCGCTCTTCCAGCGTGAGATGGGTCTGGTCGCGATAGTAGTCGTCCTGCATGACGACGGACACGAGATCGGCGCCGAACGACGACAGCACTTGCTGCGTCACCGTCGACTTGCCGCTGCCGCTGCCGCCGGCCACGCCAATCACGAAGGGAACGAAGGGTTGCGAAGGGTTCTGATTCATCCCGCCATGATACCGGAGCGGCGTGCCTTGCGACAGGGGTGGCGCCCCGGCGCGCCGGCCCTGATGGTGGCGGCGCGCCGGCGGCCGGCTAGTCCTGTGGCGGGAACAGCAAGGTTCCCGGCCGTAGCAGGTGCGCGTCGCCGACCCGGCGCAAGAAACCGATGCGGTCGAAGAACTCCAGGATCTGGATCGCGCGCTTGCGGCCCAGGCCAGTCTCGTCGCGAAAGCGCGCCGCCGTGACCTGGCCCCCGGCGTCCTCGCGCGCCAGGCGCCGCACCAGGTCGGCGGCTTCCTGCATCACGGCCGGGTGGTAGAACAGGTCCTTGACCACCTGGTAGACGTCGCCGCCGCGCGCCATGCGGCCCAGCACCTGGCGCACCTGGACTTCGGGCAGGCGCGCGGTCTGGGCGATGTCGCGCACCCAGGGCGGATCGAACCGCCCGTCCAGCAGCTTCGGCAGCGCGTGTTCGGCCACCACCTGCTCGGCCGCGCGCAGCGCCACGCCGTGCTCCGGCAGGTGCAGGAAGCCGTTGCGGCGGTTGACGCTGCCGGCGGCGATCATGTGCCCGGTCAGCTGCAGCCACAGCGCCTCGGGCATGCGCGGCGCAGCCAGGCGCCGCGCCCGCAGCAGGTCGGGGCCGATCTCGTCCGGGTATTTGGCATGGAAGTCGCCCAGCGCGCGCAGCAGGCCGGCCTCGTTCTCCTGCAGCCGTGCGCGCGCGATCAGCCATTCGCCGCCGGCGCCGACCACGATGTCAGGTACGTTCGCAAGATCGAACGGCCAACGCGCCAGGCCCGCGCTCCTCAACCAGATCGCGCCGTTGACGCCGTACGGCGCCTGGGCCAGCGCGCCCAGCAGGCGCGTCAGGGGGTCGGCGGCGCGCTGGGTCTCCAGGTAGGCCAGGCGCTCCGGCGTCTGGCGGTAGCGCACGGGGCCCAGGGGATCGAGCACCGCGCCGCCGGCCACGGTGCGGATCGCCGAGGCGTCACGCAGGATGAAACGGTCGCCGTGCCAGACGTTGGCCGGCTTGTGCAGCACCAGTTGCGCCGGGGCCGCGGCGCCCGGCGCGATCGACGGCTGCCCAAGTACGGCCACGGTGGCCAGGCAATCCTGGGTCGCGGCGTGCAGGTGCACCAGGGTGCCCGAACGCAGCGCGCGCTCCTCGGTGGCCGCCACCTGCAGCCAGACGTCGATGCGCTGCGTGGTGAGCGCGATCGCCGGATCGCACAGCACCTGGCCGCGCAACTCGTCGCTGCGTTCCAGGCCGGCCAGGCCCACGGCGCAGCGCTGGCCGGCGTGGGCCTCTTGCGCGGCGCGGCTGTGCACCTGCAGGCTGCGCACGCGGTACTCCCTGTTCGGCGCGGCGGCCAGCGCGAGACCATCGCCGATGGCGACGGCGCCGCGCGAGACGCTGCCCGCGACCACGGTGCCCACGCCGTCGAGCGTGAAGGCGCGGTCCAGGCCCATGCGAAAGCCCGCGCCGGGCGCGTCATCGACCGGCGCCGCCTGCAGGGCCCGCACCAGCAGCGCGCGCAAGGCGTCGATGCCGTCGCCGCGGATGCTCGACACCTGCAGCACCGGGTAATCCGCGAGGCCGGCGCTGGCCAGGAGGCCGGCGACCGCCGCCTCGGTGTCGCGCAGGCGCTCGGCATCGACCCGGTCGACCTTGGTGATCACGGCGGCGCCGCGCCGCACGCCCAGCAGCGACAGGATGGTCGCGTGCTCGATCGTCTGCGGCATGGGACCGTCGTCGGCCGCGATCAGGAGCAGGCCGAAGTCGATGCCGCTGGCGCCGGCCACCATGGTGCGCACCAGCTTTTCGTGACCCGGCACGTCGACGAAGCCGATCCGTCCGCCGTCATCGAGCGGCATCCAGGCATAGCCCAGTTCGATGGTAATGCCGCGCTTTTTTTCTTCGGGCAGGCGGTCGGCGTCGATGCCGGTCAGCGCGCGCACCAGCGCGGTCTTGCCGTGGTCAATGTGTCCGGCGGTGCCGACGATCATGCGAAATCCTTCAGGTTCTGATTCTTGGACTAATTCTTCGTCTTATTCGTCGACGAGCGCCGCGCGCAACGCGCCCAGTTGCCCCAGCAGCTCGGCCGGGTCGTCGACGCAGCGGCAGTCGAGCAACAGGCGGTCGTCGGCAATGCGGCCGATCACCGGCAGCGGCAAGCCGCGCAGCGCTTCGGCCAGGGCGTCGAGCGCCGTGCCCATGCCGCGCTTGCCCGACAGGTTCGGCGCGATGGCCAGCCCGCAGGACGGCAGGCGGTCGACCGGCAGCGAGCCCGAGCCGATCTGGCTCAGCATCGTCTCCAGCGTCACCGTATAGCGCGGCGCCAGCGCTTCGCGCAGCGGCGCCAGGAGCGCGTTCGCGGTCGCACCCACCTGCTCCTGGCTGCGCGTGAGCCAGCGCAGGGTCGGCAGTTCGCGCACCAGCAGCTCGGGCTGCAGGTACAACCGCAGGGTCGCCTCCAGCGCCGCCAGCGGCAGTTTCGACAGGCGCAGCGCGCGCTTCATCGGGAACTTGCGGATGCGGGTGACGGATTCCTTCGAGCCGACGATCAGGCCGGCCTGCGGCCCGCCCAGCAGCTTGTCGCCCGAAAAGGTGACCACGTCGCAGCCGGCGGCGAGCATCTGCTGCGGCGTCGGTTCCTGCGGCAGGCCGTATTTGCCCATGTCGATCAGGGAACCGCTGCCCAGGTCGCTGACCAGGATCACGCCGCGCGCCTTCGCCAGCGGCGCGAGTTCGGCTTCGGACACCGCGCTGGTGAAGCCCTGCACCGCATAATTGCTGGTGTGAACCTTCATCAAGAGCGCCGTGCGTTCGTTGATGGCGCGTTCATAGTCGGCCAGGTGGGTGCGGTTGGTGGTGCCGACTTCGACCATGTGGGCGCCGGCGCTGGCCATCACGTCGGGCATGCGGAAGGCGCCGCCGATTTCCACCAGTTCGCCGCGCGAGACGATCGCCTCGCGTCCGCCGCCCAGGGCGGCCAGCGACAGCAGCACGGCGGCGGCGTTGTTGTTGACCACGGTCGCGGCTTCGGCGCCCGTGATCTCGCACAGCAGGCCTTCGACGATGCTGTCGCGGTCGCCCCGGCTGCCCCTGGCGAGTTCGTATTCGAGATTGTTCGGGCCGGCCATCATCGCCACCAGGTGGTCGATCGCCGCTTGCGGCAGGACGGCGCGTCCGAGATTGGTATGGATGACCGTGCCGGTCAGGTTGATCACCCGACGCATGCGCGGCGCCAGGCGTTCGGCGATGCGCCCGGCCAGCATCTGGCCGAGCGCCTCAGGCAGCAGCGCGCTCGCAGGGAGCACGCCCGCCAGGGCCTGCGCGCGCAGGCTGTCCACTTGCGCGCGCGCTTCCAGCGCGACCAGGGTATGGCCGTGACTGGAAACCAGCGCCTGCACGGATGGCAGGCGCAGCAGTTTATCGATCGAAGGCAGATCCTTGACTGTCGCCTTCGAGCCGTGGACCACGGACTCGCCGAGCGACATGATCAATTACTCCTGGATTGACTGGATGGGCCGTCGTCATCCGACGGCGCTTCTTCGCCGCCCGTGAGCAGCAGCAGGTTGACGCCATGCGGCTGGAAGCCCGCTTCCGACACCAGGATGTCCAGCGTCAGGGTGGCCACGTCGTCGGCCACCGGATCGACGTGGAGATCTCTCTCCATGCGCACGATCTTGAGGTAGTGGCCGCACTCGTCGCAGGTTTCGGCCTGGACCGATGCCTGCGCCGTGTCTTCCTGCGCGCCATCGGTGGCCATCGCCTGCAGCGAATGGTAGTGGATGCCCTTGGTGGACTGGCAGTGGCTGCACTTGACGCGCACCATATGCCACTGCGTCGAGCACAGCGCGCAGTTCAGGTAGCGGAAGTTGCTGCCACCGGGGTCCAGCCTGGTGATCGACGAGGTCGGCAGGCTGCCGCAGCACGGGCACAAGGTCACGTCGAGCGTGCGCCCGAACGGTTCCTGGCGCGCCGCGCCGTGGGCCTGCTGGGTCGCCAGCACCATATGGGTCCAGTAGACCTGCAGGCCGGCCGCCACCAGCGGCGCCGCGCTCATGTCCAGGCCGGCTGCGCCTTGCAGCAGCAGTTCGGCCTGGCCCTCGAGGTGGGCGTCGTCCTGCGCCAGCAAGGCCTGCACGGCCGCCTGGGCCGGGCTGTCCGCGAGACGCGGGACCAGGAGCTCCAGCATGCGGCGCAAGGCCGCACGCCAGGCCGGGTCACGCGGCCACAGCGCCGCAGGCAGCGGCGCCTGGGCGGCGCGGCCGGCGGACAGCAAGTCGTCGTTGCTGGGCAGCGCGACGCCGGGATAGTCCTGCAGGACTTCATGCTGCACGTGCGCCAGTTCGGCGGCGAACAGCATGAAGTCGCGCATCGCATGCCCGGCCGCCAGCTGGCGCAGGCGGGTTTCACGGGTGGCGAAGAGCTCTGCCCGCACCGGGAGGTGCAGGTAGGGCATCTGCTGCCCGGACCGGACCGCGATTTCTTCCGGGCTGAGCAGCGGTGTTGCTTTGGTAACACTCATAGAGCAGTGAAGTCCTTAATGTTTCTTGCGCGTTGCGTTGTCTTGCGTGGATTGCGCGACTTCCTTATACCACAGCGGATGGTGCGACTTCGCCCAGTCCTCGTGCACGGTGCCGCGGGTCATGGCGCGGAACGAGCCCTTGACCCAGATGGCGGCGTACACGTGGATGATCACGCTCATGACCAGCGCCAGGGCCGCCACCGCATGCAGCAGCATGGCGAAACGGCGCAGCGGAATCGGGAAGAAGTCCGCGAACCATGGCTGCCAGAACATGAAGCCGGTGATCAACAGCAGCACCAGGCTGATGGCGAAGATCCAGAACACGAACTTCTGGCCGGCGTTGTACTTGTGCACCGGCGGCATGCCGTGCTCGTCGCCGGTCTTGACCATGTTCGGCGCCTTCTTGACCCACTCGGTATCGAGCTTGGTCCAGAAGTTGTCGCGCACCACGGCGAAGAACAGGAACACGAAACCCAGCACCATGAACAGCCCGAAGAACGGGTGCAGGATGCGGGTCCACTGGCCGCCGCCGAAGAAGACGCTGAAGAAGTACATCGAAGGATGGAACAATGCCAGCCCGGTCAGACCGGCGCAGATGAACAGCAGGGCCACGGCCCAGTGGTTCATCCGCGTGCGGTCGCGATAGCGAGTGATATACATGTTCTTCTCCTTAAACGCGCGTATCTTCGCGCTGGTCTGCGTCGGGCGTCGGCTGCACCGGCGGTTCGTCCACGTGGGTCTCGATCGGACCCACTTTCATGTAGTGGAAGAAGCCGGCCACGGCGGCGCCGATCATCGCGGCCACGCCCAGCGGCTTGGCCACGCCCTTCCACAGCGCCACGGTCGGGCTGATGGTCGGGTTTTCCGGCAGGCCCGAGTACAGGTTCGGCTTGTCGGCGTGCTGCAGCACGTACATCACGTGCGTGCCGCCGACGCCGGCCGGATTGTACAGACCCGCGTTCTGGTAACCGCGCTCCTTCAGGTCGACCACACGGTCGGACGCGTAGTGGATCATGTCCTCTTTGGTACCGAAGCGGATCGCGCCGGTAGGACAGATCTTGACGCAGGCCGGCTCCATGTTCACTGCCACGCGGTCCGCGCACAGCGAGCACTTGTAGGCCTTCGAGTCCACCTTGCTGATGCGCGGCACGTCGAACGGGCAACCGGCGACGCAGTAGCCGCAGCCGATGCAGTTCTCGCTGATGAAGTCGACGATGCCGTTGGTGTACTTGACGATCGCGCCCGGCGCCGGGCAGGCCTTCAGGCAGCCCGGTTCGTCGCAGTGCATGCAGCCGTCCTTGCGGATCAGCCACTCGAGGCGGTCACCTTCGTCAGGCGTCTGGGTGACGACTTCCGAATACTTCATGACCGTCCACGACTGCGGCGTCAGGTCGCGCGGGTTGTCGTACGTGCCGTTGGTGTCGCCGATGTCGTCGCGCAGGTCGTTCCACTGCATGCACGCCACCTGGCAGGCCTTGCAGCCGATGCAGCTGGAAACGTCGATCAGCTTTGCGACCTCGGCCTTGTGGGTACGCGCCATCGGCGTCGTCGCGGTCGTCGCCGACCGCAGGGCGATATCGAGAGATTGAAGCGAAGACATGGTATTAAGCCCTTTCGATATTGACCAGGAACGACTTGAACTCAGGCGTCTGGGTATTCGCATCGCCCACGAACGGGGTCAGCGTGTTCACCAGGAAGCCCGGCTTGGTCAAACCGACGAAGCCCCAGTGGTTCGGCAAGCCCACCGTATCCACCTTCATGCCATCGCAATCGAGCTGCGGAATCCGCTTGGTGACGACGCACTTGGCCTTGATGTAGCCGCGCATCGACGACACCTTGACCATGTCGCCATTGGCGATGCCCTTGGCCTTGGCCAGCTCTTCGCCGATCTCCACGAACTGCTCTGGCTGGATGATCGCGTTGCTCTGGACGTTCTTGGTCCAGTAGTGGAAGTGCTCGGTCAGGCGGTAGCTGGTCGCCACGTACGGGAAGTCCTTCGCGGTGCCGAACGCTTCCATGTCGCCCTTGAACACGCGCGCCGCAGGGTTGGCACGGGCTTTCGGGTTCTTCGGATGCATCGGGTTGACCGGGAACGGCGACTCGAACGGCTCGTAGTGCTCAGGCAGCGGGCCTTCGGCCATGCCGGTCGGCGCGAACAGGCGCGACACGCCTTCGGCCGTCATGATGAACGGCTGCACGCGGTCCTCGTCGCTCGGATTGGCGTCCGGACGGATGTCGGGGATGTCCGAACCGGTCCAGCTGGTGCCGTTCCAGGCGATCAGGTTGCGATGCGGGTTCCACGGCTTGCCGGTCTTCGGATCGGCCGAGGCGGCGTTGTACAGGACGCGGCGGTTCGCCGGCCATGCCCAGGCCCAGCCCAGCGTATTGCCGATGCCATACGGATCGGCATTGTCGCGGTTGGCCATCTGGTTGCCGGCCTCGGTCCAGGCGCCGGCATAGATCCAGCAGCCGCTGGCGGTCGAGCCATCGTCGCGCAGCACGCCGAAGCCCGGCACCTGCTGGCCCTTCTTGAGCAGCAGCTTGGACGGGTCCTTCGGATCGTACAGGTCTGCCAGCGCCTTGCCGTTGAACTCCTTGGCCAGCTCTTCGGCCGACGGGCTGTGCGGGATCTTGTACGGCCACGACAGGTTCACCATCGCATCCGGGAAGGCGCCGCCCTCCTGGATGTAGGCGTTCTTCATGCGCGTGAACAGGTCGGCGATGATCTCGATGTCCGGCTTGGCTTCGTATGGCGCCGCGGCGCCCTTCCAGTGCCACTGCAGCCAGCGCGACGAGTTCGACAGCGAACCGTCTTCCTCGGCGAAGCAGGTGGTCGGCAGGCGGAACACGGTGGTCTGGATCTGGGTCGGATCGACGTCGTTCGACTCGCCGAAGTTCTGCCAGAATTCCGAGGTCTCGGTGTTCAGCGGATCCATCGTCACCAGGAACTTCAGTTTCGACAGGCCGGCGATGATCTTCTTCTTGTTGGGGAACGAACCAACAGGATTGAAGCCCTGGCAGATGTAGCCGTTCAACTTGCCCTGACCCATCAGCTCGAACGCCTGCAGCACGTCGTACAGCTTGTCGATCTTCGGCAGGTAGTCGAACGCCCAGTTGTTCTCGGCGGTCGCGGCATCGCCCCACCAGGCTTTTTGCAGGCTGACGAAGAACTTGGGATAGTTCTGCCAGTAGCTCGTCTGGTTCGGACGCAGCGGCTTGAGGGCGCGCGGCTTGTAGTAGGTTTCCAGGTCCTGCTCGTTGTCGGTCGCCAGGGACAGGTAGCCCGGCAGCGAGTTCGACAGCAGGCCCAGGTCGGTCAGACCCTGGATGTTGGAGTGGCCGCGCAGCGCGTTCAGGCCACCGCCGGCGACGCCGACGTTACCCAGCAGCAGCTGCATGATGGCGCCGGTACGGATGATCTGGCTGCCCTGGCTGTGCTGGGTCCAGCCCAGCGCGTACAGAATGGTCATGGCGCGGCCCGGCACGGAGGTCGACGCGATGTATTCGCACACTTTCAGGAACTGCTTGACCGGGGTGCCGGTGATCTTGCTGACTTGCTCCGGGGTGTAGCGCGAGTAATGGCGCTTCATCACCTGCAGGACGCAATTCGGGTCTTGCATGGTCGGATCGACCTTGGCGTAACCGTCTTCGCCCATGGCGTAGCCCCACGACTTGTTGTCGTAGCGGCGCTTGCTTTCATCGTAGCCCGAGAACAGGCCGTCCTCGAACGTGAAGTCCGGACCGACGATGAACGACGCATTGGTGTAGCTCCGGACGTATTCGGTCTGGATCTTGTCGTTACTCAGCAGATAGTTGATGACGCCGCCCAGGAAGGCGATGTCGGAGCCAGCGCGGATCGGCGCGTAATAGTCGCTCATGGCGGCCGAACGCGTGAAGCGCGGGTCGACCACGACCAGCTTGGCTTTGTTGTGATGCTTGGCTTCGATCACCCACTTGAAACCGCAGGGGTGCGCCTCGGCGGCATTGCCGCCCATAATCAGTACTACATCGGCATTCTTGATGTCAACCCAATGGTTGGTCATCGCGCCACGTCCGAACGTCGGGGCCAGACCGGCCACCGTAGGTCCGTGTCAAACGCGAGCCTGGTTATCGAAAACGAGCATGCCCATCGAACGCATCGCTTTGTGCGTGATGTAGCCCGTTTCGTTGCTCGCCGCGGACGCACACAGCATACCGGTGCTGGTCCAGCGGTTGACGAGTTTGCCTTCGGCGTTGGTCGCGATGAAATTGGCGTCGCGATCTTCCTTCATGAACTTGGCGATGCGGGTCATCGCGTCGTCCCAGGACACGCGCTTCCATTCCTTGCTGCCCGGCTCGCGTACTTCCGGGTATTTCAGGCGGTTCGGCGAATGCACGAAGTCGAGCAGGCCGGCGCCTTTCGGGCACAGGGTGCCGCGGTTCACCGGATGGTCCGGGTCGCCTTCGATATGAATGATGTCCGAAGTGACGTTCTTTGCCCCGTCGCCGATGCTGTACATCAGCAGGCCGCAGCCCACCGAGCAGTACGGACACGTGTTGCGCGTCTCCTTGGCCTTTGCCAGTTTATAGTGCCGGGTCTCGGCCATTGCCGGCAGCGGCGAAAAGCCGAGCGCGACGATGGTGGACGCGGCAAGTCCCGCCCCGCTTACGCGGAGGAACTGCCTACGATTCATGCCCATCTAGGTTCTCCTACTAGTAATGGATTGCGCACGCCGCAATTGCCGCTGCCGGGGTCTCGGCCCCGGCATTTTCGCCAATCGCGACGATGCCGCCGTCAGGCGGCGTGCGCGCGTTGCTACGTCGCCGGTGGGGTTACCTGGCCGGCGGCGTCGTTGCCTGGGTGGCGCCATCGCCACCGGTTGGTTCGGAAGCGCCGCTGTCGCGGGGCTTGCCTGCATCCTGGCCGGCGACCACGCCGCCGATCGCGGTGCCGCCTTCGCCCGGACCGGTGCCGGCAACCACGCCCGGGGCGGTGGCGCGCTCGGGCACGATGGCGGCGTGCGGATCGGGATTCTGGGTGGCGACTGCGGCGGGCGACGCCGGATCGGTCGGGGCCGGCGAAGCTTCGACCTCCGCCTTCTTGTCGCAGGCGGACAAGGCGAGCACGGCGGCCAACATGCCGATGCTCAGCAGGGTGCGATTCTTGCGTGGTTCAGTGCTATATGAGGTATGTTGCATTGCAATATCCGTTGACCGTGAGATATGGGTGGAATATATATGAATTTATGAACGCTACAAATAAGTATTTTACGCAATATATGCATTCTCTGCGTGACATTGGGTGAGAATTGAACCGCGATTGTCATGCTAGGCTCGAACTCTTGCCGCTAATGCAGCGAAACGTCGCCGCCACCGCGCCGCGCCGGGTGCCACCCGGCCGCCTCCGGCTCGCCCTGGCGCAGCGCCGCCGCCGCCTTTTCCTCGACGTCGACCAGCCGCGTTTCGCCCAGGCGCCAGCCCCCGTCGCCCTCGCCACCGTCACCGTCACGCAGCAGCGTGCTGCCTTTCAGTCGCAGCAGGCGCCCCTCCACTTCGGCTTCGGCCGCATGCCAGCGCAGGCTGGCATGGCCGGCGCCCTCGATCGTGATCACGTCCGGCGCCACCAGGCCGCCGGCCATGCGCGCCTGCCCCGGCAGATAAGGCATGGCGCGCGCCAGCCGGTCGCTGGGCCGGGCGCCCATCATGCCTACCTGATGCGCCAGCGCCTGCCACAACGCGCCCGATTGCGCGCGCAGCGCCAGATAGCGCCGGGCCTGCTCGCGACCATGCGCGAGCAAGGCCTGGGCCAGTCGCGGGTCGCGGTCGAACTTGGAAAACAGACCCAGCTCCCTGCGCACCGCGGCGCCGACCGCCGCGCCGTCGAGCACGACGCGCACCACCTCGATCGGCTTGTCGTGGGGACGGAAGCGCTGGCCGGGATCGTCGAGCCGGGCATTGACGGCTTCGATGAATGCCACCTCCTGGTTCAGGGACAGGTTGCCGGACAGGGTGTCGCGGCGATGCCACAGTTCATCGCCCGACTGGGCGTTGCCCGGAGCGGCGACCTTGCCGCTGAAGTCGTAGCGGTCCTGGTTGATCTGCAGGATCCAGAGCCCGTCCGGCTTCTTGGCCGGGTCGACGCCGGACGACACGAAATTCTTGATCGGCGGATTTTGCGAGAACAGGCCGTCCCAGCACGCCATGCGGCGCGGCTCATGGGTCTCGGGGTCGAGCGCCTGGATCGATTGCGCCATGAAGACCCACGGCAGCGAGGCCGAGGCCACCACCGCGTCGAGCGTGATGCCGGCATCGATCGGTGACCGGTCCGAGCTGAAGGCGACGAAGGCGCCGCTGTCGACGTCGACCGCGCCGATCAGCAATTGCGGCAGCGCGCGGGCGGCGCCGCGCACGGCATGCGCCAGGCGGTCCAGGGCGTCCGACTCGAAGCGCAGCGCGGGCAGCTCGAGGTCGTCGAAGATGGTCCGCAGCAGCGAGTCCGGCGCCAGGGCGTGCGCCCGCGACCAGGCCGCGATCCAGTCGCCGGACGCCAGCCGGGCCCGCAAATCAACCTCGAGCGCGGCCTGACGCGCCTGCAGCCGTGCGCGCTCGCGCGGCGCAGCCGCCATGCGCGCCTCGAGGGCGAGCGCCTGCCAGCGCTTGATTTCTTGCGGAATGCTGCAGAAGTCGCCGATGGCGCCGACCAGGTCGAAGTCGACGTGCGGCGCGATCGACTCGCGCAGCTGGAAATAAGTGCCGCGGATCCAGCCGTCCAGCGGCGGCCACAGGGCGGTGAGCATCGGCCAGGTCGCGGTGGCGAAGTACTCGATCTCGCGCAGCGGCGACAGGTAGGGACTCAGCTTGAGGTCGACCTGGACCAGGCTGCCGGCCCATTGGCCGATGTCGTTGAGCAGGCGCTCACCGGGCGCGCTGGCGCAGTTCGCATCCCAGAAGCGCGCGAGACCGGCCCTGGCCGCCTCCGGGCCGCCCACCAGGTAACCGTACCAGGCCAGCAATGCGCTGATGGCGCCGCCCGAGGTGCCGCTGATGCCGGTCAGCTGCAGGATGTCGGCGGCCCCGTCGGCCGGCGCGTCGGCCCCTGCATCGGCCAGCGCATCGGCCCGCGCATCGGCCCGCGGCGCCCGCCCCTGGCGCGACGCCAGCTCGACATTGCGAAACTGCGGCAGCAGCACCGGCAAGGCGCCGGCGGCATAGGCCGCGTGACTGCCCCCGCCCTGGCAGGCGATGGCGATGTTCTTCATAGGCATGATGTTCTCCCTCGTCCGGTTCGACAATCGCGGCAGGCATTCGCCCATGGATGACGTGTCAGGCACCGGAAAACGCCTGCCTGTCGCTTTTAGGCAGTTGGTGCGGCGCACAGTTCCACGCCCGGCCCGGCGCTGACCAGCGGGTGGGGCGTCATGATAACGATTTCATCAAAAGCGCAACGGTATCAATGAATATTTGCGAGGAGCTCATCGATCGGATGATTGCGCGCAACATTAAGTGTTATATTTATTAGCAGATCGCGCCGTCGCCATCGCCTGCCGGCGTCGCGCTGGCAGCGCCAGAAAAAGGACCCCACAGACGGGTTCTGCAAACACAGACGGAGACACACGATGAGGAAGTTGAACAAGCCGGTCATTGCCGTGGGCGCCACACAGCGGTGCGGGCTGTCCGCGGCCTTCGCGCAGCGCGCTGCGTCGGCGGCGAGCGCCGATCGTATCGGCGTTCGCTGCGTCAAGACCGATGCCTGGTCCTGCGGTTGCACGGTCTACGACGCAACCTTCGACCTTCCCCCCGGCGCCACCACCGGCCTGCCCGCGCCCGTCATCGCCCCCTTCGCCGGCCGCGCGCCCTGTCAGAACGGCGATCACGACTGGCGCGACATCATCATCCATCAGAGCGGCTTCTTCCAGCTGATTGGCTCGGCTGGTCGTGTAATCGATTTCACGATCGCCACGCTGGTGGACGGTGGCCAGTCCGATGGCGCCGTCAGCGACAAGTTCAACGACAACGACCGCATCGACTTCCAGGCCCGGAACCTGATCGACGCGAAGGTCGAGCAAACCATGACCCACCACGTCGGCTACCAGGGACGCGCGTGGTTCGTGACCCGGCCGCGCCGTCCTTCATCGGCGGCGCGGTCATCCAACAAGAGCAAAAGGAGACAACAGTATGCAGCATGTTTTGCCTAGCGCCCGCTGGGCCATTGCCTTCGGCGCCGCCTGCGCGGTCCAGTGCGCGCACGCCGCCCCCGACGCCGCCCAGCAGCGCGCGGCGAAGCTGGTGAGCCAGATGACCATCGACGAGAAGATCAGCCTGGTGTTCGGCCAGTTCGGCGCCGAACACCAGGGCAGGCAGCCGCCGCCCGGATCGCTGGCGCAGTCGGCCGGCTACGTCAAGGGCGTCGAGCGCCTGGGCATCACGCCGCAATGGCTGACCGACGCCGGCATCGGCGTCGCCTCGCAGCCGGGCAAGCACGCGCGCGAGCGCACGTCGCTGCCGGCGGGGATCGCCACCGCCGCCACCTGGAACCCGGCGCTGGCCTTCAAGGGCGCGGCCATGATCGGCAAGGAGGCCCGCCTGTCGGGCTTCAACGTGATGCTCGGCGGAAGCGTCAACCTGGCGCGCGAGCCGCGCAACGGCCGCAACTTCGAATACACCGGCGAAGACCCGCTGCTGGCCGGGATCATGGCCGGCGAGCAGATTCGCGGCGTGCAGTCGAACCACGTCATCTCGACCGTCAAGCACTACGCCTACAACGACCAGGAAACGGGGCGCAACCACCTGAACGTCAAGATCCAGGACGCGGCCGGCCGCATGTCCGACCTGCTGGCCTTCCAGATCGCCATCGAACGCGGCAACCCGGGGGCCGTCATGTGCGCGTACAACCGCATCGGCGGCGTGTACGGCTGCGAGAACGACCACCTGCTGAACAAGGTGCTCAAGCGCGACTGGGGCTACAAAGGCTATGTGATGTCCGACTGGGGCGCCGTGCATTCGACGATTCCCGCGGCGCTGGCGGGCCTGGACCAGCAGTCCGGCTACCCGTTCGACAAATCGCCCTACTTCGACGGCGCCCTGAAAGAGGCGGTGCAGAACGGCCACGTGCCGGAGCAACGCCTGGACGACATGGTGGCGCGCATCCTGTGGGCGATGGGCGCGCATGGCGTGCTCGACCATCCGGTCAAGGTGCGCGACAAGGAAATCGACTACGCCGCCCACGCGCGCATCTCGCAGGAGGGCGCCGAGGAAGGCATCGTCCTGCTCAAGAACGCGGGCAACGTGCTGCCGCTGGCGCCGGGCTTGAAGCGCATCGCCATCATCGGCGGCCACGCCAACAAGGGCGTGCTGTCCGGCGGCGGTTCGGCCCAGGTGTATCCGCGCGGCGGCATGGCGGTGCCCAACGAGGGGCCGAAGGCCTGGCCGGGCCCGATGGTATTTCTGCCGAGCTCGCCAATGCAGGCCCTGGCCCGCCGCAGCAAGGCCAGGCTCGACTGGCATGACGGCAGGGACGCCGCGGCCGCCGCGAAGGTCGCCGCCGGCGCCGACGTGGTGCTGGTGTTCGCGACCCAGTGGACCTCGGAGTCGAACGACGTGCCGAACCTGTCGCTGCCGAATGCCCAGGACGCGCTGATCGCCGCCGTGGCCAGGGCCAATCCGCGCACGGTGGTGGTGCTGCAGACCGGCACCCCGGTGACGATGCCGTGGGTGGACGCCGTGGCCGGGGTGGTCCAGGCCTGGTATCCGGGCACGCATGGCGGCGAAGCGATCGCGCGCGTGCTCAGCGGCGAGGTCGACGCCTCGGGACGCCTGCCGCAGACCTTCCCGCTGTCCGAGAACCAGTTGCCGCGCCCGAAACTCGACGGCCTGGACCTGCCCAAGGACAGCCGCTTCGACGTCGACTACGACATCGAAGGCGCGGCGGTCGGCTACAAATGGTTCGACCTGAAGGGCCACAAGCCGCTGTTCGCCTTCGGCCACGGCCTGTCGTACACCAGCTTCACCTATACCAATCTCAAGGCCGAGGCGGTGGACGGCGGCATCCAGGTCAGCTTCGACACCCTCAACAGCGGCGCGCGCGCCGGCAAGGCGGTGCCGCAAGTCTACGTGTCGAAGGTCGGCGCCGGCTGGGAAGCGCCGAAGCGGCTGGGCGGCTGGGACAAGCTGGCCCTGAACGCCGGCGAGCGCGGCGCCAGCAAGGTCACGCTCGACCCGCGCACGCTGGCGGTGTTCGACGCCGGGTCGAACCGCTGGAAGATCGCCGCCGGCGACTACCGCGTGATGCTCGCGACGGCGGCCGACGCCCCGGTCCAGACCGTGACCGTGCGCCTGCCGGAGCGCGAGTTCGCGGCCGGAGCGCGCTGACGAGCCGGACCCGACGCGTACGGAGACGCCGCAACCGCCGCTCGCCGGGGCCGCTCTGGCGCTCCTGGCGGGCCTGGCTGGCTGCGGCGCTCGTCCCGCCTTCGCCGGCGGCCAATGATGCGTCAGCCTCGCGCCAGGATGGCGGCAATCGCCGCGTCTGAGCGTTTATAGAACGCCGGCCATTCCTGGTCATAGCTCGCCCTCGCCTTTTGCGTGAGCGCGCTTCGGGAGGTGAATATCTGCAGCACACTGCCGTCACGCTGGATGACGACCTCGGGCGTGACGATCTCTGACTCGATGACCTTTTCGCCCGGCTTTTTCGCGATCGGCGCGAAGCGGCCCGGCACTTCGTAGACCTGGACCCGGCCGTCCGTCCCTTGCCGGATATGGATGATCTTGGTCTCGCCCGGCCCCATCGCGTCGCGCAGCCGCACGACGCCGGCATGCGCCTCGCGCGCGGCCCGGACATCGAAGCCTCGCTGCAGCATGTCGACCACGACGCCGAATCCGCCGAGGTATTTTCCGATGGCCGGGTCGATCGGCTGCGGCCGCTGGAGGCCTTGCCAGGCCATGCCGAGCAACTCGACGATGGTCGCGCTGTCGAGCCCGGCGGCGCCGGCCGGCGCTGCGGCCGCAGTCGCAGCCATGGCGGGGGCGGAAGCGGAAGTGTCGGTCGGCCCGGCGCTCGCCGTGGACGAGCCCTCTGCGGCGCTGCCACCAGGAGCTTGCTCCGGGAAGCCTGTCGGGCCAGCCCCGCCATCGGTCGTGCGCGGGGATGCCCCCGGACCGCCGGCAGTCGTGTCCGAGGACTGCTGTAGCGGCTTCCCGCCCGCATTGGCCGTTGACTGCGGCCACCAATCGAATGCTGCGCAACCTGTCAGCCCGAGAATCGAGCCGGCGATCGCTGCACGCGCCAAGAGCAATTTCATCGCGACCTCCCTGAATCTGTGTCGATAGAGGGAGTATGATGACGCCCACCACGGGCGGCTTTTTATATCTATAACAAGCCGCGCGCCGGTCGGCCTGTCGTCGCGGTGAGCATTCGCCTCGACATGCGGCTACGTTAGAATCGTGCAACGCTGATCGCAACGATCCAGCGTTTTATTGGTCACGCAACAATTTGGGAATAGTCATGGCAAAGAAGGAAGAAGAACTGGACGAAGAAACATTAGCGTTCATCGCGTGGTGCATCGAAGTGGAAGGTTTCCTGGTCGCCGGCGGCGCCACCGTCCGGCAAGCCCAGGACCATATCGAGGAAGAGATCGACTGGTTCACCGACCAGTTCTACGATGGACTCACGCCAGAAGCAGTGGCGAAGGAAGCGCTGGCCTGATCCCGCTCAGCGCGGATAGGTGAAGCCGGTGCGGATATCCATCGGCGCCAGCCTCTCGCGCGTGCGCACCATCAGGCGCTGCGGCGGCGCCTCGCCGGCCAGGGCGCCCGGCGTGAACGGCAATCCCTCGGCCTTGCGCACCAGCGCATCGCAGCGCTCGTAGACGTTTGGGCAACCGGTGGCGGCCAGCAGCGCCTGCACCACCGGCACCTTCCACAGGTCGACGCCCCCGGCGTTGAACTGGCAGACCAGGTAGCCGCCCGGGCCGCCGTAGCCCTCTACGACCAGGCCGGGCAAGCCGTCCTTTTCCCCATCGATCAATTGCACCAGCGCTTCCGGTCCAACCGCGCGCCAGGTATCGAAACGGCGCTCGATGGCGGCGCGCACGCGGCGCTTGACGAGCGCATGGTCGACCGCTTCATCCTCGCGCAAGGTCCAGACGCGGGCCGCGATCTGCGACTTGCCGTTGTAGGCGGCGCGCGCCAGGAAAACGCGCGCCGACGACTGCACGAGCGCGGTGACGCCGATCTTGTTGCGCTCGTACGGCTTGCCGTCGACTTTCTCGATGGCGGACTGGTAGATCCAGGGGTCGCCGGCAAGAATCGATGATTCCTTGCCCTGCTTGATGGTGATGATGAGCATGTGCGGCTTTCTTCATTAAGGGCGGGATGATATCACCCCCCCTGCCGCCGCACTACCAACCCATTCGCTTGCGCACGAACGCGGTCAGGATGTCCGCATTCGCCTGGTGCTGCGCCACGCGCGGGTGCTTGCCGAAGCCCGTGAACGGAAAGAACAGCGTGTCGATGCGCGCGTCGCCTGCGGTGCGCAGGTTGTGCACGGCGGCCGCGACATACCCCGGCCAGGGCGAGCCAGCCCTGGTCGCATCCATGCTGCCCAGCGCGCACACGATATAGGCCTTCGGGTACAACGACCGGATGCGCGCGAGCGATCCGCTGCGCATCGTCGGGCTCGGGCTGCAGCTTGTGGTCGCGCCCGATCAGCCAGCTGTCGTTCTGCATCAGGTTCACCACCACCACGTCCGGCGTCCAGCGCGCGAAGTCCCAGCGGCTGTCATTGTCGCCGACCGCATTCAGCTGGTCGTAGAAGTCAGGCATCGTGAACGGGAACCAGCTGATCATGACGCCGATGCCGCCCTGCGAGGTGAAATGCGCTTCGGCGCCGAGCTGGCGGGCGGCGATCGCGGCGTAGGAGCGGTAGTTGTTCTTGTCCTTGCCGTGATGATCGTCGCCCTCGACCGGCGCTTCATTGCCCATGCCGCTGGTGATCGAGTCGCCGAAGAACTCGATCCGCCGTTCAAGCCTGGGCGGCGGCGCCTGCAACGCGGCCCGGTCGTCCAGTTCCAGGCCGAGGAAGACGGTGGCGCCCTCCTCGCCCTCGGTGCGCTTGGTCAGCAGGACCCGATGCGCGCCGGGCGCGAGCCCGTTGGCCACCAGATACGTCTTCTTGCCCTTGTCGAGATGGAGGATGATCGGCCGTGCGGAGTCGCCGTCGAGAAAGACGTTGTAGTAGTTCTTGCCGTGCTGGTCGTCGAGGACGATCGCGAGCGACGTGCCGGTGAAGGTGGCGGCCACGGACGTGCCCGGCCAGCTCAGCACCGGCGCGCGGCCGTCGCTGAAGTCGATCCGCCCCGTGTACTGCAGGTGCTGGTGGTCCGGCGCCACCGTGTCGGCCGCGTGGGCCGGCGCAAAAGCAAGCAGCCCGGCAAGAAGCAGGCTCGCCGCATGGAGCACAATATTCATCGATTCCACCCCAAAAATGCCGGACGCGCGCACGCGTCCGGCGACTACTTACAGCTTGATGCTGACAGGCTTGCCGTCATACACCACCGACTTGTCGGACGCATCCATGTCGGCCGCGGTCGACACGCCTGGCTTGATGACGCGCACGCGGAACTCGCGTTTTTCCACCATGCCCTGGTAGCGGCCGGCGCGCGCGCCGATGTGCACCACACCGGCCTTGTCGTCGTAGCTGATCGGAATGCGGCTGGCTTCGCCGCGCTGATAGGCGTTCGAGACGCCATCGTCCTCGTACAGGGTCGCGGCGCCGTTCGCCCCGGCGTACACGTGCACGGTGATCGGCGCATCCGGCTTCTCGTCGACGTACTGGGTCACCGGGCCGGTCGTGATCACCGAGCCGGCCCTGACGAACAGCGGCATGCGCTCGCGCGGCGCCTCGATGGTGCGGGTGGAGCCGCCCTGGTGGCGCTCGCCGGTATGGAAGTCGTACCAGTCGGCGCCGCTTGGCAAGTAGACCCGGCGCTGACGCGCTTTGTATTCATACACCGGCGCCACCAGGAACGCGGGGCCGAACAGGTACTGGTCCTTGACGTTCCTGGCCTGGGCGTCGTGCGGGAAGTCCATCGCCAGGCCGCGCATCATGGTGCCCGAGCGGTAGTGGGTGTCGGCCGCGATCGTGTAAATGTACGGCATCAGGCGGTAGCGCAGCTTCAGCCACCACACCATATTGTCGCGCATCGCGTCGTCACCGGCGGCGATGTTATAGATCTCGCGCTTGACCACCTCGCCGTGCGAACGGAACAGCGGCGTGAAGGCGCCGAACTGGAACCATCGCTGGTTCAGCTCGCGCCACTCTTGCATGTCTTCCGGATTGGCCCTGGCGCGGCTGGTGGCGCGGTTTTCCTGGGCCGAGCCGACGTCGCCGCTCTGGAACCGCACTTCCTGGGCATAGCCGCCGATGTCGTGGGTCCAGTTTGGAATGCCCGACATCGACATATTGGCGCCCGCCGCGATCTGGTCGTACAGGTTGTTCCAGCGCCCGACAGTGTCGCCGCTCCACACCGCCACCGCATTCCGCTGGATGCCGGCGAAACCCGAGCGCGACAGGATGAACTGGCGCTTGTCGGGCTGGTCGCGCCTGAGGCCGTCGATCATGGCCCCCGTGCTCACCAGGCTGTAGGGATTGAAGGTGATCTCCCCGGCGCCATACACGGTCGGCCCGATCAGCTGCTTGAAGTCCTCCAGGCGGCTGTTCGACAGCACGTCGGGTTCGGTATTGTCCATCCACCAGGCGTCGAAGCCCAGGTCGACCAGCTTCGGTTTGAGCTGGCGGTAATAGATCTCGCGCGCTTCCCGGGTGTACGGGTCGTAGTGGCTGTTGAGGTAACCCTTGCCGACCCAGTCCTTCGAGCCGTTCTCGACGTTCCTGGTCCACATATGGCCCTTGGCCGCGAGCTCCTTGTAGTTGTCGGTATTGGCGTAGAACTTGCCCCACACCGACAGCATGATGCGCGCATTCTGCTTGTGGACCGCGTCGACCATGCCCTTCGGATCGGGAAAGCGCGTCTTGTCGAAGTCGTGCGAGCCCCAGCCATCCTCGGGCCAGTAGAACCAGTCCTGCACGATATTGTCGAGCGGCCAGCCGCGCTTGCGGTATTCGCCCAGGGCGTCGAGCAGCTGCTGCTGGGTTTCGTAGCGCTGGCGCGACTGCCAGAAGCCATAGGCCCATTTCGGCATCATCGGCGCCTGGCCGGTCAGGTGCCGGTAGCCGGCGATCGCGCCGTCCATGCTGTCGGCGCTGATCACGTGGTAGTTGATCGCCTCGGCGATCTCGGACGACATGGTCAGCGAATGGCGCTGCGCATCCGGCAGCGGGTTGTTGTGGGTGATCGCCACCATGCCGCCCGACGGGTTCCACTCGAGGTGCAGCTTCACCGGCCGGTTCTTCTCGAAACGCACCTCGAAGTTGTGGTACCACGGGTTCCAGCCCATCCGCCACACGTCCATCACTTCCTTGCCGTCCACCGTCAGCCTGGCGTAGTCCGACGAATAGAGCTGCATCTTGTGCAGGCCCGGCTTGTCGCTCGTCATCGTGCCTTCCCATACCACGCGCACGTTCTTGAGGTCCTTGGCGGGCTTGAGCCCCCTGGGCCAGTTTTCTTCCACGTCCTTCAGGTACTGGTAGTCGATGTCCTTTTCCTGGCGCGTCAGCGCCAGCTTGCCGTCGACGTAGTAGCGCGCCGTCAGGCCGGCCTGCTTGCCGTCGAGGCTGCGCAAGACCAGGTCGCGCGACATGTGGTCGTAGGGCGTGGGGTCGCCGAAGCGCGAGATCCCGTTGTTGTCCCACAGCAGGCCATAGCCCTTGTCCGACACCACGAAGGGCACGGCGGCGATCATATTGTGCTGGGCCAGCAGCACGTCTTCGCCGTTGTAGTTCATCTCGTTGTTCTGGTGCTGGCCCAGGCCGTAATAGGCGTCTTTGGTGCCGTGGTTGAAGCCCTGCTCGATCGCCAAAAACGGTTTGCCGCCGACGTCGACCGGCCGCATCGACTCGGCAGCCTGGGCCAGGAAGCGCTTGCCGGCGGCGTCGAAGAACTGGACCTGCCCGTCTTTCAGGGACACGGTGGCGGAGATCCTGCCCGCCTTGAGCTGGACGTGTTCGGTTGCGGGCGTGACCGTGAACGCGCACTTCTCGGCGCAGGGCGCCGCCACCGTCATGAGCGAGGGCGTGAGCGCTTTGTTCTCCCGGTCGGATTTCACGACCTGGATGATGTTGTCGCGGGCTCTGGTGCAAATTATGGACAAAGGCACGCCAACCTGCCGGTGCGCCGGCTGAGTTCACGCAGCCAGAACAGCTGCCCAGATTTCGGACGAAGTTTGCCCCTGAGTTCCCAGACCTCGTAGGTCGAACTGCCCTTTGCGAATGCGATGCATGAGCTCAATGCCTTGTATTGTCGTGGTAGCGGAAGTGAAGCTTTTCAAGCCCAGCATCGGTCCAAGTCTGGAT
>NZ_JBNDJE010000025.1:0-52869 GCF_050434805.1 Massilia sp. UYP11
GGGGTTTCATCATGACGGCACTCGCTGGCTTGGTTCGATGTCAGGATTTTACCCAGCCGCAGGCGTCTCGGCCGAGGTTTTTAGAGGTGGCCTTAGGCCATGTCTACAGTTTCCAGAGAATCTTTTTCGAATCGATCCCCCAATCGGACCCGATATGCGGAAGAACTTGAGACAACCTGGGCCGGGACTGGCCCAAAACGATGCTGTCCTCGCGGCTGGAAACCAACGGCTGCGGGAGCACAAGCTGATCGACATCGGTCCGGCGGTGGAGTGCAGTCGGGTGACGACTCTTCTCGGGCGGCCTTACCCGGTCCAGTTTCGACATCAAGGCGCAATCGATGCCTGGACGCGGGCGCTCGGGACGACCGAGGTCTGGCGTCGCTGGCAAGATCCAGGCACGCTGTGTTGGCAGATCAGGAAGGAGATCCTGCGGCAGTTCGAACTCGCACGTCCCGAGCGCCCGCTATCGGGGGTGATGGCCGAGATGCTCGCCGAGGATATGCAAAGGCTCGCGGTCGAGATCAGCGTGAACCTGAAATACCATTTGCAAAAAGGGACGGTGATCGAGGCTACGCCGGCACTGGAAACGCTGTTGACGCACTCGGACGTGGCCTCAGTCTGCCGATGAGCATGGTGGCGCCCCCTTATCGCGCCCAGTACCTGCGCTTCGGAGAAACGGCGATGCGTTACCTGAAGGTGCCGGTTGCACAGGCTGCCGACCATTTCTTCGACGGGGTGTTCTGTTTCCTGACGCCGCCCGCCGAGCCTTGCGCCGCCGGGGAGGCGCGCTGGACTCTGGAACTCGTCTTCGCCAGCAAGCGCCGGGATCTCTACAGGGGCCATGTCTCGCTGCTCGGCGAGACCGACAGGGGAAGCACCACGGTAGGCGAATGGTTGACCAGGGTGCTTGGCGCCGTCAAGGAGCAGCGGGACGGGGAGTTCCATCGGCCGATGTACGCTGCGGTCAGCTACGTGGTGAGGGTGTTCCTGTACATGGCGTTGAAACAGGCGCGCGTGACCGAGCACCGGGACCACGGCGAGGCACTGCGCCGCGCCGCCGGCCTGGGTGAGCGCAAGCGCGCCAAACTCTTGCAGAGATCGGCTTCCCTGTACGACGGCATTACCGTCGGTCCCGAGTCTCTGCCGTCAAGCGCTTCGGCTTGCGCGTCTGGAGGTGGCGTGACCCCGCACTGGCGCCGTGGGCACTTCCGGATGCAGCCCTGCGGTGCCGGCAACCAGCAGCGTAAGCTCATCTTTGTCGCGCCGGTGCTGGTGCATGCGGAGCATCTGCAGGGCGAGGTGCCCACGCCAAAATCCTACCGGGCCGGCGCGGGCGCAGTCACTGCGGCTTGATCCATGCCTAGCCCCTGTGATTGGCAGGACGCGGGTACCGGCAGGTGCAGCATGGCCTTGATTTCGGGGCGGCGGGCGACGCCATTCGTCCCGGTCAGGAACGTGCTCCAGCCAAGCCGGCGTGGCGTCGCCCTCGTGCTCAGCGTGAAGCGTTCGATGCAGGGAGGCGCCAGCAGCAGCCGTAGTTCGTAACGCACCGTTGGCGTCGCAAACAGGCTGGCCATCTCCGCCAGGGCCGCCAGCGTACTTCCCCCAGGAAGAAAACCCTGGACCTGAGCCTCATCCAGAGGGCCAATGTGCAGTCGGGCGCGCAGGTCGTGGCGCCACTGGCGCACGCCGAGCGCCGCACTGCTGCCCAGCGTCGGCGCCGTGACGCCGAGCGTACTGCGCCGGTTCAAGGGGACCGGCGCCCAACAGCCCACGAACTGCTCCAGTTGGACCGGAAGCCCGAAGTAGGCGCTCAACACCTGTTCGACCGTGCCTGCCGAAACCGGCCGGGTCCTGAGCAGGCCCGAGAAGTAGGCTGCCGTCTCCTGCCTTACCTGAGTGGCCGGATACGTGCGTCCGATGGCGGAGGTGGATTTCACGCCCGCCATGGCGGTCAGCATGGGAAGCAGGCGGTCCTGGCCCTGGACGTCGAGGCTATGCTCGACCCGGTACTTGGCCCAGGCTTCGTAGAACAGCCCAATCAGGCGGTTCGACAGCACGTCGAGCAGTTCGCGCTGGTTCGCGTCGCCGTCATGCGCCTTGCGGGCGGCGATCCGCTCGGTATCGTGGAGGGGAAGGGTGCCGCCGGCACCCAGCAGTCCAATGAATGCCGGCGTGATCCGGATGCGTTTCAGTCCGCCCTTGCGCAGGGAGGCAAGAGAATCCGGCACGTCCGGCTCGACCTCGAGCGAATGCACTTCGCTGGCCGGGAACGAGAGGGACAGGTTGTTCTGGAACCTGAGCACCTCGCGCATGGCACGCTCGTAGGGAATGCCCTGGCGCCGCAGTTCGCGCAGCAGGAGGTTGAGTAGCTGCGTGAATTCGAACTGGTGCGGTTCGGCCAGCAGCACGCCGATCACACTAGATTCATGCGTCCGCTTCGTGGCTTGCATCGGAACAGTTCCTTTCCGCTTTGCTGAGACAGGATGACGAGTTCGACAAAGCTGTTGATATGCACGTATAGCGCGAAGAACTGGTCGAGGACCTGCACGAACAAATGCAGGCCGGCGCCGGCGTAGGCTTCTTCGTCGAGCGTGAGGCGGATCTCGGTGCCATGCACCAGGGAGGAGCCGCGTTTGTGCCGCATCCAGGCCGTGGTCTCGCTCTGATCGAGGGCGACAATGCCGCCGATCTGCCGGCGCGAGACCGGCGACGGTGCGAAGTCGTACAGTGCCAGCATCTCCCGCAGGCCGTGCGCCCCTTCCAGCACCAGCGAATGATGGTTGAGCGCGAGGTGCGAGATCAGGCGCCAGTGCATGCCGGGTGTGTGCGCCAGCCGAACCGGACGCGTCGGCCTGCGCAACAGGCGGATCACGTTGCCACCCGTTGCACCGGGAACGGCCAAGTCTCCGTCCGGCGCGCCGATCTTGAGCGAGCATGGCAGGTCGCGGTTGGTGCAATTCAGATCGATGGACAGGACGTTGCGTTCTATTTCGAGCGGCTCGCAGTCGGCGTTGACGAGTGTGATCGATTTCTCATGGCCGGGACTGCAAATGGCAAGGGTTTCGTCATGGCGCATCAGCCAGTAGCGTCCACGTCCGGTGAGGCTTTCGTCGCCGTGCTGAAGCGAATAAAAGGGGCGAAATTCGGTGACGGTCGTGCCCGAGCCTTGCTGGCGCACCAAGTGCACCTGGTCGACCGAGTACACCTCGTACGCTTGCGGATGATTGCCGTGGGCCAGCAGGGTGTAGTCGGCCGACAGCTGGTCATAGGTGATCGGCACGCCCGGTTGCCTGAACAGGTTCACGACCGGCGTGCAGCCGGGCAGAAGATGCTGTTTGGACAGGCTCGCCAGCATTCGCGCCTTGTCGCCCTCGGGACGAATGTCGGCGATCGCCAGGCGCAGCGTGAAATGCGTGCGGCCGGCGGGTACACGTGCAAGCAACGCCCGGATGTCAACGTCGAGGAAATTGAATTTCTCGGGAAAAGCAAAGTACTCGGCGAGAATGCGGTAGGCCGTGTGGGAACGTGCATCAAACGGAACGAGCGCATCATCGTCAGCGAATCCTGCGGGCGTGACGGGAATGACCGGCAACCGTTCCCAGGGCCCGTCGTCTTCCAGTTGAAGATACGCGCACCGGGTGTACATGAATAAGGCATCGCGTAGTGCCGCGCAGAACGACGCATCGCCATCGGCGTACAGGCGTATGGCGGCAGCCGTGGAAGCGCAGAGCGGCTCACCTGGCCGCGCCGATGCGAACTTCATCGTCAGCGTGGCGCCGACGCCCGCGGGCAGGCGGGTAGCGACAGGTGCGCAGACGGCGGTGTCGAAGCTCGCGTCAAGCAGCACGACGGCCGAAGGCTTGACGTCGTAGACGGTCTTGAAGGTGCAAGCGACGCCGGCTACTGGCGTGGATGCGAGCAGGGCGCCACGAGGCATGTCGGGAATCGTTCCTGATTCTTCTTTTCCGCCTGGCTCTCCCAGCACGCGCGCGATCGCGCACGAGGGAAAAGGTCGCAGGTAATGAGGAAACAGCAGATTGAGCAGCGCCTCGGTGAACTGCGGATACGAATCGTCCACGCGCTTCGCGACGCGTGCGCTGAGCAAGGCGACGCCCTGGATCAAGCGTTCCACGTGCGGGTCGTCGCACGTGTCTCCGCCCAGCTGCAGTTTCGCCGCGACCTTGGGGTAGCGCTGCGCATACTCCCGGCACAGCGACCTGAGGGTGACGAGCTCGCGCTCGTACTTCGTGAACAGTTCATCCATGGGATCGGTGCTTTTCGCGTTCTAGTCCGTGCCTTCGATCGAATACTGCTGGAGGGAAGGCCGGAACACGGCGTTGAAGGACATCGGTTCGCCCAAGTGCGCGCCTTTGAGGCGGGCGGTGATGACGAAGTCGACGCGGTTGATCGCCCCCTGTCTCGGTCGCAGTGTCACCGCCACCTGATGCAGTCGCGGCTCGTGGCGGACGATTGCCATCTGGACGGCTTTGCAGATTTCCTGCTGATCGTCGTCGCTGCCCATACACATGCTGGCGAAGTCGATGAGGCCATAGTTCACGATCGATCCGGATACTGCCGAATAGGATTCCAGCGACGCCAGCGACAGCGCCGACCGGGTATTGAGGAGCGCCTGCAGGTCGCGCGTGACGCTGCGCATGGCTTCTTCCATTGCCCGCGCGCGCGTTTCGCGCTTGTTGCCCGATGGCGGGGCGTCATCCTCGTCGAGGCGATCGAACAAGCCGCGGGTAAAACCTTGCATGGTGTTCTCCTCCAAGGGGCCGGAAGCGACCACGGCAGCCATTATCGAGCCTTGCATGTGAAAAACGTTGCGCATCCACAATGGAGTGACGTGCGCAGGCCATTGGCACAACAGGATGAGCAAGATCAACGACTTCGACGAGTTGCGAAGTCATGCTTCCAAGAATCTGTCTGGTAAAAAACACTTCGAGGAGGAGCTCATGAGCGCGGCATCCAAGATCATGTGGTTGGAAGGCCTGACGTTAGGTCCGCAACATTTCCAGCGCCAGGATCTGTACCACGAAGCGCGGCTCAAGCGGATAGCCTCGGCCCTGAACCCGTACTTCTGGGGCGTGTGCGCGGTGCAATGGAATCTGGCCGGGCTGGGCAATAGCCGTCTTGGTGCGAGCGCGATGTCGATCATTTTCCCGGATGGGGAAATCTACGAGGCGCCCGAAGCCGACCTGTTGCCTGAGGCGGTCGACCTCTCGCGCCTGCCGGCTGACATCAGTACGTTCACGTTTTACGCCGCGCTTGCCCTCGTCAAGCCGCACGGCGGCAATGCGGACGAGAATGGGCGCTACGTGTGCCGCGAAATCGAAACAGTCGATCTGTTCAGCGAGGCCCTGGCGATCGAAGTGCCGTTCCTCAAAAAGCAGCCGAGGTTAATTACACACGCCGAGACGAGTGGCCTGCATGACAGCGTTCCCGTGGTTCGGATCCGGCGCGCGCCGGAAGGCGGTTTCGAGATAGACCCTTCATTCATTCCACCGAGCGTGACGATCGGCGCCGCCCCGGCCCTTCGCGGCTTGCTGGATGAACTGGTCAGCGTGATGACAGCGAAGATCGAATCGCTTCAGCGTACGCACCGCAAGGCGAGCAGCGAAGTGTACGAAGTCGGCGCGGGCGACATTTCGTCGTGGTGGATGCTCAATATCCTGAGCACGGCCAACGCCCAGCTGATGCACTGCGCCCGGTCCCCGGGATTGCATCCGGAAGCCATGTTTCGGCAAATGCTATCTGCCGTGGGCGGCCTGATGACGTTTTCCGACCGCTTCAAGACAGCCGATCTGCCGGCCTACCGTCACGAAGCGCTGGGTGAGGCGTTTACGGAGCTCGATGGATTGTTGCGCGATCTGGTCGATACGGTGATCGGGACAAAATATTTCATCATTCCGCTGGTCGCCGAGCAGGGCCGGCGTGCGTATTCGCATGCGGTGCTGGACCCGGCAAAAGTCACGCAACAGACACAGCTATGCCTGGCAGTCACCGCCGATATGCCGGGACTCGAACTGGTGGCGACGGTCCCCATCCGGCTCAAGGTTGCCGCACCCGATGCCATCGAAAGTATTGTCAAGTCGGCGTTGCCGGGTGTGCCGCTGGCGCATATGCCTCAGGTACCGCCGGCGATCCCGGTGCGGCCCAATACCTATTACTTTTCGTTGTCGACGAAGAGCGTGCTGTATGAAAAGACCTTGGAAGCCGGGGCGCTGGCGGTGTACGTCCCGGATGGCATCCCGGGACTGAAGATCGAGCTGATCGCCATTGCCTGATCCGGGCCAAGGCTGACGTCGGCCGGCGTATTACGCATCAATGCTCTCGGATTGCGAATATTTATGATCGTGCTTGCGTCGCATCGGCTGCGACCGGGAAGAATTCCGCAATGTTACCCAGGGTTCCATGGGTTCCCTGCGGCGTTGATGACCCGGTAGGGAATCTCGACGACGTCAGGGTACGACCTGCAGGAGATGGGCGGCTGGAAGTCAGCCGCGATAGTGCGGCGGTATGCGCACCTGGCGCCGGCGCAGATGGCGCGTCACGCAGCGGTAGTAGATGGGCTGCTGCGCGTCACAAGCACGGCACAGTAGGTAGAAGAGGGGACTGCCGCAGATACAAAAAAAGCGTCACGATCACTCGTAACGCCTTGATTTGATACTGCAAATTCGTGGTAGGCCGTGCGTGGCTCGAACACGCGACCAACGGATTAAAAGTCCGCTGCTCTACCAACTGAGCTAACGACCCGAAAGAGGCAGCATTATAGCCGACGCTTCCGGTTCGCGCCAGGGCTATCTGATATTTTCGACATGAACACAGGTCACGACAGCGCGGACGTCACCTTCAGCACCTCATCCGCCGTCGTCACACCCTCGACCACTTTCATCGCCCCCGCAATGCGCAGCGGCTTCATCCCATCCTTCACGCTCTGCTCGCGCAAGGTCCGCATCTCGCCAGATTCGCGGATCAGGCGTCCGAACCCTTCGCTCACCGTCAGCAGCTCATAAATGCCGGTCCGCCCACGATACCCGGTCTGCCGGCATTCCGGACATCCCACCGGCCGGTACACGGTCGACGGCTTCGCGATCTTCCACGCCCCGCCGATGCCGTCCCACACCTCGTCGCTCAATTCCCCGCCCGGCGCCTTGCAGACCGGGCAGAGCGTGCGCACCAGCCGCTGCGCCATCACGCCGATCAAGGTGGCTTCCAGCAGATAATCCGGCACCCCCAGTTCCAGCAGGCGCACCACCGCCGACGGCGCATCGTTGGTATGCAGGGTCGACAACACCAGGTGTCCCGTCAGCGCCGCCTGGATTGCCATCTCGGCCGTTTCCAGGTCGCGGATCTCGCCCACCATGATGATGTCGGGGTCCTGCCGCATCAGCGAGCGCACGCCATCGGCAAACGACAGGTCGATCCCCGGCTGCACCTGCATCTGGTTGAACGCGGGTTCCACCATCTCGATCGGATCCTCGACCGTGCACACGTTCACTTCGCTCGTGGCCAGCGCTTTCAGGGTGGTGTACAAGGTCGTGGTCTTGCCCGATCCCGTCGGCCCCGTCACCAGAATGATCCCGTGCGGGCGCTGCGTCAGCGCATCCCAGCGCTCTGCATCATCAGGCGGGAAACCCAGTTCCGGCAGGGTCTTGACCACAACTTCCGGATCGAAGATGCGCATCACCAGTTTTTCGCCAAAGGCGGTCGGCATCGTCGACAGCCGCAATTCCACTTCCTGGCCGCCGGCGGTGCGCGTCTTGATGCGGCCATCCTGGGGCCGGCGTTTTTCGATCACGTCCATCCGCCCCAAGAGCTTGATGCGCGCGGTCATCGCGATCATCACTGCCGCCGGCACCTGATAGACCTGGTGCAGCACCCCATCGATGCGAAAACGCACGGTCGCGAATTCGCGCTTGGGTTCGAGGTGGATGTCCGAGGCGCGCTGCTCGAAGGCGTAACCCCAGAGCCAGTCGACGATATTGACGATGTGCTGGTCGTTGGCGTCGAACTGCTTGTTCGATTTTCCCAGTTCGACCAGCTGCTCGAAGTTGTTGCGCATCGCGACGTCCTGCCCGCTGCTGCGGGCGGCGTCACGGATCGACTTGGCCAGCGCGAAGAACTGCGCGATGTACTGGGCGATGTCGAGCGGATTGGCCAGCACGAGCTCGATGCGGCGGCGCGCGACCTTGGCGATCTCGGGTTCCCATTCGGTCAGCGACGGATCGGCGGTCGCCACCACCAGCGTGGTCGCCGTCATTTCCACCGGCAGGATATTGAAGCGCGCCGCGTAGCTGGCCGACATCACGTCCGCCACCTTGGTGAAATCGATCCTGAGCGGGTCGATGCGGATGAAAGGCAGGCCCACCTTGGCCGCGCACCATTCGGTCAGCACATCCAGCGTCAGCAGCCGGTGCGGCGGCAGGTTCGACACCAGTTTGCACTGCGCCACCGCCGTCAGCGGATGCATGATGCCCGGCGCATTTTTCAGGATGCCCTGGGCCCGGGCGAAATCGGCTTTGACGGTGTCCTTGGTGACGATCCCGTCGGTCAGCAGCCACGAGAAAATCGATTGCAGGTCGAGCTTGCGCAGGCTGGCGGGTTTTTGCGGGATGGCGTTCACGGTGGCCCTGGCTGAATGGTCAATCGGTGGCGAGCAATCCCTTGACCCAGGATTTGGCAGGCAGCTTGGTTTGCGCCACGATCTGCGCGGCGCGCGCCTCGAGCGCGTCCTTGTCGAGCGTGGGGCGGGTCTTGAAGCACAGCGCCACCACGTTCCCGTCGTGCACCTCGGGCAGGCAGATCACGTGGCCGAAGGCGAACTTCATCGCCTTCAGGTTCTTGGCGAAGCTTGGATGGTCGCCGAACAGGTTGACGGTCATGATGCCGTCCTGCGTCAGGCAGGCGGCGCAGGCCTGGTAGAACTCGGGCGTGTCGAGCACCGGGCCGCGCGCGGTGGCGTCGTACAGGTCGCACTGCAGCACGTCATAGGCCTCATGGTTGGCCGGATCCCCGACGAAGTCGAGCGCATCCATCTCCAGCACGCGCAGGCGCGCGTCCTCGGGCGGCAGCTTGAACATCGCGTTGCAGATCGTGATCACCGACGCGTTGAGCTCGACGGCGGTCACGCTCGCTTGCGGGAACTGGCGATAGCAGAACTTGGTCAGGGCGGCCGTCCCCAGGCCGAGCTGGGCAATGGCCTGCGGCGCCTCGATGAACAGCATCCACGCCATCATCTGCTGCGCGTATTCGAGCTCGAGCCAGTCGGGCTTGCGCAGGCGCATGGCGCCCTGGACCCATTCGGTGCCGAAGTGGAGGTAACGGACACCGTTCTGTTCGGACAGCGTGACGGGTGCGAATGTCGGCTTGCGCGCGGGACGGCGCGAGGATTCGACTTGTTCGATGGATTTGCGTTTGATGAGCATAGAGAAGCCTGATGGAATCGCCCTATTATCGGGGGACGGGTTCCCCCAGCGCAAGCTCGGGGCCGAATACGACAACGCGGCCTCATGGGCCGCGTTGCTCGATTCTCAACGGTTCGCCGATGCGCGATCAGTACTGGCTGTATGCCTGCTGCCCGTTGTAGCTGTCCAGCGGCTCGACCGAGACGCGCAGGCGCACGCGGTTGCCCGGATCGCGGTTCATCAGCGACGTGTAGGTCTGGCCGCGGTATTCATACGTCACGTTGTAGCCGGCGGTGCGCGACTCGATCGCTTCCACGGTGCGGCATTGCTGCACCGCTTGTTCTTGCACGGTGCTGCCGACCGGGCGGCCATTGTTCTGCACGCGGTCGCCCACCATGGCGCCAGCGATCGCGCCGGCCGCCGATGCGGCGACTTTACCGTTGCCACCGCCGACCTGGCTGCCCAGCAGGGCGCCGGCGATACCGCCGATGATCGTGCCGCCGGCGCCGCGTTCCTGCTGCACCGGCACTTGCACGTAGTCGGTGCGGCATTCCTGGCGTGGGGTACGCACCTGCTCGAGGCGCGGCTCGACGCGCACCACGCGGCCGAAGTCCTCGAAGTCGGCGGCCTGGGCCAGCGGCAGGGTGGCGACGCCGAGGGCCGAGATGATCAATTTGGCTTGCAAGTTCATGGGAGTACCTCGTTGAGTGGTGCGACTTGATTCGTCGATTGGTTGCAGACTTCATGGTACGCCTATCGCAAAAAACCATCGAATCCACGTGGCAACAAAATGTAACAGCGAATAAAGCCTGGTCCAACACGCGCCAGAATGAAACCGGCCCCCGGAAGGGCGTTTCTGTGTCACATATGTACGTACCGATTCTTACAAATGGGCATCGGAAACTCACATTTGGGTTGCTTCCAATACCACAAAACGTTACCCTTACACAAATCATGGACTTATTGGCGTATAGCAACGACAGCGAGGTAAGAAGCAGCAGCGCTCCCCAGCGCCGCGAGGGGTGGCGCGATGGCGCGTTATTGACAGGTCGATTTGAGGAAAAAATGAGTTTGTTGATGAGAGTGGCGCCAAATCTTGTTCAAGCCATTCGCGCGTTTCGCGTTGCCGATTTGCAACAGGAGGCTGGGCGACTCGGACATCATTTCCTGTACGCCCACTGCGCCAATACGCTCACCAAGCAGCAGGTGTGCGCCCGCATCGGCGAGAATTTTTATTTCCCCAAACCGTGCAGCAAGAATTTCGATGCGCTGCGCACCTGCCTGACCGAGACCATCCACGAGGCCGGCCCCCAGCCGGGCTTCATCGTCGTGCTCGAGCAACTGCCGAGCGCGCAGAAGTTCGACAAGGAAGCGCGCGAAAACCTGCTCGACGTGTTCCGCGACGCGGCCGAATTCTGGGCCGAGAAAAAGGTGCCGTTCCGCGTGTTCTACTCGTTCGCGACGGTCCCGCCGACCGCCTGAGTCCCTCGAAACCCTCCCCGTAAGGGACCCGAGGGCTGCGGCCGGCAGCCGTCCTTACGGTACAATGCCGGCTATGAAAAACATCGTGATTCTCATCTCCGGCCGCGGAAGCAATATGGAAGCGGTCGTGCGCGCGCTCGATGCCGAAGGTTGGCCGGCCCGCATTGCAGCGGTGATCAGCAACAAGCCCGACGCCGGCGGCCTGGCGTTTGCCCAGTCGCGCGGCATCCCGACCGCCGTGGTGTCGAACACCGATTTCGCCACCCGCGCCGAATTCGACGCCAGACTGCAGGAAGTGATCGACACCTTCCAGCCCGACCTGGTCGTGCTGGCCGGCTTCATGCGCATCCTGACCGCGCCATTCGTGGAACACTATGCGGGCCGGATGCTGAACATCCACCCGTCGCTGCTGCCCCTGTTCCCGGGGCTGCACACGCACCAGCAGGCGCTCGACGCCGGCATGCTTGAGCACGGCGCGACCGTGCATTTCGTCACCGCCGAACTCGATCATGGCCCGTCGGTGCTGCAGGCCAGGATCCCGGTCCTGCCGGGCGACACGCCGGACCTGCTGGCCGAGCGCCTGCTGGCCGAGGAACACAAGCTCTACCCACGCGCCGTACGCCTGTTCGTCGAAGACCGCCTGGTCATCGAAGACGGCGCGGTGCGCATCGTCGCGCCCACGGACCACCCCCAGGCCGACGCCATCAGTATTTAATCAAGGATTTACATGAGATTGCCTCCAGCGATCGTCGCCAAGACCGAAGAAGTCTTGCGCGAGATTCTCCGTTTTACCTCGCCTGCCGATGTCACCCTGTCGCGCTTCTTCAAGGACAATCCACGCTTCGGCGGCCGCGAGCGCGGCGTCATCGCCGAAGCCGTGTACGCCGTGCTGCGCAATAAATCGTTCTTCACCGACTTCGCCGGCCATGGCAACACGCCATCGATGCGCAAGCTGGCCCTGCTGGGCCTGGCCGAGACCGTCGGCATCGACAGCATCGGCGGCCTGAGCGACGACGAGACCGATTTCCTCACCCGCATCAAGGAAGTCGACCGCAACCTGCTGCCGGGCCCGATCCGCGCCAATCTGCCGCAATGGCTGTTCGACAAGCTGGTGGCCCAGTTCGGCGAGCAGGAAGCGTTCGAGCTGGCGGCGGTGCTGAACACCCCGGCGCCGCTGGACCTGCGCGTCAATTCCATCAAGGCCGAGCGCGACGACGTGATCGCCCAGCTGGCGCAAGCGCCGATCGTGGCCGAGCCGATGCCGTTCGCGCCGCTGGGCCTGCGCGTGCAAAAGAAGCCGGCGCTGCAAAACCTGCCGCTGTTCAAGGAAGGCGCGATCGAAGTGCAGGACGAGGGCAGTCAGGTGCTGGCCCAGATCGTCGGCGCGCGCCGCGGCGAGATGGTGGTCGACTTCTGCGCCGGCGCCGGCGGCAAGACGCTGGCCCTGGGAGCGCTGATGCGCAATACCGGCCGCCTGTATGCGTTCGACGTGTCCGAGAAGCGCCTGACCAAACTGAAGCCGCGCATGGCGCGCAGCGGCCTGTCGAACGTGCATCCGGTGGTGATCGCGCACGAGCGCGATGCCAAGGTCAAGCGCCTGGCCGGCAAGATCGACCGCGTGCTGGTCGATGCGCCGTGCTCGGGCCTGGGCACCCTGCGCCGCAACCCGGACGTCAAGTGGCGCCAGCAGCCGGGCGCCATCGCCGAGATGCAGGAGAAGCAAGCTTCGATCCTGGACGCGGCCTCGCGCCTGGTCAAGAACGGCGGCCGCCTGGTGTACGCCACCTGCAGCCTGCTGAACGAAGAGAATGACTTCATCGTCGACGGCTTCCTGGCCAAGCATGACGACTTCGAGCTGGTGCCCATGCGCCAGGTGCTGGCCGAGCAGAAGATCGCGCTCGAAATGGACGACTACCTGAAACTGCTGCCGCACAAGCACCAGACCGACGGCTTCTTCGCCGCCGTCCTGCAGCGCAAGGCGCTGGTCAAGCCGGCCAAGGTCGTCGCCGCTGACGACGCCGACGCGGACGCCGCCGCCGCTGACGTCAGGGCCGAGTAAGGAGTCGCGATGCCGCTGTCCGACCTGGTGAGCGTTCTGCTGGACGATGCGCGCCGTCCCGCCATCGCCTGGCAGATCGTCGCCCTCGTCCTGTGCGTGGCGCTGGGCTGGGGCCTGGCGCGGCTGATCCACCGTTCGCTGCTGAAAGACCGGGCCCAGACGGCCGGCCTGATCAGTGTCGGCCTGGGCAGCTTCAGCCGCGTGCTGTGGCCGCTCCTGACCGTCGGACTGCTGGCGCTGGCCAAGACCGTGCTGGCGCAGTACCAGGGCGTGTCGCTGCTGCGCGTGGCCCTGCCGCTGTTCATGTCGCTGGCGGTGATCCGCACCTTCTTCTACCTGCTGCGGCGCGCTTTCGCGCGCCACGGCCAGCTGGGGGCGGCATTGCAGACCTTCGAGAAGGTGTTCGCCTTCGTGGTCTGGATCGTCGTCGCCATGCACCTGACCGGCATCCTGCCGGACGTGATGCGGGCACTCGAAAATACCGTGCTACCGGTCGGCAAGAACAAGATTTCGATCGCCGACCTGCTGCAGGGCGCGATCTCGATCGTCGTGCTCATGATACTGGCGCTGTGGGCCGGCGCCTCGCTCGAAGAACGCCTGATGGGTTTCGAGCGCATGCACAGCTCGCTGCGGGTGGCGATGGCGCGCGTGGGCCGCGCGGCCCTGATCCTGGTCGCCGTGCTGTTCAGCCTGTCGCTGGCCGGACTCGACCTGACCGTGCTGTCGGTATTCGGCGGCGCGCTGGGCGTCGGCCTGGGGCTGGGCATGCAGCGCATCGCCAGCAACTACGTGTCCGGTTTCATCATCCTGTTCGAGCGCAGCCTGTCGATCGGCGATCCGATTACGCTGGACAAGTATTCCGGCAAGGTGGCGCGCATCAATACCCGGTACACCGTGCTGCGCGGCGCCGACGGCACCCAGACCCTGCTGCCGAACGAGATGCTGATCACGGGCGTGGTGCAGAACCAGTCGGGCGCCAACCGCAACGTGCGCGCGGTCACCAAGCTGGTCGTGTCCTATGACAGCGACTTGTCGGTGGTGATGCCGCTGCTGGAAGCGCAGCCGCAGGGTGTGGCGCGCGTGCTCGAGACGCCGGCGCCGAACGTGCTGCTCAATGGTTTCGTGGCCGACGGCTACGAGCTCGAACTGGGCTTCTGGCTGGGCGACCCCGAGAACGGGCAGGGCGGTCCGATCTCCGACGTGAATCGCAAGATCTACGCACTTGTGCATTCCGGCGCGATCAAACTCGGACATCCGTCGATGGACACGCGGCTGCTCGACGCCCATATTACGAAGGTGGTGGGGCGGACTCCTCAGGAATAAGGCCGGGACAAGACCGGGACTGGCGCAAATTTGGGCGAGTAAAACTGCCGTGCGGCAGTAGAACCACGTAAAATGCCCGGTTGAGATGTGCGATCACGGTGGTTGCACATCGGATAAGCCCTTTGGAGACTGAATGAATTTCTTTGACGACGCCCTGCACGCCGTGCTGTCGTTCCTGTCGACCGGCCTGCTCGATTTCTCGGCATGGCAAGTCGTGATTTATACGCTGGTGGTGACCCATATCACGATCGCCGCCGTGACGATCTACCTGCATCGTCACCAGGCGCACCGTGCGCTCGACCTGCATCCGATCCCGAGCCACTTCTTCCGCTTCTGGCTGTGGCTGACCACCGGCCAGGTCACCAAGGAGTGGGCGGCGATCCACCGCAAGCACCACGCCAAGTGCGACACCGAAGAAGACCCGCACAGCCCGCAGACGCGCGGCATCCGCAAGGTGCTGTTCGAAGGCGCCGAACTGTACCGCGCCGAAAGCAAGGTCAAGGAAACCATGGACAAGTATGGCCATGGCACGCCGGACGACTGGATCGAACGCCATGTGTACACCGGCCGCAGCACGCTCGGCGTGGTTTCGCTGCTGGTGATCAACGTCGCCCTGTTCGGCGTGCTCGGCCTGACCGTGTGGGCGATCCAGATGATGTGGATCCCGATCACGGCGGCCGGCATCATCAATGGCCTGGGCCACTGGTGGGGTTATCGCAACTACGATTGCAACGATGCCGCGACCAATATCTTCCCGTGGGGCATCCTGATCGGTGGCGAAGAGTTGCACAACAACCACCACACCTATGCCACCTCGGCCAAGCTGTCGAGCAAATGGTATGAGTTCGACCTGGGTTGGGCGTATATCCGCATGCTGGAAACGGTCGGCCTGGCCAAGGTGAAGAAGGTGGCGCCGAAGCCGAAGCTGGCCAAGGACAAGGCGCAAGCCGACTTCGACACCCTGCAGTCGGTGATCGCCAACCGCTACGACGTGATGGCCAAGTACGCCAAGTCGGTACGCCACGCTTTCCACGAAGAATTCGAGCACCTCAAGCACAAGGCGCAACTGGAATCGCGCTTCCTGAAAAGCTCGCGCAAGCTGATGCAGCGCGAGCCGGCCAAGCTGGAATCGTCGCAGAAGCAGCAGCTGGTCGAGCTGTTCCGGCACAGCAAGGCGCTGGAAACCATGCACAACATGCGCGTCGAACTGGGCGCGATCTGGGAGCGTTCGCATTCGACCCGCGACCAGCTGCTGCACCAGCTGCAGGACTGGTGCAACCGCGCCGAAGCCTCGGGCATCAAGGCGCTGCAGGAGTTCTCGATGCGCCTGCGCACCTATGCCTGACCGACTGCGTCGCTAGGGGTATACAACAACGGCTTCTTCGGAAGCCGTTGTCGTTGGTGGCTTACGCGCTGCGCCGCAGCGGCGGCCAGGTCAGGTAAGTCAGCGCCCGCCACACCCATTCGAGCGGCCCGTACTGGAAGCGCGCCAGCCACCAGTGGCTGAACACGATCTGCAGCGCGCACAACAGCAGCGCGATGCCGACCTGTTCGCTCCTGCAGATGCCCCACCAGCCGAGCCCATGGGCGTAGAACAGCAGGGAAAACACCAGCGACTGCATCAGGTAATTGCTCAGCGCCATGCGGCCAAACGGCGCCAGCATGCGCACCCGGGCCAGGACGCCGCTGCCGTGCAGCGCCAGCAGCACCGCCGCGACGTAGCCGAGCGAGGCGGGCAGGCTGCCCAGGGTCATCAAGGCGTTCGCCAGGTCGTAGCCGCCGTCGTCGACGCCGGGAGGACGGCCGGTGCTGATCAGGCTGCTGAGCAGGCCAAGCCCGACCCCGAAGCCGATCCCGCCCACGGCCAGGCGCTGGAACAGACGCACATGGCGTCCGGCGTTGGCGATCACGCCGGAGCGCACGAACCAGACCCCGACCAGGAACACGCTCACGCCGACCACCACGAAGCCGGTTTCATCGCGCATGCGCGCCTCCAGGTGGCCCAGGCGCATCGCCACCGCGTCCGCGTAGCCGCCATTGGTGAGCACCTGCTTTTCTTCGATGCTGCGCGCCGTGCGCTCGCGGTATTGCAAGAGGGTGGCGGACGCGGCGTCGGTCTGTTCGCCGGTGGCGCTGGTGACGCTGGAGACGGGCCCTGACTGGGGCGCGAAGTGACGCACCGCGCCGTCGAGCGAAGTGAGGCCATAGGTGAGCACGAAGATCGCGACGCCGGCGCGCAGCGGCCGCGCCCGTTCTGGCTGGTCAAAGCCCCAGGCCAGCAGTCCGAGCAGCACGAGGGCCGCCCCGATCGCCAGCAGCGCCCCCATATCGCCCTTGCCGCCGGCGAAGTCGAGCATGGCCGCCAGCAGCATCAGGCTGCCCGGGACGATCGCCACCAGCGGGAACAGCGCGCGCTGCTCGCTGCGCAGGTACACGCCCACCAGGCCGGTGAACACGAGTGGCGTGACCAGCCAGCCGGCAAAGCCGAAGCCCGGCAGCTGGGCCAGCAGGAAGCAAGCGGCCAGCGCGCCGATCAGCCAGCGCGCGCGGGCGAACAGCATCAGCATCAGGGCCAGCGCGCCGATCGCATAGCTGATCAGGATGTCGCCGCTCCACAGCAGCAGGTAGTGCAGCAGGCCGAACAGGCCGAGGACGGCGATCCGGCGGCCATAGGCAGGCAGGAAGGGACGCTCGGCCGTGCGCGAGCGTTCCAGCATCAGGGCGAAGCCCATGCCGAACAGCAGCGAGAAAATGGTCCAGAACTTGCCGCTGACAACATAAGCGACGAGGAAGGCGGTCAGCCAGTCCAGGCCGTGCAGCCCGGCCGGGATGCCGTTGCCGGATTCGGCCACCGGGCGGTTGAAGAATTCGACGTTGGCGATGCAGATGCCGATCAGCGCGAAGCCGCGCAAGACATCGAGGGCATCGAGACGGTCGTGGGTGGGGATGGGAACGAAGGTGGAGGAGGAAGGCGAACTGGTCATTCCCCGATGGTAGCGCGGATTGACGGGACAACAAAAAACCGCCGGGCTTGCGCGCCGGCGGCTTCGTCAAGAAGACAAGATCGATTATTTGATCTTGGTTTCCTTGTAGATCACGTGCTTGCGTGCCTTCGGGTCGAATTTGGTGATTTCCATCTTCGCCGGCATCGTGCGCTTGTTCTTGGTGGTGGTGTAGAAGTGACCGGTACCTGCGGTCGATTCCAGCTTGATTTTGTCGCGGCCAGTTTTTGCCATGATAGCTCCCTAATTAAACTTTTTCGCCGCGGGCGCGCATGTCGGCCAGCACGACGTCGATGCCGAGCTTGTCGATCACGCGCAGGCCGGCGTTCGACAGACGCAGCGAAACCCAACGGTTTTCGGATTCGACGTAGATACGACGGTTCTGCAGGTTAGGCAGGAAACGACGCTTCGTTTTGTTGTTAGCGTGGGAGACGTTGTTACCAACCATCACACCCTTGCCGGTTACTTGGCAAACACGTGCCATAGTGCACTCCTTAAATATGTTCCAGAATTGGAAAAACGAGAGTATAGCGTGAAAAGCAAAGCGGAATCAATCACTTACGAAAAACAAAGGTGTCTTAACGCAGTGGAAAAATTTAACAATTCCCGATGAGTGTCGTAACTCGCTGTTTACGCTGTGTAATTTCAAGCAAATATGAGGGGCTGCGCCCGGACGCGGGCGCGGCCCGTTGAGGTTTATCGGTCACAGCTGTCCATTCTCGGCAAACGAGTGCACCTGGTTGCCCGCCACCACGAAGTGGTCCAGCACCCGGATGTCGACCAGCGCCAGCGCCTGCACCAGCGCGCCGGTCAGGCGCAGATCGGCCTCGCTCGGCTCGGCCACGCCGGACGGGTGGTTGTGCGCCAGGATCACCGCCGCGGCATTCCTGCGCAGCGCTGCCTTGACCACCTCTCTTGGATAGACGCTCGTCTGCGTGAGCGTGCCCCTGAACATCTCTTCGCAATTGATCAGGCGATTTTTCACGTCCAGGAACAGGACCATGAACGATTCATGCGTCTGCAGCGCGAACTGGCTGCGCAGGAAGTGGCGCACCGCTTCGGGCGAGCACAGCGCTTCGCGCCGGAACTGCTCGGCCACCGCGCGCCGCGCCAGCTCGAGCGCGGCCTGCAGTTGCGCGTACTTGGCCGGTCCCAGGCCGTGCAGCCGGCCGAACTCGCCCGATTCGGCATGCAGCAGCCGGTGCAGCGAGCCGAAGTGCGCCAGCGTGTCGCCCGCCAGCGTCACCGCGCTCTTGCCGGCCACGCCCACGCGCAGGAAGATGGCCAGCAATTCGGTGTCCGACAGCGCATGCGCTCCATCGCGCAGCAGGCGCTCGCGCGGACGGTCTTGTTCGGGCCAATCGCAAATTCCCATGTTTGATTCCTCGCCAAAAAAAGAGGCAGCCAAGGCGCAAGCCGCGCGCGTGGCTTACAATAGCGGTTTGCCTGATCAGGTATGCCCGTCACCACAAAGAACATGTCCAACGCTGCTCCCGTCGTCAACGAATCCTCTTACCTGACTCTGCATTACCGTCTGGCAGTTGCCGGTGGTTCTGATGTGATCACGACCTTCAATGGCACGCCCGCCACCTTGCTGCTGGGCCAGGGCCAGTTGGCGCCCTTCCTCGAGGCGCTCCTGATCGGCCTGCCGGAAGGCACGCACCAGACCTTCGAGCTCAGCGCTGCCCAAGCGTTCGGCGAGCGTAACCCGGAGCTGATCCAGTCGGTGTCGAAGGCGACCCTGGAAGACAATTCGGTGCCCGGCACCGAATACAACGTGGGCGAAGTGGTCGAGTTCAATGCGCCGAAGGGCGGCCGCTTCGCCGGCGTGCTGCTCGAATTGCGCGACGATGCGGCGCTGTTCGATTTCAACCACCCGATGGCTGGCCGCGCCCTGCAATTCGAGGTGAAACTGATTTCGGTTCTGTAAGAATGACAGGAACAATCATGGAAAACGAAATTCTGCTGGCCCAGCCGCGCGGCTTCTGCGCCGGCGTCGATCGCGCGATCGAGATCGTCGAGCGCGCCTTGAAACAATTCGGCGCGCCGATCTACGTGCGCCACGAGATCGTGCACAACGCCTACGTGGTCGAAGACCTGCGCACCAAGGGCGCGATCTTCATCGAGGAACTCGAAGACGTCCCGCCTGGCAACACCCTGGTGTTCTCGGCCCACGGCGTCTCGAAGGCCGTGCGCGCCGACGCCGAGGCGCGCGGGCTCTCCATCTTCGACGCCACCTGTCCGCTGGTGACCAAGGTCCACGTCGAAGTCGCCAAGATGCGCAAGCAAGGCGCCGAGATCATCATGATCGGCCACGACGGCCATCCCGAGGTCGAAGGCACCATGGGCCAGGCCGAAGAGGGCATGCACCTGGTCGAGACGGTCGACGACGTGCAAAAATTGCAGGTGCGTAATCCCGACCTGCTGGCCTATGTGTCGCAGACGACCCTGTCGGTCGACGACACCCTGGACATCATCGCCGCGCTCAAGGTGCGCTTCCCGAACATCATCGAGCCGAAGAAGGGCGACATCTGCTACGCCACCACCAACCGCCAGGAAGCCGTGAAGTTCATGGCGCCGCAGGTCGAGGTCGTGGTCGTCGTGGGCAGCCCGAACAGCTCGAACTCGAACCGCCTGCGCGAAGTGGCCGAAAAAATGGGCACGCCGGCCTATATGGTGGACAACGCCGGCAACATCGACCCCAGCTGGATCGCCGGCAAGAAGCGGATCGGCGTGACCGCCGGCGCCTCGGCGCCCGAGGTGCTGGTGCAGGCCGTGATCGACCGCCTGAAGGAACTGGGCGCGGCCAGCGTGCGCGCGCTCGAAGGCGTCGAGGAGCACGTGACCTTCCCGCTGCCGAAAGGCCTGGACGGCGCACGGACCGAGCCGGCAGCGCCTGCTACCTGAACTTTATTTCTCGTTTTCTCAGAAAACAAAATTTGCTACCGTAGCGATTTACCGTGATTAGTTTTCCAAGAGCCAAGTTATGATGGCGGGCTCGGAAAATTTGTCATGGTGAGCAGACCATGAGCGGCACTTCGGGAGTCATCCCGCAGTGCCGTTTTTACTGGTCGCTTCACTCGATACAGGCAGCTCAATACAGGCGGAACGATGGAAACCTTTATTCAACAGCTACTGAACGGCCTGGTGCTGGGCAGTATGTATGCGCTGGTCGCGCTCGGCTACACGATGGTGTACGGCGTGCTCAACCTGATCAACTTCGCCCATGGCGACGTGCTGATGATCGGCGCCATGATCGGCCTGACGATCCTGCAATTGCTCGAGGCTTATATTCCCGGCTTGCCGGGCTATGTCCAGCTGGCGGCCGCCATCCTCGGCGCGATTCCCCTCACCATGCTGGTCAGCATCCTGATCGAGCGCGTCGCCTACCGCCGCCTGCGCGATGCGCCGCGCCTGGCGCCCCTGATCACGGCGATCGGCGTCTCGATCCTGTTGCAGACCTTCGCCATGATGATCTGGGGCCGCAGCCCGCTCCCGTTCCCGCAACTGCTGTCGTCCGAACCGATCATGATTGGCGGGGCCATGATCTCGCAGACGCAAGTGCTGCTGCTGGTGCTGGCAGCCGTCGCCATGGGCGCCCTGGTGCTGCTGGTCGAGCGCACCAAGATGGGCCGCGCGATGCGCGCGGTGGCCGAGAACCCGCGCGTGGCCGGCCTGATGGGCGTGGACGCGAACCGCGTGATCGTCGCCACCTTCGCCATCGGCGCCGCGCTGGCGGCCGTCGCCGGCGTGATGTGGGGCGCCAACTATGCGTCGATCACCTTCACCATGGGCGTGCTGCCGGGCCTGAAGGCCTTCTGCGCCGCGGTGCTGGGCGGGATCGGCAACATCTATGGCGCCATGCTCGGCGGCCTGCTGCTCGGGATCATCGAAGCGCTCGGCGCCGGCTACATCGGCGACCTGACCGGCGGCTTCCTCGGCAGCCACTACCAGGACATCTTCGCCTTCGTGGTGCTGATCCTGGTCCTGACCCTGCGTCCGTCCGGCATCATGGGCGAGCGCGTGGCCGACCGCGCCTGACCACGAGGAGAACACCATGGCACTCCTGACCTTCGACACCCAGCACAAGCCGCGCCAGGCGTACGTCAGCATGGCGATCGTGCTGGCCATCATGCTCGCGTTCCCCTTCGTCGCCTCGCAGTATGGCAACTCGTGGGTGCGCATCATCGACATCGCGCTGCTGTACATCATGCTGGCGCTCGGCCTGAACATCGTGGTCGGCTTCGCGGGCCTGCTCGACCTGGGCTATATCGCCTTCTTCGCCGTCGGCGCCTACCTGGTGGGCCTGTTCTCGTCGCCGCAGTTCGCGGCGCTGCTGGAGTCGCTCATCTATTATTCGCCGGCGCTCGGCGAAGCGCTGGTGGCCTTCTTCGGTCCCGAGATCGCCCAGAACGGCATCCACCTGTCGCTGTGGGCCATCGTGCCGCTGGCGGCGTTGTTCGCCGCGCTGTGCGGCGCGCTGCTGGGCGCCCCGACTCTCAAGCTGCGCGGCGACTACCTCGCCATCGTGACGCTCGGCTTCGGCGAGATCATCCGCATCTTCATGAACAACCTGAACGACCCGATCAACTTCACCAACGGGCCGCAGGGGATCAACATGATCGACCCGATCCGCGTGTTCGGGGTGTCGCTGGCGGGCGAGCCGGGGTCTGGCGCCAACGTCATGATCGGCGACTACGCGATGCCGTCGGTGAACGCCTATTACTTCCTGTTCCTGGCCATGGTGATCGCGACGATCTTCATCACCGGGCGCCTCCAGCATTCGCGCCTGGGCCGGGCCTGGGTGGCGATCCGCGAAGACGAGATCGCGGCCAAGGCGATGGGCATCAATACCCGCAACGTCAAGCTGCTGGCGTTCGCCATGGGCGCGTCCTTCGGCGGCGTGGCCGGCGCGATGTTCGGCGCCTTCCAGGGCTTCGTGTCGCCCGAATCGTTCTCGCTGACCGAATCGATCGCGGTGCTGGCGATGGTGGTGCTGGGCGGCATCGGCCACATTCCGGGCGTGGTGCTGGGCGGCGTGCTGCTCGCGGCCTTGCCCGAGGTGCTGCGCCACGTGGTCGATCCGGCGCAGCAGGCGCTGTTCGGTAAAGTGGTCATCGAGGCCGAGGTGCTGCGCCAGTTGCTGTACGGCCTGGCCCTGGTGCTGATCATGCTGATCCGCCCGGCCGGCCTGTGGCCGTCGCCGAACAGGGAAGAGCGTCCCAACGCCGCCCTGGCGCGCGAGGAAGAAGAAGCGGCGGCCGCGCGATGAGTGGATATACCATGAGCGAACAAATCCTCCTGAACGTGCAGGGCGTGAACAAGCGCTTCGGCGGCCTGCAGGCGCTGACCGACGTCGGCATCCGGATCATGCAGGGCCAGATCTATGGCCTGATCGGCCCCAACGGCGCCGGCAAGACCACCTTCTTCAACGTGATCACGGGCCTGTATCAGCCGGACAGCGGCACCTTCGAGCTGGCCGGCAAGCCGTATTCGCCCTCGGCGCCGCACGACGTGGCCAGGGCCGGCATCGCCCGCACCTTCCAGAACATCCGCCTGTTCGGCGAGATGAGCGCGCTCGAGAACGTGATGGTCGGCCGCCACGTGCGCACGAAGCAGGGCGTGCTGGGCGCGATCCTACGCCACAGGGCGGCGCGCGAAGAAGAAGCGGCGATCCGGGCGCGCGCGCAGGAGCTGCTCGAGTTCGTCGGCATCGGAAAGTATGCCAACCGCACTGCGAAATTCCTGTCCTACGGCGACCAGCGCCGCCTGGAAATCGCGCGCGCGCTCGCCACCGATCCGCAACTGCTGGCGCTGGACGAACCGGCGGCCGGCATGAACGCCACCGAAAAGCTGGCGCTGCGCGAACTGCTGGTGAAAATCAAGGCCGAGGGCCGAACCGTGCTGCTGATCGAGCACGACGTCAAGCTCATGATGGGCCTGTGCGACCGCATCACGGTGCTCGAATACGGCAAGCAGATCGCCGAAGGCTTGCCGGCCGAGATCCAGAAGAACCAGGCGGTGATCGACGCCTACCTTGGAGGTGCCCACTGATGGCTGACATCGTTCTGAACATCGCCGGCCTGAAGGTTGCCTACGGCGGCATCAAGGCGGTCAAGGGCGTCGACCTCACCGTTGCGAAAGGCGAGCTGGTGACGCTGATCGGCGCCAACGGCGCCGGCAAGACCACCACCCTGAAGGCCATCACCGGCACCCTGCCGCCGTGCAAGGTCGAGGGGACGATCACCTATCTCGGCCAGCCCCTGCGCGGCACGCAGTCGTTCCGCATGGTGCGCCAGAAGCTGGCCATGGTGCCGGAAGGGCGGGGCGTGTTTACCCGCATGTCGATCCACGAAAACCTGTTGATGGGCGCTTACACGCGCGACGACCAGGCCGGAATCGATGCCGACATCGAGAAGTGGTACACCGTCTTCCCGCGGTTGAAAGAGCGGTCCAGCCAGCTGGCGGGCACGCTGTCGGGCGGCGAGCAGCAGATGCTGGCGATGGCGCGCGCATTGATGAGCCATCCGACCCTGCTGCTGCTGGACGAGCCGTCGATGGGCCTGGCCCCGATCATGGTCGAGAAGATCTTCGAGGTGATCCGAGACGTGTCGCGGCAAGGCATCACGATCCTGCTGGTGGAGCAGAACGCCAGGCTGGCGCTGCAGGCCGCGCACCGCGGCTACGTAATGGATTCGGGCGCGATCACCATGAGCGGCAATGCGCGCGATATGCTCGACGATCCGCGGGTGCAGGCGGCTTACCTCGGCGAATGAACCAGTCGTAGGGTCGGCGGCTCCGCCGCCGACGCGGTGATCGTTACCGGCTCCGATGCCGCGCCGGATGATTTGGCCGCCAACCATCACCGCGTCGGCGGCTCAGCCGCCGACCCTACGGCAAGGTCAGATGCAAGAAGGCCGGAGACGCGATTGCGTCTCCGGCCTTCGTTATTTGACCAGCCGCAGCTTAGGCCGCAGCGGCAGCCGTGGCAGCGCTGGCAGCATTGCCAGCCTTCGCAGCAGTTGCAGAAAATTGCGACACGGCGGCGTTCATATTGCTTTCCATCGCTTCGACCGCCTGCTTGGAGGTCTTGCTGAATTGCTCGTAGCCGGCGTTGGCGTTGCTGATCGCGGTCTTGACGGCGGCGACGAAGCTTTCCGAACCGGCCGGGGCGTTCTTGCTCACTTCGTCGACCAGCGAGATGACCTTGCGGTTGGCTTCGACGATCTGGCTTTCGGCGGCTTTCGAGAACTCGGCGCCGGTGCCGGTGGCGATCGAGGCCAGCTGGCGGCTGTACGACAGGGCTTTCTCCGCGTTCGGCTGGGCCTGCGCGGCGGTCAGCGAGAAGAACTCTTGCGGGTCCTTGGCGCTCAGCAGCTGGCGGGCAGCGGCCGACGAATCTTCCAGAGTCGAGCGCGCGGTGCTGATGTTCAGCTCAACCAGCTTTTCCATGCCTTCGAAGGTTTTCGAGGTCAGTGCCGAAAACAGGGCGAATTGCGATTCGAGGCTGGCCTTGGTGGCGTTCGAAAATTGTTCAGGGATTGCAAACATGTGGCTCTCCAAATATGTCGTTTCAAGAATGGACTATTGCCTGTGAAACAGGTTCTTCATCAAACCGCAACGAAACTCTTTTTGTGCACCGCAACAGGACAGATTCTCTGTCAGTTCGGTTGAAGCGTCAAGTGTTTTTGATGCGTTGCACCATCCAAGATACATAATTCCGTTGAATGCATTTAATGCAAGAAAAGTCAATTGATCTCGCGCAAACCTTGTGCATCTTTCGGCCAGTCAAAACTCCATTGTAGAGAGCATGCTAGACTCGGTGCTTGCGATTCATTCAATGTCGTGCGCTGCGCCAGGACCATGTCTACCCACGTCACCTCCATGCCCGGCAGCTCCTGGCTGTCGCCCGTGCCGCTGTTCTTCGTCTTCCTCTGGAGCACGGGTTTCATCGTCGCCAAGCTCGGCCTGCCATACGCGCCGCCGCTGACCTTCCTCATCGTGCGCTGCCTGGGCGTGCTGGCGGTGCTGCTGCCGTTGATGCTGCTGTGGCATGCGCCATGGCCGCGTGGGCAAGTCCTGCCCATCGCGGTCTCCGGCCTGCTGCTGCAGGCGGGCTATCTGGGCGGCGTATGGGCCGCCATCAAGCTCGGCATGCCGGCTGGATTGACCGCCCTGATCGTCGGCATGCAGCCGATCCTCACCGCCGCTGCTGCGCCGCTGATCGGCGAGCGGGTGCGGCCGATACAATGGCTGGGCCTGCTGCTCGGCCTGTCCGGCGTGGGGCTGGTGGTCTACGCCAAGCTGGGGCTGGCCGGGCTGTCGCCCGCCGCCCTCGGCCTGTGCGTGTTCGCACTGCTGAGCATTACGGCCGGCACCATGGTGCAGCGCCGGTTCTGCCCGCGCTTCGACCTGCGCAGCGGCACCGCGATCCAGTTCGGGGCCACGGTGCTGGTGCTGGCGCCGATCGCGGTGTGGCTGGAAGACCTCGATCCGGCGTTCTCGAGCATCACCTGGAGCGCCGACTTCATCATCGCCTGGCTGTGGTCGGTGTTCGCGCTGTCGATCGGCGCCATCTTCCTGCTGTTTAAACTCATCGGCCGCAGCCAGGCCACCGAGGTGACCAGCCTGATGTACCTGACCCCGCCGACCACGGCCATCATGGCCTGGCTGCTGTTCGGCGAAACCTTCAACGTGCTCGGCCTGGCCGGAATGGCGGTGGCCGTCGCCGGCGTCGCTTTCGTCGTGCGCAAACCACAGGAGACCCCATGACCATCGACAATCCCAGCCAGGCGGCCGTCGACGCCGCCATCACCTCGCGCCGTTCGATCCGCGCCTTCCTCGACAAGCCGGTCGCGCGTGAAGACATCGTCCGCATCCTGGACGTGGCGGCGCGCGCGCCGTCCGGCACCAACACCCAGCCGTGGAAAGTCCACGTGCTGACCGGCGAAGCACGCGCGCGCCTGTCGCGCGCGATCCTGGCGGCGTATGCCGACCCCGAACAGGCCGTCCAGCATCAGGAGGAATATCCCTACTATCCGCGCGAATGGGTGTCGCCGTACATCGACCGGCGCCGCAAGGTCGGCTGGGATCTATACGGCCTGCTGGGACTGAAGCGCGACGACAAGGCCGGCATGGCGGCCCAGCATGGGCGCAATTTCACCTTCTTCGATGCGCCGGTCGGGATGATTTTCACCATCGACCGCATCATGGAGCAGGGCTCGTGGCTCGATTATGGAATGTTCTTGCAGAACATCATGGTGGCGGCGCGGGCGAGGGGGCTGGATACCTGCCCACAAGCCGCTTTTACGCAGTATCATCGGATCATCGCGGCCGAACTTGGGCTGGCGCCGAGCGAGATGGTCGTGTGCGGCATGGCGCTGGGCTGGGCCGATCCGGCGCGGATCGAAAACACGCTGCAAACCGAGCGCGAACCCAGCCAGGGATTCGCCCGCTTCCTGGATTGAAGCGTCCATCAAGTTAGACACTAAACTAACAACCAACAATATCTCATTGATATCAAAAGGAAGTTTGCGAGCGGGGAAGGTGTTGGTTTTCGCGGATTATTGCCGCATGGAATGTTCTTTTCGCTTGCGATCGAGCGTCGTTCCGCTACACTTTCATCTGTATCTCATCAGTTTGGTTCAGGGGCGTTTCGATGTTTAAACTTGTTTTGGCTGCGGTTGTCGCCACGTTGTTCGCTATTGCACCAATGCAGGCATCCGGTGCGGGGGCGGGCGCAGGTGCGGGCGCAACCGAACAGGCGCAGAAGTCCAAGCCTGCCAAGGTTGCCAAGAAAAAGCCCAAGCGCAAAGCCAAGGCCCGCGCCACCAAGAAGCGCAAGGAAGTCGCCAGCGTCGGCGCCAATGGCCAGCGCATGGTGCGCCGGGTGCGGACCGTCAACGGCAAGCGCGTCGTCACCTATCACCCCGCGCGTACCGCGGCGGCCGCGGTCGCGGCGGTCGCGACGGCGGGCGACAGGGCGGGCCTGGACAAGACGGACGATCCGCTGTCCCTGCGCTCCAGCGTCGCCTATGTGGTGGACCAGAACAGCGCCGAAGTGTTGTTCGAGAAGAACGCCAACGTCGCGCTGCCGATCGCCTCGATCACCAAGCTGATGACCGGCATGGTCGTGATGGAGGCCAAGCAGGATCTCGACGAAGTGCTGCGCGTCACCGACGCCGACGTCGACCGCCTGAAATACAGCAGCTCGCGGCTGCCGGTCGGCGCGCGCATGACGCGGCGCGAACTGCTGCACATCACCCTCATGAGTTCCGAGAACCGCGCCGCCTCGGCGCTGGGCCGCAACTACCCGGGCGGCATCGAAGCCTTCGTCGCCGCGATGAACGCCAAGGCGCGCGCACTCGGCATGAAGGACACCCGTTACGTCGATACCAGCGGCCTGTCGAGCCGCAACGTCTCGAGCGCGCGCGACCTCGTCAAGCTGGTGATGGCGGCCCACGAAGACCCGCTGCTGCGCGAATTCTCCACCACGCCGAAATCGACCGTGCAGGCCAGCGGTCGCACCATGCATTACGCGAACACCAACTACCTGGTGTCGCTGCCGGACTGGAACATCGGCCTGCAAAAGACCGGCTTCATCAATGAAGCGGGGCGTTGCCTGGTGATGCAGGCCATGATCCATGGCCGCAATGTGGTGATGGTGTTCCTGGATTCGAAAGGCAAGATGTCGCGCACGGCCGACGCCGGCCGCATCCGCCGCTGGATCGAGTCGCTGCCGGACCGCATGGACGTCGACGCGGTGCGCACGCCGACGATCACGGCCAGCGCCCCGGCGCTGCCGCATTAGTCACGACGGGGCGGCTTAAGGGCGCCTCGAAAAACCGTTGCGAGCGGCAGCAGTTTCGGTCGGGCCGCGCAGGTTGAGAAGCGCAGCTGTACTGGAGTACAGCGAGCATCGCAGACCGAAAATGCAACGCGCAGCAGGTTTTTCGACGTGCCCTTATACCGGCGTCGACCGGTAACCGAGCGTCGACGAAATCCGCGACGCCGTCTGCACCAGATCTTCGAGCCAGTCTTCCTGCAAGCGGTCGGCCGGCGCCGAGATCGACAATCCCGCCACCAGCTTGCCGCTGTCGTCATGGATGCCGGCCGCCATGCAGCGCACGCCCAGTTCCAGTTCCTCGTTGTCGCGCGCATAGCCGCGCGCCCGCACCAGGCTCAGCTCGCGCTCCAGCCGCGCCAGTTCGGTGATCGAATTGCGCGTGTGGCCCGCCAGCCCCGTGCGGGTGGCATAGGCGCGGATCGCCTTGACGTCGTCCACCGACAGGAACAGCTTGCCGGTCGAGGTGAGGTGCAGCGGGCCGCGCCCGCCGATGGCGCGCACCACCTGCATGCCCGAGCGCTCCGAGAAGGCGCGGTCGATGTAGACGATCTCGTCGCCCTGGCGCACCGACAGGTTCACCGTCTGCTGGGTCTTGCGGTGCAGGGCGCGCATGGCGTCGAGCGCCGCTTCGCGCACCGACAGCCGGCTCTTGACCACGTTGCCCAGTTCCAGCAGGCGCATGCCGAGGCGGTAGGTGCCCGGCTCGACCCGGTCGACGAAGCGCGTGACCACCATGTCGTTGAGGATGCGGTGCGCGGTCGAGGGATGCAGGCCCGATACCCGCGACAATTCCTTGAGGCTGACCGGATCGGTATAGCTTGCCAATGCATCGAGCAGCGCCATCATGCGCTCGATGACCTGGATCGATGTCTTGGCTGGGGTGGGCGTTTCCATTTTCATGATGTGGTTGGTGCAGTGCAGTATCGTTCCCTTTATACCATGATGTGAAAAGATGATGCAAACCGGCGGGTTGCGTCGCGGGCCGACTTGCCACATGCTTGTACGGGACCGGGCATAATGTCGTTCCCGCATGTTGGATGCCAGGCACGATGGAAAACCCGATCAGCGAGTTCAAGACCTTGCGCGGCCTGGAGCGGCTCGGCGCCGCCTGCCGCAACACCTGGGACGGCCTGCGCTGGGCCTGGCGCAGCGAAGCGGCGTTCCGGCAAGAGGTCGTGGTGATCGCCATCGCCAGCGTGGCGGCGCTGCTGCTGCCGGTGTCCGGTTTCCAGAAGCTGGCCCTGATCGGCGTGCTGGTCGTGGTGATGGTGGTCGAGCTGATCAATTCGGCGATCGAGGCGGTGGTCGACCGCATCTCGCTGGAGCGCCATCCATTGTCCAAGGCGGCCAAGGACCTGGGCAGCGCCGCGGTGGCCCTGACCCTGCTGCTGGCGGCCGCCACCTGGGCCGTCGTGCTGTACAACCGTTTTGTTTGACGCCATCCGCGTGGGTGGCGGGTTCATTCAGGACCGCCCCTGCCGGCGGCGCGCTGCCGGCGTTTGCGGGCGGCAATATGTATGACTTAACCATGGAGAAGACTATGACCTTACGCCTCGGCGACACCGCTCCCGATTTCGAGCAGGATTCCAGCATCGGCAAGATCCGCTTCCACGAGTGGGCAGGCGAATCCTGGGTGGTGCTGTTCTCGCACCCGGCCGACTTCACGCCGGTATGCACGACCGAGCTGGGCCTGACCGCCAAGCTCAAGCCGGAGTTCGACAAGCGCAACGTCAAGGCGATCGCGCTGTCGGTCGACCCGGCCGACAAGCACCTCGACTGGATCCGCGACATCGAGGAAACCCAGCAGACCGTGGTCGGTTTCCCGATCGTGGCCGATGCCGACAAGACCGTGTCCGAGCTGTACGACATGATCCACCCGAACGCCTCGGCCACCGCCACCGTGCGCTCGCTATTCGTGATCGACCCGGCCAAGAAAGTGCGCCTGACTATCACCTACCCGATGAGCACCGGCCGCAACTTCGACGAAGTGCTGCGCGTGATCGATGCCCTGCAACTGACCGACGGCTACACCGTCGCCACGCCGGGCAACTGGAAGGACGGCGACCCGGTCATCATCCCGCTGACCGTCACCGATCCCGAAGTGATCAAGCAGAAGTATCCGAAAGGCTTCGAGGCGCCGCGTCCTTACCTGCGCCTGACGCCACAGCCAAACAAGTAATCCGCATCGAATGGCTGGCTGCACGGGCGCGATTGCCCGTGCGCACCGCAAGACGGCGAACCCAGGTTCGCCGTTTTTCGTGGTGTTCAGCCAACGAACCCGCGATGGTCAGCGTCATGGGACGAATATCTTTGCATAAGCAAATGAGAAAGCTGTCCTTTGGAAACCGGCAGCCTGCGCCTTACCCTGTACGCTACAGGAGAGCTCGGCATGTCGATGACGTATGTAATAGCAGGATTCGCGGTAGGTTTGTTGGTCGGCATGACCGGCGTCGGCGGCGGCTCGCTGATGACGCCCCTGTTGACCCTGATGTTCGGGGTCTCGCCCTCGGTCGCGGTCGGCACCGACCTCGCCTTCGCCGCGATCACCAAGAGCGCCGGCACCATCACCCACCGCTTCACCCGCACCGTGCACTGGCCGATCGTCGGCCGACTGTGCCTGGGCGCGCTGCCGGCGGCCGTGGTGGCCGCCATCGCGCTCAACTACTTCGGCGCGCTCAGTGAACAGCTCGGGCAGGTGATCCGCTACACGATCGCCGGCTCGGTGATGCTGACCGTGCTGGCGCTGCTGCTGCGCAGCCGCCTGATGGCCTGGATCCATGCCCACCCGGAACGCCAGCTGCAGGGCCGCACCCTGGCGGTGGTCACCATCATCTCCGGCGCCGTGCTGGGCGTGCTGGTGACGGTCTCCTCGATCGGCGCCGGCGCCATCGGCGCGACGCTGCTGGTGTTCCTGTATCCCAAGCTGACCCCGGCCGAAGTGGCCGGCACCGACATCGCCTACGCGGTGCCGCTGACCGCCATCGCCGCGCTCGGCCACTGGTGGCTCGGCTCGATCGACTGGATGTTGCTGCTGACCCTGCTCGTCGGTTCGGTGCCCGGCATTACCCTTGGCGCCATGGCGGCGCGCGCCGTCCCGGAGCGGTTCTTGCGCGCGCTGCTGGCCACCACGCTGACCGCGGTGGCCGCCAAACTGGTGCTGTAAACTGCGCTCTATCAAATAGCGTTTACCGTCTATGCAAATAAGTATTCTTTCGTTTGCTTTATGAATATAGCGTGAGAATATTCGAGTCCAATAGAAGAATTTGTAATAAGGATTCGCATGACTTCGCTTGCATTGCCGGGCAGCACGGCAACACCCAAGCCCAAGCGACCGGGCCGGGTAATTCCCGGCTTCGGCATTTCGCTGGGCTTCACGCTGTTCTACCTGGCGCTGATCGTCCTCATTCCGCTGTCGGCAGTGTTCCTGAAAACCTCCACCATGAGCTGGGCGGATTTCTGGGCCACCGTCACGTCCGAACGCGTGATGGCGTCCTACCGCCTGAGCTTTGGCGCATCCCTGATCGCGGCCGCCATCAACGTCGTCTTCGGCGGCATCGTGGCCTGGGTGCTGGTGCGTTACCAGTTCCCCGGCAAGCGCTTCGTCGACGCCCTGGTCGACCTGCCGTTCGCGCTGCCGACCGCGGTGGCCGGCATCACGCTCACCGCGCTGTACGCCCACAACGGCTGGATCGGCCAGTACCTGGCGACGCTGGGCATCAAGGTGGCGTTCTCGCCGCTGGGCGTGGTGGTGGCGCTGACCTTCATCGGCCTGCCGTTCGTCGTGCGCACGGTGCAGCCGGTGCTCGAAGAAGCCGAGCGCGAACTCGAGGAAGCCGCCGCCAGCCTGGGCGCGCCGCCGCTGCAGACCTTCGTGCGCGTGGTGCTGCCGACCATCGTGCCGGCGCTCCTGACCGGCTTTGCGCTGGCCTTCGCCCGCGCCACCGGCGAATACGGCTCCGTCATCTTCATCGCCGGCAACCTGCCGATGGTGTCCGAGATCACGCCGCTCTTGATCATCTCCAAGCTGGAGCAGTACGACTACACCGGCGCGACCGCGATCGCGGTGGTGATGCTGGTGTTCTCCTTCATCCTGCTGCTGACGATTAACCTTCTTCAGGCGTGGACGCGCAAACGGGCGGGCAAGGCATGAGCGCGGTCCTCGACAACGTGGCGCAGCCGGCGAAACGCCCCGCCAACAACAAGCGCCTCGACACCAGCGTGCTCGAGCCGCGCTGGGTGCGCGTGGCCCTCATCGCCGTCGCGCTCGTCTTCCTGACGCTGTTCCTGTTCATTCCGCTGGCGGCGGTGTTCACCGAAGCGCTGAAAAAAGGATGGCAGGTCTACGTCGAAGCGATCGTCGATGCGGACGCCTTATCCGCGATCAAGCTGACCCTGATCGCAGCCGCGATCTCGGTGCCGCTGAACCTGGTGTTCGGCGTGGCGGCGGCATGGGCCATCACCAAGTTCGAATTCCGCGGCAAGAGCCTCCTGCTGACGCTGATCGACCTGCCGTTCTCGATCTCGCCGGTGATCGCGGGCCTGATGTACGTGCTGCTGTTCGGCGCCTCGGGCTGGTTCGGTCCCTGGCTGGCGGAACACGACATCAAGATCCTGTTCGCGGTGCCGGGCATCGTGCTCGCCACGGTGTTCATCACTTTCCCGTTCGTGGCGCGCGAGCTGATTCCGCTGATGCAGCAGCAGGGCACCGAAGAAGAGGAAGCCGCGCTGGTGCTGGGCGCCTCGGGCTGGTCGACCTTCTGGCGCGTGACGATGCCGAACATCAAATGGGGCCTGCTGTATGGCGTGATCCTGTGTAATGCCCGTGCGATGGGCGAGTTCGGCGCGGTGTCGGTGGTGTCGGGCCACATCCGCGGCGAGACCAACACGATGCCGCTGCACGTCGAGATCCTCTACAACGAATACAACTTCACGGCCGCCTTCGCCGTCGCATCGCTGCTGGCGCTGCTCGCCCTGGTGACCCTGGCCGTCAAGTCCATAATCGAATGGCGTCTGCACGAAGCCCGCAGGGCTTCGACCGACGCCCCTCACTGAAACAACGCCGGAGCCACGCATGACGATCGAAGTACAACATATCCGCAAGCAGTTCGGCCAGTTCACGGCGCTCGACGACGTTTCGCTGCAGTTCCCCGACGGCGAACTGACCGCCTTGCTGGGCCCGTCGGGCTGCGGCAAGACCACGCTGCTGCGCATCATCGCCGGCCTCGAATACCCGGATTCCGGCGCCGTGCTGCTCGACGGCCAGGATTCCTCGCACCGCCATGTGCGCGAGCGCCAGGTCGGCTTCGTGTTCCAGCACTATGCGCTGTTCAAGCACATGACCGTGTTTGAGAACGTCGCCTTCGGCCTGCGCGTCAAGCCGCGCAAGGACCGCCCGAGCGAAGCCCAGATCCGCGAGAAGGTCAAGCAGCTGCTCGAGCTGGTGCAGCTCGACTGGATCGCCGACCGCTATCCGCCGCAGCTCTCGGGCGGCCAGCGCCAGCGCATCGCCCTGGCGCGCGCGCTGGCGGTGGAGCCGCGCGTGCTGCTGCTCGATGAACCGTTCGGCGCGCTCGACGCCAAGGTGCGCAAGGAACTGCGGCGCTGGCTGCGCCGCCTGCACGACGACCTGCACGTGACCTCGATCTTCGTCACCCACGACCAGGAAGAAGCGCTCGAAGTGGCCGACCAGGTGGTCCTGATGAACAAGGGTCGCGTGGAGCAGCTGGGCAGCCCCGACCAGGTGTACAACAACCCGGCCTCGCCCTTCGTGTACGGCTTCCTGGGCAACGTCAACCTGTTCCATGGCCGCGTCAACGACGGCGTGCTGGCCAGCGGCGATGTGAGTTTCCAGGCGCCGCAGCACGCCGGCGTGCGTGACGGCGCCGGCATCGGCTACGTGCGGCCGCACGACCTGGACGTGGAGCGCTACACGCCCGGCGCCGAAGGCGTGGTGGCCAAGCTGCGCCGCGCGCATGCGATCGGCCCGCTGGCCCAGCTCGACCTGGAGCGCGCCGACAACCAGCAGCTGATCGAGGCGGTGATGCCGAACGAGCGCTTCGCCAGCCTGGGCCTCAAGGAAGGCGAGACGCTGGTGGTGCGTCCGCGCCGCATCGAAGTGTTCGTCGACGAAGGAAACGCGATATGAACTTCCAACAGTTGCGCTCGGTCCGCGAAGCGGCCCGGCGCGACTTCAACCTGACCGAAGTCGCCAACGCACTGTTCACCTCGCAGCCGGGCGTCTCGCGCCAGATCCGCGAGCTGGAGGAAGAGCTGGGCGTGGTCATTTTCGAGCGCAACGGCAAGCGCCTGACCGGCCTGACGCCGCCGGGCAAGGGCATCCTGCGCATCGTCGAAAAGCTGCTGGTCGAAGCCGAGAACCTGCAGCAGGCCAGCCGCGAGTACGCTGCGCAGGACAGCGGCACGCTCACGGTCGCCGTCACCCACACCCAGGCGCGCTACGCGCTGCCGCAGGTGGTGCAGTCGTTCCGCGCCGCCTTCCCCAATGTGCGCATCGCCTTGCAGCAGAGTTCACCGGAACACATCGCCGAATGGGTGGCTTCCGGCAAGGCCGACATCGGGATCGCGACCGAGGGCCTGTCGGCTTTCCCCGACCTGGTGTCCTTCCCGTGCTACCGCTGGAGCCACCTGGTCGTGGCGCCCGAGGGCCATCCGATCTTCGCCAGCGGCTCGCTGCTGCGCCTGGAAGACCTGGCCGAGCACCCGCTCATCACCTATGACGTCGGCTTTACCGGCCGCAGCCACATCGACGCCGCCTTCGTCGAGGCCGGGCTGGCGCCGGACATCGTGCTCACCGCGATGGATTCGGACGTGATCAAGCAGTACGTGTCGCTGGGCCTGGGCGTGGGCATCGTCGCCTCGATGGCGTTCGACCATGGCCGCGACAAGGGGCTGCGCGCGATCGAGGCCTCGCATCTGTTCGCGCAGAACGTGACGCGCCTGGCGGTGCGCCGCGGCACGTACCTGCGCGCGTATGCCTTCCACTTCATCGAACGTTTCGCCCAGGGCTATACGCGGGCCGATATCGAGAAGGCGATCGCGACGGCGGAATGAGGAAACGGGGCGTGTGTCCCAATGACGTCAAGTGAAGGCGAAAGTCTTCTTGAGTTAGCGAAAAAACGTCGTCCCCACGCAGGCGGGGACCCAATCTTGCAAGCGTTTCGACGACGCTTGCAGAACTTGGGTCCCCGCCTGCGCGGGGACGACGTAGTTGACGGTTCGGCTTGTCGCCCTGGCCTACTGGCCCGGGTTCGTGATCCGGCCATGAATCTCATCGATGCGCCGCACCACTTCGTCACTGAGGGTGATCTGCGCCGCATCGATGTTCTCTTCCAGCTGCGCCAGCGTGGTCGCCCCGACGATGGTCGAGCCCATGAACCACCTCGAATAGCACCAGGCCAGCGCCATCTGCGCCGGCGTCAAGCCGTGCGCGCGCGCCAGCGCCGCATACTCGCGGGTGGCCTCCAGGACCGCCGGGCGCAGGTAGCGCGGGCTCCAGGTCGGCGGATAGATGCTCAAGCGGCCGCGCGCCTGCGGGTCGTCGACGTACTTGGCGCTCAGCTGGCCGAAGGCGAGCGGGCTGTAGCCCAGCAGGCTCACGTCCTCGCGGTAGCAGACTTCGTCCAGCAGGGTGGTCTCGAATGCGCGCGCGGTGAGGTTGTACAGGTTCTGGATGGTGGCGATGCGCGGCAGGCCGTGGATCTCGGCCTGCTTGACGAATTCGCACACGCCCCACGGGCTTTCGTTGGACACGCCGATGTGGCGGATCTTGCCTGCCTTGACCAGGTCGGCCAGGGCGCGCAGGGTGTCCTCGATCGCCACGCCGCCGCGTTCCTTGCGCGGATCGAACGCGTTGGCGCCGAAGATCGGCACGTTGCGGCTCGGCCAGTGCAGCTGGTAGAGGTCGATGTAGTCGGTCTGCAGGCGGCGCAGGCTGGCGTCGACGGCCGCGCGCAGGTTGGCGGCGTCGAGGTTGTGTCTTGAACCGCGGATCCAGGCCTGGTTGCCGTTCGGGCCGGCGATCTTGGTCGCCAGCACCAGCTTGTCACGGCCGCCGCGCGCCTTGAGCCAGGAGCCGATGAAGCGCTCGGTCGCACCCTGGGTCGCCGCGCTCGGCGGCACCGGATACAGCTCGGCGGTATCGATGAAGTTGATGCCGCGCTCGAGGGCGTAGTCCAGCTGGGCGTGCGCTTCCTGCTCGGTATTCTGCTCGCCGAAGGTCATCGTGCCGAGGCAGACGGCGCTCACCGCGAGGTCGGTGCGGCCCAGCGTCTTGCGCTGCATGCTCATCTCTTCTTTTTCGTGCCGCTCTCGCGCAGCGCGTCGGCGCACTCGCGCACCAGCCTCGGGCCCGCGTAGATCAGGCCGCTGTACAGCTGCACCAGCTGGGCGCCGGCCGCGATCTTGGCCTTCGCGTCCTGGCCGCGCATGATGCCGCCCACGCCGATGATCGGGATGTCGTCGCGCAGCTCGGTCTTGAGCGCGCGGATCACGATGTTGGACTGCTCGAACACCGGGGCGCCGGACAGGCCGCCGGCCTGCTGCGCATGCTTCATGCCCTCGACGTCGCGCCGGTTGAGCGTGGTGTTGGTGGCGATCACGCCGTCGATCTTGTGGCGTAGCAGGGCGCCGGCGATGTCGCGGATCTGGTCGCCGTCGACGTCGGGCGCGATCTTGAGCGTGATCGGCACGTAGTGGCCGTGGTGCTCGGCCAGCCTGGTCTGCTCCGCCTTCAGCTGCGCCAGCAGGCCGTCCAGTTCCGAGGCGCCCTGCAGCTGGCGCAGGTTCTTGGTGTTGGGCGACGAGATGTTCACCGTCACGTAGCTCGCATATGGATAGACCTTGCGCAGGCAGTGCAGGTAATCCTCGGCCGCGCGTTCGATCGGCGTGTCGGCGTTCTTGCCGATGTTCAGGCCCAGCACGCCCTGGCGCTCCTGGTAGAAGCGCGATGCCTGGACGTTGGCCACGAAGGCGTCGACGCCGCCGTTGTTGAAGCCCATGCGGTTGATGATGCCGCGCGCGCGCGGCAGGCGGAACATGCGCGGCTTGGGGTTGCCGGCCTGGCCGCGCGGGGTGACGGTGCCGATCTCGATCGAGCCGAAGCCGAGCGCGGCCAGGCCGTCGATGTAGGCGCCATCCTTGTCCAGGCCGGCGGCCAGGCCGACCGGGTTGGGGAAGGTGATGCCCATGACGGTGCGCGGGTCGGGCAGGGGTTTCCGGAATCCGCCCGTCAGGCCGAGCGCGGCTGCCCGACGCAGCATGGGCAGGGTGAAGTTGTGGGCCGTCTCCGGATCGAGCGAGAACAGTGCGGGGCGAACGAGGGTGTACAGGAATTTGTCGGGCATGGGGAACTCTAAAAGGATCTCCCCATCATTCTAACGTGATGCGCTGCGGCATACGTAGTCAAGTAGCGACGACTTTGTTAGCACTTGTATCACACGCCATGGCAGCGCCGGGAGCGGACTGCTAACGCTGCAGCACGCCCCATTCGCCGTCGATGCGGGCTTCGAGCGGCCGGAAGTTGATCTTGTAGGCCATCTTGGGGCTCTGTTCGATCCAGTACCCGAGATAGACGTAGGACAATCCCAGCTCGTGGGCCTGGTTCACCTGCCACAGGATATTGTAGGTGCCGTAGGAGGCATTCTCGACGTCGGGGTCGAAGAAGGTATATACCGACGACAGGCCGTCGGACAGCACGTCGATGATCGACACCATGCGCAGCAGGCCGTCCGGTTCGCGGAATTCGACCAGGCGCGTGTTGACGCGGCTTTGCAGCAGGAACTGGGCGTACTGGTCGCGGCTGTCCTGGTCCATGCCGCCGCCCACGTGGCGCGTGGTCTGGTAGCGCAGGTAGAGCGCGTAGTGCTCGTCGGAGAAGGCCAGGTTGGCCACCATCGCGACCAGGTCGCCATGGCGTTTCCAGGCGCGGCGCTGGGTGCGGTTGGGCGTGAAGTCCGCGCACTTGACGCGCACCGGGATGCAGGCCTGGCAGCCGTCGCAGTAGGGGCGGTAGGTAAAGATGCCGCTGCGCCGGAAGCCATTCTTGACCAGTTCGGAATACACGTCGGCATTGATCAGGTGCGACGGTGTGGCGACCTGCGAACGCGCCTGGCGCGCGTCGAGATAGCTGCAGGGGTAGGGCGCCGTCGTGTAGAACTGCAGCGTCGCGAATGGCAGGTCGTGTAGGTGCGTCATGCAAAAAACTCTCGAGACGACGTGTGATGGGCCTATTCTAGCGAAAACCGGTCGGGCCCACCGTTAGCCATCCAACGGTATCGCGGGCGAATTGCCGGTCTGGTCGGGCTGCACGGTGGACGCCGCGGCTGGCATGGACGGCGTGGACGGCGCGGATGGTGCCGCGCCTGGCGCTGCGAGCGGCGCACCGACCGTCCAGTGGCGGATGGGCGGCTCGGCGATGGCGGCGCGCAGGTGCTCCAGGAAGCGGCTGCGCGGGATCGGCGCCGCGCCGAGCGAGGCCAGGTGGCCGGTCTCCTGCTGGCAGTCGATCATCTGCACGCCGTGCCGGCGCAGGAAGGCCACCAGGTAGGCCAGCGCGACCTTGGAAGCGTCGGACACCCGCGCGAACATCGATTCGCCATAGAACATGCGGCCGATGCAGACGCCATAGGCGCCGCCCACCAGTTCGCCGTCGAGCCAGACTTCGGACGAGTGGGCATAGCCCAGCGCGTGCAGGCCGCTGTAGCCGCCGATGATCTCGTTCGAGATCCAGGTGCCGGGGCCGTCGCGGCGCGGCGCGGCGCAGGCGCGCATGACGTCGGCGAACGCGGAGTCGAAGCGCACGTCCCAACGCCCCCCTTCGAGGCGGCTGCGCTCGACCTTGCGTAGCGTCTTGGCCAGGCTGTCGCTCACCTTGAAGTCGGCCGTGTACAGCACCATGCGCGGGTCGGTGCTCCACCACAGGATGGGCTGGCCTTCGGAAAACCAGGGGAAAATACCGTTGCGGTAAGCCTGCAGCAGGCGCGGCGGCGACAGGTCGGCGCCGGCCGCGAGCAGGCCCGGCGCCTCGACCGTCAATGCCTTGGATACGTCGGGAAACGGCGTATCGGTCTCGAGCCAGGGAATCATCTCAATCCGGTTCGCGTGGGGCGATCATCGGGCGATCGATGTCGCGGCTGTGAAAGCCGTAGTCGCCCCCCTCGCGCACTTTGATCCAGTCGGCGAAGAACAGTTCCAGCGTGCTGCGGATGGTGGGGAAGGCCAGGTCGTCCCAGGGGATGTCGGCTTCGGTAAACAACTGCACGTCCAGGCTTTCGATGCCGGCCGCGAAGTCCAGGTCGAGCAGGCGCGCCCGGTAGAACAGGTGGACCTGGTGTACGTGGGCTACGTTGAGCAGGGTGAACAAGGGGCCGAGCTCGACGTTGGCGCCGGCTTCTTCCTCGGTCTCGCGCAGCGCCGCCTGCCCGGTGGTCTCCTCGTTTTCCATGAAGCCGGCCGGCAGGGTCCAGTAGCCGTAGCGCGGCTCGATCGCACGCTTGCACAGCAGGACCTGGAGCCGGCCGTCGGCCTCCCAGACCGGGATCGAGCCGACCACGAGTTTCGGATTCTGGTAGTGGATCGTGTGGCAATGGGTGCAGACGTAGCGCGGCCGGTTATCGCCTTCGGGAATGGTGAGCAGGACGGGGTGGGCGCACTCGGAGCAGAATTTCATGGTTGTGTGACGAATTGGTATTGCCCTTACTTTACACCGAATGCGGGGGCGATAGGGCTGCGCCCGGGTGGTGAGCAGGCCCTGTCGTCGGCCGGACCATGCGCTATATCGTGTTGCAATCGCATATCGCCGCAGTATTGCATTTGCCTAATAACGGGAATGCGCGTATAATTCATTTCACAGACGCGGGGTGGAGCAGTCTGGCAGCTCGTCGGGCTCATAACCCGAAGGTCACAGGTTCAAATCCTGTCCCCGCAACCAGTTTCAAAGCCGCTGACTCGCAAGAGTCAGCGGCTTTTCCGTTTTCCGGGCCGATGTTTTTCGAGTCGGGCAACGTCTTTCCCCATCTTAACGGCCTCGACGCAGGTCAAACCCGCTCGCCTTTGCTGCAATGCACACGAGCCCGGCCTGTCCAACCCTGCGAACCGCCGCGCGACGCGCGATGGCGACAGTCAGGGGCGATGACCATGATCGATGTAGACGACATCAACGAGGCCTGGGGCTGGGTCGGCATGAGCGCCGTCGAAGTTCTCGGGGCCAATGCCTTCGGCAACCTCATCATCCGCGACGAGGACGACCATTTCTGGTGCCTGCGTCCGCAAGAGCTGGTCTGCGAGCCGCTGGCGCGCAGTCGCGCCGCGCTCGACGCGCTGGCCTACAACCAGGATTTTCTCAACGACTGGTACATGCCCGAGGCGGTGCGCCTGGCTGAAGCCGCGCTGGGGCCGCTGACCGAGGGGCGCAAATACTGCCTCAAGATTCCCAGCGCGCTGGGCGGGCACTACGGCTGCGACAACCTGGCCACGGTGCCGCTGGCAGAGCTCATCCGATTTTCGGGCGAGGGTGCGCAGCAGTTCGACGGCTTGCCGCGCTGGAACTGACGCCCTGGCGACGACCATGCCGGGCGCCGGTTTCCGGTAAGGAGCAAGCGCTACCTGTCCCGGCAAGGGGCAGGCGCTTATTCCTTGCGCGCGGCGGCCTGGGGCCGCAGGCGTCCGGCGACCATCTGCCACGCGACCGACGGCACGTACAATGGCAGCAGCGGGTCCATTGCCAGGTGGCGGCGCAGCAGCGGGGCGTTGATGGTCTTGCGATGCGCCAGCCGGTGGACGATGTCCTTGAGCATGGTCTGGCGCAGAAACCGGAGCTTGGCGCGGTTGCGCCCCCGTTGCTCGGCGTTGAGCCTGAACAGGCGCGGCAGCGCGAGCTCGAGTTTGGTTTCGTAATGCAGGCGGTCCATCGACTTTTCGGTGCCCCAGCCCGAGCCGGCGTAGATGTTCACGCCGCGGCCATAGGTCACTTCCGCTGTGGTGCCAAATACATAGCTCTTCGTCAGGGTGCTCAGCGTCAGCCAGAACAGGAAGTCCTCGCCGGCATAGACGAATTCTTCGCGAAAACGCTGGTTGGCGAACTTGCGGAAGCGGTACACGACGGTCGACGTGCCGATGACGTTGGCGCCGAGGATCTGTTCCGTCATGTCGCCCTGGTACTGCGCAACCGGGAAGCCGCCCGGCAACACCGGGTGCGCGTCTTTCCTGAACGCCGTGCTCTGCTCGAACACGGTGTTCGACTGGCCGAGACGGAAAAAATCCGAAAAATAGAAGTCGTTACCCGGCGCCAGGGCGGCGTTCGCATGCAGCAGGTGCGTATCGTGCCACTCGTCGTCCGAATCCAGGAAAGCCACGTAGTCGCACTGCGGCGACACGCTGTCGAGCCCCTTGTTGCGCGCCGCGGCGGGTCCGCCGTTCGGCTGTTCGATCACGCGTATGTTCAGGTGCGGCCAGCGCCGCTGCACGGCCTCCACCTCCCCCCGCGCCGGCACCGGCGAGCTGTCGTCGACCACGATGACTTCGGCAGGGTATAGCTGCTGGCCGCCGATCGAGGCCAGCGCCTTTTGCAACACGCCTTCCTGGCGCTGAAAGTAAGGAATCACGACGGCGATCGCCGCGCTCGCAGGCGCGGCGGCAGTGCTGCCTGCGCTGCTGGAAGAGGTGGAAAGCGGGGTGTTCATGTTGCTGAATATATCATACGTCCTTGCCGGAACGCCGTCTGTCTTTCCAATTGAAAACATCGCCGGGCGACGTTCGCGCCTGCTATTCGGCCAGGCTGGCCCACAGGTAGGCGGCCGCCATGGTGCGGTGCGGCGCATAGCGCGCCAGCAGGCGCTGGGCTTCGGCCAGGGTCGGCCGCTCGGCGCTGCCGGTCAGATTGTGCAGCGCGGTACGCACGGCCACGTCGCCTTCGAGCGAGCAATCTGGGTAGCCATAGCCGCGTAATAGCACATAATTGACGGTCCAGGGGCCGACGCCTTTGATCGCCAGCAGTTCCTGGCTCACCTGGGCGGCGTCGCGGCTGCGCTCGAGCGCCAGGCTGCCGTCGACCACCATGCGCGTCACGCGCAGCACGGTCTCGGCCTTGGCGGTCGAGAACTTGCGACTGGTGAGCTCTTCCAGCGCCAGGCGGGCGACGTCGGGTGCTTCCGGGTAACACCACAAGCCAGTCGAATGCCGGCGGCCGGCCAGCTGGATCAATGTGCGGCGCAGGGCGATTGCGAAGCCGAGGTTGATCTGCTGGCCGATGATGGCCCAGGTCAGGGCCTCGAACACGGTGGCCGATTGCACGATGCGCAGGCCCGGCGCGCGCGCGAGCACGGGACCGAGCACGGGATCGGCGTGCGCGAAGGCGGCAAAGGCGGCCGGGTCGATGCGCAGGCCCAGCACGTTCAGCAGCGCGTCCCGGGCCAGCGCGTCGAGCGCGGGCATGCCGGGCATGTCGGACATGTCTATCGGCACGTCGAAGGCGATGCGGCAGCGCGCCATGCCGTCGTCGAAACGGATGTCGAGCAGGGTCGGCACGCCGTCCAGCAGCACGCCCTTGCGCAGGCCTTGCGGCGACACCTGCTCGGCCAGGCCTTCGGCATCGCGGCCGTGGAAGGCAATGACGTCGGCCACCCGGTAGCCCGGCGGCAGGGCGATGGCCTGCGTCGCCTCCACCGTCTTCACCGTCTCCATCATTTGCCGCCCGCCGCCGCGGCTGCGCGCCCGACGCGCGGCCGGAAGCCCGTCACCAGCGCAGTCCCGAGCAGCACGATGGCCGCGCCGGCGATCGTGTGCCAGCCGATGGCTTCGTGCAGGAACAGCGCGCCCCACAGGATGCCGAACAGGGGATTGAGGAAGGTGACGGTGAGCGCCGAGGTGGTGCCGACTTCCTCGATCAGCTTGAAATAGAGGATGTAGGCGATGCCGCTGCAGACCACGCCCAGCGCCAGCACGGCGGCCATGATGCCCGGCGTCGGCTCGCCCGGCGCCGGGAAGAAGGCGACCAGCGGCAGCACCAGGATGGCGGCCGCCCACATCGAGCCGTGGGCGTTGGCGAACGGCGCCACCGCCGGAGCAGATTTCGCATACTGGCTGGCGATGCTGTAGCTGAACGCCGCGACCAGGGCCGCGCCGACCGCGATGCCGGCGCCGGGCCGCTCGGCGACGTGGTCGAAGCCGACCAGCAGCGCCACGCCGCCGGTGCCCAGCAGCAGGCCGAGCGCGCTGCGGCTGGCTACCCTCTGCCGCGCCCACACGGCGCCGACCAGCGCGCCCCACATCGGCGCGGTGGCGTTCAGCACCGACAGCACCGAGGCCGACAGGGTGCGCGCGGCGAAGGCGAACAGCAGGAAGGGCAGGGCCGAATTGAACAGGCCGAGGATCAGGTAGTGCTTCCAGTGGCGGCGCACGTCGAGCGGGGCGCCTTTGCCGCGCAGGTGGAACACCCAGGCCACCAGCGCCAGGAACAGGGCGGCCAGGCCGACCCGGTATTCGATCAGCACCGCCGGCCCGAGCACGGGCGCGGCAATGCGCATGAAGAGGAAGGAGCCGCCCCAGATGGCGGCCAGCGCCACCAGGCGCAGCATGTTCGCGGTGTTCATTAATAAAAAGATGGCCCGTCTGATAACGGGCCATTGTGGCAGGACCGGCGCTTTCCTGCCAGCCGCTGCTTGCTGTCGAATGCGCGCCCGATCCGCGTTCAGGCCGCGCTGGCCAGGGTCAGCGCGGCGGCGTGCGGCACCAGCATCGTCTGCGGCACCGCGTTCTTCACGGCCGTCATCTCGGCCATGATCGAGATCGCGATCTCGGCCGGCGTCTTGCTGCCGATGTAGATCCCGATCGGGCCGTGCAGGCGCGCCAGTTCGGCCTCGGTGAGGTCGAACAGCTTGAGGCGCTCGCGCCGCTTGGCGTTGTTGGCGCGCGAGCCGATGGCGCCGACGTAGAAGGCGTCGGACTTGAGCGCTTCCATCAGCGCCAGGTCGTCCAGCTTGGGATCGTGGGTCAGCGCCACCACGGCGCTGCGCGCATCGAGCTTCGCGTCGATCACCAGGTCGTCGGGCATGGCGTGCACCAGGCTCACGCCGGGAATGGAAAAGCCGCTGCGATATTCCTCGCGCGGGTCGCACACCGTGACGCGGTAATCCATGCCGGCCGCGATCGTGGCCAGGAAGCGCGACAGCGGGCCGGCGCCGATGATGTACAGGCGCCAGCGCGGGCCGTGCAGGGTGTGCAGCACGCCATCCTCGATGCGCTGGATGGCGCTGGCCTGGGCTTGCTCGAGGGTGACCGCGCCGCTGGCCAGGTGCACGCGACGCTCGACCAGCTCGCCCCCATCCAGGCGCGCCAGCAGTTCGGGAATGCGGCTCTCGGTCGACAGCGGCTCGATCGCCAGTTCGATGGTGCCGCCGCAGGGCAGGCCGAAGCGGTGCGCCTCGTCGGCGCTGATGCCGTAGCTGATGATTTCGGGGAGGGCGATCTCGATGCCGTTGTCGCGCACGCGGGCGATCAGGTCGTCTTCGATGCAGCCGCCGGAGACCGAGCCGACCACCTGGCCATCCTCGCAGATGGCGAGCGTGGCGCCGACCGGGCGCGGGCTCGAGCCCCAGGTCTTGATCACCGTGACCAGCTGGCAGCGCTGGCCGCCGGCAAGCCAGGCGGCGCAGGTCTTCAGTACGTCGAGGTCGATGCTGTCCATGATGTGGTCGCCGCCGTATGCGGGATAGATACGAGATGGACAATCATACAAAAAAAGCGGGGAGGGCGTCGGACCGGGCGTGCGCGGCATGGCGCCGCCGCGCACGCCGGCCGGGTCAGGGCACCAGCGGTTTCTTGCCGCTCTGCTTGGCCTTCACCTCGGCCACCGCCTTGTCGATCGCCGCGAGCCGCTGCGTGGTCGACGGATGGTTGGCCGTGTAGCCGTTGAGGATGCGCGCCGGGTAGGTGGCCGCCAGGCGCTTCCAGAAGGCGGACGCCCCTTCGATGCGGTAGCCGGCGCGCGCCGCCAGGTAGATCGCCAGCCGATCGGCCGCCACGTCGTCGGCCACCGGCATGGCCTTGATGCCGCCGCTGCCGATCAGCATCGACGTATCGGGCGTGATCGCGGTGAGGTTGTCGATGATGCTGCCGATGGTGGCTGCATTGCGCTGCGTGGCCGCGTGGCCCAGCATATTGTGCGCCATCGTGCGCGCCACCACGTAGGCCAGCTCGTCGTCGTTGCGGGCGAAGCCCAGCATGCCGCGGGTGACCATCACGCGCGAGCCGTCGGCGTAGGCGTTGATGTTGTCGGCGTTGCCCAGCTCGATCGCGAAGGCGCAGGCGCGGGTGACCGGGATGGTCAGGTCGCGCTGGTTGCCGTTGCGCTCGATCGACAGCGGCAGGCTGGCCTGCTTCGACACGATCGGGCCGAACACGGCGCCGGCCTTGGACAGGGCGTTCGGGCCCTCCGGCAGCGGCGTGCCGGCGGCGGCCAGCAGGTGGTCGCCCTGGCGCAGGCCGGCCCGGGCCGCGCCGCTGCCGTTGAGGACGTTGGTGACCTGCAGGCGCTCGCCCATGCCCAGCACCACCCAGGCGGCCTCGTTGTACTGGCCCGGATAGGTGTAGCGGTTCTTGGCCGTGAAGCCGAGCAGGTTGCGCGCGTGCCTGGTGCACAGCTGGGCGTTGTCGATCAGGAGGGGGGCCGCGATCCGGTACAGGCGGTCGTGCTGGGTCGCCATGCGGGTGAGCGTGTCGGCCGCCGCCGCCATCTGCGGCGTGACCTCGGGCTTGCCCGGCGCCTGGCTCGGGATCACCCCCGGCGTGGTCGACGATTGCATCTGGCCCGGCGTGCTGCAGGCGGCCAGCAAGGCCGCGGCGCCAGCGATCAGGGCCGCTGACTTGAAGCGTTCAAGACGGTGCATAGGGATCATGGTCCTCCTCTGTTATTGTTTGCCGGTGCTGCCGAAGCCTCCGGCGCCACGGTCGCTCGATGCGAACTCTTGTACCACGTTGAAGCCGACCTGCAGCACCGGCACCACGATCAGCTGCGCCAGGCGGTCCATCGGCTGCAGCACGAAGGCGGCGGCGCTGCGGTTCCAGGTGGAGACCATCAGCTGGCCCTGGTAATCGGAGTCGATCAAGCCTACCAGATTGCCCAGAACGATGCCGCTCTTATGGCCGAGCCCACTGCGCGGCAGGATCATGGCGGCGTAGCCCGGGTCGCCGATGTGGATGGCGAGACCCGTCGGCACCAGCACCGTCTGGCCGGGCTCGATGGTGAGCGGCGCGTCGAGGCAGGCGCGCAGGTCGAGGCCCGCGCTGCCCGGGGTGCCGTAGGCCGGCAGCAGGTCGTGCATGCGCGGGTCGAGGATTTTCAGATCGATATTCTTCATGTGGTGCTTGTCGTCGATGATTCAGGTGAGCAGCGAGCGTTGTTCGATGCGCTTGGCGATTTCGGACACCAGCTGGCGCGCCAGGGTCAGCTTGTCGGCCCGCTCGAGCACCGTCTGGCCGCTCTCGTCGAACAGGATCACGGTATTGTCATCCTGCCCGAAAGTCTGGTGGCCGATATTGCCCACCAACAGGGGAATGCCCTTCTTTTCGCGCTTGGCGGCGCCGTACCGTTCCAGCTGCTCGGATTCGGCCGCGAAGCCGACGCAGTAGGGCCAGCCGGACAACGACACCGTGCCGGCCACCGCGGCCAGGATGTCGGCGTTCTGCGTGAATTCCAGTTGCGGCGGCGCGCCGTCCGCCGTCTTCTTGATCTTCTGGTCGCTGGCATTTGCCACGCGCCAGTCGGCCACCGCCGCCACGCCGATGAACACGTGCTGGCCTTCCACGCCCGCCATCACGGCGTCGTGCATCTGTTGCGCGGTCAGCACGTCGATGCGGCGCACGCCGTGCGGCGTGGGGAGCGACACCGGGCCCGAGACCAGAGTCACTTCGGCGCCGGCTTCGCGCGCCGCGCGCGCCAGCGCATAGCCCATCTTGCCCGACGACAGATTGGTGATGCCGCGCACCGGATCGATCGGCTCGAACGTGGGGCCGGCCGTGATCAGGACGCGCCGTCCGGCCAGCACCTTGTGCTGGAACGAGGCGATCAGTTCTTCGACCAGTTCGTCGGCTTCGAGCATGCGGCCCAGGCCCGTCTCGCCGCAGGCCTGCGATCCGCAGCCGGGACCGAACAGGCCAATGCCGTCTTCGACCAGCCGGGCGACGTTGCGCTGGGTGGCCGGGTTTTCCCACATCTCGACGTTCATCGCCGGCGCCACGTGCAGCGGCACGTGGCGCGGCCGCGCCAGGCACAGCGTCGACAGCAGGTCGTCGGCCGCGCCGTGCGCGAGCTTGCGCATGAAGTCGGCCGAGCAGGGCGCGATCAGGATCGCATCGACGTTGCGGGTCAGGTCGATGTGGGCCATGTTGTTGGCCATGCGCGCGTCCCACTGGTCCAGGTAGACCGGCTGGCCCGAGAGGGCCTGCATGGTGACCGCGCCGATAAAGTGCGTGGCGGCGTCGGTCATGACCACCTGCACGCTGGCGCCCTGCTTGACCAGGGCGCGGCACAGCTCGGCCGCCTTGTAGCAGGCCACGCCGCCGGTCAGGCCGAGGACGATGCGCTTGCCTTTCAGCTCCATGTTCAAGCTCCTTGCGCTCAAGACTTGTTAACCCGGCGCAGCTCGTCGAGGACGAACAGGACGGCGCCTACCGAGATGCCGATGTCGGCGATGTTAAAGGCCGGGAAGTGACCGATGCCGGCCCAGTAGAAATCGAGGAAGTCGATCACGTGGCCGTGCACCACGCGGTCGATGCCGTTGCCGATCGCGCCGGCCATGATCAGGGCCAGGGCAAAGCAGAACAGGCGCTGGCTCGAATTCTTCGACATCATGTAGATGCAGAACACCACGGCGGCGATCGCGATTCCCAGGAACAGCCAGCGCTGCCAGCCGCCGGCGTCGCCCAGGAAGCTGAACGCCGCGCCCGGGTTGTACACCTTGATCAGGTTGAAGAAGCTCGTGATCGGCAGCGTCTCGGCATAGGCGAAGGTGCGTTCGACGGTGATCTTGGTGACCTGGTCGAGCAGGACGATGATCAGGGACAGGCCGATCCAGGGGAACAGGCTGGCGGTACTGCCGCGGGTGACGAGGGATGGACTCGACTTCGGGCCTGCTGCGAGGGGTTTCTTTTTGGTTGCCATGGTGTGTGGTGTCGGTGCGCGCCATGCCGCCCGGGATGGCGGCATGGCGGAAAACCCGCGGGTCGCTCGACCCGCGGGAGCTTAGGCGTAGCGGCGCTTTTCGCCGGCGCCGAACAGGTTGCTGGTGCAGCGGCCGCACAGCGTCGGATGCGCATGGTCGTGGCCGACGTCGCGGCGGTAATGCCAGCAGCGCTCGCATTTCTCTGCGCTCGATGGCGCCACTTCCACGGCTTCGTCGGCGTCGTTTGTCACTTCGCCGACGCTCGCCTGCGAGGTGATGAAGACGAACTTCAGGTCGTCGTCCAGGCTGGCCAGCACGCGGTACTTCTCGCCCGCGGCCTTGATCGCCAGTTCCGCCTGCAGCGAGGAACCGATGGCGCCCGAGGTGCGCACTTCCTCGAGCTGCTTGGTGACGTCGGTACGGACCTGGCGCAGCAGCGCATACTTGGCCAGCAACGCCTCGGCGTCAGGCAGTTCCGGGAAGGTCCACAGCGTCTGGGTGAAGATGGTCTCGTCGCTGTCGGCATACCCCTGCTGGCCGGCGAACACGGCCCAGGCTTCCTCGGCGGTGAACGACAGGATCGGCGCCATCACGCGCAGCAGCGAATGGGCGATATGCCACAGCGCGGTCTGCGCCGAGCGGCGCGCCGTCGATTCCACGCCCGTGGTGTACAGGCGGTCCTTCAGGATGTCGAGGTAGAAGCCGCCCAGGTCTTCCGAGCAGTAGTTCTGCAGGCGCGAGACGACCGGGTGGAACTCGTAGCGCTCGAAGTGGCCTGCGATGTCGTTCTGCAGTTGCGCCATCGAGGCGATCGCATAGCGGTCGATCTCGAGCAGTTCAGGCATCGGCACCGCGTGCTTGGCCGGGTCGAAGTCCGAGGTGTTGGCCAGCAGGAAGCGCAGCGTGTTGCGGATGCGGCGGTACGATTCGGTCACGCGCTTGAGGATCTCTTCGCCGATCGACAATTCGCCCGTGTAGTCGGTCGAGGCCACCCACAGGCGCAGGATGTCGGCGCCGAGGGTATCCGAGATCTTTTGCGGCGCCATCGTGTTGCCGAGCGACTTGGACATCTTCTTGCCGTTCTCGTCGACGGTGAAGCCGTGGGTCAGCAGCGCCTTGTAGGGCGGGGTCCCGTTGAGCATCGACGAGGTCAGGAGCGACGAGTGGAACCAGCCGCGGTGCTGGTCCGAGCCTTCCAGGTACAGGTCGGCCGGGAAGCGCGACTGCGCCTTGTGCGAGCCGCGCAGCACCGTCTGGTGGGTGCTGCCCGAATCGAACCAGACGTCCAGCGTGTCCTTGTTCTTTTCATAGGTCGCGGCGTCCTCGCCCAGCAGGGTGGCCGGGTCGAGCTCGTGCCAGGCGTCGATGCCGCCCGCTTCGATCAGCTTGGCGACCTGTTCCAGCAGTTCCGGCGTGCGGGGGTGCAGCGCGCCGGTTTCCTTGTGCACGAAGAAGGCCATCGGCACGCCCCACTGGCGCTGGCGCGACAGGGTCCAGTCCGGACGGTTCTCGATCATGCCGTGCAGGCGCGCCTGGCCCCAGTCCGGGAAGAACTGCGTCTTCTCGATGCCGGCCAGCGCGCTCTGGCGCAGGGTCGGGCCGCCGTCCTTCGGCGTGACGTCCATGCCGGCGAACCACTGGTTGGTGGCGCGATAGACGATCGGGGTTTTATGGCGCCAGCAGTGCATGTAGCTGTGATCGAACATCTTCAGTTCGAACAGGGCGCCTGCGCCCGTCAGCGCGGCGCAGATCGGTTTGCTCGCTTCCCAGATGGTCATGCCGCCGAACAGCGGCAGGGTCGCCGCGAAGCGGCCGTCGCCCATCACCGGCTTGAGCATCTCGTCGTCCTTCATGCCGTGCGCCTTGCACGACTGGAAGTCTTCCAGGCCGTAGGCCGGGGCCGAGTGGACCACGCCGGTGCCGCTGTCGACGGTCACGTAGTCGGCCAGGTAGACCGGCGAGGTGCGATCGTAGAACGGATCCTGGGCGTGCAGCGGGTGCTTGAAGCGGATCCCTTCGAGGCTGGCGCCGACCGTGGTGGCGATGACGGTGCCTTCCAGCTTGTAGCGGGCCAGCACCGTCTCGACCAGTTCCGAACCCAGGATCAGCAGTTGCGGCTGACCGTCACGCTCGACCCGCACCAGCGAATAGTTCACTTCCGGGCCCACGTTCAGGGCCTGGTTCGACGGGATGGTCCACGGGGTCGTGGTCCAGATCACGATGAAGCCGTTCTCGACCGGGAGTTTATCCAGGCCGAAGGCGGCGGCGATCTTGTCGTGTTCGTGGAACGGGAAGCCGACGTCGATCGCCGGATCGCGCTTGTCCTGGTATTCGACTTCGGCCTCGGCCAGCGCCGAACCGCAGTCGAAGCACCAGTTGACCGGCTTGAGGCCCCGGTACACATAGCCTTTTTCCAGCAGGATGCCGAGCGCGCGCAGCTCGTCGGCTTCATTGCTGTAGGCCATGGTCATGTATGGGTTGTCCCATTCGCCCAGCACGCCCAGGCGGATGAAGCCTGCGCGCTGGCGGTCGATCTGCTCGAGCGCATAGGCGCGCGCCTTGTGCAGCACTTCGGCGGTCGGCAGGTTCTTGCCGTACAGTTTTTCGATCTGGATCTCGATCGGCATGCCGTGGCAATCCCAGCCCGGCACGTAGGGCGCGTCGAAGCCGGCGATGGTGCGCGACTTGATCACCATGTCCTTCAGGATCTTGTTGACGGCGTGGCCCAGGTGGATGTCGCCGTTGGCGTACGGCGGACCGTCGTGCAGGATGAACGTCGGACGGCCGGCGGCGGCCTTGCGCACGCGCTCGTAGATTTTTTTATCCTGCCATTGCTTGACCCAGCCCGGCTCGCGCTTGGCGAGGTCGCCGCGCATCGGGAATGGGGTGTCGGTCATATTGACCGGGTATTTGCTCTCAGGCTTTTTCTGGCCCTTGGTTGCCTGGGACTGGCCGTTGTTCTGTTTGGTATCGGACATAAGCTTCTTCTGGTAAGTATTCGGTGTGCACGGCGCAAGCTGCCGCGGCAGAGTCTGGTGAGGCGCTTCCAACGAGCCGGCGCGGCTCGGGAAGCGCGCTCAAATTCGGTCGGTCGCCGTCAGCGCGCTGTTGCGGTGGGCGAAGAAGGCGCGCGCCTGGGCCGCGTCGTTGTCGATCGCGGCGGTGAGCGTGGCCAGGTCGTCGTATTTCTCTTCGTCGCGCAGCTTGGCCAGGAATTCCACGCGCACCAGCTTGCCGTAGCATGGCTGGTCATAGTCGAACACATGGACTTCAAGCAGCATACGGCCGGCATCTTCGACAGTCGGACGCACGCCCAGGCTGGCCACGGCCGGCAGCGGCGCGTCGGCCAGGCCGTGCACCTGCACGACGAAGATCCCGGACAGGGCGGGACGGTGCGCCACCCGCAGGTTCATGGTCGGAAAGCCGAGCGTGCGGCCGAGCTTTTGGCCATGGATCACGTGGCCCGACATCGCATACGGATGGCCGAGCAGCTCCCTGGTACGCAGAAAATCGCCTTCCAGCAGGGCGGCGCGCACGGCGGAGGACGAGATGCGCTGGTCGCCGTGCATGACGGCGCCCAGGGTGTGGACGTCGAAACCGAACTCGCGGCCGGCCTCGGCCAGCATCGCGATATCGCCCTGGCGCCTGGCGCCGAAGCGGAAATCGTCGCCGACCATCAGCCACTTGACGTGCAGGCCGTCGACCAGCACGCGTTCGACGAAGTCGCGCGGCGACATGGCGGCGAACTGTTCGTTGAAATGCTCGACGATCACGCGGTCGATGCCGGCCTGGTCGAGATCTTCGAGCTTGTCGCGCAGGTTGGCGATGCGGGCCGGGGCCCGCGACAGGTCGCCGGACTTGCGGGCGAAGTATTCGCGTGGATGGGGTTCGAACGTCATCACGGCCGCTTCCAGGCCGAGCCCGGCGGCGGCGCTGCGCACGTGGGCCAGCAGGGCCTGGTGGCCGCGATGGACGCCGTCGAAATTGCCGATCGTGAGCGCGCAGGGCGCGCGCGCCCTGTCGTTGGGAAGTCCGCGAAATACCTTCATCAAATCTGGGTCCGGTTGCACGCCGCGCGACAATGGAGCGGCGCGAAAACCCTGATTATATACGGTAACTGCGCGGTAACCCGTAGGGTCGGCGGCTCTGCCGCCGACGCGGTGATTGTTAAGGAAGCGCTGATTTAATCGTCGACCGATCCCGGCTGGCGTGCGAGCTGGCACAATGACGTCTTCGATTCCTGCTGAGCCGCCATGAAGCAAACCACGTTCTCCGACGCCGAGTTCACCAACAAAAAGAAGCAGACCCGACGTGATCGGTTCCTGGCCGAGATCGAGGCTGTGACGCCTTGGCCAGCACTGGTCGCTGCGCTGTTGCCGTACTACCCGAAGGGCGACGGACGCGGCCGGCCGCCAGTCGGCCTGGAGCGAATGCTGCGCATGTACATCGCGCAGCAATGCTTCGGCCTGTCGGAGGAAGGCATCGAGGATGCGATCTACGATAGCCAGGCCATTCGCGGCTTTGTCGGCATCGACCTGACGCACGAGTCGGCACCGGACGCGACGACGCT
>NZ_JBNDJE010000026.1:0-50545 GCF_050434805.1 Massilia sp. UYP11
TGTAAAGCATGCCGCCAGCGTTCAATCTGAGCCAGGATCAAACTCTTCAGTTCAATCTCTGTTTGTTGACTCTTTCGAGTCATCGGCTATTGCTAGCCGAGTCGCTCACTCAAAATACTGACCGTCATCTCATTGCTGAGACAACGTTTAATACTTTGTGCGAACATTTGATAATTTAAGTATGCAAGAACCGAGGTTCTTGGCACCTTCATCAAACGCCCACACTTATCGACTGTTAATTTTTAAAGATCAGAATTCGGTACTGCCTTGCTGCATCTGCGAATCGTTTTGTTCGTCAGCAGCAGAGGAGAGAGATTATGCTGTATTCCTAAAACCTCGTCAACCCCCTTCGTTTCGCTTCGCCGCAGTTTTCACTGCTGACCTCATTGCGCTAACCGTTTGATTTGGCTCGCGTTTTTCAGTCAGTTCCGAAGCGGAGGCGAACTATAACAAATCAAACGCAGGGTCCGCAAGAGGGCGCGAGAGAAAGTGTGGCGACTACAACAGCCAGTCGATTGGCAGCCACGATAGCGCCTTCACCGCGGCCCGCTTGAACCAGCTCGTGCCAGGTTCCGTTTCATGCCGGATTACCTGGTCGCCGCGCCGCTCCAGCCAGATCACCGAACCGCGATCATCGAGCTTCACTTCATAGGCGTGCGTCGGCAAGGTTCGGTCCAGCGTTTCGGTCAGGCGCGTCGCCAGCGCCGGGCTGTCGATCACCATCCCCATCTCGGTATTGAGGTGAATGGAGCGCTGGTCGAAGTTGAATGAGCCGACGAAGACCCGATTCCCGTCCACGCCGAAGGTCTTGGCATGCAGGCTGGCGTCCGAACTGCCTATCCTGCTCCCGGCGCCGCTGCCGGCGCCGCGCTGGTCCCGGGTCGGCTCGTCGGTGGCGTCCCGGCGCAGTTCGTACAAGGTCGCCCCTGATTCGAGCAAGGGTTTGCGCCACTTGGCGTAGCCGGCATGTACCGCCGCGACGTCGGTCGCTTCCAGCGAATTGGTCAAAATCCTGGTCCGGATGCCCTTTTTGGCCAGGTTGACGAAAGCGGCCGTTCCTTCGTGGCCGGGAACGAAATAAGGTGAAACGAGATCCAGGCTGCGTCGCGGCTCGCCCAGGATGTCCCGCAACTTGAAGGCGACATTCGCTTCCGGCACCGCCGTCCCCATCACTTTGGCCGGATCGTCGCTGACGAACCTGGCGCGTGCCCATTCCAGCGGCAAGCTTCCTTCCACCAGTTGCTCGAGAAATGCGGAGCGCCTGATGGCTTCCATATAGACTTGCGCCTCGGCATCGGGCTTCCAGGCGGGCGTGGCGGCGGCATCCGGCGCCAGCAGCTCCACGGGGTAGGCCGACGGACTATTCCAGTACAGGTCGAAATCGTCCGACACGGCGCGCACGACCGGGCCCGCGACAATGACGTCGAGATCGGCAAACGAGATTTCACCCGCCGCGCCGAAATATTCGTTGCCCACATTGCGCCCGCCAATGATCGTGAGCTGGTTATCGGCGGTGAACGATTTATTGTGCATGCGCCGGTTCAGGCGCATGAAATCGGCGACCATGCCGACCGCCCGCAGGGAGCGGATGCCGTTGGGGTTGAAAAGGCGCACCTCGATCATCGGATGGGCGTCGAGCGCGGCCAGCGATTCATCCAGCCCGGCCGTATTATTATCGTCGAGCAATAGGCGCACACGCACTCCGCGCTCGGCCGCACGCCTGAGCGCGTCGAACATCAGCCGGCCGGTGGTGTCATTGCGCCAGATATAGTATTGGACGTCCAGACTGCGGTCGGCAGCCTGCGCCAGCAGGGCCCGCGCGGCGAAGGCGTCGCGCCCGTCCGCAAGGGCATGGATGCCTGCCAGGCCGGGATCGGCCATCGTCAGGGGCGTGAGCGCCTTGCCGAGACGGGTATCGTCGGTGTCGGCGATCGCCGTGCTCGCCACCCTGCCGTCCAGCGGCGGCAACGACGAGCAACTCGTCAGCGCCAGGGACAGCGCCAGCAGCGCCCCCGGCAGCACCAGCCATCCCCGGCGCGGGCCCATCGATTACAGCCCGTCGAAATCCGGCTTGCGTTTCTCGAGGAAGGCCGACATGCCTTCTTTCTGGGCAGGCGTGCCGAAACCGGCGTGGAAATAGCGCCGCTCGTAGGCCACGCCCTGGCTCAGGGTCGTCTCGTACGCCTGGTTGACGCTGTCCTTGATCTGCATCGCCACCGACACCGGCATCTCGGCGATGTCCTGGGCGATCTTGATCGCCTCATTCATCACCTCGGCCGCCGGATACACGCGCGACACCAGGCCGCTGCGCTCGGCCTCGAGCGCATCGATCATGCGCGCGGTGAGCAGCATGTCCATTGCCTTCGACTTGGAGATCGCGCGCGGCAGGCGCTGGGTGCCGCCGGCGCCCGGGGTGACGCCGACCTTGATCTCGGGCTGGCCGAATTTGGCGCTGTCGGCGGCGATCAGGAAGTCGCACATCATCGCCAGCTCGCAGCCGCCACCCAGGCAATAACCCGACACCACGCCGATCACCGGCTTGCGCACGTCGAGGATGTGCTCCCAGTTGCGGCCGATGTAGTTATTGCCGTAGGTTTCCTGGTAATCGTAATTGGCCATGGCGGCAATGTCGGCGCCCGCCGCGAACGCCTTCTCGCTGCCCGTCAGCACGATTACATTGATCGCAGGATCCTTGTCGAACTTGCGCAGGGCGTCGCCCAGCTCGTTCATCATATTGTCATTCAGCGCATTCATCGCCTTTGGACGATTCAGGCGCACCACGGCAACCTTGCCATGGTTCTCGATCAACAGGTCAGCATAGTCCATATCACACCCTTCATTGGTTAATCACGACTCTGCGATTCTAGCGCTTTACGTACGCGTCAAGTCGAGCAGGTTCTTGCGTCAGAAAGGATACGCTGCAGATTAACTGGCGGACGCGGCCTTATGGGACGGCGTCCGGCGCCACGGTCCTGGGCAGCAACACCCACAGCGACCCCTGCTGCTTCATCAGCCCCGCATTCTCGGTGGCCTCGGGCCCGAAGCCGAAGAAAAAGTCGGCCCGCACCGCGCCGCGGATGGCGCCGCCCACGTCCTGCCCCATCACCAGGCGCTGCAACGGCGCGCCATCCTTGGGCATGGTGGTCGACAGCCAGACCGGCGCGCCCAGCGGCAGGATGCTGCGGTCGATCGCGATCGAGCGGCCCGGCGTGAGCGGCACGTTCAGCGCGCCGCGCGGGCCGGCGTTCGGGTCCGTCACCTTTTGCTCGGCAAAGAAGATATAGCTGGCGTTCACGTTCAGCACTTCCTGGCGGCGCGCCGGGTTGGCCGCCAGCCAGGCGCGGATCGACTGCGCCGACACCTGCTCTGGGGTCAATATCCCCTGCTCCACGAACCAGCGGCCGATCGCCTTGTACGGATGGCCATTCTGGTCGGCATAGCCGACGCGCACCGTTTCGCCGCTATCGAGCTGCACGCGGCCCGAGCCCTGCACCTCGAGGAAGAAGGCCTCCACCGGATCGTTCACCCACAGCAGTTCCCTGCCCTTCAGCGGCGCCCGGTCGATCTCGGCGCGGCTGTAATAGGGCACCAGCGTCTTGCCGGACAACCGCCCGCGCAGGCGCCGGTTCTGCAGGTCGGGATAAATGCCGCCCAGGTCGACCGTGACCAGATCGTCCGGCACCCGGTACAACGGGGTCTGGTAAGCGCCGCCGCGCTTGCGCGCGCCGTACAGCATCGCTTCGTAGTAGCCGGTGATCATGCCGGTGTCGGTGCCGTCGGGATTGCGCACCTGGTTGGGCGTGAAATACGTCTCGAAGAAGCGGCGCACCGCCGCCGCGTCGCCGGCGTCGACCGAGCGCGCCGCCGCGCATGGCGCCTTCCACTCGGCCGCGCGCGCGGCCAGCACGCCGCACGACTGCTGGAAAGCCGGCCATGCCTGGCGCACGTCGTCCTGCCGCCAGCCGGGCAGCGCCTCGAAACTCACTGGCGTCAAGGGCGGCGTCGGCGCGGGCGGAGGTTGGGGCGAAGGCGCGGGCGTCGGCGCCGGCTGTTCGGTGGGCGGCGTAGGCGGCACCACCACCGGCCCCAGCGGCGGCGGCATCGTGATGGGCGGCTGGGATGGCTGCGGCGTGGTCGAGCAGGCGCTCAGCAGGCAGACGAGGGCGACCAGGGAGGGTACACTGCGGCGTGTCGTATCAATAGAAGGCATGGAGACGAAAATGTGGATCCTGATGGTGGAAGCCGGCGTGGCGCTGTTCCTGCTCGTATTTATCGTCTGGTGGACCATGTTCGCCGGCCGCAAGGACGTCGACCGCAAGGACGTCGACCGCAGGGTCGACGAACGCGACGACACCCGGCCCTGATCAGTGCAGCGAACGCGGCGGCGACAGCACGAATTCGGGGATCGGGGTCTCGAAGCGGTGGCCATCTTCGGCCACGCAGAAGTACTCGCCGCGCATCGAGCCCTGGGCGGTGCCGAGCTGGGTGCCGCTGGAGTATTCGAACTGTTCGCCCGGCTGCAGCAGGGGCTGGTGGCCGACCACGCCCAGTCCGCGTACCTCTTGCATCTGGTTGTTGGCGTCAAGGATCACCCAATGGCGTGAGATGAGCTGGGCCGCGATGCTGCCGGTGTTCTTGATCGTGATGGTGTAGCTGAACACGAACTGGTTCCGGTCAGGGTCGGACTGCTCCGGCAGGTATTGCGTTCTGACGGTGACAGTGAAATCGTAGGCGGGCATCGGGTTTCCTTGGATGATCGTGGACAAGGCCGCTGCGCTCTTCGCGGCGGCCGGCGCGCCGTATGGCGCAAACAACAACATGATACCGCCTGCGGCCCAATCCCGGCGCGGCCCGGGGCCAGGGCACTGCAAGCCGGTCCCGGACCGGCGTAGAATAGCGGCTTCATTCAATCCCGCTCCATCGTCCATGACCACCTACCGCATCGCTCCCAGCATCCTGTCCGCCGATTTCGCCCGCCTGGGCGAGGAAGTGCGCAAAGTCGTCGCCGCCGGCGCCGACATCATCCACTTCGACGTGATGGACAACCACTACGTCCCGAACCTGACCATCGGCCCGCTGGTGTGCCAGGCGATCCGTCCCCACGTGGACGTGCCGATCGACGTGCACCTGATGGTCAAGCCGGTGGACCGCATCATCCCCGATTTCGCCAAGGCCGGCGCCAACATCATCACCTTCCACCCGGAGGCGTCGGAACACATCGACCGCACCCTGCAACTGATCCGCGACCACGGCTGCAAGGCCGGCCTGGTGTTCAACCCGGGTACGCCGATGCACCACCTGGAACACGTGATGGACAAGATCGACATGATCCTGATCATGTCGGTCAACCCCGGCTTCGGCGGCCAGTCCTTCATCCCCGAAGCGCTCAAGAAGATCGCGATCGCGCGCCGCATGATCGATGAATCGGGCCGCGACATCATGCTCGAAGTCGATGGCGGCATCAAGGCCGAGAACATCGCCGCCGCCGCCGCCGCCGGCGCCGACACCTTCGTCGCCGGCTCGGCCATCTTCGGCAAGCCGGACTACAAGGCCGTGATCGACGCCATGCGCGCCGAACTGGCGACGGTGGGTAAGTAATGCGGGCCGGCGCTGCAAGCATCCAGGCCGCCATCGTCGACCTGGACGGCACCATGCTCGACACGGTGCCCGATTTCGAGGCGGCCCTGAACGGCATGCGCGCTGACCTCGGCCTGGGGCCCATCACCCAGGCGGTGATCAAGCCGCTGGTCGGCAAGGGCTCCGAGAAGCTGGTGCGCGACGCACTCCTGCTCGACTGGGACGCGGCGCGCGTGGAAGCGGCGCATGCAGAAGCGATGGCCGGCTACCAGCGTCACTACCTCGCCATCAATGGCCAGCGCAGCACCCTGTTCGACGGTGTGCTCGAGGGCCTGCAAGCCATGCGCGACCTCGGCCTGCGCCTGGTCTGCGTGACCAACAAGCCTGTTGCCTTTACCCTGCCTCTGCTCGACCAGAAAGGCCTGGCGCCCTACTTCGAGCAGGTGTTCGGCGGCGATTCGTTCGCAAAGAAGAAACCGGATCCGATGCCCATGCTCGGCGCCTGCGCCGCGCTCGACCTGCCGCCGGGCCGCGTGGTGGCGATCGGCGACTCGTCCAACGATGCCGAAAGCGCCCGTGGCGCGGGCTGCTTCGTGTTGACCGTTCCATACGGTTACAACCACGGACGCCCTGTGCAAGAAATTCAATCCGATGGTATAGTTGATTCGCTGCTCGAAGCAGCGGCCCTGATCGCTGCACACAATCGCACCGCAAACTAAGTCATCTAATCATGTTTTTCACCAAAAAACACACTGTCAACCAGACCCGCGCCCTTGAGGCCTGGCTGTGGCGACGCTGGCAATCCTGGGCTAACTGAGCCGTACCGATTGCTGCCGGCGCTTGTATCCGCGATAGTGTCCGCGATACCAAACCGGCAGGTTTTTTGAAGCACACCACCGCCCCACCTTGCCGGGCGGTCCGGAGAAAACATGACCGAACTCGAATTCAAGTCGCTGGCCAACCAGGGCTACAACCGCATTCCACTGATCGCGGAAGCCTTCGCCGACCTCGAAACCCCGCTCACGCTCTACCTCAAGCTGGCCCAGTCCCAGCACACCGGCAAGAACACCTTCCTGCTGGAGTCGGTGGTGGGCGGCGAGCGCTTCGGCCGCTATTCCTTCATCGGCCTGCCGGCCCACACGCTGCTGCGCACCACGGGCAACCTCACCGAGATCGTCAAGAACGGCGAAGTGATCGAAACGCACGAGGGCAACCCGCTCGACTTCATCGAGCAATTCCAGGCGCGCTTCAAGGTGGCCCTGCGTCCCGGCCTGCCGCGCTTCTGCGGCGGCCTGGCCGGCTACTTCGGCTACGACACGGTGCGCCACATCGAGCGCAAGCTGGCCGATACCTGCCCGCGCGACGAACTGGGCCTGCCCGACATCCAGCTGATGGTGACCGAAGAACTGGCCGTGATCGACAACCTGTCCGGCAAGCTGTACCTGATCGTGTACGCCGACCCGGGCCAGCCAGAGAGTTACGCGCGCGGCCGCCAGCGCCTGAAAGACCTGCGCATGATGCTGCGCCGGAGCGTCGACGCCCCGGTCACCTCGAGCTCGGTACGCACCGAGGCCGTGCGCGACTTCAGCAAGGAAGACTACCTCAAGGCCGTCGCGAAAGCCCATGAATACGTGATGGCCGGCGACCTGATGCAGGTGCAGATCGGCCAGCGCATCCGCAAGCCCTATGTCGATTCGCCGCTGTCGCTGTACCGCTCGCTGCGCTCGCTGAACCCGTCGCCGTACATGTACTACTACAACTTCGGCGACATGCAGATCGTCGGCGCCTCGCCCGAGATCCTGGTGCGCAACGAGCAGTCGCCCGAGGGCGGCCGCAAGGTCACCCTGCGCCCGATCGCCGGCACCCGGGGCCGCGGCGCGACGCCCGAGCAGGATGCGGCGCTGGCCGAAGAGCTGCTCAACGACCCGAAGGAAGTCGCCGAGCACGTGATGCTGATCGACCTGGCGCGCAACGACATCGGCCGCATCGCCGACACCGGCAGCGTCAAGGTCACCGACCGCATGGTGATCGAAAAATACTCGCACGTGCAGCACATCGTCTCCAACGTCGAAGGCAAGCTGAAAGACGGCATGTCGAACCTCGACGTGCTGCGCGCCACCTTCCCGGCGGGGACGCTCACCGGCGCGCCGAAGGTGCGGGCGATGGAAGTGATTGACGAACTCGAGCCCGTCAAGCGCGGCATCTATGGCGGCGCCTGCGGCTACCTGAGCTTCGGCGGCGAGATGGACGTGGCGATTGCGATCCGCACCGGCGTGATCAAGGACGGCAACCTGTACGTGCAGGCCGCGGCCGGCATCGTGGCCGATTCGATCCCCGAGATGGAATGGCAAGAGACCGAAAAGAAAGCGCGCGCCGTGCTGCGCGCCGCCGAGCAAGTGCAAGACGGCCTGGATGGGGAGTTCTGACATGCTGCTAATGATCGACAACTACGATTCGTTCACCTTCAACATCGTCCAGTACTTCGGCGAGCTGGGCGAGACTGTCCGCACCGTGCGCAACGACGAGATCACGCTTGAACAGATCGCCGAGATGAAGCCGGACCGCATCTGCATCTCGCCGGGCCCGAAGGCGCCGCAGGATGCCGGCATCTCGCTCGACATCCTGCGCGAATTCAAGGGCAAGCTGCCGATCCTGGGCGTGTGCCTGGGCCACCAGGCGATCGGCGAAGCCTTCGGGGGCAAGGTGATCCGCGCCAAGCAGGTCATGCACGGCAAGACCTCGAGCATCGCCCACATCGGCGAAGGCGTGTTCACCGACCTGCCCAGCCCGTTCACCGTGATCCGCTACCACTCGCTGGCGATCGAACGCGCTTCGCTGCCGTCCTGCCTCGAAGTGACGGCGTGGACCGACGACGGCGAGATCATGGGCGTGCGCCACAAGGACTACGACATCGAGGGCGTGCAGTTCCACCCCGAATCGATCCTGTCCGAGCACGGTCACGCCCTGTTCAAGAATTTCCTGACGCGCTGATGCGTCCATGCGTGCGCGCCACGCTCGCGGCGCCACGCCCTCATTACGTCTAGACGAACTGGAACCATCATGCCGATCACCCCACAAGAAGCGCTGCTGCGCTGTATCGAACATCGCGAGATCTTCCACGACGAGATGCTGTCACTGTTCCGCCAGATCATGGCCGGCGAAATGTCGCCGACCATGGTCGCGGCCCTGACCATGGGCCTGCGCGTCAAGAAGGAAACCATCGGCGAGATCACCGCCGCCGCCCAGGTGATGCGCGAGTTCTCGACCAAGGTGCCGATGGCCGACACCTCCCACCTGCTCGACATCGTCGGCACCGGCGGCGACGGCGCCAATACCTTCAACATCTCGAGCGCCTCGATGTTCGTGGCCGCAGCCGCCGGCGCGCGCGTGGCCAAGCACGGCGGGCGCAGCGTCTCTTCCGCGTCCGGCAGCGCCGACGTGATCGAGGCCTTCGGCGCCCACATCGACCTCACGCCCGAGCAGATCGCCCAGTCGATCGCCCAGACCGGCATCGGCTTCATGTTCGCGCCCAACCACCATGCGGCGATGAAGCACGTGGCCCCGGTGCGGCGCGAACTGGGCGTGCGCAGCATCTTCAACATCCTCGGGCCGCTGACCAATCCGGCCGGCGCGCCCAATATCCTGATGGGCGTGTTCCACCCCGACCTGGTCGGCATCCAGGTGCGCGTGCTGCAGCGCCTCGGCGCCGAGCATGCGGTGGTGGTCTGGGGCCGCGACAACATGGACGAAGTCTCGCTCGGCGCCGGCACCATGGTCGGCGAGCTGGTGAACGGCGAGATTCGCGAATACGAGATCCATCCGGAAGACTTCGGCCTCTCGATGATCTCGAGCCGCAACCTCAAGGTCAGCAACGCCGAAGAGTCGAAGGCGCGCGTGCTCGAAGCGCTGCGCGGCGAGCCGGGTCCGGCGCACGACATCGTGGCCCTGAATGCCGGCACCGCGCTGTACGCGGCCGGCGTGACCGGCTCGATCGAAGCCGGCCTACACAAGGCGCGCGAGGCGATCGCCTCCGGCGCCGCCATCGCCAAGCTGGAGCAGTTCGTCCAGGTCACGCGCCAGCTCGGCGCGGCCAATTAATTCCACCTGCGAGAACATCGATGTCCGACATCCTGAACAAGATCCTGGCCGTGAAGGCTGACGAAGTGGCCGCGGCCCGCAAGCACCGCGACCTGGCCAGCCTGCGCAGCGACGTGGAAAGCGACCGTGAAGCGCGCGCCACCCTGCGCGGCTTCGAATCGAGCCTGCGCGCGAAAATCGCGGGCGGCCAGGCCGGCGTGATCGCCGAAGTCAAGAAAGCCTCGCCGTCGAAAGGGGTGCTGCGTCCCGACTTCCAGCCGGCCGCGATCGCGCGCAGCTATGCCGAACACGGCGCGGCCTGCCTGTCGGTGCTGACCGACGTCCAGTTCTTCCAGGGCTCGAGCGAATACCTGCAGCAGGCGCGCGCGGCCTGCGCGCTGCCGGTGCTGCGCAAGGACTTCATGGTCGACCCCTACCAGGTCTATGAAGCGCGCGCGATGGGCGCCGATGCGATCCTCCTGATCGTGGCCGCGCTCGACCACGGCCTGATGGCGGAACTGGAGGCCTGCGCCATGGACCTCGGCATGGACGTGCTGGTGGAGGTGCACGACGGCGCGGAACTCGATGCCGCGCTCAAGCTCAAGACACCGCTGCTGGGCATCAACAACCGCAACCTGCGCACCTTCGACGTCACCCTCGACACCACGCTCGGCCTGCTGCCGCGCATCCCGAAGGACCGCCTGGTGGTGACCGAATCGGGCATCCTGGGAACGGGCGACGTGCAGCGCATGCGCGAGGCCGACGTCCACGCCTTCCTGGTCGGCGAAGCCTTCATGCGCGCGGAACATCCCGGCCAGGAACTGCAGCGCCTGTTCGGCTGAAGTAACGGAACGGTAGAGGAACTCCGGATGCACGGATGGGTCGAACTGGTACGCCAATCCCGGCGCGACCTGCGACCATCCTGCATCCGCCATGAAGAACCCTCATCGCAGCCTGTTCGTCTTCTTCGCACTGATCGTGCTCGCGGCCCTGGCCGCATGCGGCACGTCGACCCGGGCGCCAGCGCCCCAGGCCCGGGCGGTGACCATTCCCCTGACGCCGATCCCCGCCCCTCCCCCAACACGCACGCTCGACGCCTATAAAGCCGACGTCGCGCGTCACGTCATGCAGCACAATCCAGAAAGAGTGTTCGAGGGAGAATTGCCGCCCATGTTGCCGGCGGTGGTGGTGCTGAACATCACGGTCGACCGCGCGGGCCAGCTCGCCGACGTCCAGGTGCAGCGCTCGCGCGACCAGGGCGCCTCCGAGGTCGCGCTGGCGTCGCTGCGCCGCAGCGGTCCGCTACCGCCACCCGATGGCCTGGGGCCGGAACACGCCGACCTGATGACGTTTTCCGAGACCTTCCTGTTCGGCGAGCGCTACCTCTTCCAGATCCGAACACTGGCGGGACCGCAACGCTCGGGCTTGTAGCAATCAGTGAGGATGGCAGGATGCCGGCGCGGAATGGGCGGCGGCGTCCTGTGCGCGAGCGCCGCAACGCTTGCAATGCCGGCGGTTGCGCAGGTGCGCATACAGCAGCATGAAGCCGCTGATGACGGCGAGTACCGCTTCGGCGGTTTCGCCGAACAGCGGGCTGGCGACGAACACGGCGCCGAGAAAGATCGCCAGGCCGGCGCAGCCGACCAGCAGGGTGGTCTTGTCGCGGTGCTTCAGGTAGCCGGGCACCAGCGCCAGCAAGACCGGCACGGTGATTGCCGCGATCAGCGTGTCGTGGAAGGTGTCGTGCACGTGAGCCAGCCCGAGCATCGGAAACGCCAGGATCACGAGCGGCATCGCCATGCAGTGCAGCAGGCAGAGGATCGATGCCGCCATGCCGGCGACATCGCCGTATTTGATCAGGGATTTCATGAACCCTTGTTCCTTTCTTTGAAACCGGCGCCGCGAAAACCGTTCGCCGCGCCGGTGGATTGGGTCCGGTCAGAACAGTACGCGCAGGCCGGCCGTGAGGTTACGGCCGGTCAGCGGCGCATAGTCCTTGATGAACGAGGTGTGGCCACCTTGCGGTCGATGATGTTCACCACGCCGCCGACGGCGCCGCCGCCATAGGCCAGGGCCGACGGGCCGCGCAAGACTTCGATGCGCTCGGCCAGGACGGATTCGACAGCGACGGCGTGGTCGGGGCTGATGGTGGAGGCGTCCTGGATCTCGGAACCGTCGGACAGGATCTTCACGCGCGGGCCATCCATGCCGCGGATGATCGGACGGCTGGCGCCGGCGCCGAAATGGCTCGAGGTAATGCCCGGCATGCTCGACAAGGTCTCGCCCAGGGTCGACTGGCGGGTACGTACCAGCTCGTTGCCGCCGATCGACGTTACCGGCGTGACCATGTCGTCGCTGGCCACGCCGAGCCCGCTGGCGGACACGACGACGGTCGCAGGCGCAGCGGTCGATTGCGCGTGGGCGGCCAGCGGGCCGCCAAGGACCAGTACGCAAGCCAGTGCGAACGGCGTGCGCCTGCCGGTGAAGTCAGTCATGGGAATCCTTGGTCGTCGAATGCGCCCTGGTGGCAATGATGCTCCATCAGCGAAACCTAATGATAACTCATTATCGTTAAGGATTCAATGCAGTGCAGTGACGCAGTGCGGCAAGACAGTGCAGCAACGCAGTGTTGCAACTGAGCGTCGCAATTAAACACCGGCGTGGGGCTGATGCCGTTAAGTTAAGCTGCTGAGCTAGCCGTCAAATACGTCGTCCCCGCGCAGGCGGGGACCCAAGTTCTGCAAACGTCGTCGAAACGCTTGCAAGATTGGGTCCCCACCTTCGTGGGGACGACGTTTTTACGCTAACTCAAGAAGAATTTCGCCTTCACTTAACGTCATTACAGGCGCAGGACCACATTGCCCTGCGACGGCCGATGATCGTCGAAACCCGGTCTTAGAAGATGACGCGAATGCCCGCCGTCAAGTTACGACCGGTCAGCGGCGCCGCGTTCTTGATGAACGAGGTGTGGCTATAGGCCAGTTCGTCGGTCAGGTTGTTCAGGCGCGCATAGAACTGGGTCGGCACGCCGCCAATGCGGGTCGAGTAGTGGGCGCCGATGTTGAGCATATTGTAGCCGGCGGTCTCGGTCTCGTACTCGGCCAGCTTGTCCTGCTTGCCCACGCGGTAGAACTCGACCATGCCGTGCCACTGGTTCCAGTCGCCGTCGAGCTTGACGCCGAGGCGCGAGGCCGGGATGCGCGGCAGGTTGCGGCTGCCCGCGCCCTCGTCGAAACGGGCGCGCACGTAGTCGCCGAACAGGGTCGCGCTGATCGTTGGGGTCAGCTTCCGGCGGATCTCGCCTTCCAGGCCGGTGAAGGTGGCGTCGCGCTGGGCGTATTCCACCAGCTGGAAGCCTTCGTGGTTGTCCAGCGTGTGCGCATAGATGTAGTTGTCGACGCGGTTGTGGAAGGCGCTGACCGAGAAGGTGGTGTCGCCCTCGAACTTGCGCAGGGTGAGGTCGATGTTGTTCGAGGTTTCCTTGTCCAGGTCCTGGTTGCCGACTTCATAGGTGGCGGTGGCCAGGTGCACGCCGTCGGCATACAGTTCTTCGGCGGTCGGCAGGCGGTGGCTGCGCGACAGCGAAGCGCGCAGCGAGTACTGCGGCGCGAACCTCCACACGGCGCCGACCGAGGCCGAGGTGCCGCGCGCGTCGGTGTCCCGCAGGCCCGGCGCATCGACCTCGATATCCTGCCATTCGTGGCGCAGGCCGGCCTCGAAGCGCCAGTGTTCGAGCTTGTATTCCTCGGTCAGGAAAGCGGCATGCTTCTTGGTGAGGGTCGGCGGCACATAGGCTTCGTCGCCGATGGCCGCGAAGTCGCGGCGCGTGGTCTGCACGCCGAATACGCCGCGCCAGCCGGCCAGCGGCGCATGCACCGCTTCCAGGCGGACGTCGTGCCCCTTGCTGCGGAACGACGTCGAGACGACGTTCTCTTCCAGCTCGTCGTGGACGTAGTCGGTGATCGATGCGCGCATGCGCACGCGCTCGATGCCGGCCACCGGGTTGCGGTACTCGCCGCGGATGTCCCAGCGCTCGCTGTCGAGCTTCACGATCGGCACGCCGTGCGCGTGCTCATGCTCGTGGCCTTCCTCTTCATGGTCGAGGCCTTCTTCTTCATGACCATGGCCGCCGCAGTCCAGGTGGCCGTCGTGCGGGTGGCAGTCTCCGAATTCTTCGCTGTGCCCCGGGATGCCGTACTCGGTGCGCTCCTTGGTGAAGGCGGCGCCGATGTAGCCGTTCTTGCCGATCCACGACAGGCCGACGGTGCCGGTCTCGGTTTCCTTGTAGCTGCCCTGGACGTGGCGGCCTTCGCTCCAGTCCTTGCCGACGCGGTAATCGTCGGTGTCGCGCTTGACGCCTTCCAGGTGCAGGGCCAGGTTGCTGCCGGCGGCGGTCGTGAATTCGAAGGCGCCGGTCTTTTCGCGCGCCGCGGAATTGGCGCGCACTTCCGCGCTGCCTTCCAGGCCCTTCTCGGGCATCACGGTCGGAATCTTGCGGTCGAGGATGTTCACCACGCCGCCCACCGCGCCGCCGCCATAGGCCAGGGCCGACGGGCCGCGCAGCACTTCGATGCGCTCGGCCAGCACAGGTTCAAAAGCGACAGCATGGTCGGGGCTGATGGTCGAGGCGTCCTGGATCTCGGAACCGTCGGACAGGATCTTCACGCGCGGACCGTCCATGCCGCGGATCACCGGACGGCTGGCGCCGGCGCCGAAGTGGCTCGAGGTGATGCCGGGCTGGTGGGCCAGGGTTTCGCCCAGCGTCGATTCGCGGGCGCGCACCAGTTCACTGCCGCCGAGCGAGGTCACCGGCGTGATCATGTCGTCGTGCACCACGCCCAGGGCGCTGGCGGAGACGACCACGGTCGGCACGCTGTCCGGATCCGACGCCGCCCGGCTCGTCGTCTGGGCATGGACGGCCAGGGGCGCGCCAAAGGCCAGCATCAGCGCCAGGGTCAGCGGTGTGCGCTTGCAAGTGAAGTCGGACATGGTGTTTCCTCGAAATAAATGGAGCGGCAAGATGACGATGAGTCCGATAACGATAATCCGTTATCATTAGCAATGAAATGATAAGCCATTATCATTAAGCATTCAACCGCTTTTTGGCGCGTTTTGGTTTTACTGCACGCTTTGAGGTATCCTTCCGCCTATGCAACGCAACACACGTCAAAAATCCGCCATCCTGCATGCGATCGAGCATGCGCAGCGTCCGCTGTCGCCGCAAGAGATCCTGGACGAAGCCAGCCGCGAGGTCAGCCAGCTGGGCATGGCGACCGTGTACCGCAACCTGAAGTCGCTGGTGGACGACGGCGCGCTCAAGGTCGTCACTTTGCCGGGCGAAGGCGCGCGCTACGAATCGACCAGCGCCGCCGAACACCATCACCACCACTTCCAGTGCACCGTCTGCCAGCGCGTGTTCGACGTGCACGCCTGCCCGGGCGACATCGAGCACATGGCGCCGAAGGGCTTCAGCGTCGAAAGTCACGAGCTGACCCTGTACGGCCGCTGCGCCGACTGCCTGGTAGGGTCGGCGGCTGAGCCGCCGACGCGGCGCTAGTTGGCTGCCAAATCATTTGGCGCGACATTATCAGCGTTAACAATCACCGCGTCGGCGGCACAGCCGCCGACCCTACGCCTTATTTACCGAGCACGTTCAGCACGGCCAGGGTCATCGCCTGGGCGCCGGTCTTGATCGACGGTTCCGGCACCGGCGCGTAGAACGGCGAGTGGTTGAAGGCGATCGGCTTGCCGCCCTCGCGCTCGGCCTCGGCCACCACCTTCGGATCGTAGACGCCGGTGAAGAAGAACATCGACGGCACGCCTTCGTTGGCGTACAGCGAGAAGTCTTCGCTGGCGGTCATGGCCGGCATGCGCTTGGCCTTGTCGCGCCCGAACGCTTCCTGGAACACCACCTCGGTCTTGTTCACCAGCTCGGTGCTGTTGACGATCGCCTGGCCGCCGCCGCCGATCAGCATGTCCGGCTTCGGCGCCCCGGCCATCGCCGCCGACCCTTCGGCCACGCGGCGCACCCCTTCGAGCAGCTTGGCGCGCACCAGCGGGCTGTACGAGCGGATGGTGCCGCGCACCTGCACGCTGTCCGGGATGATGTTGCCGACCGTGCCGCCCTGGATCGAACCGACCGTCACCACGCCGAATTCCTTCGGATCCTTCTCGCGGCTGACCACGGTCTGGACGTCGACCACGAAGCGCGCCGCGATCGCCACCGGGTCGATGGTCTTGTCCGGCGCCGAGCCGTGGCCGCCACGGCCCTTGAAGGTGATCTCGAGCCAGTCCGAGTTGGACGACACCGGGCCGTCGTTGAAGCCCACCGTGCCATGCGCCAGCGGCCAGGAATGCAGGGCGAATGCGTAGTCCGGCTTCGGGAAGCGCTTGAACAGGCCGTCGTCCAGCATGGCCTTGGCGCCGGCGACGATTTCCTCGGCCGGCTGGCCGATGAAGACCAGCGTGCCTTTCCACTGCGATTTCAGTTCGACCAGGGTACGCGCCGTGCCCAGCCAGCTGGCCATGTGGACGTCGTGGCCGCAGCTGTGCATCACGAAGGTGTCGCGGCCTTCGCTGGTGGCGCGGGCGCGGCTGGCGTACGGCAGGCCGGTGCGCTCTTCCATCGGCAGGCCGTCCATGTCGGTGCGCACCAGGACCGTCGGGCCGGCCCCGTTCTTGAGCACCGCGACGATGCCGGTCTTGCCGACCTTCTCGGTGACGGTGAAGCCGAGCTTGCGCATCTCGGTCGCCAGCTTGCCGGCGGTGCGCACTTCCTGGAAGGCGATCTCGGGATGGGCATGCAGGTCTTTATAGACAGCGTCGAGCCACGGATACATGGCGTCGACCCTGGCGACGACGTCGTTCTTGAGGGGCGCGGCCTGCTGGGCGTAGGCGAAGTTTGCGGACAGTGCAAGGGCGGCGGAAACCGCGGCGGCCGCGGCGAGTCGGGTGAAGGTCATGGGATGCTTGTCGTTATGGTCAATGCGTGAAAATCAGACTGCGCTGGGGCGCTTGATCGCGGTCGACTTGCGGCCCGCCACGGCCGGCGCCAGGCTGATGCCCGGCACGCGGTCGCCCTGCAGGGTGACGTCGAAGGCCATCAGCTCGTCGCGGCGGAAGGCGTGCACGGTGACGCGCTCGCCCACGCGGTAGCGCGCCAGCAGCGCGTCGACGTTGGGCGGATTGCCGTTGACGCGCAGGCCGTCGATCGCGATCACGACGTCCAGCGCCGACAGGCCGGCCTGGTGGGCGGCGCCGCCCTCGTGCACCTGGGTGAGCCTGGCGCCGAGCGGGTCGCGACCGATGCCGGCGTCCAGCGTGGCCCTGCCGCCCTTGCGCTCGTCGACCAGCTTCACGCCCAGCGGCGCGAACAGCTTGGCCAGCGGCAGGTCGTCAAGGCCGCGCACGTAGCGCTCGAACATGTTCTTGAGCTTGAGGCCGCTTATCTCGTCGAACAGCGCTTCGACTTCCTGTTCCGTCACGCCGCGGCCGGCGCCGTGGTAGAAGTCGCGTCCATAGCGCTCCCACAGCGCCAGCATGACGTCGTCCAGCGATTTCGCGCCGCCGGTCCTGGCGCGGATGGTCAGGTCGAAGGCCAGCGCGATCAGCGACCCCTTGGTGTAGTAGCTGATGATCGCGTTCGGCGAATTCTCGTCCTGGCGGTAGTACTTGCTCCAGGCGTCGAAGCTCGAATCGGCCACGCTCTGCTTGAGGCGCCCGCTGCCGCGCAGCACGCCGCCGATGGTCTTGGCCAGCAACTTGAAATAAGTGGCTTCGCCGATGATCCCGGCGCGCACCAGCATCAGGTCGTCGTAATAGCTGGTGAAGCCTTCGAACAGCCACAGGAGCGGCGTATAGTTCTCGGCCTGCAGGTCGTAGGGAGCGAAGGCGGCCGGCTTGATGCGCTTGACGTTCCAGGTGTGGAAATACTCGTGGCTGCACAGGCCCAGGAAGCGCAGATAGCCTTCGCCCGGCTCGGCCGCCTTGGGCGTGGCCAGGCTTGGCAGGTCGGCGCGCGCGCAGATCAGGGCGGTCGAGGCGCGGTGTTCGAGGCCGCCATAGCCATCGCCCACGGCCATGGTCATGAACACGTAGCGCTCGAGCGGCGCGCGCTTCGTCTTCGGCTCGAAGAAGGCGATCTGGGTCTCGCAGATCGCCTTCAAGTCGGCCTGCAGGCGCGCCATGTCGAGGTTGGGCACGCGGCCGGTGATCACGATGTCGTGCGGGATGCCATGGGCCTTGAAGGTGGCCAGCTCGAAGTCGCCCATCTCGACCGGATGGTCGATCAGTTCGTCGTAGTCGGCGCAGGCGTAAGTGCCGAAGCCGTAGCGCCTGGCGCCCGCCTCTGGCATCGCTGTGGCCACGCGCCAGGTCTTGGCGGCCGGATCGAAGGGGCGCTGGATGTCGACCTGGTGGACCAGCGACTCCTGCCCCACCACGCGCAGGAACACGCTGGTGCCGTTGAAGAAGCCGTGGGTCTGGTCGAGGTGGGCGGCGCGCACCGACAGGTCCCAGGCATACACCTCGTAGTGCAGGGTCAGGGGGCCGGCGCTGGGGGCGGCGCGCCAGGAGTGTTTGTCCAGCTTGATGAGCGCGACCTCCTGGCCGCCGCTGTCGGCGCGGATGCGCACGATATTGCGCGCGAATTCGCGGATCATGTAGCTGCCCGGGATCCAGGCCGGCAGCGCGAACGTCTGGCCGTCGGGATCGGGATTGGCGACCGTGACGGTGACGTTGAAGAGGTGACCGGCCAGGTCCTTGGGAACGATGGTGTAGTGGATGGCGTGCTGCTTTTTCTGCGATGGCTTTTTCATGATCTTCTTGAATGGTCTCTCGGGACGCGCCGAATGGGCATAGTGTAATCCATCGGGCGAAACGCCCGCCATGCAGGGTGGATGGCGGCGCGCCGGCTAGGCCGGCAGATCGGAGGGGGAATCGATGTCGCGCAGGACGCCGGGATCAGGCACCTCGATCGCGGCGACCGGGCTGCTGGCAAGCAGGCGCCGCGCGCCCTGGTCGCCGTCCAGCGCCAGCAGGTCGTCGCGGTGCTGCGCGCCGAAGGCGACCGGATTGCCGCGCCGGCCCGCGAACAGGGGCGCGGCGATGGCGGCGCCCTCCTTGACCGCGGCCTCCAGCGCACGCAGGGTGGATGGGGCGACGAAGGGCATGTCGCCCAGCGCTACCAGCCAGCCTTCGCCGCGCGCCTGGTCGCCCGATTGAGCACCCAACTGAGCATCCGATCGAGCATGCAGGCAATGGCGGATCGCGTGCGCCAGCGACAGGCCCATGCCGCCGTCGGCCTGCGGGCATACCGTCACCTCGCAGCCCAGTTGGCGCAGCACGTCCCCCACCCCGCCGTCATCCGGCGGCACCACCGCCACCACGCGCGCGAACACGGCCAGCAGCGTGCGCGCGCTGGCGGCGACCACCAGCTCGCCGCCGGGCAGGCGCTGCAACAGCTTGTTGTTCTTGCCGGCCGGGTCGAAGCGGCGGCCCCGCCCCGCGGCCAGCAGGATGCCGGTCAGCGCCATGGTTTCATGCCTCCAGTGCCGCGGCGGCGTCCTTGATGGCCGCGCGGATCCGCTGATAGGTGCCGCAGCGGCACAGATTGCCGCTCATGGCGTTGTCGATGTCGGCATCCAGCGGACGCCGGTTGGCGCGCAGCAGCGCGACGGCGCTCATCACCTGGCCGCTCTGGCAGTAGCCGCATTGCGGCACGTCGTGGCGCACCCAGGCATCCTGGACCGCCCTGCCGACCGGATCGTCCTGCATCGCCTCGATGGTGGTGATGGCCTGGCCCGCGACCGCCCCGATCGGGGTGACGCAGGCGCGGATCGGGGCGCCGTCCAGGTGCACGGTGCAGGCGCCGCACAGGGCCGCGCCGCAGCCGAACTTGGTGCCGGTCAGGTTCAGATTGTCGCGCAACGCCCACAGCACGGGCGTGGCGGGGTCGGCGTCGACTTGCAGGTCTCTTCCGTTGATGTTCAATGTGAGCATGCATGGCCCCCAAGGTAGGGTTGGCAGCGTTGCTGCCGACGCGGCGATTGTCATCCGCTTCGATGTCGAGCCGGATGATTTCGCCGCCAACCATCACCGCGTCGGCGGGATACCCGCCGACCCTACCGCGCCGGCTTCGCTTCCAGCGAATCGAGCTTGGCTTCGAGCGACTTCAGGTCGATCGCACCCGGAATGCGGGTGCCGTCGCTGAAGAAGATCGCCGGCGTGCCGGTGATGCGCAGCTTCTGGCCGAGCGCCAGCACCTTGTCGTTCGGCGATTCGCAGGCAGCCGGCGTCGCCGGCGGCACCTTGCCGTTGATCATCCAGTCATCCCAGGCCTTGTTGCGGTTCGGCGCGCACCAGATGTTCTTCGACTTTGTGAACGAATCCTGGGACAGGATGTTGTACATGAAGGTATAGATGGTGACGTTATCGATCTCGTTGAGCGTCGTCTGGCGCAGGCGCTTGCAGTAGCCGCAGTTCGGATCCTCGAACACCGCGATCACGCGCTTGCCGTTGCCCTTGACCTGCTTGAGCGCCATCTCGAGCGGCAGGTCGCTGAACTTGATCTTGTTGACCTCGTCGATGCGTTCGCGCGTCAGGTTGCGCGAACTCTTGACGTCATATACCTGGCCGATCACGAGGAACTCGCCCTTTTTGTCGGTGTACAGGATGTCGCCCGCGACCCGCACCTCGTACAGGCCGCCATACGGCGTTTCCTTGACCGACTCGATCTTGGCGCCGCCCAGATGCGGTTCGAGCGCCTTCTTGATGTTTGCCTCGACCGTGTTCTGCGCATCGACGCACGATGCGAGCAGCGCCGTCGCCAGCAGGACGGCGAGCTTCATTTTGATCATGCTTGGTTCCTCAGATTGATGACTTGCCCATCGCATGCGCCATCAGGCGCCGCTTCAAAGCAGGCATTTTATCAAGCAAGTTGAGTCCAAGATTGCGCACGACGCGCACGGGCTCCAGATTTGCCCCGAACAGACGCTCCAGGCCATCGGTGGCCAGCTGCATCATGAGCACGTCTTCCTTGCGCTTGCGGGCGTAGCGCGCCAGCACCCGTTCGTCGCCGATCGCGCGCCGCTCCTCGCGCTCGCGCACGGTGGCGAGCAGGTCGACCACGTCGCCGAAGCCCAGGTTCATGCCATGCCCGGCCAGCGGATGCACGGCGTGGGCGGCGTCGCCCACCAGCGCCACGTGCGGCGCCACGATCGCATGCGGCTTGACCAGCGCCAGCGGCACCGCCGCCACGGCCTCGGGTTGCAGGGGACGCAGGGCGCCCAGCTTGTCGTCGGCATATTCGCCGAGCCGGATCGCCAGTTCGCCCAGCGACTCGTCCATCAGGGTGTCGGCCAGGGTCTCGGGCGCCGACCACACCAGCGAGACGCGGTTGCCCGGCAGCGGCAGCAACGCGATGATGCCGTCGGCGCAGGTGAACCACTGATGGGCCACGCCATGGTGCGGCTTGTCGCAGGCGAAGTTGGTGACGATGGCGCGCTGGTGGTACATGCGGTAGTCGACGCCGATGTCGCACTGCCCACGGACCCAGGATTCGCGGCCGTCGGCCCCAACCAGCAGCTCGCACTCGATCCGGCGGCCGTCTTCCAGGCGCAGCGCGGCGCCTTCGCCGCTGCAGGTGAGCTCGCAGGCCCGGCCCTCGACGCGTTGCACGTTGTGGGAGAACTTGAGCGCGGCATCGAGCGCCCCGTTCAGGTTATGGTCTTCGACGATCCAGGCCAGGGTGCCGACCCGGGCCCCGAAGGCGTCGAAACCGAGTTTGCCGCCGCCCTCGCCGTCGCCATGCACGTCCATGGCATCGACCGCGGCGACGCGCGCCAGGTCGAGGGCGCCCCAGACCTTGAGCGAAGCCAGCAGGTCGTGGGCCGTATGGTTGAGCGCATAGACGCGCACGTCCCATGGACGGTCCGCGGCCGAGGCCGTCGAGCCGCCCTGCGCCTCGGCCCCGGGACGCGCGGGCGGCGCCAACAGGGTCACGCTGTGTCCGGCCTGGGCAAAGCCGAGCGCGGTGGTCTTGGCGATGGCGCCATTGCCGACGATGCAAACATCGGTCCGGGTGGTGGAGGTCGTGGGCGTGGTCATAGTGCTCATTATAGCGATATGCCCATCCCGCACGCAGGGTGGGCCGGGGGGGCGCGCCAGCGCTACATGCTGACAATGCATCAACAAGCACTTGCGCAACTGAAAATCGCTGGCTATAATCATGCCTCTCTTGGCCTGGTAGCTCAGTTGGTAGAGCAGAGGATTGAAAATCCTTGTGTCGGTGGTTCGATTCCGCCCCGGGCCACCAAGAACATGCCTCACGAAACGCCCACTCATGCAAGTGGGCGTTTTTCGTTTCTGCGGCACTATTGTCCTGTCCGGTGCGCAGAATGCGCACGCGCCCCTCCGAATAAACCACCGAAACGAGCGACCATCTCGTCCAGGCGCCCTCCAGACGTCCGCATTCCTGCATGGACGACTGGGCGCTTGCGGCAGTCCTAAGCTACTGACACTACACAATAAAACACCGCCCTCTCCAAGGTAAGCTCAGCAACGGGGATATGACAAGTCTCTACCGTTTGTACGGCGATCAATTCGCAGTGAGCACAGGAAAACCGCATGGGCAACTTCCCTTGTAGCCTGAAAGAAATCCTCCAAGAACGCCAGACCGCCCGTATCCTGCGTCTGGCGTTCCCCTTTGATGACGCGCCAACATCCGAGCTGCTGGTCAACAAACTCGATGCCACCGAGGGGCTGTCGCGCGATTTCGAATTTGCTGTCGAGCTGCTGTCGGACAACGCCTTGCTCGACCTGAAAGACATGCAGGGCAAGTTGCTGTGCGTGGAATTGGTGCGCCACGACGGCGCCTTGCGCTATTTCACCGGCTACGTCTTCAGTTTTCGCCTTGTCAGGACAGATGGCGGTGTCGCGTTCTACGAAGCCAGGCTCGGGCCGTGGCTGAAATACCTTTCTCTGCGCAAGGACTGCTTTCTATTCCATAACGCCACCCTGTACGAGCAAACGACCAGCATCTTCCGCGACTACCTCGCGCATCCGGAATGGGAATTTCGCCGCCACGGCGACGATCCGGCGATGACCGATGCCTGCCAGTTCAACGAATCCGATTACAACTACCTGAGCAGACGCTGGGAGGCGGCAGGCTGGCACTACACCTACGACCATACGGCAAAGGGCCACACGCTCATCCTGAGTGACGATTCGACTTGCGCGGAACCGATAGACGGCACGGAAATCGCGTTCCAGCGCGATTGCGGCTCATATGAGGATAACGGCATTGGCGAGTGGTCGGCGACCCGTCGCATCGTGTCCGCCAGCACGGCGCTGTCCTCCTTCAATTTCAAGTCGCCCAGGCCGGTCAACGTCGAGAGGCCGACGATCATCGAGCAGGGCAAGGTGCTGCGCAAGGAGGTCTACGAATATGCGGGCGCCTATGGGTTCAAGGATAGTCGCGACGGCGAACGCCGGGCGACGCTGCGCATCGAAGAGATCGAGCACGCAGGAGAACTATTCGAGGGCGCAAGCACCAACCGCAACGTGGTTCCCGGGCGCTGGTTCCGCCTCACCGGCCACTTCTACGGCGGCAGTAACCAGGGCCAGGAATTTCTGATCATCGAGGTGCACCACAGCGCCAGCAACAATTACCACGTGAACGACGCCAGTCCACCGCATTACGAGAACCGCCTGTCCTGCATCCGCAAGTCCATCCCATGGCGCCCCGGCCGGGGCTTCAACAGCGTCGAGCCGAAAATGTACGGCCTGCAGACGGCGATCGTGGTCGGCCCCCCGGGCGAGGAAATCCACACCGATGAGTATGGGCGTGTCAAAGTCCAGTTCCATTGGGACCGCGCAGGAGAGCTGGACGAACGCAGTTCGGCATGGCTGCGCGTGGCGACGGCGTGGGCCGGTCCCAACTTCGGCATGACATCGATCCCGCGCATCGGCGCCGAAGTCATCGTGCAGTTCCTTGACGGGAATCCCGATCGTGGATTCGTCACCGGCATGGTGCCGAACGCGCACAACATGCCGCCGTGGGATCTTCCCGCAAACAAGACCCAGAGCGGCATCCTGTCCCGCTCGACACCGAAGGGCACATACGGCAATGCCAACGCGCTGCGCTTCGAGGACAAGCAGGGCCAGGAACAACTGTGGCTGCATGCCGAACGCGACCAGCTTACCGAGGTCGAGCACGACGAAGATAAATGGGTCGGCAACGACCGCCGCAAGACCATCGACCGCGACGAGACCTCGCATATCAAGCACGACCGCAAGGAAACCGTCGACCACGACGAGACCATTACCGTCCACAACGACCGCACCGAGCAGGTCGACAAGAACGAAACCATCGGCATCGGTGGCAACCGCGTCAAGACGATCGGCAGGAACCGCAAGGACGACATCGGCAGGAACTGGTCCACCCACGTTGCCCGCATGAAGACGGAGACGGTCGGCATGGCTTACATGCAGAACGTTGGCCTGGGCCGCATGGAGAACGTCGGCCTTGCCTACAACCTCAACGTCGGAACGATCATGGCCACCGTGGTCGGTATCAGCCAGATCACCAAGGTCGGCAAGGCGGTATCGATCACGGCGGGCGAAGAGCTGTCGATCACCGTCGGCCTGGCGCGACTGAAAATGACGGCGGACGGCAAGGTATTCATCAACGGTTCGCAAATCGGCATCGAGACCAGCGGACCGGTGCAAATTTCCGGCAACGACGTGGACGTCAACTGACCGGCCCCCGCGCATGGAATTTCGCAACCTTACGCCTTTTCCCGCGATAGCGTTCGATAGCCTGGACCAGCACGACCAGCGCTTCCACAGCGTGGTCATGCGCCTGACTTTCGAGGTAGGGGACGACGGCAAGCTCACCCTGGCCCCCGTACAGACGCCGTTGGCGATGACCGACGAATTCCACGGCGAAGCAAACCAGTCCAGCGTCAGGCAAGAGTCCGACCTGGCGCCCTACAAACCGCACACGGACGTGATCGTCATCGCCGACGCCTGCGCCCCGCAGGGCAAACCCAGCAAACTGTTCGGCGTCGCCCTCAAGATCAACAGTGCGCCGACCGCGCCGGATTTGCCGCCCGAGCCGCACGGCCTTAATCCGACGTATCGCGCCTCACCCGAACGCATGGCCGAGTGGCGGGAAGAGTGTGCCCGGTTGACGGCACATGCGCTGGAAGGCCCTCTCGTGTTGCGCAAAGTCCTGCTGATCAGAGGCGGGCGCGAATGGCGCAAACGCCCCACGGTGACGCGGGCGCTGAGCCTGTTTACGCTGCCGCGCTGGAAGCTGACAGCGCCGATACCTGTCACCACCCTCCCCCTGCGCTACGAATACGCCTATGGCGGCGAAAACAAGATTCTCGCCACCGAGCAGGCGGCCAGTCGGGTGGACAAAAAATATCGCTTGCCCGGTCGCGTGCCGCAACCCGGCAACGCCGGCGCGGGCGATTTGCATGAAGCAATCGCCCACAGCGTGTACGAACAAAATCCGGTTGGTCGTGGCTTCGCCGAGCGCTGGTATCTGCACGCGGCCAGGCTCGCATGCGTGCCGGCGCCGCAGATAGAGGCGCCCAGCCAGCCCATAGGGCGCTTCGGCAAGCAATACACGCCGCAGGGCTTTGGCGTCGTTGGACGCGGCTGGCGACCGCGCTTAGGGCTGGCAGGGACCTATGACCAGCAATGGCAGGATGAACGTCACCCGAATTTGCCCGCCGACTTCGATTTTGGGTACTGGAATGGCGCGCCCGTCGATCAGCAAGTGACACCCCACTTGGGCGGCGACGAGCAAATCTCGCTGTTCAACCTGTGCCCCGAGGGCGCGGCAACCAAGCGCGACGCCTCCGGCAATACCTGCCTGTCTTTCTCCCTGCCGGGGCATTTGCCGTTTGTGCTGGTGCGGTTCCAGGATGGACGAATCGGCGAACTGGCGGCGAAGCTCGACACGCTCATCATCGATGCAGCCCCGGACGCCAGCGACCCGGAAAAGAGGATATCCGTCGTGTGCGTCTGGCGCGCCACAGTCGCCACCGCCCCCAGTGTGCGGGTGCTCGAGGCACGCATGCTGACCCATGCCGACGTCGCGGCGCTGCGCGCTCGGGGGCAGGACGTCAAGCCCCCATCGCCCCCGCGCCTGACAGTCGTGCCCAGCCAGGAATCGCCGCCAACCGTCTAAGAGGAATCCATGCCGACTGCTGCCCGCAAGAACAGTATCTTCCTGGCCGTCAGCCTGCTCCCTGACGTGTGCAAGACGCCGATGGGGCCGAACATGGTCCCGGTTCCCTACCCCATCGTTGCGGACCTGAGCAACAGCGTGGAAGTAGCGAAGTCGGTCCGTTTCAATGGCGATCCCGTCTTCCTGCTCAACGACAGCGTTGTCGCCACCGTGACCGGCAACGAGGCCGGAACGGGCGGCGGCATGAAGTCCGGCGTCAACAGAGGCAAGGTGCGTGCGACAGCCAGCGCCAAATCCGTGCGGGTGGAGAAAAAATACGTCGTGCGGCATGGCGACGAGTGCGACATGAATCTGGCGAGCTGAGCATGACCACCAAAGGTGTGATTCTCGAACAGGCGAAGCCCTCGACAACGCACATCGATCCGGACGGCGGCGGCGCCAATCCGCCGCTCATGCCGGAAACCGAAGCCGAACAAACCATGTGGCAGAAGGCTAGCCCGTGGGTGCATGGTTTGCTGGGCGTGGCCAGTTTCGTTCCAGGCTTATCGGTCGTGACAGGCGCGGTGGATGCGGCCATCTACGCGGCTGAAGGCGAGGCGGTCGAGGCAGGCCTTGCATTGGCAAGCATGATCCCCGGCGGCAAGGTGGTCACGACCGTCGGCAAGGTCGCCAAGGGCGCAGTCGGAATGGCGAAAGGAACGGGAACAGCAGCGCGGGTCGTCAAGGGGGCGCACGAAGCGGAAGAAGTGCTACAGGCGGCCAGGAAAGCGGAAGAGACGGCCAGGATTGCGAAAGAGGCCAAGGCAGCCAGGGAAGCCAGGGAAGCGCAAGAGGCAGCGGAGAAGGCGCGGGAAGCAGCTTCGGGCACAAAGAAGCCGAAAAAAGAGGTGACGGTCAAGGCGCGCGCGCATAAAGTGCCCTGCTTCCATCCGTTCGACAAGAAGAAGTTCATGCAGATGAGCAAAGCCGATCAGAAAGCCTATTTGAAGGAGATGGCCGCGCAACTCAAACGCCAAGAGGATGCAATCAATAGCCTGACTGTTACCGAATACAAAGCGGCAAGGGATGCATTTGGAGCGATGAATCGCAATCCAGCTGCGGCTTCGGCACAGGAATCAGCGCGTAAATTATTCGAAGAGAGAGTTGCAGGAAATATCAAGAAAAGTCTGCAAAAGGGGGGCATGGGAGCGCTAAAGGCAAAACAAGAAGCTGCTGCTCGTGCTAAAGACGTGATGAGCAAATTGGCGGCATTGCACGATCCAGACATGGTGGCCGGCGGGTGGATGCACCCAAATTCCACGGGGATGGGACGTGCAGACGTGAACTCGTCGATAGGCGGTGGCTGGAATCAAAGCGATAGGATTTCCGGAATGGATCGGGAAGCAAACAGGGCAATCGAAGGCGGTAGAGTAGACCAAAAAATGAATGTTAAACTGGAGCCGTGCCGCGGCAGGGGACTGAGATGAGAGACGAAGACTTCGAACTTTTTATAGACGAGTTTGGCGAAGCGACCAGCCGGACGGATGTTCCAATGGAAGCTATCCAGAAATGGCGCGGTAAGCTTCCGGACCAATTATTAAAGTATTGGCAGGCAGAAGGTTGGTGCGGCTATGCAAACGGCTTGTTCTGGACAGTTAATCCGGATGACTATGAAGATCTAGTAGATGAATGGCTTGCTGACACGCCACTTGAGCAACTTGATAGCTTTCATGCAATTGCTCGAACCGCATTTGGGTGCCTGTACCTGTGGGGAGAGAAAACGGGCGATAGCGTAACTGTCGCATGTAGTATTAACTCAATAATTGCGTTTAGCAGTAACCTAAAGCAAGAAATGGACGATCCGGATTTCGATGCACGAGTGTTCTTCAGCAATAAGTCACCCGATCACTGCGACCTTAAGGATGAATCGGGGCAGCCACTTTTTGAACGCGCTTTGGCTAAACTAGGTCCACTTGAGCCGGACGAATTATATGGCTTCGAACCTGCACTCGTGCTCGGCGGGAAGATGCGTCTAGAAAACCTCACCAAGCTCAACCTGGATGTGCATTTGACCATCCTTCGTCAACTCGCCTCACCGACACTGCCGTTCTCGCATGTTGACCTCGACAATTTACTTAATTCGTAATTTTCCTCTGCTGTACAGATCGCACGCCATCGGATAGTTAATCAGAATCCCGTTTTCGGAAAATCGTGTTAACTGGCATCACAGGCATATATTTTTGTAATTAATGGTCGAACAGTCAAATCCCAAAGCCCCAGCCGGAGCTTTGGGCTTTTTGCCCGACAAAGCCAGTGCCCGGCATGGCACGGGCTCCCCCGGTCCATCCGGCGCATGCCCGGCTCGCGCCCGGATGCTCCTGATCAGAATCGTTCTCAGCGGTCTCCACCCGCCATGGCAGGCACCGGGCGTACCGGCTTGCCTTGCGGCCGTTGCGCCCGCTCCAGCTGCGGCCGGACCGGGGCCGCCAGCGCCGGCGCGGCCGGGCCGTCGATCTTGAAGATGCTCACTGCTTCGGCCAGGCTGGCCGCTTGTTCGCGCATCGACGCGGCCGCGGCAGCCGCCTCCTCGACCAGCGCCGCATTCTGCTGCGTCACCCGGTCCATCTGGCCGATGGCCTGGTTCACCTGCTCGATGCCGTCGCTTTGCTCTTTCGAGGCGGACGCGATTTGCGACATGATGCCGCTCACGCGCTGGACGCTCCCCACCACCTCCTGGATGGTCGCGCCGGCCTGGGTCACGAGGCGGTTGCCGACGTTCACCTTCTCCACCGAATCGTCGATCAGGGTCTTGATCTCTTTGGCCGCCGCCGCCGAACGCTGCGCAAGGCTGCGCACCTCGGACGCCACCACCGCGAAACCACGGCCCTGCTCGCCGGCGCGCGCAGCCTCGACCGCCGCATTCAGGGCCAGGATGTTGGTCTGGAAGGCAATGCCGTCGATGACGGAGATGATGTCTTCGATCTTGTGCGCCGAATCGTTGATCGCGCCCATGGTTTCCACCACCTGCGAGACCACGCTGCCGCCCTCGATCGCGATCTTGGACGCGCGCGCGGCCAGCTCGTTGCCCTGGTGCGCGTTTTCAGCGTTCTGTTGCACGGTGCTGGTCAGTTCTTCCATCGACGAGGCGGTCTCTTCCAGCGCGCCGGCCTGCTGCTCGGTGCGCGCGGACAGGTCCTGGTTGCCTGCCGCGATCTCGGCAGATCCGGTGGCGATGGTGTCGGTGCCGGCGCGAACGCCGGCCACGATCCGGTTGAGGTTGTCGGTCATGCTCGAGAGCGCGTCCATCAGCTGGCCGGTTTCGTCGCGCGAGTACACCTCGTCCTTGCGCGACAGGTCGCCCGCGGCCACCGAGCGCGCCACCTCGACCGCCTTGCGCAGGGGAACGGTAATGCTGCGGCTCAGGAGGTACGCGAGCAAGGCGCCGAGCACCAGCGCCGCACTGCCGACGGCGACCAGGATCGTCCGGCTCGAGGCCACGGTCTGGTCGACCCTGTCCTTGGTCTCGTCGAACAGGCGCTGCTGGTGCGCGGCGAGGCTGGCGACCGTGGCGTCGTAGGAGACCAGCGTCGGCCGCATTTTTTGCTCGATGAGCTCGCTCACCTGCTGCATGCTCTGGCCGCTGTCGCGCAGGGCGAACACCTGATTGCGCACGTCCATGTAGACAGTGCGGGCGGCGGCGATTTGCTCGACAATGCGCTTGCCTTCGTCGCCCATGACGGTCGCGGTCAGCTGGTCCTTGATCCGGGTGATGTCGGCGCTCCTGGCTTTCATCTTGTCGTCGACCAGCTTCGTGTCCTGCGCATCGTCGGCGCGCAACCGGGCCTCGGTCATCGCATCGTTGATCAGGTTACCCGAATACCAGAGCGCGGCAAGGTCGGCCTTGTGCTTGGCCTCCTCCATCTCGGCCGTGGCGACACCTACCTCCTGCAGGCGCATCACGGCTACCGCCATCAGGGCGAAGTTCAGGAGCAGCATGGCGATAAAAGCCATACCGAGGCGGGTAGCGATGCGGAAGTCTTTGAGGTTCATTTGTCGACGGAAGAGGAAGTGCTCGAGATCGTGGGGCCTTCTGGTGGCCCGATGGCAAGCGAGCTGCGGCATGAAAGGGTTGCCGATATGGAATTTATATGCGCTCACGCGAGGCGAAAGGCATATGCATGTAAGTTCACCCACGGTACCGCGCGGTGCGGTGTCCATGTGGTGCCCATCAGGTAAGCACAATGCGTGCCAATATTGAACAGTGGAAACACCGCTTACTTGATGGCACGAATGCGCCATTCGGGTGCATTGCTGCGCCAGAGCGCACCAGCACGTGCACCAGAACAGACAGGACGATATTTCTGCGAAGTCCCAGGTCGACGCTAGTCTGATGATCTGGATTAGGCGGCAGCGACCGACGACACGTGACGGTGTGGTCGCTCGTTCGACCGGATGGCGGCTGAGCCGCACGCGCTTTCCACGACGCGCTTTGGTCGTGAAAGCATGCCAGGCATTGCTGGCGCCGCCTTGTCGCCAACGACGGCGCAGACCTGCCTGAGGAAGTTCAGTCCTTGATGAGCGCGTTCGAAGGCAGGGTCACCCTGCATTCCGGATGACTGCCATTACGCGCCGGGGCCGGGGGCTCCCGGCCCGGTTCTCATGACGGGCGCAGTGCGCTGCCCTTGCCTGCGCCGTCGGCCCCGGGGACCGGCTGCGCGGGCCGGATCTTCACCCACAACACCGCCACCGCCGCGCACAGCATCAGGGCCCCTGCCAGGCGGATCACGTTTTCCGGATTGCCGCCCAGGGCGCTGCGGTAGAACAGCGGCAGCGTGAAGATCTGGATGATCATCGGAATCACGATGAACATGTTGAAGATGCCCATGTAGACACCGGTCCGATCCGGCGGGATGCAGCCGGCCAGCATGACATACGGATTGCCCATGATGCTGGCCCATGCCAGGCCGATCCCCACCATCGGGATGAATAGCATTGCGCTCTCGCGAATCAGCGGGATCGACAGCATGCTCGCGCCGGCGACCGCCAGGCAGAAACAGTGCATGTGCTTGGCGCCGAAGCGGCGGGTGAACGGCACCAGCGCGAAAGCGGCAAGGAAGGCGACGAAGTTATAGAAGGCGCCGATCTGGCCGTTCAGCAGGCCGGCCTCGCGGAAACCCGCGCTCGCCGGATCGGTGGTGCCGAACAGCGTGGTCGACAGCGACAGCATGATGTACTGCCAATAGCAGAACAGTGCATACCACTGGAACAGATTGACCACCACCAGCTGGCGCATCGTGGGCGGCATCTCGCGCAGGGCCTGCCAGATATCGGCCGCCACGGTCTTGATGCCGATGCGGTGCGCGCGCAAGCGTTCCACCTGCTCCGGCGCGAGCGGCAGCTCGGGAGTGGTCTTGAGCGACCACAGCACGCTCGTGATCGACACCACGGCCCCGATCATGAACGCCGCCACCACGACTTGCGGGATGTTGCTGTCGTTGGTGGCGTCCCGGTCCATGCCGAAGAAGACCAGCAGCGATGGCGTCAGATAGGCCAGTGTCTGTCCCAGGCCGGTGAACGCGCTCTGGGTCAGGAAGCCAAGCGAATGCTGGGGTGGCGCCAGCTTGTCGCTGACGAAGGCGCGGTACGGCTCCATCGTCACATTGTTGGCGGCGTCGAGGATCCACAGGAGGCTGGCCGCCATCCACAAGGTCGGGCTGAAGGGCATGAACAGCAGGCCCAGGCTGCAAAAGATCGCGCCGATCAGGAAATACGGGGTGCGCCGGCCCCAGCGGGTGACGGTGCGGTCGCTCATGGCGCCGACGATCGGCTGCACGATCAGCCCGGTGACGGGCCCCGCCAGCCACAGCAGGGGCAGCGTCGCTTCGTCCGCCCCGAGGTACTTGTAGATCGGACTCATGTTGCTCTGCTGGAGACCGAAGCTGAACTGGATGCCGAAAAAGCCGACGTTCATGTTCACGATCTGCCAGAACGACATATGGGGTTGATGTTGCATCGCGTCCTCTTTCAGGTAGGGCTGGCAAACCACCGCGCACGCCAGGGTGCATGGAAGGAAGGGTCGGACGGCACGGCGCCGCGTACCTCGCAGATGGCGCCGGCAAACGCCACGGCCCGGTCCAGTATCGTCTGCATCGGCCACTCGAGCACGCTTCCCAGGACGAACACGGCGGAAAACGCGTCGCCCGCGCCGACCGTGTCGCACAGGGCGTCGACCGGCGCCGCCGCCGCATGCAGGCGCGTGCCGTCGGCGCCGAACCACAATGCCCCGCGTTCGCCGAGCGTGACCACCAGGCCGCGCAGGCCAAACGCCGCGATCAGGCCGGCGCAAGCGGCGGCGGCCGCCGCGCCGAAGATGTCCTCACCCAGGGGAGGAACGTCGCTCAGCATCGCATGCACCCGCTGCAATTCTTCTTCATTGAGCTTGGCGATAGTCGCCTGGCGCAACGAGGCCAGCACGCAATCGTCTCCCACCTGATCGGCGCGCAGGTTGACGTCGAGGAAACGCGGTGCGCGCGGTGCGGCGGTCGCTTCCAGCAGCCCGGCCAGCGCCGCGCCCGATGCCGGTGCGCGCTGGGCCAGGGTGCCGAAATACACCAGGGCGGGCGTGGCATGGCCGAGCGCATGCAGCAGGGCCGGCGCCGCGATGTAGTCCCAGGCCTGGTCGGGAAGGATCACGAAACGGTGCTCGCCGCCGTGCTGCTCGACCACCACCCGGCCGGTGGGCCGGGCCGGATCGATCTGCAACCCGTCTTCGCGCAGACCGAAGCGCCCGAACTGCGCGCGCACCAGCGCGCCGTTGGCGTCCTGGCCAATCCGCGTGAACAGCTGGGGCGAAGCGCCGAAGGCCGCCAGGTGGCGCGCGACGTTGAACGGTGCGCCGCCAACCACCGGGCCGTCCGCGAATTCATCGACCAATGCTTCGCCGAATACGGCGACGTTTTGGCTATCCTGTCTCATAGATATGTTTTCTGTTTTATGGATGCTTTGTTGGTCGGCGCAGGGCTAGCGCTGCAGCCAGCGCATGCCCCACGGTTCCAGCACGACCCGCTCCGGCCAGTCCAGGCCGGCCGGCGGCGCCGCCTCCACGCTGCGTCCGGAAAAATTGAACAGGCCGAGAAAGCGTTCGCCGCGGGCCAGGGCCAGCACCGCGGGGTCGCCGGCGTCGAGCAGCGCACGTGGCGCCGACGCCGCCAGCGCCGGAGTGCGGCGGCGCTCCGCAGACAGCGCGCACAATGCCGCGAATGCCTGTCCGGCCCAGGCATCGGGCTCGTCGCGGCGCGCCAGGATGCCGGCATCGAGCCGGGGACGCTGTACCCAGCGCGTATCGTGGGCGCGCTCGGGGTCGTCCCGGTAAGCGTGATCGTTGCCCATGCCCAACTCGTCGCCCATGTACACCAGCGGCATGCCGCCGAAGACCAGCGCCACGCCGTAGACCAGCAGCAGGCGGCGCAGCGCCAGTTCGCGCGCGACCGGGCCCTGCGCCGTATCGAACCCGGCAAGCGCGGCGGCCATGCCATTGGTGGCATGCACTGCCGCCTTCGATCCCGCCTGGAACGGCACCCCGGCCGCGAAGCTGCCGGGTGCGCCATGGAAGAAGTCCGCGATCGCTGCCAGCCGGTCGGTCGACCCGGCCTCGTCGGCCAGGATCTTCCAGCCGATGTCGTCGTGGCAGCGCACATAGGTCAGCCAGGAAGCCCCCGCGGGCAGCGCGGGCGTGCCTTCGATGACGCTGCGCAGCAGGCCCGCGTCCTGCTCGGCCAGCGCGGCCCAGCTGGCGGCCATCAGGGTGCTGTGGTAGGCCAGGTGGCATTCGGGCGCGTCCGGCGCGCCGAGGTAGGCCGGCAGCTCGCGCGTGGGCACGATGGCCTCGGCCTTGAGCAGGACACCGGGCGCCACGATCGCGACCATCGCGCGCAATGCCTGCAGCAGGGCGTGCACCTCGGGCTGGTTCATGCAGCCGGTGCCTTCGCGCTTCCACAGGAAGGCCGTGGAATCGAGCCGGAAGGCCTCGACGCCGCGGTTGGCCAGGCGCAGCAGCGCGCCCACGATCTCCGTCAGCACCAGCGGGTTGGCATAGTTCAGGTCCCACTGGAAAGGATAGAAGGTGGTCCAGACCCAGCCCAGGTTCGGCACGAAACTGAAGTTGCCTGGCGCCGCCTCCGGGAAGACCTGCGCCAGCGTCGCCTCGTAGCGCTCGGGCAGCGCGCGATCCGGGAAGACATGGAAGAAATCGCGCCGGGCCGGGTCGCCGGCGGCCGCTTCCCGGGCCCAGGGATGGTCGTCGGCGACGTGGTTCAGCACGAAGTCGGCGCACAGGCTGATGCCGGACTGGCGCAGTTGCGCGCACAGGTGCTCGAGGTCATCCATGGTGCCGAGCGCGGGCTCGATCTCGTCGAAGCTGGCCACGGCGAAGCCGCCGTCGTTCTCGCCGGCGCGCGCGCGCAGGAACGGCAGCAGGTGCAGGTAGGTCACGCCGAGCGCGCTCAGGTGGCCGATCCGTTCCTCCACACCGCGCAGGTTGCCGGCGAAATGGCCGGTATAGGCGCTGTAGCCCAGCATGTCCTGGCGGGTGAGCCAGCCGGGATCCTGCTCGCGGCGCGCATCCAGCGCCAGCAGCTCGTCCGGCCGCGCCGCGTGCAGTGCGCCCAGTGCGGCCAGCAGGCCGCCATACCAGCGGTCGAAGTCGGCCAGGTCCCCGTAGACGCTCGCCAGGCGCCGGTACAGGAGCGGGCCAAGGACGGCGTAGCGGCGCGCCACTTCGTCCCGGCGTGCGGCCGGAAGCGCTGCCAGCAGCGGTTCTGGCGAAGGAAAATCGGTCATCGTCGAAGCAGGATAAGAAGCCGGCGCCCATGCGGGCGCCGGCTGGCCATCAGAAGGAATACATCAGAAGGAATACTTGACCGTCGCCTTGACCGAGCGCCCGCTGATCGAGCGCGCGGCATGGCCGCTGCCCTCGACTTCGGTATAGCCGATCTCGTCGAACAGGTTATTGGCCGACACGGACAGCATGACGCGCTGGGTGACGGCATAGTTGACGAAGGCGCTGACGGTCCGGTAGGCCGGCATCCGGATCGTTTGCTGGTCGTCGGCCCACGACTTGCCGGTGCCGACCAGGCTGGCGCCGAACAGCGCCGGCCCGACCTCGTAGCTCGTGGCCAGCTGGTACACCGCGCGCGCCTGGCGCCGCGGCGTATTGCCGATGACCGCTTCGTCGCCCGGCGCCGTGCCGACGATCTCGGCGTCGGTCAGCGTCAGGCCGCCGTTGAGCTGGAACGCGCCACGGCGCCAGGCCGTCTCGATTTCCACGCCCTTCGCTTCGTAGCTGTTGGCGGTGGTGGTCCGGGTGGTCACTTCATAGTTGCTCTCGCGCGTCTTGGCGTGGAAGGCCGTAATGAAGGTGCTCAGCGGGCCATTGCGCCATTTCACGCCGCCCTCGAGCTGGCGCACGGTGTTGATGCTGACCGGCGTGCTGCCGTCGAGCGGGTTGCCGAACAGGATGCGGTCGGCATTGAAGGCGACGCCTTCGCTGGCGCGGGCGAACACGGCGAGCGCTTTCGTCACGCGGTAGTTCGCGCCCAGCGAGTACGAATTGTGGCTCAGGTCGTAATCCACCGCTTGCACGGTCGACGGTTCGTAGCGCTGCGCCGCGGTGGCGATGTTGGCGCTGCCCCGGGCGCTCTGGCGGTCGTGGCGCACGCTGGCGTCGACGTTCAGCGGGCCCTTTTCGACACCGATGTTCACATAGGGCGACAAGTAGCGGTATTCCATGTCGACCACGCGCGAGCAGCAGCCTCCGAACGCCGGGCCGACCAGTCCGGGCGTCGCGTTCCCGGTTTGCAACAGTGCCGGCTTGTCGCCGCTGGCCTGCATCAGGTATTCGTTGAAGTTCCAGGTCAGGCCCAGGTCCTGGACCGATGCATACAGCCCGCCCGTCAGGCTCAGGCGGGCGCCGCCGGACAGTTGAAAATCCTTGGCCAGCTTGGTGTCGCTCATGGTCGAACCGGCGTCGTCGATAGAGGTGTTGAACACGACTGCGGAGAAGGCCCGGCCCGCGTAGGGCTGCCCGGCGCGCGGGCCGGTGGCGAAGGTGTAGTTGCCGACGGTGCCATTGTTGGCGGCGAAGACGCCCAGGAAGCGGCCCTCGTTGCGCGACTTGCGCAGGCGTTCGGTTAGGGTCCAGCCCTGGCCGAGCGCCAGCTCCGCTTCGAGACCGAAGGCGTCGCTGCGCACGCGCATGCCATCGTTGACGTCGTGGGCGACCAGGCTGTTGTTCCTGTCGAGCGCGACGTCCGGCACCCAGTAGGGCGAGTAGAAAGTGACGGTGCGCGGGTCGATGCCTTCGATCGTGGAAATGCGGCCGTTGGTGACGCGCACCGGTACCGGCAGCGCCGTCGGGCTGCGGTCGTCGAGGTGCTTGTACGAGACCCGCACATAGCCTCCGTCGAATTCATGGGTCAGGTTGGCGCGCAGTTGGCCGCCCTGTTCGCTCGTCACGCCCGTCTTGCGCACGCCTTCGCCGGTGCGGTAATGGCCGCCCACGAAGAAACGCGTCCTGGCTCCCAGCCTGCCGCCGATGTCGGCGTCGACGCGGTTCGCATCGTAGTCGAGCCCCGAGGTGAGGCTGATGCTGCCGCCCTCTTCCTCGCCGGTCTTGCCGATGAAATTGATGATGCCGCCCGGGGCATTGGTCGCCAGCGTCGATGCCGAGCCGCCGCGCACCACTTCCAGGTGCGACAGCGAACCGTCGATACGCACGTAGGCGTCCGGGGTGATGAAGTTGAAGTCGCCCGACTGCAGTACCGGCAAGCCGTCTTCCTGGATCTGGACATAGCGCGCGCCGCCTGCCGAAATCGGCACGCCGCGCACCGTCATGTTGGCATTGCCCTCGCCGCCGGAGGATTCGGAGCGCACGCCCGGCACCGAACGCAGCACGTCGGCGGCGCTGGTCGGAACGGTCTGGGTGATGGTGTCGGCATCGAGGGTACTGATCGATACGCTGGACTTCATTTTCGAGGTGCCGACGGCGCTGCCGGTAACCACCACGCGCTCCAGCTGCAGGCCGTCCTCGGTCTGCAGGGACGGCGCCGGCGTTTCCTGGGCATGGACGCCGCTCATTTGTAACAGGGCGAGCGATACCGCCGCCCCCAATCGGGTGCATGGGAATTTCATAGTCTCCTCCGTTGTATTTATTACACAGCATGCTGCGCTACGGCTTGTCTGACGCCGTAGCGCTCGCCTGTGACTTCATTATCACCACTTTTTTAAAGCATTACAATCGATTGCAATCGAAATTCCGCATGTGGCTGTTTGGAGACATCTTGCCAACGTAGGGCATATACCGGGATTCGCAGACGGGAGTTGAGAGAAAGTCGAAGGGGTGCTTGCAATTAACTGTAATCGTTTGCAACCGACTCAGTCGGGCATGCGCGCGGGCGGCGCCGCATGCCCTTCAGTTCGGGATTTCGCCAGCGCTGGCGCGCACCACCAGCTCGGTCGGCAACTCCATCGACGCGGCCGGCCTGCCGTCGATCTGGGCCAGCAAGGCTTCGACCAGGGCGCGACCGGCGGCGCCGATCGGTTGGCGGATCGTTGTCAAGCGGGGGTGGAAATAGGCCGACTGGTCGATGTCGTCGTAGCCGACGACGGCCACATCGTCCGGAACGCGCCGGCCATGCGCGCGCAGGCTGTCGATGGCGGTCATTGCCAGCAGGTCGCTGCACGCGAAGACGGCATCGTAATCGACGCCGCGCGCCACCAGCGCATCGACCGCCTCCTTGCCGCCGCCCGGCAGGAAGGAACCCGACACCTGCAAGCGCGGATCGACCGGGATCCCATGGCTTTCCAGCGCTGCGCAATAGCCGCGGTAACGCTGCGCCGGCTCGGGCAGCGCGAGATCGCCGAAGAAGGCGATGCGCCTGCGGCCTTGCGCAAGCAGGTGGGCGGTGGCCAGCCTGCCCCCGCCGACGTTGTCGCTGCCGATGCAGCAGTACAGTTGCTGCGGCAACTGCGCACCCCATACGGCGAGCGGCACCTTGCGCGCCGCCAACTCGTTGAGTTCCCGGTGGCGCCCCCATTGGCCGACCATGATGATGCCGACCACGCGCCCGGAATCGTAAGGCGCCGCCGCCTTGCCGATCTCGTCCGTACCAACGCGCGAGAACAGCATGTCGAAACCGCGTTCCGTCAGGGCATCGGCCAGGCTGCCCAGCATGGTCAGCAGGAAGGGGTCGGTCAGGTTCTGGTGCGTATCGCGATCGACCGGAATCTGGACGCTGATCGTCCGGTTCTGCTTGAGGCGCAGGTTCTGGGCGCCGATGTTGATCGAATAGTTGAGCGACGAGGCCAGCTCGAGGATGCGCCCACGCGTTTCTTCATTGACCAGCGGGCTATGGTTCAGTGCGCGCGACACGGTGGCGGTCGACACGCCAGCCAGCCTGGCGATGTCGGCCATCTGAAGACGGCCTTGCGCCGCGTGTTGTCCATCACGGTCCTGCCTTGCTTTCGCCATACATCCATTTCGTTGAGCTCCGAAGGGAGAATGGATTGTATGACAGGCCCGGCGCCACGCAAAGCAGGCACGCGGGATGACGCGATGTCGGGGGTGGCCGGGCTGACCGGGGAAGCACTGATGTATTATGCACGGCAACTGATGGGGATCGGCGCCGGGCCGGAGTTCGTTGCAGCCGTGCGTGCGGCTGGCATGCGATCCGGACATGCGGCGCCCGTCCGATGGCGCGCAGCCGCTGCCGAGCGGCGTTTGCCCATCTGCTTCCCGATTGCGGCCCTCGAGCGCCGCCGATGATTTTCAAGGTTCACATGCACACCCTTCCTCCCTGCCCCCACTGCCAATCCGCCTATACCTATGAAGATGGCGGCGGCCAGTATGTGTGCCCTGAATGCGCCCATGAGTGGCCGGCCGAGGCGGCCGCGGCCGCCGCCGATAGCGTGCGTGTCTACAAAGACGCGTCAGGCAATGTCCTCCAGGATGGCGACACCGTCACCGTGATCAAGGATCTCAAGCCGAAGGGTTCGGGCAGCGTGATCAAGCAAGGCACCAAGGTCAAGAACATCCGCCTGGTTGACGCCGACCACGACATCGACTGCAAGATCGATGGCTTCGGCGCCATGAGCCTCAAGACGGAATTCGTGCGCAAGGTATGAGCGCCCCCTGTGCAGGGGCCTTCAGCCTTCTGCCGCCGGCACGCGCGCCAGGCGCGGCAGGGACGACTCCACCTACCGGGATGGGCTCTCAGTGCAGCGAGCCTGCCGCCTCGCGGGTCAGCACGATCTCGAGGTATTCGGCCGGCGCCACCACCGAATCCGGCCCGGCCGTATTGAAACGGTCGACCAGGGCCAGCAGGTCTTGTTCGAGCGCGTCGGCGGCAGACGGCGACAGGGAGGCGAACGCCCGGTTCAGCGGTCCGTAGTAATCGCGGAACACATGCAGCCAGTGCGTGGGCGACGCGTAACGGAAGTTGAACATCCTGGGTGTGATGCGCACCTGGCGCGCGTCGGCGCCGAACAGCTGGCGCACATAGTCTTCATTTCCCCACAATAGCGGCGACGCCAGCCCGACCGGCGGCGAAACGTGCTTGCCGACCACCTTGAACAGCTGGCCGATGAAGCCTTCGGGCGTCCAGTTCGCCATGCCGATGCGTCCGCCTGGTCGCACCACGCGCCGTATCTCGGCGGCGGCGCGCGCCTGGTCGGGCGCGAACATCACGCCGAAGGTGGACAATGCCACGTCAAAACTGGCGTCAGGGAACGGCAGCGCCTCGGCGTCCGCCTCGCGGAAGTCGACCGCCAGGCCCTCGGCGGCGGCGCGCGCCCGCCCCTTCTCGAGCAGCGCCGGCACGTAGTCGGTGGAGGTGACGCGGGCGAAGCGGCGCGCCGCGGCCAGCGTGGCGTTGCCATTGCCGGCCGCGACGTCGATCACGCGCTCGCCGGCACGCACGTCGACGGCCTCGGCCAGCAGTTCGCCGACGATCTGCAGCGTGACGCCGACGACGGCGAAGTCGCCGCTGGCCCAGGTGGCCTGCTGGCGCTGCTTGATCGCCGCGAGATCGGGACCGGGAGCGGCCGACGCCGGCTGGGACGACGGCGCGGGGTGGGCGGGCTGGGTCATGATCGTCCTCCTTGAGCAGGCATGTTGTCGATATGACTGGCCACGCCACCCGTGGTTCGGCACCGTGCCTTGTGCCTTCTCAATCCCGAAGTGGGAAATCGGTCCGCCGATGTGACTCCAATGACACTGACACTGCAGGCACCGCGCCGCACCGGGAGGGAGTCATGAAAAAACCGCGCCTCTTTTCATCGCGCCTTGCATCGCGTGGCGTCGCCGCCGTTGCCGCAATCGTCGTCCTTGCCTTTGTCGTGATCGGCGCAGTAGCGCTCGCCGCCATGCCGTCGCTCTGGTCGGGACGCGGCACGGCCAATACCGGTTTCGACCCGCTGTTCGCAGGCGCGGCCGGCGGCGCTTGCGCGCCGGCGCGCGCCGGCGCGCCGCCCCTGCTGGCCCACCTGGTGCGGGCGCAGGCCCAGACCGAGACCCGTCCCTTCGCCCCGGGCCAGCAGGCGCCGGCCAGGCCGGACGCCAAGGCCGCGGACAAGCCGGGCCAGGCCGCGCCGCCGCCCCTGTACGACAACCTGGGCACGCTGCACGTGCCGGTCACCACCGCCAGCAAGCGCGCCCAGGCCTATTTCGACCAGGGCATCCGCCTGACCTTCGCCTTCAACCACGCCGAAGCGGCGCGCGCCTTCCGCGCCGCGCAGGACGCCGACCCGAACTGCGCCATGTGCTACTGGGGCGAGGCGCTGGTGCTGGGCCCGAACATCAACGCCCCCATGTTCCCCGAGGCCGTGGCGCCGGCGGTGGCCGCCGCGGCCGAGGCCGAGCGCCTGGCGCCGCGCACCCGGCCCGACGAGCAGGCCCTGATCCGCGCCGTGGCGCGCCGCTACAGCGCCGATCCCGGCGCCGACCGCGCCGCGCTCGACAAGGCCTACGCCGACGCCATGGCCGAGGCGGCGCGTGACTTCCCGACCCACGACACCATCCAGGTGCTGTTCGCCGAATCGCTGATGGACCTGTCGCCCTGGGACTACTGGGCGAACGGCGGCGCCCGGCCCAAGAACCGCACGGCCGAACTGGTCGCCGCGCTCGAGAAGGTCCTGGCGCGCAACCCGACCCATGCCGGGGCCGCCCACTACTACATCCATGCGATGGAAGCCTCGGCCCGGCCCGAAAAAGCCTTGCCCGCCGCGCGCGTGCTGGCGAGCCAGATTCCCGGCGCCGGCCACATCGTGCACATGCCCTCGCATATCTATTACCGGCTGGGCATGTACCGCGAAGCACTGCGCGCGAATGTCCAGGCGGTCGCCGTCGACGAACGCTACTTTGCCGACGCGGCCAGCGATCCCGTCTACCGGGGCGCCTATTACCCGCACAATATCCACTTCGTGATGGTGTCGGCCCTGATGGGCGGCGACGGCGCTACCGCACTCGACGCCGCAGGCAAGCTCGACAAGGTGATCACGCCCGACCTCCTGACAGCCATCGGCGCGCTGCAGCCGGTCAAGTCGGCGCCCTACTTCGCGCACGTCCAGTTCAGCGATGCGGACACCCTGCTCGCGCTGCCCGACCCGGGCCCGCGGTTCGTGCTCGTTCGGGCGATGTGGCATTACGCGCGCGCCGTCGGCCATGCGCGCAAGGGCGAATTCGATGCGGCCGCGCGTGAAGTCGCCGCGCTCGACAAGATCGAGAAAAAGGGCGACTTCAAGCCGGTGAACGAATGGAACATTCCCGGCCGCGAGATCGTCCAGACCGCCCGCCTGGTGGCCCAGGCCCGGATCGCCGACGCCCGGGGCGACTTGCCGCGCGCGATCAACGCCTACCGCCAGGCGATCGCGGTGCAGGACGCACTGCCCTACATGGAGCCGCCCTACTGGTATTACCCGGTGCGCCAGTCGCTCGGCGTGGCGCTCCTGCGCAGCGGACAGCCGGACGCAGCCGAAAAAGTCTTCCGTGATTCGCTGGCGCGCACCCCGAGCAATGGCTGGGCGTTGCGCGGCTTGATGGAGGTGTACCGCAAGCGTGGTGACGAAGCCGCGCTGGCGGCCGTGCAAAAGCAGTTTGCGACCACCTGGCTTGGCAAGCCGGACGGGCCGGCCCTGTCTGCACTCTAGACCCTGGACGCATCTTGACGCGGCGTGATCGGGCCTTGCCGGGCGTTGCGCGCCCGGCCGTCCTCATCTGTGTCGCATCTTCCGCATCCGCCATGGTGCAGGCAGGCCGCCGTCATGCGGCGCGCATGCAAGTCATGCGACACAGCAATGCCATTGTCATTTATGCTAGGAGCCCGAATATTGACAAGAGGTTTCGATGAACGCCAAGCCTTCGTTCTTCGCGTCGTGCGCCGCCCTGGTCCTGTCCACCCTGTGCGCCGTTCCGGCGCTGGCAGCGGACAGCGCACGGCCGCTGCAGCCGATCGAATCGCTGGTGGTGCCGCGCTACATGGGCGTCTGGTACGAGATCGCGAAATTCCCCAACGATTTCCAGAAAAAATGCGTCGGAGACACCACCGCAAGCTACAACCTGGGCAAGGATGGACGTGTGCAAGTCGTCAACCGCTGCCGCACTGCCGAAGGTAAGTTTGACGTGGCCGATGGCGTCGCGCGCCAGCTCGGCGGCGCCACCTCGCCCAAGCTCAAGGTGCGTTTCGCGCCGGCGATCCTGTCCTTCATCCCGATGGTGTGGGGGGATTACTGGGTCATCGACCTCGACGAGAAATACCAGTTGTCCGCGGTCAGCGAACCCAAACGCGAATACCTGTGGATCCTGTCGCGCACGCCACAAGTCGACCCAGCCGACTACGACGCCCTGCTCACCCGCCTTGCGGCCCAGGGACTGGATGTGTCCAGGCTGGTGCGCACTTCGCAAACCCAGTTGCAACAGCCCGGGCGATAGGTTCTGGCAGCCTAACGGACGTCGGCGGCGCCCGCCGGTCCTTGCCGTCAGCGCCGACGAACGACCCAGCAGGCCTGGAAATCCAGGCAGGCGTCCCCATCTTCAATTTCAGCGGGATTCGCACACGGCGCCGAGATCCGGTCGGTGTTTCGCCGTCCGTAATTCTTTCCGCATAGGTAATATCCCCAGCCAACACCGTGCGCCGGCCCCGCCGGCTGCCCTGCAGTCCTTGAAGAGTTCGATGCCCGGTCCGATTTTCTCTCCCGCGTTCCGTCTTATCCTGTCGACCTCGGCCGCGGTGGCTACGCTGCTGGCGCCGCATGCCGCCCTGGCCGCCGCCTCCATTGCTCCCGTCTCCGCGCCCGCCAGCAGCGACGATCCGCTGGCGACGCTGGTCAATGCCTACCGCGCCGATCCCGGCGCCTGCGACGGCCGTCCCGCCGCGCCGGCCGCCGCGCTCGATCCGCACCCCGCCCTGGCCCAGGTGCGCATCGGCGCCGGCACCTTCATCGAATCCGCGCTCGAACGCGCCGGTTATGCCGCCGCGCAGGCGCAGGCGGTCTACGTCACCGGCCCCGAGGACGCCCAGGCCGCCATGACGGTGCTGGCGCAAAAATACTGCAAGGTATTGCTGAGCGACCGTTTCTCGGCGGTGGGCAGCTACCGCGAGGGCGCGACCTGGACCGTCGTGCTGGCGCTTCCGGCGCCACCGCTGCCCTCGGCCACCTATCCCGACTGGCGCGAAGCCGGCCGCGCGATCCTGGATGAAGTCAATGCCGCGCGCGCCAGCGCCCGCTCCTGCGGCGAGCAAGCGTTCCCGGCGGCGCCGCCCCTGAGCTGGAACGGCGCGCTGGGCGATGCCGCACTGGCCCATAGCCGCGACATGGCCGCGCGCCGCTATTTCAGCCACCGCGCCAGGGATGGCAGCCAGGCTGCCGACCGCGTCCTGCGCGCCGGCTACAGCTGGCGCCGGGTGGGCGAAAACATCGCCTTCGGCCAGCGTTCGCCGCGCGAAGTCGTCGAAGGCTGGCTCGACAGCCCCGGACATTGCGCCAACATCATGAACCGCGATTTCACCGAGATGGGCGCCGCCTATGGCGTCACGCCGCAGCGGCAGGCCGGCATCATCTACTGGACCCAGGTGTTCGGCACGCCGCGCTGAGCCCGAACGAGGGCCGTCAAGGGGCCGCCGCCGTGCCTGCCCCGCCTTCGACCCGGATTGCGTCCCGCGCTGAACCTCTCCCGACAGCTGCTTCGGATAGACTTCCCTCAACATCAACCTCCCGTGCGCGTCCCGCCGCGCCGGCCCGGAACACATGACCCAGCCAGCCCCGCAACCACGACTCGGCCTCGTCTGCATCACCGTTTCCAAGGACGTGCGCTACCGCGCGCTCACGCGCAAGCGCCTGCTCGAACATTCTGAAGAGGGCCAGCGCCGCTTGCTGGAAGATATCTACCGCGACAATATCCAGACCCTGGACAATGCGCTGCGCTACTGCGAGCGCGAAGGCATCGCCCTCTACCGCATGCCCTCGTCGATCTTCCCGTTTGCCGATACGCCGTTCGGGCTGCACATCCTGCAACAGTTCAAGGAAACCCTGGGCCGCTCGGGCCGGCGCGCGCGCGAGCGCGGCATCCGCCTGGTGATGCACCCCGACCAGTTCGTGGTGCTCAGTTCGGACTCGGAAGACGTGGTCGCCAATAGCATCAAGATCTTGCAGATGCACGCCGACATCATGGATTTGCTGGACCAGCCGTGTTCGCCCTGGGCGCTGCTGGAAATCCACGGCGGCAAGGCCGACCGCGAAGACAATCTGGTCGCGCGCATTGCAGAACTGCCGGACGCGATCCGCCGCCGCATCGGCCTGGAGAACGACGAATACGCCTACAGCGCCGACGAGATCCACGCCGTGTGCGTGCGCGCCGGCGTGCCGATGGTGTTCGACGCCCACCACCACATCGTCCACGAAAAGCTGGACAGCTACGAGCATCCGAGCGTGGCCGAGATGGTGGCCAGGGCGCGCGCCACCTGGCCCGACCCGGCCCACCAGCTGGTGCATATCTCGAACGGCCGCGAGGGCTTCAACGACCGCCAGCATTCCGACCTGATCGCGACGATGCCCTCGTCCTACCTCGCCGCGCCATATATCGAGATCGAGGCCAAGCTCAAGGAAGAGGCGATCCGCGGCCTCGATGGCTGGTGTTCAAGGTTCACGCCGGCCTGATTCAGCTGTCCGGCAGTTGCGCCAGCCACGGCACGATCACGTCGCACAATGCCTGCGGCGCCTCGAGCGGGATCATGTGGCCGCTATCCTCGACCAGCGCGAACTGCGCCCCCGCGATGCCCGCATGCAGCTCGCGCGCTTCTTCCAGGCTGCGCAGGCGGTCGTGCCCGGCCGCCACCACCAGCGTCGGACAGCGGATCTCGCCCAGCAGGTGCAGGTCGCCCGGCCGCTCGACCATCGACTGGTTGCGAAACGCCGCGCCGCCCAGGCGCACGCCCATCATGCGCACGCGCTCGACCAGCGCCTCGTTATCCGCTTCGCGCGGATGCAGCGAGCTGGCGATCGCGGTGCGGCTGAGCCCCGCGAACGAGACCGACGGCGCCGCCCGCGCCACCGTGCGCTTGCCCTGACGGACGGCGTCGGCATCGGGCCGGGTCGAGGTGGCGATCAGCACCAGCGCGCGCACGCGCCCGGGCGCCTGGCGCACCATCTCGCGCGCGACGTAGCCGCCCATCGAAAAGCCGATCAGGATGAAGGACGGCGGCGCCTCGGCCAATGCACGGCGCGCCAGGTCCTCGATGGTGGAATCGTGACGCAGGTCGGCATGCGCCAGCGGGCCGAAGGGGGCCAACCGGTCGCGCATGCCGTCCCACAGCGTCTCGTCGAGCATGTAGCCGGGAACCAGCAGGATAGTCATCGCGCCATCATAGCAAAGCGCGATGACGGGCGCGCCGGGCCGCCCGTCGGGCCGCCTTCCTGGGGCGTGGTGGCCCGCTTCCGCGCCGCTATCGGCTGACTCAGGTATTGCGCATCTGCGCCTGCGACACATTGCTGCCCGGCGGGACGCTCTGGGTCAGCCAGACGTTGCCGCCGATGGTCGAACCGGCGCCGATCGTGATGCGGCCCAGGATGGTGGCGCCGGCATAGATGACGACGTCGTCCTCGACGATCGGGTGGCGCGGCGTGCCCTTGACCAGGGCGCCGCTGTCGTCGACCGGGAAGCGCTTGGCGCCGAGCGTGACGGCCTGGTACAGGCGCACGCGCTCGCCGAGGACGGCGGTTTCGCCGATGACGACGCCGGTGCCGTGGTCGATGAAGAAGCTGCCGCCGATCTGCGCGCCGGGGTGGATGTCGATGCCGGTCAGCGAATGACCGATGTCGGCCGTCACCCGCGCCAGGAACGGCACGCCGAGGCGGGTGAGGCAATGCGCGATGCGGTGGTAGAGGATGGCGATGGTGCCCGGATAGCACAGCATGATCTCGGCCACCGAGGTCGCGGCCGGGTCGCCGGCCAGCGCGGCCTGCACGTCGGACACCAGCAGCGCGCGGATGGCGGGCAGGCTGGCGGCGAACTCGCGCGTGATGGCGCGGGCGCGCTCGGCCAGCACGGCGTCCTCGGTCTGGTCGTGCTCGAAGGACGAATCAGGCGAATGCGCGGGCGAAAAGCGCAGCGCGCGCCGCACCTGCTCGGCCAGGCGGTCAAGCGCCACGTTGAGCGTGTCGGCGACGAAGTAGTCGATGCTTTCGTCGTTCAGGTCGGGGCGGCCGTAATGGGTCGGGAACAGCGCCGCGGAAATGCCGTCCACGATCTGGCGCACGACTTCGCGTGACGGCAGTTCACGTACCCTGCCCTGGTGCCGGATATTGTGGGTGGATTCGCGCGAAGTGCGCAGTGCCTCGATGACGGGTCCGAGGTGCCACTGCACCGATCCGCCTTGATGGAAAAATTCGCTGTTCATTCGCCGAGCCTATACGATTCGTTTTTCAATGACTATGATTTTATTGGTATGTCGATATGTCTGCTTTGACCGGCTCGAAAACAGTCCCCGCCAACGGCAGAACTTGCCGTGCGGCAGTTTCTAAGGCAACATCCAGCACTGATTTTCTTTTGTAATGACACGACCATGAACCTGCCCTCCCACCAGCTCAGCATGACGGTGCTGATGACGCCCGACACGGCCAACTTTTCCGGCAACGTGCACGGCGGCACCATCCTGAAACTGCTCGACCAGGTCGCCTATGCCTGCGCCAGCCGTTACGCCGGCCGCTACGTGGTCACGATGAGCGTCGACCAGGTGACCTTTCGCCAGCCGATCCACGTGGGCGAGCTGGTGACCTTCCTGGCCGCCGTGAACTACACCGGCCGCAGCTCGATGGAAATCGGGATCAAGGTGATCGCCGAGGACATCCGCAGCAAGGTGGTGCGCCATGTGAACAGCTGTTTCTTCACGATGGTGGCGGTGGGCGACGACAAGAAGCCGGCGCCGATCCCGCCGCTGGAACCGTCGACGCCGGATGAACTGCGCCGCTTCGAGGAAGCCAAGGGCCGGCGCGAGTCGCGCCTGGCGCTGGAACGCGACCACGCGCAGCGGATCTCGCCCAAAGGGTGAGGCGGCGCGGGATTGTTTATCCGCCGCAAACGCTGCTATAATTGCGGCCTCTTGGCCTGGTAGCTCAGTTGGTAGAGCAGAGGATTGAAAATCCTTGTGTCGGTGGTTCGATTCCGCCCCGGGCCACCAAGAATTTCTTAGAACGCCAACCCATGCAGGTTGGCGTTTTTGCATCTGCGACTAAACGTCAGCGTGTCCGGTCCATTTCCGGATCCGTGCGCAACTCCGTGCGGCATGACGATTCAAGCGAATTGCGAATGGAGTGTTACGCCATTCAGGGCGTGACCGCCTTCGCCGCCTTCACAGCAGCTTTGAGTGCTTCTTCAGACGCACACACTGCAATAAAATCTTCCCACTTCACCTTCACTCCATTCTCTTTCTTTTTCTTGCCGTTGCACCAAACCAAACCGGTCATTGTGGCGTAGCAATCTCCCAGCTGGGTCGTGCCATCCTTACTCCGAACCTCCAGCTCGATCCCCTTTTGCTTTACCTGCATCGCTACTTCAAGCGACTTGATCCAAACTTCCATTTCACTCTTTCGATTTAAATTATTACAGTTTGTTAATTGTTTCATAATGCGCACGACCTATGCGCCGCCTGATCCCTCCTGGGAGTACAGAGTGAAAAATGCTCTGGAACGACTTTTTAAGGATTTCGTCGACTTTTCAATGCCATTTTAAAACACGCTAAAATTAATAAGAGGAAAATTTGTGCTATACAGCCTGTGGCATCTCCTCTCTTTGCGCACCCTTTAGTTTGAGAACCAGAAGATGTTTGTTTTGCTCAAAGGTATAGATGGCAGCCAAAGGGATGGCCGTGATGAACATGCCCGAAAGAATTGCGGAGACTTGCGGATTGAATTTATTGAGCAGGGGCACTGACGCGATTCCTTGACTGATCACGCGCTGCACATAGACCCCTGCGACCGCCGATGCGGTTCCAAGCATGATCACTTGCAAAGCGGCGAGCTTGTCAGGTTCGTCACTGGCCAATACACGGACACAGCGCACAATGCTGAGCGTGCTTTCGCGGATGATGGAATAGATAAACGCCGGCATCTTCAGGATCAGAGAGATCAGTATCTGCGGAATCACGCTCAGGGCGCCCGAAACCCCCGCCTCCATGCCCAGCGCCTTCGCCTTGGCCCAGATCTGGCGCTCCTCGAAGCGCTCGCTCAAGCGGGCTGCAATCCGGTCCTTGCTGTCCCTGAATTCATCGATCATCCCGGCGCTGGAAACCAGCTTCACCTTTTTGAGCTCGTCCATGAAGACATCAATGGTCTCCACCACGATCAGGCCCACCACTTGTTGCGCCGCCATGGTGGCGCCGGTGACGGCCATTGAGCCCGCAATTCCCTTCACCGCTTCGATCTGGCCATCGCGATACGCTTGCTTGCTGTCGGCATAGGCCTGATCAATGGCCCGTTTATCCACCACATGCTCTTCGCCGGATCCTTTGATGGTGACGATCACCTTGTTCGGATCGGTAGGATGGGGTTTGCCAAATTTATCGAGCCAGTCGTAGACGTCCAGATTGCTTTTCTGGCTATTCAGATTGCGGTTCGCATACACCAGGTTGCGCGGATCGTTCATCACGTCGCCTAGTTCCTTATCGGTGAGGCCTGCTTTCAACAGCATGCTCTGGAAGATCTCATTCTTCGAAGTGACATGGTCGACGGAAACTTTGGTACCGCGGGATTTTTCATAGACCAGCGGCGCGTCTGGGTTGTAGCCGTTTTCGAAAACGGTGCCATCCGGCGTATTTCTGTTAGGTTTCAGGGCGCCATAGTTTTCATGCTTGTCACCGACCAGATCCTGGCGCGATGTACGGAAGGTATCGTAGCTGTCGGTAAGCTTGTCATACTTGGCCTGGCTTTTATCGTCCAAGATGTTCCCCAGCACGAACGCCGCTATCGCCCGACGCACCGCTTCGTTGCGGCATTGCTCGTAGATATCTTCCATAGACTGCGCAGGGACGGGAAGCTTGTTACGGATGTCGTTGACCATCTCGAAAGTGGACTTGTCCACCTCGAAGGTACTGCGAATGTAATGATGAAATTTGTTTGCCGATTCCTTTGCGAAACTGACAGCAGCTTCCCTAGATTCATCGAGATCGAAATTGCGCACTGTATCCGCTGCTTTCCCGACCATTTCACCGGCGCTCTCCCTCAGCCCGGACGCTGCCGAGTGGGCATGCTGCCTGGCGCCCTCGTAGTCGAATTCACGCACAGCATCGGCGGCATTGCTGGTGACCTCAGCGGCCATTTGAGCGATCTTGCTACCGGCTTCACCGGCCTTGGCATTCCATCCGCTGGCCGAGTCCTGCAATGTGTCCTTGGCACTCTCCAGCTTGTCTTTTGCAGCGGAGGCTGCGTTCTTGAGTGAATCCAAATTCAGCCGTTTTCCGAACAGTCCCATTTTTTTCTTCCCTCGCTTCTGCAATGGGAAAAGTATATCTTGCCATAAGAAAATAATGGGATTTCTGAACAGAATGTGCTGTAACCCGGCCGCGATGCGTCAGGCTCGCGATGTCGATATGACATCAACCCGGCGATGGTAGGACAATACCTGTAGCGCAAAAATGTTTTTCTTAGGCATCGTGACAGAATAGATAACACTTGTCACGTTGTTCACTCCTCGCAGTTTTGGACCTTGTAGTCGAGTTCGGCCACCACGGATTGTCCTCTGCCGGTCTTCTCAGCAATTCTCAACAAACTATGTGGCGAACCGGACACCGCTGCATCAGGAAGTTATCTAGCCCCTGCTCCTTGCGCACTTGAACCGACCGTTCCACTGCCCGTCTATTGCGCGGATTTCGCCAACCCGAGCGGCCATTATGTTTGTTAAGGGAATACGGTATGGACAGGCAGAACCACAGCGCGATGCGCCAGCGGGCCTGCCGCCGTGTTGTATCGGCAACGCTCCACGCCAGATCGGCGAGCAATAGCAGAACCTCTGCCCGGCAAATCGCTGAGGCCGTGACAGACGCGGCGCGAATATTGAAAATCCTTGTGTCGGTAGGTGTCAAGTCCCGCCTGTTCATAAACCCGCTTAACGAATAATTCCGGCCGTCTTTGTTGCCATTCCTTGAGTGCGAGGATGGGCGTCTTTGCATC
>NZ_JBNDJE010000027.1:0-42472 GCF_050434805.1 Massilia sp. UYP11
AAATATTCTTGCACGACTGCGAGCTTGAACTGCTCATCGTACTTGGTCATGAAAAACCCCCAAAAGTTGTGTCCAACTTTTGGGGGTCAGTTCACTGCGGCGCCCTTTCTTTTGTTCCCGTCGATGGTAATTGCGCGATGGAATTGTTCCGTTTGCCACATTTGCGGATTCGCAAAACTGGCCTCTCACCTAGGCCGTATATTTTTTTCCTGCGGGCTCTTGCCCGCTAGGAGGATCTGCACCGTTGCCGGATCCGCTGCGCTGTGCCGTTTGCGGGAATCACGATGCAGAATTTCGAGCGCTCGAGCCTGAACCGGAAGTTGAACATCCTCTCGCTGCTCTCGACGGCGACTGCGCTGCTGTTCGTGTTCTGCGCCTTCGCCGTCACCTCCATCATCAATCACCGCCAGGCCGAGAGCCTGCAACTGGCCGCCTTCGCGCGCGTGATCGGCGCCGCCACGGCCGGCGACCTGCTGCTGGTCGACCGGCGCCAGGCCGGCGCCACCCTGGCGGCGCTGGAAGCGCAGCAGCACATCTCGGCGGCGGTGCTGTACGACCGTTTCGGCCGTGCGCTGGCCGAGTACCGTGCGCCGTCGCGCCTGGGCGCCGCACTGCCCGTGCTGGACGACCTCGGGCCCGAGACGCTGATCGATGCCAACCGCGCCGGCCGCTCCCTGCTGTCGCGCCACATGCGCGTGGTGCAGGAGGTGCGCCACGGCGAGCTGGCGGTCGGCGCGATCATGATCGAGGCCGACCTGCTGCCGATGTGGCTCGACATCCTGGCCAGCCTGGTCGTGATCGGGCTGGCGATGGGGGCCGCGCTGCTGGTCTCGCTGGGACTGGCGCGGCCGCTCAAGCGCAGCATCGCCGAGCCGATCGCCAAGTTGATCCAGGCCGCGCAGAAGGTCTCGGCCAGCCAGAACTACGGCCTGCGCGTGCAACACAAGCGCAACGACGAACTGGGCGTGCTGATCGACAGCTTCAACACCATGCTGGCCCAGATCGAGGACCGCGGGGCGGCCCTGCTGCACCATCGCGACGAACTGGAACGCCAGGTCGGCGTGCGCACCGAGCAGCTGGAAAAGGCCAAGAACGCGGCCGAAGCGGCCAGCCGCGCCAAGAGCGGTTTTCTGGCCACCATGAGCCACGAGATCCGCACCCCGATGAACGGGGTGCTGGGCATGACCGAGATGCTGCTGGCCACCGAGCTGACCGACGCCCAGCGCAGCTACACGCAGCTGGTCAAGCGCTCGGGCGAGCACCTCCTGGTGATCATCAACGACATCCTCGACTTCTCCAAGATCGAGGCCGGCAAGCTGACCATCGAATACATCAACTTCAACCTGTGGGACCTGCTGGACGACATCCACAACGTCTACACCCCGCAGGCCGCTGCAAAGGGCCTGGGCTGCGACTTCGACATCGCCAACGACATTCCGGTGGCGATTTGCGGCGACCCGAACCGGCTGCGCCAGATCATGGCCAACCTGCTCGGCAATGCGATCAAGTTCACCAACGAGGGGCGCATCATGGCGCGGGTGCGGGTGGCCGGCGAAGACGCGCAGCGGGTGACGCTGCGCTTCGAGGTGCACGACACCGGCATCGGCATCTCGCGCGACGCGCGCGCGCGCATCTTCAACGCCTTCTCGCAGGCCGACGATTCCACCACCCGCAAGTATGGCGGCACCGGCCTGGGCCTGGCCATCTCGAAGCAGCTGGTCGAACTCATGAAGGGCACGATCGGCGTCGAGAACGCGCCCAGGCAGGGCTCGATCTTCTGGTTCACGCTCGGCTTCGACAAGCGCCGCGTCGATCCCGACGCCCCCGGCCACCGCCAGCACACGCTGGAGGGGCTGCGGGTGCTGGTGGTGGACGAACAGGACGCCAGCCGCAACGAGCTGGTGCAGCAGCTGGAAACCTGGCGCGCGACGTGCGAGGGCGTGGGCAGCGCGGCGGCCGCCTTCGAGCACCTGGTGAGCACGGCGCGCGCCGGCCGCCCGTATGATGCGGCGGTGCTCGACATGGAGCTGACCCAGACCAGCGGCCTGGCGCTGGCGGCCTCGGTGCGTGCCGAGGGGATGGCGCGTTCGACCCCGATCAATACCCATTTCGTGCTGCTCAGTCCCGAGCGGCTGGCCGCCGATCCGGTCCAGCGGCGCGAGGCCGGCGTGGCCTACCAGCTGGTCAAGCCGGCGCGCGCGGCCGACTTGTACGCCTGCCTGACGGCGCGCGCGGCGCGGCTGCATCATCCGGCTGCCGCCGCCGCGCCGGCTGGGGCGCATGCCGCGACGGCGGCGTTCGGGACCGCCAGGCCGGCCCCGATGGCGCCCCAGCAGCCGGTACGGCGCGCGCGGCGCGTGCTGCTGGCCGAGGACAATCCCGTCAACGTCGAAGTGGCCAGGGCCATGCTGGAGAGTCTGGGCCTGGAAACCCACTGCGCCACCAACGGCCAGGAAGCGCTGCATGCGGTGCACGAAGGCGGCTGGGACGCGGTGCTGATGGATTGCCAGATGCCGGTGATGGACGGCTTCGCGGCGACCGGGGAAATCCGGCGCCACGAGCGCGAGGCGGGCCGCGCGCGCACCTTGCCGGTGATCGCGATCACCGCCAACGCGCTGCAGGGCGACCGCGAAGCCTGCCTCGCGGCCGGCATGGACGACTACCTGTCCAAGCCCTTCACCCAGCAGCAGCTGGCGGCCGTGATCGGGCGCTGGGTGGCGCTGCCGGTGCTGGCCGAGCGCCACCACGACGACGACGCCGCGCCGGCCCTGGCCTACCAGCCGTCGCCCGCATTGCCTCCATCACTGCCTCCATCGCCGCAGCCGCCGCCGCGGGACAACCCGGTCGACCGCGCCGCCCTCGACAACATCCGCGCGCTGAGCCGCGACGCCGGTGACGTTCTGGTGCAGAAGGTGATCAACGCCTACGTGGGCGACACCCCGCGCCACCTGCAGGCGCTGCGCCAGGCAGTAACCACGCGCGACGCCGAAGCCCTGCGCCGCATCGCCCACGGCCTCAAGTCGGCCAGCGCCAACATCGGTGCGGCGCGCCTGGCCGCGGCCTGCCGCGACCTCGAACAACTCGGCCGCAGCGGCGCCGTCGACGGCGCCGCGCCCCTGCTGGCCGACATGGAGCGCGAATTCCAATCGGTGCGCCAGTCGCTCCACGCCCTGCTTGAAAAGGAATCCTGAGATGCCTGCATTTGCCTCCACCCAGCGCGGGACCGTGCTCGTCGCCGACGACGATCCCGTCATGCGCCTATTGATGCTCGAGATGCTGGCCCAGGTCGGGATGGACGGCATCGAGGCCGGCGACGGCCTGGAAGCGGTCGGACTGGCGCGCGCGCGCCATCCCGACCTGATCCTGATGGACGTCGACATGCCGCGCATGGACGGCTTCACGGCTTGCCGCACGATCCGCGCCGCCGAGAAGGATGGCGCCTGCGTCCCGATCGTCATGGTCACCGGCAGCGACGACGTCGAGGCCGTGACCCAGGCCTACGAGGTCGGCGCCACCGACTTCGTCTCCAAGCCGATCAACTGGCCGATCCTCGGCCACCGCGTGCTGTACGTGCTGCGCGCCAGCGACGCCATCGCGCGCCTGCGCATCGCCGACGCCCAGAACCGCGCCGTGCTCGAAGCCATCCCCGACACCTTCTTTCGCCTGAACGCGGACGGCTTCTATCTCGACTACGAACCCGGCCAGGAACGGCCCGGCCAGGAGCGGCCCGGCCAGTCGTGTCCGGGACACCCGGCCAGCGCTCCTCCGATGAGCGCGCGCTTCATCGGCAAGCACCTGTCCGACACCCTGCCGCCCGAGATCGCGGCGCGCATGCTGGAGCAGATGAAGACCGTGCTCGCCACCCAGCAGGTGCGCTCGGTCGAGTACGAACTGATCGACTGCGGCGAGGTGCTGCACTTCGAGGCGCGCCTGGTGGCCACCAGCCCATCCGAGGTGCTGGGCCTGGTGCGCGACATCAGCGAACGCAAGCGCGCCGAGGAGCAGATCCGGCGCCTGGCCTACTGCGACGGGCTGACCGGCATTCCCAACCGCCAGGCCTTTCTCGAGACGCTCGAGCGCGAGCTGCAGCGCGCCAAGATCGGCAACAAGAAGTTCGCGGTGCTGTTCATGGACCTCGACGCCTTCAAGCGCATCAACGACACGCTGGGCCACAACGCCGGCGACCAGCTGCTCAAGATGGTCTCGGACCGACTGCGCGAGACCACCCGTCCCAGCGACCTGGTCTCGCGCGGCGAAGGCATCGAACACGGTGCCCAGCACGGCGCGCAGCGGGGAGCCGGCGACGCCGCCAACCTCGCGCGCCTGGGCGGCGACGAATTCACCATCCTGATTCCCGACCTGGAGCGGGTCGAGCATGCGCTGAACGTCGCCACCCGCGTCAAGGAAGCGATGCGGCGGCCCTTTCTCATCGAGGGCAACGAGATCTTCGTCACCGCCAGCATCGGCATCTCGCTGTTTCCCGAGGATGGCGACGATTGCGGCTCGCTGCTCAAATTCGCCGACACGGCGATGTACCACGCCAAGAACTGCGGCAAGAACAACGCCAAGCTGTACAGCTCTTCGCTGACGATGCAGATCATGAGCCACGTGAAGCTCGAGGTGGGCTTGCGCCGCGCGCTGCAGAACGACGAGCTGTACCTGGTCTACCAGCCGCAGCGCGACGTGCGCACTTCCGAGATCGTGGGGGTCGAGGCCCTGGTGCGCTGGCGCCATCCCGAACGCGGACTGGTGCCGCCGACCGAATTCATCCCGCTGGCCGAGGAGACCGGCCTGATCGTCCCGATCGGCGAATGGGTGCTGCGCACCGCCTGTCGCCAGGCGCGCGCCTGGCAGCGCCTGACGCGGCGCCTGTTGCGCATCGCGGTCAACCTGTCGGCCAAGCAGTTCAAGGACGAGAACCTGTCGCAGATCGTGCTGTCGGCCCTGACCGAGACCGGGCTCGAACCGCGCCTGCTGGAACTGGAGCTGACCGAAGGCACCTTGATGGACGATGCGCGCGCCACGCTGGTCACGCTCGAGCAGCTGCGCGGCATCGGCGTGCACCTGTCGATCGACGACTTCGGCACCGGCTATTCATCGATGAATTACCTGAAGCGCTTCGACGTGCGGGCCCTCAAGATCGACCGCAGCTTCATCGCCGGCCTGCCGCAGGACTCGGAGAACGCCGCCATCACGCGCGCCATCATCGCCATGGCCCACGGCCTCAAGATGGTGGTGGTGGCCGAGGGCGTCGAGACCGGCGAGCAGCTCATGCTGCTCGAGGAGTATGGCTGCGACATGGTGCAGGGCTACTACCTGGGTCATCCGTCCAGCGCCGAGAAGATCACCGAGATGCTGCGGCATGCGCAGCAGGCCTTGCCGGCGAAGTAGTGGTGGCGACGCGCCGTATCGCCGGCCAGCAGCCTCAGAACCGTCGTTCCCGCGCAGGCGGGAACCTAAGTTCGTACCGCTGTGACTTGGATCGAACGCAGCCTGGCTGCATGCAACCTGAGGTTCCCGCCAAGGCGCCCGGCGAGGGCAGGAACGACGTGCCAGGGTTTACAAAAGCGGGAATTCGGCCTTGCGCTCACGGCACGAACCGCAGCGTATGCTTCACCGCCCCCGGCAGCAGCGGCGCCGGCTTGCCCTCGACCCAGGCCGCGTGGTCGAGCAGGAAGAACGGCGACAAGGGATGCCCGCTCTGCCCGCCCGGCATATTGTACAAGCCCTCCTCTTCGCGTCCCGGCGACACGGTCAGCCGTTCCGACTGGCCGAACTTCGGTCCGGCCACGCGCGGCATGTGGGCGTCGCCCGCCAGCGGCTGGCCCGGCGCGGCGAGCCAGCGGCGCAGCGCGGGCACGGCCATGCTGATCGGATGCGCGATGTCGGCGGTGTTGCGCTGGCCCCAGGTGGCTTCGGCCAGCGGCGTGCCGGCGTCAAGCAGGGCCGCGATGGCGCGGTCCACCGCGGCCAGCTCCAGGTCGCGCCATGAGGCATGGCCGGCCGGCAGCCAGCCCTGCGGCCGTTCGTCCAGCAGGCGCGCCGCCACCGCCGGCCAGCGCGCGCTGGCCGCGGCCGCGCTGGCCTTGGGATCGATCTCCTTGAGCGCAGCATTGACGCCGCCGTACAGCAGGTCGTGCACGGCCCACATGAAGTCGCGCGCCAGGCGATAGCCGACCGACTCCACGCTGGCGCGCCCGCTCCAGCTGGTCTCCAGCAGGCGCCGGAACTCGGCGCGCTGCGGCTGGCCGGCGAGCGCGTGCGCATCGAGCGCGGCCAGGGCGCGCTGGCGCCACTGGCCGACCAGGATCGCGCGGTCGTCCAGGGCCGCGTCGAAGGCGCGGCGCACGTCGACCTGGCCGCCCATGGCCTGCAAACCCTCGTGCAGCTGGCGGTTGCGCTGGCCCAGGTCGTAGCCGCCGTCGCCCAGCAGCGAGGAGCCCGCCCCAAGCAGCTGGCGGCTGTTGGCGGTCGTGATCTGGCCATCGGCGGGATTGACGATGCGCGGGTAGTCGGCGTACGGCAGCGCTTCGCTCCAGGTCTGGGCCGTGCTGCCGGCGGCGAGCGGGAATCCAGCCCCAACGCCGGCTGCAAGGCCGCCCGCTGCTGCTGCCTGACCCTCGGCGGCGCGGCGCGGCAGCAGGCCGGCGATGGTCCAGCCGATGTTTCCCTGCACGTCGCCGGCGACGAAGTTCTGGGCCGGGATGCCGTTGATGGCGGCGGCGGTCAGCGCATCCTCGACGCTGGCCACCCTCTCGAGCTTCAGGTGATTCATGTTGAGCGCGGCCGGATCGTGGGCGATCCAGTGCAGCGCATAGCTGCGTCCCGCCACCTCGCGGATCGGGCCGAGCGAGGTCTCGCGCACGACCATGCGCTCGGTCGCGGCGCCTTTCACGGCGATCGTCTCGACATGCGCGCGCGGCGTCTCCCAGCCGCCCGGCAGACCCACCTGGTTCGGACGGGCCGGGTCGACCCGCAGTTCGACCAGGTCGAGCGAATCGGCATAGCTGTTGGTGAAGGCCCAGGCCACCTGGCCGTTGCTGCCGACGATGACGGACGGCGGCGCCCCGGGCAGGCTGACGCCGGCCAGGCGGCGCTGGCCGCCGGGCGCGCCTGGATCGGGAAAGCGCAGCGCGAGGCGGTACCAGATGTTCGGCAGCCGCAGGCCCAGGTGCATGTCGTCGGCCACGATGGCCGCGCCGGTGCTGCTCCGGCTGCCGGCCAGCGCATAGTTGTTGCTGCCGACCGAATCGGTGACTTCCAGGCCGGCCAGCCTGACCGGCGCGCCCGATGCCTGCGGCGCCTTGCCCCACCAGGCCGGCGCCCGCGGCGGCAAGGGGCTCGCCACCCTTGCCGCGCCCTGGCCCGGTGAGGCGCCGCGGGTCGCATCGAGGGTCACGTCAAGGGTCACATCGTACGCGCTCGCCTCGGGCAGCAGGAAAGCCAGCTGCGCCGCGTCGCTGTGCGTGCGCAGCCAGCCACGCGCCAGTTCGCGCGCCTGCTGGGCGCCTTGCAGGTCGATGTACATGGCCCACACCACCAGCAGCGAATCGGGCGCCGTCCACGGCCGCGGCGCCACGCCGGTCAGCGCGTATTCGAAGGGCCGCGCGCCGAGCGCGTCGAGGCCTTCGTTGACGCCTTGCGCATAGCGTTCCAGCAGCGCACGTTCCGGCGCCGGCAGGCGCGCCAGCGTGTCCAGCGCGCGGGCGCGGAAGCGGTGCAGACGGTGCGTGCGGTCGGTGGGCAGCGCCGCCGGGCCGAACAGCTCGGCCAGCTCTCCGGCCGCCGTGCGGCGCAGCAAGTCCATCTGGAAGAAGCGCTCCTGGCCATGCACGAAGCCGGTCGCATAGGCGACGTCGAGCCGGCTGGCGCCGCTGATCAGCGGCACCCCGCCGGCATCCCGCTCGACCGTGACGTCGCCGGCCAGGCCGGCCACGCGGCGCTCGCCGTCGAGCTGGGCCAGGCTGGCGCGCAGGAACAGCCAGGCGGCCAGCAAGGCCAGCAGCACGAGCGCCAGCAGCGCCCCGGCCCCGCGCAGGGTCCAGGTCTTCCATCGGGACTTGCCCGGCGAACCGTTCATACGTCTCCTCCTCGTTTTGGGGGCGTATCTTGCCAGAAAACTCACGGCCGAAGCCGGTCGGCTCGAGAAAATACCTGACCGCGCGCGACACGACGTGCGCACCGCGACGCTCCCCGCACCGTACCTGCTGTTGTCGTTGAAGGCAGCCCCATCCGTCCCCATATCCGAACCTGAGGCAGCTGAAGAAATCTCATGCTTCGTTGGCTATCGCACACGCTGCGCGTATCGGCGATGCTATTCTGGAATCATGCCGCGCGAGGCGGCGGGAGGAACTGTCATGCAAAACGTCAACAAAGGCGCGCGGATGCCTGCCATCGCGCGCGCATCCGCCGCCATCGGTCTGGCCCTGCTGGCCGCGGCCTGTTCGACGCCGCAAGAAAAGGCGGCGCGCGCGCAGGCTGATATGGCGCAACTCATGAGTATCTACGGTCCGGCGTGCAGCCAGCTCGGCTATAGCGCGAACACCGATCCCTGGCGCGAATGCGTGCTGCACCTGGGCACGCGCGAGGAATTGCAGCGCGTCGGCACCGGCGTCGGCGCGTATGGCGCCTGGGGTCCGCGCTATCGTGGCGGCTACTGGGGCCCCTACTGGTAATAACCCGCCCGCGCATAGGACTGCGCGCCCTGCGCCTGGCGCCAGGGTCCGCAGTCCGGTGCGTCCTGCGGTAGCAAGCTGCAATAATGCATTTGCAGTTGGGCGAACACCGCTTCCCAGTCGAATGACGTTTCGACCTTGCGCCGCGCATTGGCGCCGAGCGCCGCGAGGTCGCGGGTCGCCACGTGCCTGATCGCTTCGGCCAGGCTGTCGGGGCAGTTGGGCCGCGCCAGCTCGCCCGTGTCGTCGTCGACCAGTTCGGCAAGGCCGCCGGCGCCCGCCGCCACCACCGGCAGTCCGCACCCCATTGCCTCGAGCACGATCAAGCCAAAGGTCTCGCAATCGCCCGGATGCACCAGCAGGTCGCAACTGGCCAGGATGCTGGCCAGCGCGCGCTGGTCGCGCTGGAACGGCAGGCGGCTGACCCGGGCGCCCCGTGCGGCGTCGAGCGCGGCCTCGCCGGGGCCCACCATCAGCAGGTGGAAACCGGGACCGAGCCGGTGCATCGCCGCGATCAGCACATCCAGTTTCTTGTCTGGCGTAAAGCGTCCGGCATAGACCAGCAGGCATACCCCGGGCGCCAGCCCCAGTTGCTCGCGCAAGGCGCCGTCGCGAAGGTCCGGACGGAAGACGCCGCAATCGATGCCGAGCGGCTGGTGCAGCGCTCCCTCCACTCCCATCGCCCGCAGTTGCCCGACCATCAGCCGGCTCGGCGCCAGCACCAGGTCGAACTGGCTATAGAGGCGCGCAAGGTAGCGCCGAACGAACAGAGCCGCCTGCGGGCCGAAGCGGTTTTCGACCAGGCGCGGCAGATCGGAGTGATAGAAGGCCACGGCCGGGATGCCCAGCCGGTCGCGCGCGCGCAGCGCGGCCCAGGCGCAGTGCCCGGCGTCGCCGACTTCGACCAGGTCGGGCTGCAGCATGCACAGGCGGCGTTCGATCGCGGCCACCGACACCGGCATGCGATAGCCATGGAAGCCGGGCAAGGCCAGGCCGGGCACGCGCAGGCGCGTCGGCGAGGCCTCGGTCTCGATGTTGGGACTGAGGATGGTATGCCGCGCCCGCGCCCGGCGCCGCAGCCAGCGCGACTTGGCGTTCAGGTAAGTGCTGACGCCGCCGCCTTCCGCGGCATAGAACATCGTGAGATCGACGAGGTGCATGGATGGTCCGCAGAAAGGAACACGATAGCAACGGCCCGCCAACCAGGTTTGCGCGCACGCAGGCCATGTGTCCAGGGACCGCGCTACCGGATCGAGATGGCGGACATTATGCGCTGCGGCGGTCGAGCATGGCGCGCGCGATCGTGCCGGCGTCGACATACTCTAGCTCTCCGCCCACCGGCACGCCGCGCGCCAGGCGACTGACCTTCAGGCCACGCGCCTTGAGCATTTCGCTGATGTAATGGGCCGTGGCTTCGCCCTCGTTGGTGAAATTGGTTGCGAGCACCACTTCGCCGACGACGCCATCGGTGGCGCGGTTGACGAGCTTGTCCAGGGCGAGGTCGCGCGGGCCGATGCCGTCCAGCGGCGACAGCCGGCCCATCAGCACGAAGTACAGGCCGCGCCAGGTGAGCGTTTGCTCGATCATGATCTGGTCGGCCGGGGTCTCGACCACGCACAGCAGGGTATGGTCGCGCTCCGCGTCGGCGCATAGCGCGCAAATTTCGATGTCGGAGAAGGTATTGCACTTGGCGCAATGGTGCACCGTGTCGACCGCCTGGTAGAGCGCGCGCGACAGTTGCGCGGCGCCCTCGCGGTCGTGCTGCAACAGGTGGAACGCCATGCGCTGGGCCGACTTGGGGCCCACGCCCGGCAGGCGGCGCAGCGATTCGATGAGAAATTCGAGCGAGGTCGACATGGGGGAGCGTCCCGCCGGCAGGCACCGGCCGGGACTGGTATCAATGGATCAGAAAGGCATCTTGAAGCCGGGCGGCAGGCCCGGCATGCCGGCGGTCAGGCCGCTCATCTTTTCGGCGGCGGTGGCCTCGGCCTTGCGCACGGCGTCGTTGAACGCGGCCGCAACCAGGTCTTCCAGCATGTCGCGGTCGTCGCCCAGCAGCGACGGGTCGATGGTGACGCGCTTGACGTCGTTCTTGCAGGTCATGACGACCTTCACCAGGCCGGCGCCCGACTGGCCTTCGACTTCGATCTGAGCCAGCTGCTCCTGCGCCTTCTTCATATTGTCCTGCATGGCTTGCGCCTGTTTCATCAAGCCTGCGAGCTGGTTTTTCATCATGGTGGGTTTCTCCAAAAGTCGGATGGGTGATTGATCGGCAGCGACACGCTCAGGCGACCTTGACCGAGCCGGGCACGACGAACGCGTCGAAGCGTCGCTCGAGCTCCTGCACGAAAGGATCGGCGGCGACGATGGACTCGGCCAGGCGCTGGCGTTCTTCGCGCGCCGCTTTCTGTTCGGCCCCAGCTGTATACCATACCGGGCCGATCTCGGACTCCACGCTCACGCGGAAGTCGGGGAAATGTTCTTGCAGCGCAGTCGCCAGCTTCTCGCTATTGCCGCTGGCGCGCAGCGTATCGACCGGCACGCGCAGCTTGAAGGTGACGGCGCGGTCGTTCACGACGCAGGCGACCAGTTCGGTCTGCAGCGCCAGCTGCTGGGCCACGCCGCGCAGCGGCAGGCTGCCGGCCAGCGCCGGCCAGTTGCCGTCCCAATCGATCTCGGGCACCGGCGTGACGACGTAGGCGTGCGGCGGCGCGGCCGGCGCACGCACCTGGGACGCGGGCGCGACCACGGCCGCCGCCTCGGCGGCGACGGCGGTGTCATCGGAAAAATCGGTTACCCAGGACGGCACGTCGTCTTCCGGCTGCGACTGCTGCTGCGGCTGCGGCTGCGGCTGCGGCTGCGGCTGGCGGGCCTGCATTGCCGGCTGCTGCCGGGCCATGGCCTGCGGCTGCCCGCCCTCCCACGGCGGCGGCGCGGAAGCGGCGCGCGCCTGCATGCCGACGCCATGGGACGGCAGCGCGGCCGACGGTCCGGGCGCCGCCGGCGGCGCAGCCGGGGACGGCGGCGCCGCTGGCGCCGGCGCGACCGGTTCGGCCGCCGGCCGCTTGGGTGGGGTGCGGATGCCCGAGGCGGCGCGCGCCGCCTCCAGCGCCGCATTGATCGCGGCCCGCGCCGACGTCATTGCCGGCGCGCCGGGGGCGGCGGCGGCCGTCGGCGCACTGGGCTGCGCGGGCGCCGGCGCTGGCGGTGCAGCCGAGGGGGTAGCAGATGCGGTGGCCGACGGCGCTGCCGGGCGCGGCGTCACCGCCGCATGGCTGGCGGCGGCCGCGGCGGCGGCGCGCGCAGGCGCCGCGCCTACCGCTGCGGGCGGTGCGGCCGATGCTTCTGCCCCGCCCTGTCCGGGGCGAAAGGCCAGCATGCGCAGCAGGGTCATGGTGAAGCCGGCATAGTCGTCCGGCGCCAGGCCGATCTCGTTACGGCCGTGCACGGCGATCTGGTAATACAGCTGCACTTCCTGGGCATCGAACACCCCGGCCAGGCGCATGATGTCGGCCAGCTCGGGCAAGTCCTGCGGCACGGCGCCGGGCACCGACTGCGCCAGCGCGATCCGGTGCAGCAAGGTGCCCAGGTCTTGCAGCGCGCCGTTGTACGACAGGCTGCGGCTGGCCATCTCGTCGGCCACCGCCATCAGGTCGGCGCCGTCCGACGCCGCCAGCGCGTCGAGCAGGCGCACCAGGTAGGATTGGTCGAGCGCGCCGAGCATGCCCTGCACCGCATCGAGCGTGACCTGGCCGGCCGCATAGGCGATCGCCTGGTCGGTGAGCGACAGCGCGTCGCGCATCGAGCCGTGCGCGCCTTGCGCCAGCAGGCGCAGCGCAGGCTGCTCGAAGCTCACGCCTTCCTGGCCCAGGATGTTCTCGAGGTGGCCGACGATATGGCCCGGCGGCATTTGCTTGAGATTGAACTGGAGGCAGCGCGACAGCACCGTCACGGGGATCTTTTGCGGATCGGTGGTCGCCAGGATGAACTTGACGTGCGGCGGCGGTTCTTCGAGCGTCTTGAGCATCGCGTTGAACGCGTGGTTGGTGAGCATGTGCACCTCGTCGATCATGTAGACCTTGAAGCGCGCATTGCTCGGCGCGTAGACCGCCTGTTCCAGCAGCTGGGCCATCTCGTCCACGCCGCGGTTGGACGCCGCGTCCATCTCGATATAGTCGACGAAGCGGCCGGCGTCGATCGCGCGGCAGGCCTCGCATTGCCCGCATGGCTCGGCGGTGATGCCGCCCTGCCCGTCCGGCCCGATGCAATTGAGCGACTTGGCCAGGATGCGCGACAGGGTGGTCTTGCCGACCCCGCGCGTGCCCGTGAACAGATAGGCATGGTGCAGCCGCTCGGTGCGCAAGGCATGGGTCAGCGCACGGACGACGTGCTCCTGGCCAACCAGCGTGTCGAAGTTCTTGGGACGGTATTTGCGGGCGAGGACTTGATAGGACATGCCACGATTTTACCGCAGATGGCGGTCGTCGCGAACAATCCGCGGGCAGGCGCTTGTATAACGGGAATGCAAAACGGAGGCACAGGCGTGCAAACGCCAACGCGATACGACAAGAAAGGGAGATACGGCGGAAGAAAGGAGATGCGACGAGGAGATACGACGAGAAGCTACGAGAAGGAGACAGGAGGCGAGCCTGATCTGCGGCACTTGCGGTAAACGGCTTTGGCTGCTTCGTTCCCGACCTGACCAGGTAAACCATGCCACAATGCGCAGGGGCCCGCCAGCGCTCATTATACCCCAGCGCATGCCGTTTGGGGAAATGACGGGGGCGCCGCAACTGGCGTCCCCGCCTGGCGCAATCAGATTCCCAGCTGCTGCCAGATCTCGTCCACCTTCTTCTTCACCGCAGGCGCCATCACGATCGGCGTCCCCCATTCGCGGTTGGTCTCGCCCGGCCATTTATTGGTAGCATCGATACCCATCTTGCTGCCCAGCCCGCTGATCGGCGAGGCGAAGTCGAGGTAGTCGATCGGGGTGTTGTCGACCATGACCGTGTCGCGGGTCGGATCGACGCGGGTCGTGATGGCCCAGATCACCTCTTTCCAGTCGCGCACATTGACGTCCTCGTCGACCACGACGATGAATTTGGTATACATGAACTGGCGCAGGAAACTCCACACGCCGAACATCACCCGCTTGGCATGACCCGCGTACTGCTTCTTCATCTGCACCACCGCCATGCGGTAGCTGCAGCCTTCCGGCGGCAGGTAGAAATCGAGGATTTCGGTGAACTGCTTCTGCAGCAGCGGGATGAAGACTTCGTTCAGCGCCACGCCCAGCACGGCCGGTTCATCGGGCGGCTTGCCGGTATAGGTCGAGTGATAGATCGGATCGCGCCGCATCGTGATGCGGTCGATCGTAAACACCGGGAAACTGTCCTGTTCATTATAGTAGCCGGTGTGGTCGCCATATGGCCCCTCGAGCGCATGCTCGAAGCCGGACGGATGGTTTTGATCCGGGTAGATATGCCCCTCGAGCACGATCTCGCTCGAAGCCGGCACCATCAACTCGCTGCCGATCGCCTTGGTGAGCGCCGTGCGGCTGCCGCGCAGCAGGCCGGCGAACTGATATTCGGACAGCGTGTCCGGCACCGGCGTCACGGCGCCCAGGATGGTGGCCGGGTCGGCGCCGAGCGCCACCGCGATCGGATACGGCTGGCCCGGATTGGCCAGCGCGTGTTCGCGGAAATCGAGCGCGCCGCCGCGGTGCGCCAGCCAGCGCATGATGACCTTGTTAGGCCCCAGCACCTGCTGGCGGTAGATGCCCAGGTTCTGGCGCTTCTTGTTCGGGCCCTTGGTGATCACCAGGCCCCAGGTGATCAGGGGCGCCACGTCGCCCGGCCAGCAGTGCTGGATCGGCAGGCGGCCGAGATCGACGTCCTTGCCCTCCCAGACGATTTCCTGGCAGGGAGCACCCTTCACTTCCTTCGGCGCCATGTCCCACACCGCCTTGACGAGTGAGCCCATGCCCATGATGTCCTTGAAACCCTTGGGCGGCTCGGGCTCCTTCAGGCGCGCCAGCACGTGGCCGATCTGCCGCAGCTCGGTGATATCGTCCGCCCCCATGCCCAGCGCCACCCGCTTCGGCGTGCCGAACAGGTTGCCGAGGACCGGGATCGTGTGCCCGGTCGGCTGCCGGAACAGCAGCGCGGGGCCTTCGGCGCGCAGCGTGCGGTCGCAGATCTCGGTCATTTCGAGGTTGGTCGATACCGGAATGTCAACATGTTTCAGCTCGCCCATGCGCTCGAGCTGGGCCATAAAATCTCGCAAGTCTGTATATTTCATCAAGTTTTGTGCATTTCTTTGATTGCAGAACGTAAGTGAGAGGGTGGTGCCAAGTGATTGATTCGTCAAGTATTTCCATTTGGAAGCCGACGTTGTCAGATCCAAAAGTTATAAGAGGCGCGCGTGCTAGGGTTGACTTGATATAAGCTCCACCCCTACAATCCGTCCTACTTGATGAGCCGGCCTTACATTTTTTGCCACATTTTAGCCGTTCTCATGCATTCACGGGGTCGGGGCCCCATATGACATTTTAAGGAGTGTTTCTCTTGGGCGTCTGCCCAACTCCCCCGAAACAGTTGTTGAGCCACTGGTCTCTGCCCTCCGGGTTAGCAGCCAGCTGAAGCAAAGCAATGACGGCGTTAGTCGGCCGCGTCGCGGCGACAAACGATTTTCTGATGCACGGCAAAGCACGTTCTGCGTTTCGCTCCGCGCGACACGACGGGATCTCTTTTGCCGCGACAAGGGGAAAATTCGATGTTTCATCGTTTTATCACGAGCGCAAAGCTCGTGCAATCCATGGCCAGCCAGCCAATCACGTGGTCTTCCGCGAGCAAAACGGCAAGCGGTCTCTTGAAAACCGCACGCACTACCCTGACCGTATTCGGTCTGACCGCCATCAGCATTCTGGCGCTGCTGTACACCAATGACAGTTTCGCCAAGCGCGTCTCTGAAATGCTGCATCCGCAGCCAGTCGCCATTGCGGTGGCAGAACCGGTGGCGCCCGTCGTGGCGACGCCAAAGGCGGTGGCCGAAGCGGTGGCCGTCGAAACGACGCATCTGCGCGATTCGCACGCGGCGCTGGGCAACAGCAAGCAGCAGCAATACGTCACCAACTGGCTGTCGAAGCGTTATCGCGTGGCCGGCGACGCCGCCAATATGCTGGTGTCGACCGCTTACCTGACGGCGCACGAGCTCAAGCTCGACCCGCTGCTGATCCTGGCGGTGATGGCGATCGAATCGGGCCTGAACCCGTTCGCCGAAAGCGCGATGGGCGCCAAGGGCCTGATGCAGGTCATGGCCAAGGTCCACCACGACAAGTTCGAGGACGTGGGCGGCCCGCAGGCGGCCCTGAACCCGGTCGCCAACATCCGTGTCGGCGCCCTGATCCTGAAGGATTACGTCAAGCGTACCGGCTCGATCGAAGGCGGCCTGAAGACCTATGTCGGCGCGGCCAACCTGGAAACCGATTCGGGCTATGGCAACAAGGTACTGAACGAGTACAAGTTGCTGAAGAAAGTGTCGACAGGCCAGAACGTCCCGGTGCGCACCCCGCGTGCGACCCCGGCGCCGGCGACCATCGTCGTCGCCAAGCAGCCGGAATCGGAAACGCCCAAGCCGGAAGCCAAGCCGCTGCCGGAGACTACCACCGCCGCCCACACCGGCGCGCAGGTGCCCAACGTGGAGCAGCTGGCCGGCCTGTAAGAGCACGAGGGAAGTCCTTGGATGCCATCGCTACGGCGGTGGCTTTTTTGCGTCTGTTCTATATATATGTTGTTTCGGGCTGCTCGCATGACTTGGGTTCCCGCCTGCGCGGGAACGACGTGCTGATTTGCGTGTCCGAAATCACGGTCCAAACAAAAAGCCACCGGCTCGCGCACGGTGGCTTTTCTCGTCGATCCGCACGCGAAGCGATCAGCGACGCTCGTTCGCCGCCACTTCGTCCGGGCGCAGTCGCGACGCCAGCTTGTCCAGCACGCCGTTGACGTATTTATGCCCGTCGATGCCGCCGAACGACTTGGTCAGCTCGACCGCCTCGTTGATCACGACGCGGTAGGGAACCTCGGGGTGGTTCTTCAGCTCATAGGCGCCCAGCAGCAGCACCGCGTGCTCGATCGGCGACAGCTCGGTGATCGTGCGGTCGATCAGCGGGGCGATCGCTTCGCGCAGCTCGACCGAGGTGCTGATCGCGCCGTTGAGCAGCGCCGAGAAGAACTCGCTGTCGGCCTTGTCGAAGCCGTGGGCGCCGCGGATATTGGTCGAGACCACCTGCGCCGATTCATTATTCAGCAGCCATTGATACAGACCCTGGAGCGCGAATTCGCGCGCGCGGTGGCGCGGCGTGCGGTTCTTGCTCGGGTTGGCATGCGTACTCTTGTCAGTCATTGTTTTCTTGCCTTTACTGTTATTCGTCCTCTGGCACCAGCTCGTCCAGCGCCATCAGGAGGTTGGCCATCTCGACCGCGACGCGCGCCGCATCGCCGCCCTTCTCGGCCATGCGCACTTCGGCCTGCTCGTCGGTCTCGGTGGTCAGGATCGCGTTGGCGATCGGGATGCCGTAGTCGAGGCCGATGCGGGTGATGCCGGCGCCCGATTCGTTCGACACCAGCTCGAAGTGGTAGGTCTCGCCGCGGATCACCGCGCCCAGGGCGATCAGCGCGTCGAACTGCTCGGTCACGGCCATGCGCTGCAGCGCCAGCGGCACTTCGAGCGCACCCGGCACGGTCACGTGCAGGATGTCTTCGTCGGCCACGCCCAGGCGCTTGAGCTCGGCCAGGCAGGACGACAGCAGGCCATGGCCGACGTCGGCGTTGAAACGGGCCTGCACGATACCGATGCGCAGGTCTTCGCCCTGCAGATTGCTTTCAAAAGTTCCTACCGTCATGGCTGACCTCTTCTTGTTGATTGGTTGATTGTTCAGGCTTGCGGACGCGGCACGTAGCCGGTGACTTCCAGGTCGAAACCGGTCATCGACGGCATCTTGCGCGGATTGGCCAGCAGCTGCATCTTGCCCACGCCCAGGGCGCGCAGGATCTGGGCGCCGATGCCGTAGGTGCGCAAGTCCATCGACGCGGCGCGCGCACCTAGACGGCTGGCCTTGCCGTCCTGCGGCGCCAGCTGGGCGAACAATTGGTCTGCGCTTTCGCCGCAGTTGAGCAGCACGATCACGCCGGCGTCGCTGGCCTTGATCGTCTTCATGGCCGAAGCCATGTCCCACGAGTGGGTGGTGGCGCGGTTTTCGAGCAGGTCGAGGATCGACACCGGCTGGTGCACGCGCACCAGCGCTTCTTTCTCGGGCGACGGTTCACCGTGGACCAGGGCCAGGTGAGCCGAGCCGCTCGGCGCGTCGCGGAAGGCGACCAGCCGGAATTCGCCGGCCTCGGTCGACAGCGTACGCTCGGCCACGCGCTCGACCAGGCACTCGTTCTGGCTGCGGTAATGGATCAGGTCGGCGATGGTGCCGATCTTGAGGTTGTGCTCTTTGGCGAACTCGATCAGGTCGGGCAGGCGCGCCATGGTGCCGTCTTCCTTGATGATCTCGCAGATCACCGAGGCCGGGGTCAGGCCCGCCATGTGGGTCAGGTCGCAACCCGCTTCGGTATGCCCGGCGCGCATCAGGACGCCGCCCTTCTGCGCGCGCAGCGGGAAGATGTGGCCCGGCTGCACCAGGTCGTCGGGCGTCGTGCCCTTGTTCACCGCCACCTGGATGGTGCGCGCGCGGTCGGCAGCCGAGATGCCGGTGGTGACGCCTTCGGCCGCTTCGATCGACACGGTGAAATTGGTGCCGAACGAGGTGCCGTTACGCGACGTCATCATCGGCAGGGCCAGGCGGTCGCAGATCTCCTCGGACAAGGTCAGGCAGACCAGGCCGCGCGCGTGACGGATCATGAAATTGATCGCCTCGGGCGTGACGAAGTCGGCTGCAAGCACGAGGTCGCCTTCGTTTTCGCGATCTTCCTCATCGACCAGGATGACCATGCGGCCGGCGCGCAGTTCGGCAACGATGTCCTCGGTGCTGGATATAGACATACGGGATTCCTTGAAACGGGGGGTTATGCGTAATCCGCTATTTTAATGGATTTACAGGCTTTCAACCGCATTGTCCTCCCCTGGTCCTGCCCAAATCGCCGGCGCGGCGAGCCGGCTGCGCCAACCGACGTTACGATTAAGCAACAACATGTGATGTTGTGGCTTTAAATTGTTAAGCTTGCTGTTTTAACATTCCACATCGTAACCGTGCCCAAGCCCAACTGGATTACTATCAAGACATCTTGGTCTTACCCACCCAGAGGGTGCGGCCCATTTTTCGGAGTTGCGATGCCGGTAGTTCTCCCCATCTGCCGTCCAGGCGCCGCCCCATGCAAAGGGCGGCACTGATGGCCACGATCCTGATCGTCGACGACCGACCGAGCAACCGGAGCTATCTCGCGGCCCTCCTCGGCTATACCGAACACCGGATCCTCGAAGCCGAGGACGGCGCCCGGGCGCTCGCCATCACGCGCGCCGAGCGTCCCGGCCTGATCATCACCGACATCCTGATGCCGACCATGGACGGCTACGAGTTCGTCCAGCAGCTGCGCGCCGATCCCGCCTTGCGCGCGACCCGTGTCATCTTCTTCTCGGCCGTCTATTCGGAGCGCGAGACGATGGCCATGGCGGCGCGCTGCGGCGTGGCCACGGTATTGAGCAAGCCTTCCGACCCGCAGCGCATTCTCGACGCGGTGGCGGCCGAGCTGGGCGTGGCGCACGGCGGGCCGGCGCCGGCGCTGCCTTTCGCCCGCGAGCATGACCGCGACCTGCCGTTCGACCTGTGCGCGCGCCTGTCCGAGCTGGAACGCATGTGCATGATGCTGGCGGGCGAGCGCCGCGTCGAGGCCCTGGCCGATGCCTTCGTGGACGCCGCGCGGCGCGTGCTGGGCGCCGATTGCGTCGCCCTGTGCCTGCTGGCCAGCACCGAACGCAGCGTGCGCCACCTGGCCACCCATGGGGTGGAAGGCGGCCTGCTCGCGGCCTGCGCGCTGGACGAGCAAGACTTGCCCGGCATGCTGCTGCGCGCCCGCGCGCCGCTGCGGCTCGACGGCGACGACGCCCTGCTGGCCACCCTGCCCCGGCGCCACCCCGAGGTCGACCATCTGCTGGGCCTGCAGGTGCACGACCTGCAGCATCCGCTCGGCTGGCTGTATTGCACGCGCCGGGTCGGCGCGGCGCCATTCTCGGACGAGGAAGAGCGCTGGGCCACGGCATTGGCGGCCCAGTTGGCGGTGGCCTACGAAAACCTGAACCTGTACGAGGTGGTGCAGCACCACGCCGCCCAGCTGCAGCTCGAGGCGCTGGCGCGCGCCGACGCCGACGCCGCGCTGCGCGACAGCGAACACCGGCTGGAACTGGCGCGCCAGGTGTTCGACAGCACCCGGGAAGCGATCCTGATGACGGACGCCGACGCCAACATCGTCGCTGCCAACCCGGCCTTCGAAGAGACCGCCGGCTACCGCGAATCCGAGGTCCTGGGTAGAAATCCGCGCCTGATGAAGTCGGGACGCCACGACGCCGCCTTCTACGCCGGCATGTGGGCCTGTCTGGAACGGGATGGCCAGTGGCGCGGCGAGATCTGGAGCCGCCGCAAGAATGGCGAGATCTACCCGGCCAGCATGAGCATCAGCGCGATCCACGACGAGCAGGGCCGGCGCACCGCCTACGTGTCGGTGTCGACCGACCTGTCGGCGCTGAAAGCGGCCCACCATCAACTCGATTTCCTGTCCAGCCACGATTCGCTTACCCTGCTGCCGAACCGCACGCTGTTCAACGATCGCGTGCAGCAGGCGCTGGCTGCTGCGCGCCAGGATGCGAGCCAGGTGGCGCTCTTGCTGTTCAACGTCGACCGCCTGTCGCGCATCAACGATAGCCTCGGCCATGCGGCCGGCGACGCCGTGCTGCGCGAGGTGGCGCGCCGCGCCGGCGAACTGGCCGGCCCGACCGACACCGTGGCGCGCCTGTCGGGCGACGAATTCGTGCTGCTGCTGACCAGCTTCGACGACACCGACGACGTGATCTATTGCGCCCAGCGCCTGATGGAAGCCGTGTCCCGGCCGCTGCTGGTGGGCGAACACGACGTGGTGGTCACCGGCAGCATCGGCATCAGCGTCTATCCGCGCGACGGCGACGGCCCGGGCGACCTGCTCAAGGCGGCCGACGCCGCGCTGACCCACATGAAGGAGTCGGGCCGCAACGGCTTCCGGTTCTTCAAGGGCGAGATGAACGCCGAAGCGCTGCGCTGGCTGGCGCTGGAGACGCGCCTGCGGCGCGCGATCGAGCGCGACGAATTGTCGCTGCACTATCAGCCCCAGGTCTCGCGCCTGGATGGCCGCGTGGTCGGCATGGAAGCCCTGCTGCGCTGGCACAGCGACGAGATCGGGCCGGTCTCGCCCGCCGACTTCATCCCGCTGGCCGAGGACACGGGACTGATCCACCCGATCGGCGAATGGGTGATCCGCCAGGCCTGCTTCCAGAACAAGGCCTGGCAAAACGCCGGCCTGGCGCCGGTGCGGGTGGCGGTCAACGTCTCGGCCAGCCAGTTCAAGACCGGCGCCGTGGCCCAGGTGGTGCGCACCGCCCTGCACGACAGCGGCCTCGAAGCGCGATGGCTTGAGGTCGAACTGACCGAAAGCGTGATGCTGGGCGACAGCGCCGCGGCCGAGGCGCAGATGGCCGAGCTGCGCGCGCTGGGCGTCTCGCTGTCGCTGGACGACTTCGGCACCGGTTACTCGTCGCTCGGCTACCTGTCGCGCTTCCCGCTCGACAAACTCAAGATCGACCAGACGTTCGTGCGCGACATCGCCACCGAACGGCGCAGCGCCGCCATCGCCCAGGCGACGATCGCCCTGGCCCAGGGCCTGTCGTTGGCGGTGGTGGCCGAAGGCGTGGAAACAGTCGGCCAGCGCGACTTCCTCGGCTCCCTCGGCTGCGACGTGTTGCAGGGCTATCTGTATGGACGGCCGGTGCCGGCCTTCGAGATGGCCCAACTGCTGGCGAAGGGACGGATCGTGCTCTGAAGGCAGGGCGAGTCCAGGACATGTCCCGGGCCGGTCCGGGGCAGGTTCGAAGTAAGTTCGGCGCAGGTTTAGGGCAACCTTAAGCCCATCCGTGCACGCCCTTGCGCCATGTAGAATGCAAGAACCAATTCATCCGGGAACCATTGAATGAGCAACAACTTCGTACGCGGCCTGCCGGCGATGGCGCTGGCCGCGGTCCTGGGCCTGTCCCCGCTGGCGCATGGCGCGCCGCAGGCAGGCCAGGCGCCGGCGCAGCAGGCGGCGCAGACGCCGGCGCTGCAGATGGAATCGCCCATCCCGGTCGGCCCGCAGGTCAAGGTCGGGAAACTGGACAACGGCCTGACCTACTACATCCAGCGCAATGCGCGCCCCGAACGCAAGCTCGAACTGCGCCTGGTGGTCAAGGCCGGCTCCATCCTCGAGGACGAGGACCAGCGCGGCCTGGCCCATTTTGTGGAGCACATGGCCTTCAACGGCACCACCAATTTCCGCAAGCACGAGCTGGTGTCCTATCTGCAGTCGATCGGCGTGGGCTTCGGCGCCGACCTGAACGCGTATACCTCGTTCGACGAAACCGTCTACATCCTTCCGATCCCGACCGACAAGCCGGAGCACGTTTCCAAGGCGTTCCAGGTGCTGGAAGACTGGGCCCACGGGGTGCGCTTCGACCCGGATGCGATCGAGAAGGAACGCGGCATCGTGCTCGAAGAGCTGCGCCTCGGCAAAGGCGCTTCGGACCGCATGGGCAAGCAGATCTATCCGCGCCTGTTCAACGGCTCGAAGTATGCCGAGCGGTTGCCGATCGGCCGTGAAGACGTGCTGCGCAACTTCAAGCCGGACGCCTTGAAACGCTTCTACCGCGACTGGTACCGCCCCGACCTGATGGCGGTGGTGGTGGTCGGCGACATCGACCCGGCGCGCGCCGAAAAGCTCGTCAAACAACATTTCACGCGCCTGAAGAACCCGGCCGCTGCGCGTCCCCGCGACTACGCCGCGATTCCGGCGCGCGCCGACACCGAGGCGCTGGTCGTCACCGACCCGGAAGCCAACGGCAACGCGGTCCTGATCCGCTACCCGGTGCAGCCGGTGCGCGAGCTGGGCACCATCGGCGCCTACCGCGCCGAGCTGGTGCAATCGCTGTTCGGGACCATGCTCAACCAGCGCCTGGCGGAGCTGGCGCAGCTGCCGGACGCGCCGTACCTGGGCGCGAGCAGTTCGCTCGGCAAGCTGACGCCGCGCTACCACTCCTATAATTCGTCGGCCGCCATCGGCCCGCGCGGCGCCCTGCCGGCGATCGCGGCCCTGGTGCAGGAAAATGAGCGCGCGCGCCAGCACGGCTTCGGCGAGCAGGAACTGGAACGCGCCAAGAAGAACCTGATGCGCACCTACGAGCAGGCGTGGAACGAGCGCGCCAAGAGCGATTCAAGCACCTACGCCGCCGAATACATCCGCAACTTCCTGCAGGACGAGGCGATTCCCGGCATCGACACCGAGTGGCGCTACGTGCAGCAGCTGGTGCCGGGCATTTCGCTCGCCGAGATGAACGACTATGCGCGGCGTACCATTCCGGCCGACTCGGGCAAGCTGGTGCTGTACACGGGCGTGAGCAAGGGAGACAAGCAGCCGGCCGCGCCGACCGGCGCGCAGCTGCTGGCCGCCGTCAGCGAAGCCGCGCGTACGCCGGTTGCACGGCACGACGAGAAACTGCTGGCGACGCGCCTGATGGAACGCCCGGCGCAGCCTGGAAACATCACCGCCGAGGAGCACGACAAGGCGCTGGGCCTGACCCGCCTGACCCTGTCCAACGGCGTCAAAGTCATCCTCAAGCCCACCGACTTTCGCAACGACCAAGTGATGCTGAGCGCGGCCCGCCCCGGCGGCCAGAGCCTGTTCCCCGACCGCGACATCCTCAATGCGCGCTTCTCGAACGCGATCGTGGCGAGCATGGGCGTGAAGGACTTCACCCCGCTCGACATGCGCAAGATCCTGGCCGGCAAGGCGGCCGGCGTGACCGTGGGCCTGGGCAGCTATACCGACGTGATCGCGGGCGCCTCCGGCGCCACCGACATCGAGACCATGCTGCAGCTCTTGTGGCTGAAGTTCGCCGACGTGCGCCGCGACGAGGGCCTGTTCCACGCCTATATCGACAAGCAGGCCGAGATCGCGCGCAACCAGAGCGGCCTGCCGGGACGCTACTTCAACGACGCGCTGGTCGCGGCGCTGTACAACAACCACCCGCGCGCGCCGCGCACGCTCGACGCCGAGGAATACGCCAAGATCGACCTGGACCGCAGCATCGACATCTTCCGCCAGCGCTTTTCGAGTGCCAAGGACCTGACCTTCATCCTGGTCGGCAGCTTCGACGAGCAACGGATCCGGCCGCTGCTGGCGACCTACCTCGGCACCCTGCCGACGCCGGATATCCCGGTCGCCTACCGCGACGTCGGCCTGCGTCCGGCCACTGGCGTGGTCAAGCGCGAGGTGCGCAGCGGCACCGAGCCGAAGAGCACGATCGCGCTCAACTTCACCGGCCCGGCCGAATTCACCGAAGCCGAGCAGCTGCGCCTGTCGGCGCTGATCGAAGTGACCAATCTGCGCATCATCGAAGTGCTGCGCGAGAAGATGGCGATGATCTACGGCGGCGGCGCCAGCGGCACCCTGAGCAAGATCCCGTACGGGAACTACTCGGTCGGCATCAGCCTGCCGACCGGACCGGAACACGTGGACAAGGTGATCGCCGCGACCTTCGCCGAGATCGCGCGCCTGCAGGAACACGGCCCGGACGCGGCCGAACTGGACAAGGTCAAGACCGGCTGGATCCAGAACCACCGGCGCTCGCTGCGCGAAAACGGCTACTGGGTGGCGAACCTGCAGTCGAGCCTGACCGAAGGGACCGATCCGGCATCGATCCTCGCCGTGGAAAAACAGGTGCAGGCCCTGACGGCGGACGACATCAAAATGGCCGCGCGGCGCTACTTCGACAGGAAGAACTACGTGCAGGTGGTACTCAATCCGGAAACGCAGGCCGCAGCCAAGGTGGCCAAGGCGCCGCGGGCGCGGAAAGCCGGCATGCAGGCCGTCCCCGGGAGCTGATTCGTCTCGTCACGCCGGGCGCGGCCATCTGGCCGTTGTCCGGCGCTTCGTCACCGTGCCGACAGCATGCGCTCGACGTAGCGCGCGATCAGGTCGATCTCGAGGTTGACCTGCGAACCGGCCTTCAGGTGCTTGAGCGTGGTGACCTCGATCGTGTGCGGGATCAGGTTGATCGAGAAGCGACAGACTTTTTGGCCACCGGCTTCCAGGTCGTCGACCCGGTTGACGGTGAGCGACACGCCGTTGACCACCACCGAGCCCTTGTAGGCCAGGAACTTGGCCAGCTCCTGCGGCGCATCGACGATCAGCTCGAACGACTCGCCGACCGGTTCGAAGCTGTGCACCACGCCCAGGCCATCGACGTGGCCCGAGACCAGGTGGCCGCCCAGGCGCTCGGCCAGGGTCAGCGCTTTCTCGAGATTGACTTCACCCTGGGCTTCCAGGCCCACGGTCTTGTTCAGGCTCTCCCGCGAGACGTCGACGGTGAACGCCCGGTCGGTCTTCTCGACCACGGTCATGCAGGCGCCGTTGATGGCGATCGAGTCGCCCAGGGCGACGTCGGCCAATGGCAACGGGCCGGCATCGACGACCAGGCGCACGCCGGCGTCCAGGCCGCCCGCCAGCGGCGCGACGGAAGTGATGTTGCCGACGGCGGCGACGATTCCAGTAAACATGTGATTCCTTCGTGTGGGTTCTTGTTCAGTTCAGGCGGCCGGCTCGATGAACCTGGCCAGGATGCGCAGGTCGTCGCCCACGCGCGCCACGTCGTGAAAGCGCAGCTGGCGACGGTCCGCCAGGCGCTCGAGCGCGGGCAGGTCGAACATGCCCTGCCCCGGCCCGATGAGGCTCGGCGCCAGGTAGGCCAGCAGCTCGTCGACGCAGCCTTCGCGCACCATCGAGGCGTTCAGCCTGGAACCCGCCTCGACGTGCACCTCGTTGATCTCGCGCCGGCCCAGCTCGCGCATCAGGGCCGGCAGGTCGACCTTGCCGCGCGCATTGGGCAGCATGAGCACCTCGTGGCCGGCGGCGCGCAGGGCGGCGGACTTGTCCGCGTTCTCGACGGCGGCCACGATCCAGCACGGTTCGCCCTGCAGGATGCGCGCGCCCAGGTCGATCTCGAGGCGGCTGTCGACGATCACGCGGCGCGGCTGCAACGGCGTGTCGACGCCGCGCACGGTCAGCTGGGGGTCGTCCGCTTTCACCGTGCCGATGCCGGTCACGATCGCGCCGGCGCGCGCGCGCCAGGCGTGGCCGTCGGCGCGCGCCTGCTCGCCCGTGATCCACTGGCTTTCGCCGCCCGCCAGCGCGGTGGCGCCGTCCAGGCTGGCCGCCACCTTCAGGCGCACCCACGGCAGGCCGCGCACCATGCGCGAGAAGAAGCCGACGTTCAGTTCCTGCGCAGCCTCGGCCAGCACGCCGGCCTTGACCTCGATGCCGGCGGCTTCGAGCTGGGCCAGGCCCCGCCCTGCCACCAGCGGATTCGGGTCGACCATGGCCGCCACCACCCGCTTCAAGCCGGCCTGCACCAGGGCGCTTGAACATGGCGGCGTGCGGCCGTGGTGGCTGCATGGCTCCAGCGTCACGTAGGCGGTGGCGCCGCGCACGTCGTTGCCGCGCGCCGCGGCGTCGCGCAAGGCCTGGATCTCGGCGTGTGCCTGGCCGGCGGGCTGGGTGTGGCCGGCGCCGATCACGACGCCGTCCCTGACGATCACGCAGCCGATGCGCGGATTCGGCGCGGTGATGTACATGCCGCGCGCCGCCCAGTCCAGGGCCAGGGCCATGCCGTCGGTATCGTTCAGGATCAGTTCGCTGTAGCTGTCAGCCATATCTTTGGTGGCCATGTCTTTCCTTCAGGGCGGCGCCGCGGCGCCGTCGCACCCGTCCTCGCGGGCGGGATTGCACAGGCGCGCACGCCCGAGCATATTGATTTTAATACGGCGCACCCCGCCGCCATGGAAGAGCGACAGCGTGCCGAGGCGCGCTGCCGCGCTGTTCGTATCGCTGCAGCTGCGCCCCGCGCCATTGTAGGCGATGTATTGGGGCGGCGCAGGGCTGGTGAAGGAATAGCTGACCTGCATGCCGTCTGGAAGAGCAGGACGCACGGCCAGGATCTCGTCGCCCTCGCCCGGCCGGCGGTCGTCGTCGCGGTCGACGTAGACGGTCCAGCCGCGCGACCAGTCGCGCCCCGCCTCGTCGTTGGGCGTGAGCTTGACCCGCTCGTTGCGCGCGATCGCCTGCGACCGGGTGAACTGGATCGCGCCATGCAGGTCGCCGGCGGCGGTGCGCAGCTGCTGGCCGCGCACCAGGTCGTGCAGGCTGGGGGCGGCCACCGCCGCCGTGACCGCGACCATGCCCAGCACCACCACCAGCTCGGCCAGGGACAGGCCGGCGCAGCGACGCCGGCTCATCGGCCGTCTCTTCGACTGCCTCATCCCCCGTCTCACGGCGAGCGTCATGGCCAGCAGCGCGCCGCCGGACCGCTGGCCGTTTGTCGGCCGGTGCTGTCGAGCGTCAAGACGCCGCAGTCGGGGTCGGCAAAGCCGGCGTCGACATTGGCGGTGCCCGGCCGGGCGCGCAGCTCGATGCAGTGGGCGATCTCCTGGCCGGGGCAGGCATAGCCGTCCAGCTCATGGGCGCTGGCGGCGGCGCCGTTGCCGGTCCAGGTCGGGAACTGGCCGGCATCAGCGGCCTCGCTATCGATCGAGAACGCCAGATAGGAATGATGCAGCGCGCGGTACTGCTCCTGGCGCTGCATGATGTCGAGCAGCGCCAGCTGGGCCTCGAGGCGGCGCGCCTTGACCATCTGTTGCGTGTACGAGGGATACACGAGCGCGGCCAGGATGGCGAGGATGGCCAGCACGGCCATCAGTTCGACCAAGGTGAATCCCTTGCTGCCGCGCCTCATCGTCTACCCTTTCGCCTGTCCGTTCCAGTCGGGTGGCCGGCCGCGGTGGCGGCCGGCATCGCGTACGCTTCACTCCAGTTGCCGAGCTCGCGCCATCCGACGCGCCGCCCCCGCCCACCATCGGGCGGCTTGCGGTAATAGGCTTGCAGCGCGGCATGGGTGCCGGGCATGCTGCCGGCGCCGCGCGCCGTGATGCGGTACAACTGGCCATCGGGCGTCGCCGGCATCAGCTCGATCAGGTAGCGCGGCGCCGCGAGCGGCAGCGCGCCCTCGCCGTCCGGCATGCTCAGTCCGGTGAAGCTGCCGAACAGGATCGCCGGACCGTCGTCGTCGGCCAGCAGTTCGGATAGCAGGTCGGGATCGGCCGCGTGGGCGCACAAGCCGTTGTACGGCCGCCCGCCAGCGCAGCCGGCGACAAAGGCGTCCGCGCTGCCGCCGGCGATGGCGTTGGCCCGCGCCGAACCGGGTTCGGCGCCGCCTTCGATGTCGCGCTCGGCGTCGAGCAATGCGGCGTCGGCCATCTGCAGCGCCAGCACGCGGTCGCGTTCGTGCGCGGCGGCACGCGCTCCCTGCAGGGCGCCGCGGGTGGAGGCGATGCCGGTCATGAGCACCGCCAGCATCAGCACCAGGGCGGTCAGGAGCGCGACGCCGCCTTCCCTGCGTGAGTTGAAAGTGCGCATGCGGGTTCAATCCGGCGCCACCGGCAACGCGATCGTCGCGCCATAGACCTTGCGCATGCGTGGCGCGCGTCCGTCGTCGAGCGCCGCGCCCATCAGCCGGGTGCCCTGGTCGCCCGTGGAAAAGGCGGCGCCATGGTCCGGACCGAACAGGTCGTAGACGATGTCGGAGTGAGCGCCGGGATCGAGCCGCGGGCCATGCAGCAGCAGCGCGACCCGCACCAGCGCCACCCGCTTCCAGTGCGTGCGCCGGCGCAAATCGGCCGCGCGTTCGTCGGGCGTGGCCCCGACCGGCGCCAGCGCCGCATCGAGCGCGCCCAGCTCGGTCGCATTGACGTAGCGCTCCGGGACGCGGTCGCCGTCGGCATCCAGGCCGTACAGCACCTGGAAGCCGTCGACCCGGCCCGCCACCGCATCCGACGACCAGTTGCTCGCGCCCCGGTACTTGCAACGCAACTCGGCATCGCCCTGGGCATTGCGCGCGACATAGAAGATGCTCCAGCCTTCTTCGTCGCGGTGCACGGGGAAACCGGCGCAATCGAGGGTGGCGCCGTCGCCACCGGGCGGCGCGCCGCTGCCGGAAAAGCGCACGGCCAGCACGTCGCTGCCGTTGGCTTCGTCGGGCAGGGTTGCCTCGATGCCGGGGCCGGACCGCTCCAGCGAACTGGCGTCCAGGCCGGCCAGCCGCGCCGGCGCCGCCGGATCGGCGCCCGGATGCGCCGCCCAGTCGACGTGCGCCGCCAGGCGGATGGCGCGCGCCAGCGCATCCACGGCGTAGCGGCCGCTGTCGTCCATCTCGGTCGCCTCCGTGACGGCGGCGTGCGCGCGCACGCTGGTAATCAAGAGCGAGCCGCTCGCCAGCAGCACCGCCAGGCCGAGCGCCATCGCCACCATCAGTTCGGCAATCGTCAGGCCGGCCTGGCGGTAGCGGTGGCGTGGGCCGCCTGTCTTCTTGCGGGCCTTCATCGCGCCACCAGCAACACGTAGCCCGGCCCGTCCTGCGTGCCATGCCAGCCGATCTTGATCGCCACCGGCGCCGTCTCTTCTCCGCTGCACGCCCATCGGTAGCGGCCGTGCCCGGCATCCCACGGCGCGCCGTCGCGGCAGAGCACGATGCGGCCCGAGGGAAAGCCCCGGTGCAGCGCCCGGCGCGTCTCGTGCAGGTCGAAGGCGGCCAGCGCCAGGGGATCGCAGGCGCCCGCGCCGAAACACGGGGCGCCGCCCGCCGGCAGGCCGGCGGCGAGCGCCTGGTAGTCAAACGGCAGATAGGGATTGGAGCCGTCCGGCAGGCTTGCCACGTGGGTGTTGGCCTGCATGCGCGCGGCCAGTGACGTGGCCACCAGCGCCGCCTCGGAGGTCAATGCGGCATGCTGGCGCGTGCGCTGCGCGGCCAGCTGCGCCGCGCTGGCGCCGACCACGCCGATCGCGAGCACGAACAAGGCCACCAGGACTTCGACCATGGTGAAGCCGCCCGGGCTGCCGGGGAGACGCGCCTGCATGCCACTCCTTTCGCTAACGATGTGCGAGCAGAGAAGTTATCAGGCCGGACTCAGGCGCTCATGCGTGGACGCAAGCGTGCGCCGGGCAAGAAACGGAACTTGGAAACGACGTCAGTTGTCGAGCTTGCGCTGATGCCCGACTTCGGCCAGCGCCGCCTGGAAGGAATCCAGGTCCTCGAAATTCTTGTAGACGGAAGCGAAGCGGATGTAGGCAATCTTGTCGAGGCGCTTGAGCTCTTCCATCACCAGCTCGCCGACATGCACGCTCTCGACTTCGCGCCGGCCGCTGGTGAGCAGCTTTTCCTCGATCGACGCGACGGCGCGGTCGATCGCCTCGGCCGCCACCGGGCGCTTCCTCAGGGCGAGCATCAGGCTGCCGCGCAGCTTGGAGGAGGCGAATTCGGTGCGGCTGCCATTCTTCTTGACGATGATCGGCATCGACAGCTCGATGCGCTCGTAGGTCGTGAAGCGCTTGTCGCACTTGCCGCAGCGGCGCCGGCGCCGAATGGCGTCCCCCTCCTCGGATACGCGGGTATCGAGGACCTGTGTTTCTTCATGCTGGCAAAAGGGACATTTCATGGCGCCGGGTTACTGCAAGGATGCTGCTGTTACCCGGCCGGCGAACCGGCCGGGGGAGATGCGATCAACGCGCGTAGACCGGGTACTTGTCGGTCAGCTTCTTGACTTCGCCCTTCACGCGCTCGATGGTCGCGGCGTCATGCGGGTTGTCCAGCACGTCGGCGATCAGGTTGCCCACGGTGACCGCGTCTTCTTCCTTGAAGCCGCGGGTGGTGAAGGCCGGGCTGCCCAGGCGGATGCCCGAGGTGACGAACGGCTTCTGCGGGTCGTTCGGGATGCCGTTCTTGTTGCAGGTCATGTGAGCCTGGCCCAGGATCGCTTCCGCTTCCTTGCCGGTCAGGCCCTTGGCGCGCAGGTCGACCAGCATCACGTGCGATTCGGTGCGGCCCGACACGATGCGCAGGCCCCGTGCGATAAGAGTCTCAGCAAGTGCCTTGGCGTTCTTGACGACCTGCTGCTGGTATTCCTTGAATTCCGGCGACAGCGCTTCCTTGAACGCGACGGCTTTACCGGCGATCACGTGCATCAGCGGACCGCCCTGGATGCCCGGGAAGATCGCCGAATTGATGGCCTTCTCGTGCTCGGCCTTCATCAGGATGATGCCGCCGCGCGGGCCGCGCAGCGATTTGTGGGTGGTCGAGGTGACGAAGTCGGCGAACGGCACCGGGTTCGGGTATTCGCCGGCTGCGATCAGGCCGGCGTAGTGGGCCATGTCGACCATGAAGTAAGCGCCGACGTCCTTGGCCACCTTGGCGATGCGCTCGAAATCGATGCGCAGCGCGAATGCCGACGCGCCGGCGATGATCATCTTCGGCTTGTGCTCGTGCGCCTGCTTTTCGAGCGCGTCGTAGTCGATGTCTTCTTCGGCGGTCAGTCCGTACGAGACGACGTTGAACCACTTGCCCGACATGTTCAGCGCCATGCCGTGGGTCAGGTGGCCGCCTTCGGCCAGCGACATGCCCATGATGGTGTCGCCCGGCTTGAGCATGGCGAAGAACACGCCCTGGTTGGCTTGCGAACCCGAGTTCGGCTGGACGTTGGCGGCTTCGGCGCCGAACAGTTGCTTCAGGCGGTCGATCGCCAGCTGCTCGGCGACGTCGACGTATTCACAGCCGCCATAGTAGCGCTTGCCCGGATAGCCTTCGGCATACTTGTTGGTCAGCTGCGAGCCCTGCGCTTCCATCACGGCCGGCGAGGTGTAGTTCTCGGAAGCGATCAGCTCGATGTGGTCTTGCTGGCGAACGTTTTCTTTTTGAATTGCATCCCACAGTTCCGGGTCGATATTGGCGAGCGTATGGTCTTTGGCAAACATGTAAAACTCCAATCGATAGTAATCCAGGCAACTGGTGGCGTCGAATGGCGGGAGCCGGGGCGGGCCGTAGGCACGGGCGCAGGCAGCCGCGATCGAACGCGTACCGGTTGATGGCTGCCCAGGCGAACGGCGTATGGCGTCTCACGTTCCCCGGTGGGTGCCCACCTTTGCCGCGCCGCGCATCCGATTGGTACGCACACGCGGTATTTCGCCAGTTACGTGAGACGTAAGGACTCCAAATTGTACTGAACTCCCCATCGCAGGGCAAGGAAACCGCTGTGCCGGCCGAGAAACCGCGGCCTCCAGCGCGCTCGTGGTCGTTTCGGCTACAATTTTATGGTTCGGCAGCGCGCCTTGCCTTTCCCGCCTGTCACTCTGTTGCCATCCAAGGACCCATCATGATCGTCTTCATCACCGGCGCATCGGCCGGCTTCGGCGCCGAAATGGCGCGCACCTTCGTCTCGCACGGCCACCGCGTCGTCCTCGCCGCGCGCCGCACCGACCGCCTCGCGGACCTGGCGCGCGAACTGGGCGACCAGGCGCTGGCCGTGACCCTGGACGTCACCAGCCGCGCCTCGATCGAGGCTGCTCTCTCCAGCCTGCCGCCCGACTGGCAACCCATCGACGTGCTGGTCAACAATGCCGGCCTGGCGCTGAACACGGCGCCGGCCCATCAAGTGCCGCTGGAAGACTGGGAAACCATGATCGCGACCAACTGCCAGGGCCTGGTGACCATGACCCGCGCCGTGCTGCCGGACATGGTGGCGCGCGGCAGCGGCCTGGTGATCAATATCGGTTCGGTCGCCGGCCACTATCCTTACCCGGGCGGCAATGTGTATGGCGCAACCAAAGCCTTCGTCGAGCAGTTCACGCTGAACCTGCGCGCCGACCTGGCCGGAACCGGCGTGCGCGCCACCAATATCGCGCCCGGCCTGTGTGGCGGCACCGAATTCTCGAACGTGCGCTTCAAGGGCGACGACGCCGCCGCGGCCAGGGTCTACGAGGGCACGCAACCGCTGACCGCGAAGGACATCGCCGACACCGCCTTCTGGATCGCGACGCTGCCGCCGCACGTCAACGTCAACAGCATCGAGCTGATGCCGACTTGCCAGGGGTTCTCGCCGTTGAACGTACGCCGGGGTTGACCGGGCGGCGCACGCCTCCCGTCGCGCATGTATTGCCTCATCCGCATGCCCGGCCCAGCAAGACCAATCACCCGCCTGTCATTTGTGAGAAAGTGTTACAGTGATTGGTCTTTTAACCACGTTTCAAGTCTACTACTGCTCAAAAGCACGAGCCCGTGCTATCCAAACGCAAAATTTTTCCGCTTGCAACGTACGTCAGCGTACATATTAAAGTGGAAAGTCGCGTAAAATGTTTCCCGATTTCATTTATTTGGCACCAAAGAATGCCTTCAGTGTACAACTGGCCAGTCAGGGTTTATTACGAAGATACCGACGCCGGAGGCATTGTCTATTATGCCAACTACCTGAAGTTCTTCGAGCGCGGCCGCACCGAGTTCCTGCGCGCGCTCGGGATCGAGCAACAAGCGCTGATCGACGCGGACCACACGGCGTTCGTCGTCAGGAGCATGACTCTCGATTACCGCTTCGCCGCCCGTCTCGACGATGAACTGAGCATCCGCACCAGCGTGACGAAAGTGGGCGGCGCCTCGGTCCAGTTTCTCCAGGAAGCATGGCGCGGCGAGGTGCTGCTCAATTCGGCCAGCGTGAAAATCGGCTGCGTTGACGTCAGAACCACGCGTCCCCGCCCCCTGCCCGACGACGTGGCTGCTAAAATGCGTGCCGCCTGAAAAATCTTATAAGTTGAGCCATGACCGCAACCCACGACCTCTCGTTTGTATCCCTGATCGCCAATGCCCACATACTGGTGCAGCTGATCATGGCCTTGCTCTTGGTGCTGTCGATCGTGAGTTGGACTTATATCTTCCGCAAGGTGTTCGCGATCCGCGCCGCGCGCATGCAGACCGAGCAGTTCGAGCGCAGTTTCTGGGCCGGCGGCAACCTGCACACCCTGCACCAGAGCGCCAGCAGCCAGCGCGACCAGAGCGGCCCGCTGGCCCGCATCTTCGAGGCCGGCATGGGCGAGTTCATCAAGGGCAAGCAGGCGTCGCGCGAAGCCCTGGACATGAACTCGGTGCTCGACGGCGCCCGCCGCGCCATGCGCGCCTCGTTCCAGCGCGAACTCGATTCGCTCGACACCCACCTGAACTTCCTGGCGTCGGTCGGCTCGGTCTCGCCGTACATCGGCCTGCTGGGCACCGTGTGGGGCATCATGAACTCGTTCCGCGGCCTGGCCAGCGTCGAGCAGGCCACCCTGGCGGTGGTCGCTCCCGGCATCGCCGAAGCGCTGATCGCGACCGCGATCGGCCTGTTCGCTGCAATCCCTGCCGTGGTCGCGTACAACCGCTTCACCCACGACATCGACCGCCTGGCGAACCGCTTCGAGAGCTTCGTCGAGGAATTCTCGAACATCCTCCAGCGCCAGTCGCGCTGATCCGCCCACGAGAACCGGGAGAGCATCGGGATGGCATTTTCCAGCAGCATGCGCGGCGGACGTCGCCGCAAGTTCAAGTCCGAGATCAACGTCGTGCCGTATATCGACGTGATGCTGGTGCTGCTCATCATTTTCATGGCGGTGCCGGCGAATGAGGCGCCCAGTGTCGTCAATCTGCCGCGCGCCGAGAAATCCGCGCTGCCGCCGGACACGTATATCCAGATTTCCATCGAGCCCGGCAACAAGCTGTCGATCGGCGTGCACGGCAAGGTAAAGGTGGCCCCGGACGAAGTGGCCGACCGCTCCGCCCTGCTGCAGCGCCTGCGCGCGCTGCACGAAGAGCATCCGGACTTTCCGGTCCTGATTGCAGGCGACCGCGACAGCAAGTATGACGACGTGATCCAGCTGATTTCGGAAGCCAAGAAGATGGGCATCAACCGGGTCGGCCTGGCCACCCAGTGACGCCGAAGATATGACCGCAAAGAAGTCAGTCAACGACGGCACGCCCTACTACGTGCCGCCCGAACCGAAACCACTGCCATCGTTTTTGCTGGCGGTGGCGGTGCACGCGGCGCTGCTGGCCTTCCTGGCGATCGGCGTGAGCTGGCAGAAGGTCAATCCGGTCTCGGTCGAGGCCGAGGTATGGGATATGTCGGTGCAAACCGCGGCGGCGCCCGAATTGCCGTCCGAGCCGGCGCCGGAACCCGAGCCGCAGCCCGAACCCGAGCCCGCGCCGGAACCGCCGCCGCCGCCCCCACCGGAGCCGGTGGTGGAGCGTCCTGCGCCGACGCCGGATCCGGAGATCGCGCTGCGCGAGGAAAAGAAGCGCAAGGAAGAACAAGCGAAGAAGGCTGCTGCCGAAGAGAAGAAGCGCAAGGAAGCCGAAGAGAAGAAGCGCGAAGAGATCGAGCAGAAGGCCGAGCAGAAGAAGCGCGACGAAGCCGAGAAGAAGAAACTCGCGGAAGCCGAACGCAAGAAGCAGGAAGCCGCAGAGAAGAAGAAGGCCGACGCTGCTGCTGCCGAGAAAAAGCGGAAGGAAGCCGCTGCCGCCAAGGCCGAGGCCGCCAAGCTGGAGAAATTCCGTCAGGAAGAGCTCAAGCGCATGGCCGGCGCCATGGGCAGCACCGGCACGGCGGCGAAATCGACCGGTCCGCGCAGCGATGGCGGCTATGTCGCCGCGATCACGGCCGCGATCAAGAGCGCGACGGCGTACCCGGGCAATACCGACGTGGCCGGCAATCCGCGCGCCACTTTCCGGGTGGAGCAACTGCCAACCGGCGAAATCATGTCGGTGCGCCTGGTGAAAAGCAGCGGTGTGCCGGAATTTGACAGAGCAGTGGAAAATGGTATCAAGAAAGCATCTCCGCTTCCCAAGAAGAAGGACGGGACCGTGGAGCGTACGCTTGACGTGAATTTCTCGATGAAAGATTACGATTGATTCGGTTCGAACCAGTTTTACTAGAGACACCATGAAAAAACTTCACATTTTGCTGTTCAGCGTTTCCCTCGCAATAGGGACTACAGCCAATGCGCAGATCCAGATCGAAATCGCCGGCGTCGGCAGCAACCAGATCCCTGTGGCCATTGCCGCCTTTGCCGACGAATCCGTCGCCCCCGACAAGGTGTCGGCCATCATCCGCGCCGACCTCGAGCGCAGCGGCGTGTTCAAGGTCATCGACGCCGGCCGGGTGATCAGCGATGCCGACGCCGGCCAGGTGAACCTGGGCGCGTTCAAGGCCAGCGGCGCCGACGCGCTGGTGGTCGGCAGCGTGGCGCGCCAGCCTGACGGCCGCTTTGCGATCCGCTACAAGCTGCTCGACACCGTCAAGGGCGGCGAAATCTCGCAACTGGGCGGTGAAGTGCAGCCGCGCTACACCCGCCTGCAGGCGCACCGCATCGCCGACGACGTCTACGAAAAACTGACCGGCGTGCGCGGCATCTTCTCGACCCGCATCGCGTACGTGAAGGAAGACCGCGCGGCCAACCGCTTCGCGCTGGCCGTGGCCGACGCCGACGGCGAGAACGAGATCATCGCCACCCAGGGCAAGGAGCCGATCATCTCGCCGGCCTGGTCGCCGGACGGCATGAAGGTTGCCTACGTTTCGATGGAAAACCGCAAGCCGGTGGTCTACCTGCAAGACCTGATGACCGGTCGCCGCAACGTGATCTCGAACCAGAAGGGCAACAACTCCGCGCCAGCATGGTCGCCGGACGGCTCCACCCTGGCCGTCGCCCTGTCGCAGGACGGCAATACCGAAATCTACAGCGTCAATTCGAGCGGCAGCGGCCATCGTCGCCTGACCAACAATCCGGCGATCGATACCGAGCCTCAGTTCTCGGCGGATGGCCAGACCATTTATTTCACGAGCGACCGCAGCGGCGGTCCCCAGATCTACAAGATGAGCGTCGCGGGCGGCAATGCCACCCGCGTGACCTTCAACGGCAATTACAATATCAGCCCGCGCGTGTCGTCCGACGGCAAGACGCTGGCCTGGATTTCACAGCGCGGCGGCGCTTTCTCCTTATATGCGATGGACCTGGCGACCGGCCGGGAACTTCGCCTGGCCGATGGGGCCACCGAACCGAGTTTTTCGCCTAACGGCAAGTACATCATGTATGCAACCAAGGGCGGCGGGCGCGTCTCGCTTGCAGTGGTGTCTGTGGATGGACGGGTCAAGCAACGCTTGACGACCAAAGCGGGAAACATTCGGGAGCCCAGCTGGGGTCCTTTCATGAAGTAAGAAGTAAAACCTTAACCAGAACAGGAGAAAATCCATGCGCAACTTCAAGAGTCTCGCTTTCATCGCTTCCGCTGCCGCCCTGCTGGCCGCTTGCTCGTCGCCAACCAAACTGGACGAAACCCCAGTCGTTGAAAAGTCGCCAGAGCCAGCAGCACCAGTGGCTGACAGCCGTGACATCCGTCCAGTGGAAACCGGCACCGTCGATCCACTGAACGATCCAAAAGGCGTCCTGGCCAACCGCAGCGTCTACTTCGACTACGACAGCTTCGTGGTCCGCGCCGACGGCCAGCCAGTGGTGCAGAACCACTCGGGCTACCTGACCAAGAACACCTCGCGTAAAGTCCTGATCCAGGGCAACACCGACGAACGCGGCGGCACCGAGTACAACCTGGCCCTGGGCCAGAAGCGTGCCGAAGCCGTCCGTCGCTCGATGGCGTCGCTGGGCGTGTCGGAAGGCCAGATGGAAGCTGTCTCGCTGGGCGAAGAAAAGCCAAAAGCAACCGGCAGCAACGAAGAAGCCTGGGCTGAAAACCGCCGCGCTGACATCGTTTATCAGTAATCAATCCGGCTGATCCAGCCGATCAGCGTTGATTGACAGGGGGCGGGACGCAGTGCAGACTGCTACCCGCCCCGTTTTATCTCAGCAACCGGTTTAGAAAGAGCAACGCTTATGATCAAACTGTCTCCGTCCCGCCTCGCCTGCCTCGTGCTGGCCCTGTGGATGCCGCTGCATGCCGTGGCCGGCCCGTTCGATGACAACGAGGCGCGCAAGGCCATCCTGGACCTGCGCACCAAGGTCGACAACATCACGCGCGACCTGACCACGCGCATCGACGGCAAATCGGACAAGACGGTCCAGATCGAGATGCTGAACCAGCACGAGCAGACCATGCGCGAGATCGCCCGTCTGCGCGGCCAGATCGAAGTGCTGCAGAACGAATTGTCCAAGGCCCAGGAAAGCCAGAAGCAGCTGTACGCCGACCTCGACGCGCGCCTGAAACGGTTCGAGCCGCGCCAGGAAGTCATCGACGGCCAGACCGCCGAAGTGATGCCCACCGAGAAGACCGCCTACGAGGCCGCCACCGCCCTGTTCCAGTCCGGCGACTACAAAGGCGCATCGAGCGCGCTGCAGGAATTCGTGAAGCAGTATCCGCAATCGCCCTATGCGTCCAACGCGCAGTACTGGCTGGGCAACACTTATTACGCGCTGGGCGACTACAAGAGGGCGATCGCGGCCCAGCAGGTCGTGACCACCACGTATGCCGACAGCGCCAAGGTGCCGGACGCCATGCTGAACATCGCCAGCAGCTACGCCCTCCTGAAGGACAACAAGAACGCGAAGAAGTCGCTGCAGACGCTGGTGTCCAGGTATCCGGACTCGAGCGCGGCGCAGACGGCGCGCGATCGGCTGGCGTCGCTGAAATAACCGTCAGGGCGATGGCATCGCCCTGATTGGGCTGGCACCGATCGGGCTCGGCAATTGACAGCTTCGAGGACGGGCCCTATAATCTCGTTTCTTCGGGTCGTTAGCTCAGTTGGTAGAGCAGCGGACTTTTAATCCGTTGGTCGCGTGTTCGAGCCACGCACGGCCTACCAAAGATTCAACGAAAACGCCAGCCTTCGGGTTGGCGTTTTTGTTTTCAGCCTGTTTTTCATTCTATTATTCCCTTTTTGTTCCAGGACGATCGCGCCATGACTTATGAAGACTTTCTTGATGAAGTAACGACCCTGCTTACCGAGATCTACAACCTCGACGACGAAGCCGCGATCAAGCTGGTGGTCGACGCGCAGGCCAACGATTACTTCGTCGCCCACGACGACAACGAAGAGCTGCGTACGGTCGCCCAGGCCAAGCTGGACGCCGTGGCGCTGTACGAGGCCAAGCAGAACCGCAACCAGACGCAGCGCAAGCAGCAGCAGCGTCAGGTGCAGAAGAAGAAAGCGCCCTGATTCCATCCCTGGCGCGTATGCAGGCGGCTTGGCCGCTGGGCGCGCCTTCTGGCGACACAGGAATTCCAGCACCGCCTTGCGGTGCTCGGTAAAAAGCGCGTCCAGCGCCAGCTCCCCTCCCCCTCCCATCCTCGGTCGACCTGGTCGCGGCCACCATTCTCGGTAGCTCGTCCTGCAGATGCCGCATCAACGCATCGAGCGCACCGAACGGCCCGTCCGTCAGCAACCCCTTCGGTTTCATCGCACTGCACATGCGATATCAGCCCACAGCTTTCCCCCCAAAAAATCTGATGCGGTCGATTGCCTGTCGAACTCGTTCGCCTGGTAGCGCCAGCTAAGCGTTTCACTTCGCGCTCTCATCGTTGAGACTACGCAAGTTTCGTCGTTGCAAGTACCTGAATAATTACAAAAATTTCCTTGTACCCGCATCGATGAGTAAACACGATGACTGACCTGCAAGCACTGCTGGAATCTCACCAACACACCCGCCTGCTGCGCATCTCGTTCCCGAAAAACGACGGCCCGCAGGCCAGGCTGATGGTGAACCGGTTCGTCGGCACGGAATACTTGTCGCGCGACTTCGCATTCAAGGTGGAACTCCTGAGCGACGACGCCAGGATCGAACTCGAGTCGATGCACGGCAAGCTGCTGTGCGTCTCGCTCGTTCAGGCTGACGGCAGCCTGCGTCCGTTCACCGGTTATGTCACGTCGTTCATGCTGGTCAAGACGGATGGCGGCGTGGCCTTCTATGAAGCCATCCTCGAGCCATGGCTGGCGTACACGCGCCTGCGCCGGAACAACCGGCTGTTCCATGCGCAAGGCTTGCGCGAGCAGGCGGAAACGATCTTCACCGGCTACGGTCGCCTGCCTGTGTGGGAGTGGAAAGTCGCCGGCGAACAGCCGCAGTTCACGATGGCCACGCAATGGGACGAGACCGATCACAACTACCTGTGCCGGCGCTGGGAAGCGGCGGGCTACAGCTATTGGTACGAGCACGGCAGCGAAGGTCATACGCTCACGGTCTCTGACGACACCCACGCCGCGGCGCCGATCGACGGGCCATCGCCCGGCATCCGCTTTCAGCGCGCCGGCGGTGCGGTCGACGAGGATGCCATCGGCGACTGGAGCCCGCGGCGCCAGTGCGCCTCGGGACAAGCGGTGGTCAGCGGCTTCGACTTCAAGAATCCGCGCCCGATCCATGCGGATACCGTCACCATCAACCAGCAGGGCGATATTCCGCGACTGGAGGTGCACGGCTACGAGGGGCATTACGGATTCAAGCACCAGTCCGGCGCCTACCAGCTTGCCCAATTGCGCATGGAAGAAATCGAAGCCCGCGCCAGGCTGGTCGAAGCACAAGGCAACAACCGGTGCGTCGCCCCAGGCAGGTGGTTCAGGCTGTTTGAGCATTTCAGCGAAAGCGCCGACAGCGAGTTCCTGATCCTGGAAGTGCACCACGAAGCCAGCAACAATTACCTGCAAGGTAAGAGTGCGCCCGCCGAGTACAAGAACCGCCTGCTCTGCCTGAGCAAGGCCTTGCCTTGGCGGCCCGGGCGCGGCTTCAACAGCACGGATACCAGGCTGCTGGCCCTGCAGACCGGCACCGTGGTCGGTCCACAAGGCCAGGGGAGCCTGAACGTGGACCAGTACGGGCGCATCCAGGTCAAGTTTCACTGGGACCGGGACGAAAGCGGCAGCTGTTGGGTACGGGTAAGCAGCAACTGGGCCGGCGGCGAAAAGGGTCTAGCCAGCCATCCGCGGGTGGGATCGGAAGTGATTGTGCAATGGCTCGATGGCAATCCCGACCATCCGATTGTGACCGGCTGCGTATATAACCAGAATTATATGCCGCCGTGGAAGCTGCCCGAACAGCAGGCCTTGACGGGGCTCAGGAGCCGGGAGCTGACCGCCGAGGGCGGCAACACGCCCGGCGGACGCAGCAATCACCTGGTGCTCGATGACACACAGGGAAAGATCCAGGCGCAGCTCAAGAGCGACCATCTGGCCAGCCAGCTCAGTCTTGGCCATATCAACCGCATCGACGACAACGCCGGACGCAAGGATGCGCGCGGCCAGGGTTTCGAGCTGCGCACCGACGGCATTGGTGCGGTGCGGGCGCAGCAGGGCCTGCTGCTCAGCACCGAAGGACGGCCGAACGCCCGCGCCCATATCGCCGACATGGCGGAGACGCTGGCGCGTATGGCGCAAGGCCACGAGTTGCACGACAGCCTGTCGCAGGTTGCGCAACAGGCGCAGGCGCATCAGGCAGGCGACCAGGATCAGGTCGTCGCCGCGCTGCAGGCGCAGGTCGACGCCATCAAGGGCAAGGGAGGTGCCCCGGCACAAGGCGAATTCCCGGAATTCCAGGCTCCCCACCTGGTTCTGGCCAGCCCCGCCGGCATCGAAACCAGCACGCAAGGCTCCACCCACCTGATGAGCGTGGAGCACACCGCCCTGACCAGCGGCGGCCATGCCAGCCTGAGCGCGGGCAAGAGCCTGCTCGTCAGCGTCAAGGAAGCGGTGCGCATGTTTGCCTACAAGGCCGGCATGAAGCTGGTGGCGGCGAGCGCCGACATCGACATCACGGCCTTGAAGGACAGCGTCAACATCCTGGCCAAGCTCAACATCACCCATACCGCCAACCGGATCACGATCACGGCAAAGGAAGAAGTGGTGATCAACGGCGGCACCAGTTTCAGCCGCTGGAACGCATCGGGGATCGTCCATGGCACGGGCGGCACCTTGCGCCAGCACGCGGCGCATCACAGCTTCGACCCCGGCAAGAGCGAAGGCACGCCGGCCTTGCCGCAGCCCGTCCAGCTGCCCCCGGGACAGCTTGCGCTGTATCACCAGTACGTGAACCCGGAAGGCGGCACGAAACAAGGCATCCAGGGAGGCGACTATACCGTCGTCGACGCCGAAGGAGGCGTCCACCAGGGGACGCTCGACGGCAATGGCTTTGCCAGCGTGGCTGGCCTGCCAATGGGGATGGCCACAGTCAGCTACGGCAAGGACCCGCGCGACCCGTGGGATGAAGGCAGCTACTTCGGCCAGGGAACCGAATGGCCGGCCGTGGCGCTGTCCGAGACTGGCGCCGGTGCGGCAGCAGGCACGCTCAACGGTGCGGCCGGCAAGTTCGGCGCGATTGCGCAAGCGACGCAGCAAGCGGCGGACGCAGTGCAGTCGCTGCCAAAAGGCGGCGCGCAAGCATTGCTGGCGTCGGTGGGCCAGGCGGGCATGGCCCATGTTACGGGCAATCTCGCGGGCAAATCCGCGGGCGGCGCGACGGCCCTGCACACCTATGGCGCCGCAAGTGCAGGCAGGTCCGCCGCCGTTGCCTCCACCTTCGGCTTGCCCGGATCGCTGCCGCGCACCGGCGCTGAAGCGCCGCCCTCGATCCCGAAAAAATCCGTCATATAAAAACCACCATGACCGAGACCACGCAGGCCCCGTCCAA
>NZ_JBNDJE010000028.1:0-41752 GCF_050434805.1 Massilia sp. UYP11
CGAAGCTGAGGCAAACTATTACAAGCAGTTGAGCAGTCAGGCTATCCCGGCCTGACTCACACTAACCGGCCTCCACGAAAGCCGGGGCGGTTCAAACTGTATCTACCAACCCTCTTGCTCGTTGAATCCTCTACTGAAGGGCTGAACAATCCCCGGCACTCTCGATAACAAAGTCTCGCGTGTACGAAATATCCGATCTTCATTCACGGTCTGTACTTTCGAGTTGGGCAAAGGCCGAAACGTCGGCTTCTGCCCCCAAAGCGGACGCTGCCACTATCAATAAGTTGCCACAGATGATATATCGCGCGAAGCCATTGCGCCAGTAACGGCGGATCGTGTCAGCGCGAAGAAAGGGGCTCCGCCTCGGGTGGGCGTACCCTCCTCTCCGGCTCCATGCACTGCGCCCGCCGCATGAGCTTCCATCACGCGTTACATTGCAGGCGACATGGTCACCTGGCTGGATAAGACGCGATCGAAGGAGCGCTTGCTCGGCACTGGCAAAGGCGCTGTGCCCATTGATGACCCCGAATGCGATGCGCAGCAATTGCTCCACAGATGGTACCCGCCGCCATCGAGCGCCCAATGCCAGCCCAGGTAGTTGGGTAGCCGGCGCGACGCCACGCCATGGAATCGCGCCAGCCATTCCTTAAAGACTTCATGGTGTCTCGGCAGGCGACGTGTATCGAAATGCCATCTTTAGAGAAACTTGACAAAATTCCATCGTGGCATAAACACGACGCAAGCAATTTCCATAAGGAACTTTTACGCAGTCACTCGTGTACACTCGTCTCCCACGGCATTGACCGGCACGGCAGACTCTGGCTTCGGTCACCTTTCCTTTTGCCCGCTCAATTCTTCCAGCAATCGACTATCAACACCGGCATCTGTCTCCTGCCAGGGGTGCCGACGTAGGAATTCACATGAACCGGTCATCTTTGTATCTCGCCAGTAGCTATCGACAAGCAGACCGCCTTATGCTGGGCATCGTATGGGCGTTGTTTGTCATGAGTCTAGCCCTGTCGGGCATCCACGATACCTTGCGCTGGTCCCTCACGGTGGGTCTACCTGCAGCTGTCATACCGAGCCTCCTGGTTGTGCTGATGCCTGGGGCGCTCCAAACCCGATTGGCCATGGCAGTATCCCTGATGGTCTTTACCGCTTTGCACATTCATCAAGCAGACGGAGCATCTGAAACGCATTTCGGCGTTTTCGTGCTCCTGGCATTCTTGCTTTGCTATCGCGACTATATGGTGATCTTGGCCGCCGCAGCGGTGATTGCCTTGCATCACTTTAGCTTCAATTACTTGCAGGAGCTTGGGTACGGTGTTCGTTGCCTCACGCAGCCAAATGTACTTACTATTTTTGTCCATGCCGGCTATGTGGTTGCCGAGTCTGCCGTGCTATGTTACCTGTGCAGGATTTTGCGCACTGAAGCATTGCGGGGGTTTGAGTTGCAGGCCACGGTTGACACGCTGGCTGATCCGACTACCGGCAAGTTCGATCTGCGTCCTTCCAAGGTCTCGGTACATAGCGCGACCGGGCAGGCTTTGCAACGGGCCATCGGTACGATGCACACAACCATTGGTAACGTTGCGCAAGGTATTGTCACGGTCGAGACAGCGGCGTCCGAGATTGCAGCAGGCAATGGCGATCTGTTAACGCGCTCGGCAGAACAGGCCGACGTATTATTTGACACCGTCGAGGCAATGAACAATCTGGCATTGACGGTCAAGCAGAATACCGATCATGCCCGTCGTGCGAATGAGATGGCCATCGCCGCATCCCAGGTAGCGGTGCACGGAGGCGAAGTTGTTGCAGGAGTCGTCGAAACGATGGACTCCATCAACGATTCTTCTAAAAAAGTTTCTGACATTATCGGTGTGATCGACAGCATCGCATTCCAGACCAATATCCTTGCGCTGAACGCAGCCGTCGAAGCAGCGCGTGCGGGCGAACAAGGACGAGGATTCGCAGTCGTTGCTGCCGAAGTGCGCGGTCTTGCGCAACGCTCGGCAACCGCCGCCCAGGAAATCAAGAAGCTCATTGGCGATTCTGTCGCACGGGTCAGCGTCGGAACGGTTCAGGTTAGCAAGGCCGGCGAGACAATGAAGCAGATTGTTGCAAGCGTCGAGCAGGTGGCCACAATTATTTCGGAGATCAGTAGCTCGAGCGCGGGCCAGGAAGACCACATCGCGAAAACCTTGGTGGCGCTAACCGGCATGGCTGACGTCACCGAGCAGAATGCTGCGTTGGTACACCAGATCAGCACGGCGTCGCATACACTGCGCGACCAAGCAGACAACCTGGGGCTGGCAATTGCTACGTTCACGCTCGACACTGCCGGCAACGGGCGGCCTGCCAATCCATCATCGATGTCTTCCAAACCGAACCGCTCCATGCCGCGCTTGGCGTGAGCGGGAGCAAGCGTTGGTGATTTCTGCCGCTCGGTCGCGTGCCACAACAGCGCCGCATTATTTCTTATAAGGTCCACATAATGGAAACATCGCCCGTCGTAAAGCGCTACAACTTGGCGCTGCCGACCGAACACGATTTATTGGTGTCCCTGAGCCGGTTCATGGGTCCAGAAGAATCTCGGCAGTTATGGGTGGAGGTTTGCCGTACCGTCGGGGTAACGTCGCCGTTGTCGCTCGATCAGTTTGAGCGCGCCTTGCTAAAACTGAGAGAAGACAAAGGGATACCCTCGATAACGGCCAGTTCGATGCTCGTGCGCCTCAAGTCCTACCGTACGCTCTCTCTAATAAATCTTAAGTAACCAAGGATTCTCCATGATCGATCCTCACGCCCCAAGTCCAGAACATGACCCGGTGCTCGACATTGCCAGACTTAAAGAAATCTCCGAACTGGACTTGTTCGCGCCAGAAGTGAGCGACATCTTGTCCGACTTGACGCGTGAAGCGAGCATCCAGCTCGAGATCCCCGTTGGCATGGTCAATATTGTGCTCGATGAAGCGCAATATATCGCGGCGCATCACGGCCTTGAGGGGTGGATTGCTAGCGCTCAAGGCACACCTGTAGAATGGGCGTTTTGTCGGTTCCCGGTGCGCGATCGCGCGGAGTTCGTAGTGCAGGACACACATACCCACGAACGTGTCAAAAACAATCCGCTCGTCACCGAAGACGGCTTGCGTTGCTATGCCGGTGTGCCACTGATGACGTCGCGCGGCCACGTCTTGGGAGCCTTTTGCGTTCTTGGTACAGAGCCGCGTAGCTTCACTGAGAATGATATGCAAACTTTACGCACTCTGGCCACCGAGGCAGTGCGCCGCATCGAAAGTAGACGGGTGACGACCGACTGAGAACCTGAGCATGGAGTTCTTCAAGCGTCCGCCTCCGACCTGCGGAAGCAGTCTCAATAGCTCGAAAGTGCCACGCTAACATCGCGCACATCGTCTCCAACAGCAGGGACTGCCTTTTCCAGCCCTTCCAAAGACGCATTGATCGGATCGTTGATCACCTTGAATCCGTGGCCGATCAGGATCGTTGCCGATGCCGCGGTAAAGAACCGCCATGGTTGGACGTGGGACTTCGCGTTGCCGGCAACGTATGGCGTCAGCGAAAAGCAAACGACAATCGACATCACGCCAAAGAACTGGCCAAAGAACGTTGGCATACTCTCAGCTGTGAATGAGATAGCTAATCGCGCGCGGTGCGCCACACCTGCTGTTTGGGCGGCTCTTCGTCGCTGGGGCAGCTGGTAAAGCGCTGCCGGCCGTGCATCTCGATCATCTCGACATTGGTGGTCGGCGCCCGGTTGGTGATGCAATAGGTGCGCCTGCCGGTGATCACGCGCGTGCGGCGCGCGCCGTCGCCGGTGTTGTTCACCAGTTCCTCGACCTTGGGCGCTTCCCACAGGCGCGGCGCCGCCATGGCGCGCGCGTGTTCCATCCCTTCGCGCATGCGGATCTGCGGGCTATCCGGCGGCAAGACGATCAGGGGCTTGTTTTCCTTGCGCAGGGCGCGGTCGATCTCGCCGACGCTGCGCCGCGCATTGGCGAGGATGTCCGCGGCGCCTGGCGGGGCGGCGGGCCGCTCATCCACCACCATCGGCGCTGGCGCGGCCGCTGGCGCGGCCTGCAGCGGCGAGGCCGGCGCTGGAGTGGCACGAGCTGCCGGCGCTGGAGCCGCAACCGATGCGGGCCGCGTTTCCTTCACCGGCCCGGACGCAGCCGGCTCAGCGCGCGGCGCCGGCGTGGGCAGCGTCAGCCACTGCATCGCCTCCTCGCTCCCTTCCTGCGGCGTCAAAGGCAGCTTGCCCGCCATCTGCCAGGCCAGGATCAGGGCCAGGTGGAACACCAGCGTGACGCCAATGCCGGCAAGACGATCATTGCGCGTGCCGGCGGCTGGCGGGAACGATAAGTAAGTGCTGGTCATCGACCAGCAGTATAGCGAGCGAGCCAGTGGGCAAGCTCACCAATTCTATCGGGCGCCGGCGATGACCTGCACCGCGGCCAGGTGCACGGGAACCGACATCACCTCGAACAGCAGTTCGCGCAGGCCGTCCCAGACGATCTGCACGCCGAGGCACAGCAGGATGAAGGCTGTCAGGCGCAGGAACACCGCGGTGCCGGCCTCGCCGATCAGCCGCAGCAAATGTTCGCCGTAGCGGAACGCGAGATACAGCAGCACGCCGATGACCCCCAGCGCCACCAAGGCGCCGCCCATGCGCGCCAGCGAAAACACGATCTGCACGTCGTGCAGCGTCACGCCCACCGTGATCGCCACCGCAATCGACGCCGGGCCGCAGCTGATCGGAAAGGTCAACGGATAAAAGGCCTGGCGGTGCGCGTGGTCCGGGGTGTAGGCGTCGGCCAGCGCGGTGCGGCTGTCCAGCGAGGAAGGCGTCGCTCCCAGCAGGCGCCAGGCCACCGAAGCGAGGATCAACCCGCCGCCGACCCGCACGATGGGAAGCGAGATGCCGAAGAAGTCGAGCACATACGAGCCGATCAGCATCGACCCCGTCATCAGCCAGAACATATTGCGCGCGATGCGGCGCGCCAGCAGCGCGCGGGTCGCGGGCGACGCGCCCTCGGTCATGCTCAGGAAAATCGGTGCGGTGGCGGCCGGATTCAGGATTGGCAGCATCGTCACCAGGACGAACAGAAAACTCCTGGCCGCGGCCAGTATCAACTCGATGGTCATGAAATAGCGTGTTCAAGCCCGGCCGGCAGTCGAAAAATGCCGCAGGCGGGCCGGGCCCCGGGCCCGGACCGCCACTGTACAGCATGCCATGGCGTCGCGGACACACCTTTGGCGCCACTTCCCGGCGGTGAACCGGGCCGGCGATCAACGCTGGACGCCGTCCGCCCACCCCAGCCGCATCGGATTGAAGTACAGGCCCTTGACGCACTGGGTCGGCGCTACCCGCACGAAGCCGAACGCCTCGTACGCCGGCACCGCGTAATTCGACGAATTGACCGTGAAGTTGCCGTCGCCGCCGCGCGCGATGGCCGCCGCCCGCGCCATGTTCCACAAGCGCCGCGCCAGTCCCCGCCCCTGCCAGCGCTTGCCGACGAACAGGTGGAACAAGTGGTTGTTGTCGCGGATCGCGATGAAGCCCGCGAGCTGTCCATCGTCCAGCGCCACGTGGTACACATGGCCCAGCGCCAGGAATGTGCGCACGCCCATTTCGTCGTTCTCGGCCAGGAAGGTCGCGGCGCCCTCGCGCGTCGATTCGTGCACGATGAATTCCAGCGCCAGCTCGCGCAACTGGGCTGCGATCGCCGGCACGAGCAACGCGATATCGGTGTCAACCAGCGGCTTGACGTCCATGGCGTGTCTTGACAGTGTTGCGTTGAACGTAAACATAACACAGCATTGATTTTCTCTAATGCAATTGTATTGACGAGCAGACCGGGCGCGTCCTACCATGGTTCGACCATGCCGAAAGCCAGCTTCCTCGCCTTGTTCTCTCCCGCCGCCGGCACGGCCCCCAGGCGTCGCAAGGTGCCGCTGACGCAGCCGCTGCGCCACGCCCGCTACCGCCGCATCTGGCTCGCCAACCTGGTGTCGAACCTCGGCACCTGGATCCAGACCTTCGCCGCGGCATGGCTGGTGGCCTCGCTGTCGCAGTCGGCCTCGATCACGTCGCTGGTGCAGACCGCCACCTACGTGCCGGTATTCCTGTTCGCGCTGCTGGCCGGGGTGCTGGCCGACGCCGTGCACCGGCCCAAGTTCCTGTTCTTCTGCAATCTGTTCAATGCCGTGTGCGCGGGCGCGATGGCCCTGCTGGTCTGGCGCGGCAATGTATCCAGCGGCCCGGTGCTGGTGATTACCTTTTGCCTGGGCATCGGCACCGCCTTCATCTGGCCGGCCTGGCAGGCGGCGCTGTCCAGTCTGGTCGAGCCCGACGAGGTCGAAGCCGCGGCCACACTCAACAACCTGTCCTATAACCTGTCCGCCATCCTCGGCCCGGCGCTGGGCGGCCTGCTGTTCGGCTGGATCGGGCCGGGCGCCCTGTTCCTGGCCAACGCCGTGTCGTTCATCGGCCTGCTGGCGGTCTACTGGCACTGGTGGCGCGAGGGCGCACCCCAGCCAGCCGCGCGCGAAGGGTTCGGCGCGCGCCTGCGCCTGGGCTTCGCCACGGCCTTCGGCTGCCCGCGCTATCGCCGCATCCTGGGCAATGTGTGTTCGGTCTTCTTCGCTACCATCGCCTTCGCCAGCCTGCTGCCGGTCTTCGTGCGCGACGTGCTGCACATGCGCGCCGGCATGTATGGCACCCTGATGGGCTGCCTGGGCGGCGGCGCCGTGGCCGCGGCCTTCTTCCTGCCGCAGGTGCGGGCCCGGGTCGACCGCACGGGCCTGCTGGCCGGCGCGCTGCTGGTCTACGGCGCCATGCTGCTGATCATGCCGCACACCCGCTCGCTGGCCCTGCTGGCGCCCCTGATCGTGTGCGGCGGCATGGCGTGGTCCACTACCGTTTCCACGCTCAACGCGGCGGCCCAGCTGTCCTTTCCGGCCGAGGTGCGGGCGCGCACCCTGTCGATCTACCTGTTCGTGATGTCCGGCGGCTATGCGGCCGGCAGCGTGGTGTGGGGACTGGTCGCCGACGCCTGGGGCGTGCGCGCCGCGTTCGCCGCCGCCGGCGCCTGCGTGGTGCTCAACGCCCTGGTTCTGCTAACGGGCGGCAAGAAACACCCGATCTAATCGTGTCCTTCATCGCTCCCGCAAACGTGTAAAGTGACGGTTCCATCTCGACCATTGCGCCAATGCCCGTCACGCTCGCCGATTTCCGTTTCGCTCCCTGCTTCGACGTCGCGGTCGCGAGCCGGGTCGGTTGCGGCCCGTCGACCCGCGCCGAAAACCAGGACAATTTCGTCGTGATCGATTTCGACGGCCGCGCCTGCCGCCTGCAAGACCAGCAGCCCTGCCGTCTTACCGTGGATGGCTGGCCGGCCGGGCATGGCCGGCTGGCGGTGCTGGACGGCATGGGCGGCCATGGCCATGGCCGCGAGGCGGCCGAGGCGCTGGCGGCGGCCCTGCTGGCGATGCCGGCCTGCGCTACGCCGCAAGAACTGGGCGACCGGCTGGACGCCATCCACGCCAGCCTGCAGGCGCGCTTTGCGCAGGGCGCCAGCGGCGCCGGGCGGCCCGGCACCACGCTCACCCTGCTCGAACTGCGCGCGGGCGGCGCGCCGCTGCTGTACCACGTGGGCGACTCGCGCCTGTACGAACTCGATGCGATGCTCGCCACGCCCCTCACCGTCGACCACGTGCCGGCCACCGCGGCCGCCCTCGCCGGCCGCCTCGGCGAAGCCGACTGGTGGCGCCAGGTGCATGGCCGCCACGCGCCGCAGATCGCCCAGGCTGTCATCCTCGGCAATGCCTTCGCCGACCCGACGCGCCTGTCCGATCCATTGTTCGCGCTGACCCCGGATAACCTGCCCTGCTGGCTCGCCCACCTGGCCGACCGCCGCGCGCTGCCGCTGCGGCCCGGCGCCGCCTACCTGCTGGCCACCGACGGGTTCTGGTCGTGCGCGCAGCCGGACGGTTTCGTCGCCGGCTGGACCGGCTTGATGCATGGTGAGCCGGATGCGGTGACCCTGGTCGAGCGCCTGTTCGGCATGCTGGAAAACGATCCGCCGGCCGGACTGCAGCCCGACAACCTGACCGCGCTGGTCGTGCGGCCGCTGGCCCGCCATGCGGACGAAACCGTCTTGCCGGTGGACGCGGATCGCACTTGACATTCGCGCAATCTGAACCCGACAGTTGAAATAATGCTTCTAGAAAATAACGCTTCTAGAAAATAATGCTATTAGTCAATGAGCTCGGTGCGCCATGCGGTTCAAAAACAGCGTAAGCTTGCAATATTGATTTCGACCATTTAACTTGTCGCCCTGACATGAACCGCTGCCGCAATCCCGCGCATCCGCACTGCACCGTCTGGGTCCTGCCCGGCGACGCCACGTGTGCGCACGGGCATGCACAGCCCGAGGTCGAAGCACAGCCCGCCCCCGTGCCGGCAACCGTTGCGCCAGCGGCCGGCCTGCCGTCCAGTTTCGACGCCATCACCGCCCTGCGTAGCCGTGGGCCTGGCGACATCGGGTCGGCGCCGACGCCGCGCCGGACCGATCTGCAACGCCCGCAGCTGCACATCAGCGGTTTCGACCCGCGCGCCGCCGGCGGCCGCCAGGCGATCCGCCTCGAGCTGCGCGGCATGCCGATGGATTGCGCGCCCGAGGTGCGCATGCTGGTGCGCTCGGCCCTGCGCCTGCACGGCGGCGCAAGCGATGCGTTCCAGCGCACGTCGCGCGGCGACTGGCGCCCCCTGTTCCTCGAATTTTCCTCGCGCGGCCTGGAGCACGGCCAGTACCGCATCGAGATCGAGCTGCACAGCCATCATCGCCAGGCGCCGGAATCGAATCGCACCTGGACCTGCTCGCCCGTCATCCTGGTGCCGCGCCAGGACGCCAGCCTGGGCGAGATCCACCAGACCTTCCTCGCCACCCACAAGAACGTGCGCGTGACCGCCGACGACGCCGGCATCGCCCGCGTGCATGCGCCGGGCGGCGGACGGATCGACATCGACGTCAGCGCGCGCAATGCCTCGATCGCCCAGCTCAGCCTGGACGGCGGCGGCGGCAAGATCGACCTCGGCATGTCGACCATCGCCTGGGACGAAGACCTGATCGAGATCGACATGCCGCTCGAGGCGGCGCTGCATCCCTGCCCCGGCGCCAGGGCCTGCCTGGTGCACGCCGAAGCCGACTCGGCCACTCAGCGCCACGTGCGCCTGTTCGCGCTCGACGAGTGCGTGCTGGGCCGCTTCGAGCGCAGCGATCCCGAGGCAGACCTGCTGCTGGCCCACCACGGCGACACCGCTGCGCAACTTGACGGCCTGACGCGCCGCCTGTCGGGACGGCACGCCGTCATCCGCCGCAGCCGCCATGGCTTCGAGATCGAGGACGTGTCGCGCTACGGCCTGCTGCTGGACGGCGTCTGGCCCGGCAAGCACATGCCGGTGCAACTGCGGCCCGGCATGCGGATCGAACTGACGGCCAGCATCAAGGGCATCGTCACGCTCGAGGTGACGGCCCTGATGGCGCACGCGGTGGTGCTGCACCGGCTGGACCTTGGTGCACGCGCCGAATGCTTTTACCTGATGGCGCCGGACTGCCTGCCGCTGTCGAGCCAGGGTCAGGGAGCGGCCAGCATGCCGCGCGCCGCCGCGCTGCCGCTGCTGTTCCACCGCGATGGCGGCTTCTGGCAGCGCGACCGCGACAGCGGCCGCGACACCCCGCTGACGGCGCTGGCGCGGCTGGGCCGCCCCCAGGGGACCGGCCCGGGTGTCGCGGCGCGCTTCGTGGCGCAGGCCTATCCCGAGACGCACGGCGCCCAGCGCGGCGGCGACGAACGTCGCAGCCACGCGCTCGCCGCCGCACTCGGCGTCTGAACCGGCCCTCGCGGGCGCGGGCTCAACCGTGCGGCGGTATCAGGATCAGGAAGACCAGCGCCGTGCCGGCCAGCAGCGCCGCCTGCAGGGCGAACACGATCGCCGGCGCCCGCAGGTGTTCGGGTATCTTCATGGCGTCACCTCCACAACAAGCCCACGTCGATGACGCCAGCTTACGCCTGCCCGCGGCGCTCCCGCGCGCGTTTGCGGCGCAGGCGCCGCGCGCGAGGTCAGTCGCGGCGCCAGGCCGGCGGCAGCGGCGGCAGCGGTATGCGTTCCGTTTCTCCCGGCACCGCCACGAAGCGCCCCGCCTCCCAGTCGTGCGCCGCCTGCTCGATGCGCTCGCGGCTGGTCGAGACGAAATTCCAGAAGATGAAGCGCTTGCCGTCGAGCGGCGCGCCGCCGATCACGACGAAGCGCGCGCCCTCGGCCGAGCTCACCCGCACCGCCGCGCCCGGCTCGAGCATGGCCATCGCGTCGGCGACCACCGGTTGGCCGTCGACCTCGATCACGCCGAACGGAGCGTACAGCGCGGCTTCGTCCGGCAGCCGGTCGAGCTCGATGGCGGCGCCCGCCTCGAGGTGCACGTCGAGGTAGAGCGTGTCGGCGAAGGTCGGCACCGGCGAGGTCTGGCCGAGCGCCGTGCCGACCAGTATCCGCACCCTGACCCCGTTCAGTTGGACCTCGGGGATCCGGTCGGCCGGCGTATGGCTGAAGGCGGCCGGCGCTTCCTCGTGCTCGCGCGGCAGCGCGGCCCAGAGTTGCAGGCCGTGCGTGCGGCGCTTGCGTTCGAGCAGGTCTTCGGGCGTGCGCTCGGAGTGCACGATGCCGCTGCCGGCCGTCATCCAGTTGATCGCGCCCGGCTCGATGCGCTGCTCGGTGCCCAGGCTGTCGCGGTGCATGATCGCGCCCTCGAACAGATAGGTCACCGTGGCCAGGCCAATGTGCGGATGCGGGCGCACGTCATGGCGCGTGCCGGGCTCGGCCTCCACCGGCCCCATGTGGTCGAAGAACAGGAACGGCCCCACCGACTGCCGCGCCGCGGCCGGCAGGATGCGGCGCACGGTGAAGCCGCCGCCCAGGTCCTTGTCGTGCGATTTGAAGAGGTGTGCGATGCTCATGGCGGACTCCCGGTCGAGAAGGCGATGCTCGACTGTACACCCAGGCTACAATTCGCGCACCACCCGCAAACCCACGATATCGTTCGACAGCACGGCCGAAAAACCGTTGCGCAGCGCCGAGCGCAGGTAGCGCGGGTTATACAGCCAGGAACCGCCGCGCAGGATGCGCCGCACCTGGTCGCCGCCCAGTTCCCAGGCGCTGCCGTCGACCGGGGCGCCTTCGTAGCTGTCGTGCACCACGTCCTGCACCCACTCCCAGACGTTGCCGTGCATGTCGTGCAGGCCCCAGGCGTTCGGCGCGAACAGGTCCGCCGGCGTGGTGCCGTGCCGGAACTCGCCGCGCGGGCCGCCGTTGTAGGTGAAGCTGCCGTCGAAATTGGCTTGCAGGGTCGAGATCGTGTCGCCGACGTTGAACGCGGTCTTGGTGCCGGCGCGGCAGGCGTACTCCCACTCGGCTTCGCTCGGCAGGCGGTAGCGCTTGCCGGTGGCTTCGCTCAGCCAGGCCACGTACTGCTGCGCGTCGAACCAGGTGACGCCGACCACCGGATGCATGTCGGTTTGCGCGAAACCGGGCGATTCCCAGTTCACCTCGCCGTGCTGCGCCCAGCCGCTGGCGCGCACGAAGGCGCGCCACTCGCCGACGGTGACCGGATAGCGGCCCATGGCGAACGGGCGCTCGATGCCGACCCAGTGCTGCGGCGTCTCGCGCGCGATCCAGTTCTTTTGCGAGCCGGCCGCCATCGCGATGCGGCGTTCGTGCTCGGGCGAGCCCATTTCGAAACGGCCGGCCTCGATCAGGACCATGGCCGGGCCGTTGCCGCCGCTGCCGTCAATGAACGGGTCGCGCAGGATGGCGCCAGTGTCCAGCGCCGGCATCGATGGCGCCGGCGCGACCGGGACGCCCGCCTGGCCAACACCTGCCTGCCCTGCGGCGCGCGCCGATTCTTCCTCGCGCGCTTTGTTCTGCTGCGCGATATTGACGGCGGCGGCCCTGGCCTGGGCCGCCTTGCGGGCGGCTTCTTCCCTGGCCGCCTGCGCCTTCGCCACTTCTTCGTCGCGCCTGGCCAGCAACTGCTGGCGCAGCGATTCCTTGCGCGCCAGGCGCGCCTCTTCGGCCGCCGCCCGATCGCGCCGCTGCTGCTCGCGTAGCTCCATGCGGCGCTGCTCGTCCAGCCGGGCCTGGGCCACCGCCGCGGCTTCGGCCTCTGCCTTGCGGAGCGCCGCCAGTGCGCGCGTTTCCTTCTCTTGTTCGGCCCGGCGCGCCGCCTCCTGCGCCGCCAGCTCCTCGGCCGACGGACCGGCCGCGGCGCGGATCGCGTCCAGCAGCGCATGCACGGTGGCGGGACGCTGCGCCGGGTCGGCGGCAAAGCCCGCGCGCAGCACCTCCCACTGGCGCGCGCCGAGCGTCTCGGGCACCTGTCCGCCCGGCGCGCCGGGCAGTACGCCGGTCAGGAGCTGGTGGATCATCACCGCCACCGCGTACACGTCGAGCGTCTGCTCCGGCGCCCGGCCCTCGAGCGCCGCCTCGGGCGCGCGGTAGCCGGCGGTGCCGGACGTCGCCGGCGCATCGAGCGGCGACATGGCGCCGCTGGCGCGCGCGCGCGCGGCGATGCCGAAGTCGAGCAGCTTCACCTCGCCCTTGCGCGTGACGAACACATTGCCCGGCTTGATGTCGCGGTGGACCAGGCGGTGCTTGTCCCAGGCATGGTCGAGGGCGTCGGCCACGGGGCCCAGCAGCGCCAGCACATGGTCGAGCGGGAGGCGCCGCCCTTGCTGCGCCTCGCGCGCCAGCACGGCGTCCAGGTCCTCGCCCTCCAGGTATTCCATGATGATGAAGTAACTGGAGGTGGCCGGGTCCTGCGCCCATTCGTAGACGCGCACGATGTGCTCGTGCGCCAGGCGCCGCGCGCGCGTGGCTTCCTGGATCAGGAGCTTGGCGTGGCTCGCGGCCTGGGTCAGGTGCGGGGGCAGGATCTTGAGCGCGACCTGGGCGCTGTGGCCCAGTTCGGCGTGGGTGGCGAGGTCGGTCGCCTGCCACACCTGGCCCATGCCGCCCTGGGCGATCAGGCGTTCGAGCCGGTAGCGGCGGGTTTGCGGGCCGATTTCCTGGCCCGCCATCAGGCCGATCTCGGTGCCGGGGCGCGCTGGCGGCGCGTCGGGTTCCGGCCCGGGCTGCGTGGCCGGCTTCTGCCTGCCGGCGGGCCGGGCGGCGCGTTCGGCCGGAGTGTGGGCCGGAGTGTGGGCCGGGATATGGACCGGGGTATGGGGCGGGGTATAGGCCGCATCAAGAATCGCGTTCTTGCGCAGGTCGAACTCGTGACGGCTCAACAGGCCGTCTTCGTGCAGCGCGCGTAGTTCGCGGATCTTGTCGATGGCAGTCTGCATTGCTATTGCATCACGCGGGTAGCGTCGCTCCGCAAGCGGCGCAGAAGCGGTCGTCACGCCCGGCCGGATGGCCGTGCACGCACTGGCGCACCGCCGCCGCCTGGGCCGCCATGCCGGAGGCGAGCGTTGCCTGGGCGGCCAGCGCCGCCTTGTTCACGTCGTTCTGCATGGCCAGCAGGTCGAGCTGGTGGCGCCGGTCCTTGTCGACCTCGAGCTCGCGCCGCGCCTGTTCGGCCGCCACCCGGGCGTCGGCCAGCGCCGCGTCGACCTTGCCGGCGCCGGCCACGCCGGCCAGCGCCGTCAGCTGCTCGCCCTCCATCGACGCATGCACGCGCGTCTTGAGGTAGTCGGCCAGTACGGTCGCATTCGGCGCCTCGGCCAGGGCCAGCTTGGCGGTATCGTCCATCGCGCCCAGCGCTTCGGCCCGCGCCATCGACAGCCGCGCCAGTGCGAGCTCGTGGGTGCGGTCCGCCGCGCGCGCGTTTTCCACGATGCCGGCGCGCCGTTCGTCGGCCTCCAGGGTGACGTCCTGCATCCGGCGCGCGTGGGTGGCGTCGGCCTCGATCGTGCGCAGCAGCTTGTCGTGCTGGGCCTGGGCGTCGGCCCGGCCGGCGCCGCGGCGCACGCTCCCGATGCGCTGGCGCGCCTGTTCGTCTTCCCATTCCTGCGCCCGTTCGGCCTCGCGCCGGCGCGCCTCGTTGGCCAGCTTCAAAGACTGGAAGGCGGCTTCGTGCCCGGCCTCGTCGATGTCGCGCAGGCGCCGCGCGGCGTCCTGTTCGCTCTCGCGCAGCCGCACCAGCTCGGCGCGCTGGCGCGCGGCATCCTCGATCTGGCGCGCCTGCTCGATCTTGTTGCGGATCTGCTGCTGCAGCAGTTGCTGGGAAAAGCGCTGCTGGGCCAGCTGGCGCGCCTGGGTGGCCTCTTGCTGGGCGCCCGCGATCTCGGCGCGCATGCGCACGCCGGCCAGCGCCCGCAGGTGCCGCCATTCGGCCGCCTCGTCGGCGCGCTGGGCGTGCTTGTGCGCCATCTCGTGGTCGAGTTCGGCCAACACCTCGGCCGCGCCATTGGCCAGCGCCTGCTGGCGCGACTCTGCTTCGAGGATGCGGCCATACAGCTCGATCTGGCGCGCCCGCACGCCATGCGCGCGGTCGGCGCCCTGCAGGGAGAGTTCGGCGCGCGCGATGGCGTCATCCTGGCGCAGCTCGGCGCGCCGCAGCCGCAGCCGCCCTTCTTCTTCGCTGCGCTTGATGCGCTGCCATTCCTCGGCCGTGTACAGCTCGTTTAGGTGGCGGCTGTGCGCCAGCTGCACGTGTCGTTCGTCGGCCGCCAGCCACAGGCTGCCGATGCGGGCCCGGTTGGCGTCGTACTTGTCGTGGCGCAGCTCGAAGGTCTCGACCGCCGTCACCGCCAGCCCGTAGCCGGCCAGGAGCGTCGCAAGGCCGCCCTGCAGGCGCTGGTCGAGCTGTTCGCGCAGTTGCCCGTTGGCCGCCAGCTCGCGAATCGAGCGCGCACCGATGAATTCGAGCGCGAGCTGGCGCACCGGATGCGCCAGCAGTTCACGCAATTCGCCGGCGCCGATCGTGCCCGGCATGGTCATGAAGTGGCGGGCGAAGGCCGGCACGTTCTCGATCCTGACGCTGACCGAAAAACGCAGGGCGACGTCGAGATGTTCGCAGGTCGGGATGGCGTCGAACTCGAACGGCACCGCCAGCGCGCCGGTGCGGGTGACGAGGATCTCGGCGTGCTGGTCGCGCAGCAGGTGGTTCAGGCGGGTGAAGAAGCCTTCGATCTCGTATTCGCCCTGCGGCACTTCGGTGGCCTTATCGCCTTGCAGGATGAAGCCGCGCGCCGTGGCCGGCACGCGCAGCGTCTTGACGAACAGGCCCGACAGCTCGCGCACGCCGAAGAACACGGCCAGTTCGTCGGGACCGGGGGTCCAGCGGTTCTCGAGCAGCACCGGCTTGTTGCGCGGCGCGCCCAGGATCACGCCGCAGCCGGCGCAATAGCGCGCGTCCGGCGCGTTTTTGCACTCGCAGCGCGGGCAAGCGGCGCTTTTTACTGCGAACATCTGCAACATATCCGACTCCGTTCTGTCCTGTACCTGTCGTCACTGCCAACCACGAACCTGCCGTTAAGCCACTGGATTCTAGCAGGGCCAAGCCTGCGGCACGGGTCGCTCCCGTACGCAGGGCGCGATCCGGTCAAATCACTCTCTTGCCCCTTCGTTGCCTTTTCAGATGATGCCGATTCGCTCGACGCAGGCCAGGCTGGCGCCGCGCGCACGCAAGGCGTCGCGCAACCCCTGCGGGAGCGCCGCCTCCCACTCCTTCGGCAGCAGGATGCGGTCGCCCGGGCCGGCTTCGCGCGCGATCAGCGCGCATTTCGGCGCCAGCGCCTCGACCGCCTCGACCCGTCCCGCATGCCAGGCGCTCGAACTGCCCGTCGCGATCACCCGGCCACGCGCCAGGAATTCACGGCCGCGCGCCATGCGGTCGGCCATCACCAGCGCCAGCTGGTAAGAGTCGCCCGAGAAGCGCGGCTCGCCGAAACGCACCGTGGTGCGCCACTGGCCCTGGCCGCGGCCATCGAAGTGGCGCGACCCGGCCAGCACCGCCGCCACCTGCGCCTGGCGCACCGCATCCACGTCCGGCACGCTGACAGGATCGTCTTCTTCGCGGCCGGCCATGGCCAGCGGCCGCACGCTGACCTCGACCCAGCCCAGGCCATCGTGTTCGCCGCCGCTGTGCATCGGGAACCAGGCGCGCGCGCTCGAGATCCCGGCGGCGGGGTCGGGCTGGCCGTTCAGGGCGCCCAGGTGCGCCAGGGCGTCAGCGCCGCCCAGCAGCACGCCTTCCGGGGCGCCGGCCAGCCGGCGGCCGTCGATCCGGCCCAGGTGCCAGGCGTCGGACCAGCCGTTGGCCACCACCTCGCGCCTCGGGGCAAAGACCCCGCGCACGATGCGGTCGGCCAGCACCGCCGCCAGTTCCCAGTCGCGGTCCCCTTCATCCGGCGCCCGGTCCAGGCTCAGCACCACCTGGTCGCGGTCGTCGAAGCGCGGCTCGGTGTGGCGCGCCAGGCGCACCACCTGCTGCATGCGTCCGGCCACCTCCGGCGCGCCCGGCACGCCGCACTTGACGTCGGCGCGCCCGACGCGCGGGCGGCGCGTGGCGGTGATCGTCAGCATGGCGCCGCCGGCGGCGACGCTGCGGCACTGGATCGTGCTGGTGCCGGCGTTCGCGCCCGCGTTCGTGTCGTTCGTTGTGCCCTTGCCGTCTGTGCCGATGCTCATGCCTCCTCCAGCTCCGCTTCGCGCGCCGTGAGCGCGCGCCGCGCGCCGGCCTCGGTCTCGAGATTGGCCACGATGCGGTCGGCTTCGTCGAACAAGGCGTCGAGCGGGCCCTCGCCGGCCACCTTCAGGCGCGCCAGCAGCGCCCATGCCTCGTCCAGCGCGGCGGCGGCGCGGCGGCTGTGGCGCGCGCGCCGCAGCTGCTCTTCCTGCGCCAGCGGCTGGCCGGGGGCCGCCAGTGCGAGCGCCGGCATGGTGCCGACCGACAGGCTGACCAGGTCGAGCCGGCGCAGCAATTCCTGGTGCTGGCGGAAGCGTCCCTGGTCGGCCGGCATCACCGCCATGCGCACCGCGCACATCAGGCAGGGCAGCTCGAGGAACAGGCGGCGCAGCGCGCGCGCATCCTCGCAGGCGGGAACGAAGGCTTCCTGCGGCGCCACAGGGGCCGACGCCTCGTCCCGGGCCGCGGCGGACGGATGGACGGCATCGAGCCGCGCGGCCAGGCGCGCGTCGAGCGTGGCCGCGTAGTCACTGGCGGCACGCACCGCGCCCAGGTCGACCGGCACGCAATCGTCGACCGTCACGCCGAAACGCGTATACATCAATTGGTTGAAACCGCTGCGGAAGGCGTTCCACTCTTCCAGGGTCGTGCACGGAGGCAGCTCCAGGTTGCCCTGGGCCAGCTCGCGCTGCAGCGCGTTCTGCGCCAGCGCGACGAATCCGCTCAGCTCGACCATGGAGCCGGCCTCGCTGGCCAGGAACAGGTCGAAGCGCTGGTGCGTGGCGCGCGGGTCGCTGGCGTCGATCGCGAAGTGCACCCGCAGGCCGATCTCGGGCGCGCCCGCGAACGGCGTCAGCTCGCACGTGTATGGCCCGGAATGGACGCACCATGCGATTTCGCCGTCGATGGCGGCGATGCGGCTGCCGGCCGCCTGGCGCCGGCTGCGCCCGCCCCGGTCGACCAGCACCGCGGCGCAGCCCGGCGGGACGGTGAGGCCATTCGGCGCCGGCAGCGCGATCGCCACGCTGCCCAGGCGCGTCGCGTCGAATTCAGGTTGCCGCAGCGGCCGCAGCGTGTTCTGCAATGTACTCTTGAACAGCGAACCTAGCATCATCGTCCTTCCGGGTGTGTCGGAACACCACTACGTGATCGGCGTCGCCCGAGGAATGACCTCGAAGCGCGCTCCATGTTGCTGAAAATGCGCCGCGGGCGCAACCGCGAACGGCCACGGCCCTTCGCACTCGCCGTCGGCATCGAGTTGTCCTTCCAGTACCAGCGCGCCGCTGCCATCGCGCACCTGGATCGCCGGCCGCGCCGCCATGATCCCGGCCGCATCCGGCGCTTCCGGGTCGAGCTGGACGACCACGGCCAGCCTGCCTGCGGCGTCGACGAAGTGCAGGCGCCACATGCCGTCGTCGGTGCGCAGCAGGTCCAGGCCATCGCCGCTGTCGGCGGCGCGCAACAGGCCCTCGCTGCCGCGCCAGCCGCCGCGCGACGCCTGCACCTGCGCGCGCCGGCTCTGCGCCAGGTGGCGCAGGCGGCGCAAGGTCAGCGGCGAGGCCTGCAGCGCGGCGCGTTCGCCCGCCGTCAAGGGACGGCTGCCATCGAGCGCCTGCGCCAGCACCGCGTCGGCCAGCACCAGGCGGTCGCCCTCGACCCGGCGCGCCAGCCATGCGCCGGCCTGCAGCTTGCGATCCAGTTCCGTCATGCCCATCGTCTTTCCTCCTCCATTCCCGCCATCTCGTTCAGGCGCGCAATCGCGGCGTCGCGCCGCTTGCGCAGGGTCGGCAGCGAGATCCCGTCCAGTCCGGCCAGCTGCTGCATCGTCGGCAGCTCGCCGCTGTGCGGATCCAGCCATTCGGACGGATAGCTGTCGTCGAATGGGCCGAGCAGCTTGAGATACACCGCCAGCCGCACCGGCAGCGTGTCCTGCGCCATCCGGCGCGCCGCCCAGCTGGCGCGGTCCTCGGCCAGCGCCGCCAGTACAAGATAGTTGGGGGGGAGTGAAACCTGCTCGGCGACCAGGGCCAGGCGCGCGGTCTCCTGCGCCTCGACCGGGTCGTCATCGATTGCCGCCTCGGGTTCGGCGCCGTCGATGACGTCCAGCGCGTCCTGGCGCGCTTCGAGGATCAGGTCGGGACCGGGCGTGGCGCCCTGTTCCGATTCATCCAGCACGCGCCAGTAGTCGTCCAGCCAGGCGTCGGCCTCGCGCGCGTCGTGCAGCCAGTCCTGGTCGCGGTTGGCTGACAGCAGTTCGTATTCGCCGATCTCGCGCAGCATGGCGCCGATCTTCCCGGGATTGTTCTTGAGGGCGGCGAAGCGCTTGGACCTGGTGTGCAGCGGGCCCGGCGCGCCAGTATGCAGCTCCAGGCTTTCGCTCCAGCGCATGATCCATTCGGGCTTGCAGTCGCCGCCCGTGCGCAGCTGGCGCGCCTCGATCGGCATCGCCGCCACCTCGCGGCCCAGGATGGCGCCGACTTGCGGCGCATGCTCGCGCCAGGCCGCGAACAGGCGCGCGACCTCATGCCAGGCGGTGTCCAACATGCGGTAGGCGTACATGCGGTTGGGACTGCACGGGCGGCCGCACGCGATCTGGTAGTTGTCGCTGTCGACCTTGTCGCGCAAGACCGCGTACAGGTCGTTGAATTTCTTGCGTAACTGCGCCTCGCCGCCGGCCAGGTTCCAGAACGCGCCGCTACGCGCATGCTCGGCGGCCACCGCCGTGCACAGGGTCACCCAGTCCGACGGGCGCGCCTGCAGTTCGTAGACCAGGATCAGCGCGAGTTCGCCGCAGGTGTCGCCATAGCTGTTGCCATCGCTGTTGCCGTACATGTCGGCGCGCGCGCCGGCCGCATGGAGGGCGCTGGCGACCGCGTCGACATAGGCGGCAAGCGACTGTTCCGGATCGGGGTCAAGCAAGGAGGCCGGCCCGAGCCGGGCGCACGCCTGCAGGGAACAATGTCCCAGCAGCTTGCGGACCTGCTCCCAACCGTGTTCCTGATACCGGGTTCCCGGCAAACGCATACCTTGCCCATCCTCTGTTTCACCCCGCAATTGTTGCGGATTGAAATAGATGATGCCATACAACCACGGTCTTGAGGCGCGCAGGAGAGCCTTATTTGTACCTCTTTTCCAACGACTGCCCTGTCACCGACGCTTGCATCGATTGCAACAAGGCTGCCACGACCGGGGCCGCGTGGCCGCCGCCGGTGGCCGCCGAATGGCTCACGAAAGCGGCGAAGGCGAGCCGCCCGGTCTGGCCCGGCAGGCTGCCCGGCTCGAGCCAGCCCATGAACCAGACCGTCGCCAGGCCGTCCTGCCCGGCCGGCGCCGTGCCGGTCTTGCCATACAGGCCGGGACGGAGCAGGTCGAGGCCGGCGGCGCGAAACGCCCCGGCCGCGGTGCCGCCGTCGATCACACCCTTCATCCCGGCGCGCACGCGGTCCAGGCGTACGCCCAGCGGCTCGCCCGGCGCCACCCGCGCCGCGCGGCCGTCGAGCGACATCAGCAGGCGCGGCGCCACCGTGCGGCCCTCCCCGACCGCCGCCGCCACCAGCGCCATCTGCAGCGGCGTGGTCTGCATGCGCAGCCCGATCGCCATCTGGCGCAGTTCATGGCGGCTCTGGACCGGGTCGAGGCGGGAGGCGCTGGCCTGCAGCGCATCCCACTCGCTCCAGCGGTAGTCCAGCGGCAACAGGCCGCCGTCGAGCCGCAGCGGCCGGCCGAAGCCGAGCCGCGCCGCCATCGCCGCCACCGGCCGCACCGCATCCAGCGCGCCCGGCTCCAGCTCGCGCGCCCCCGGCATGCCGCCGTCTGGCTGTCCCATCAGCGTGCGGTCGCTCAGTTCGGCGCCCCAGGCGAACCAGGTATTGACGCTGTGCGCCATCGCCTGCGCCAGGCCCAGGCGACCGTCCTGGGCGCGCGTGCTGGTGACCTGGTCGCGGAAATTGGTGATGCGGGCGCGGTTGCCATCGAACGGGTAGCTGGGCGCCTGGGTGCGAAAGCCGTAGCCGCCCTCGTGCGCCAGCCGGTCCACCTCCGCCAGGGGCAAGCCCTGCAGCAAGCCGTCCAGGCGGGCGTCGCCGCGCGCCGCATCCTCCAGGCCGAGGGCGGTGATCACCTTGAAGGTCGAGCCGGGCGCGCGGTGCGCGCCGCCGTCGTGCTGGAAGGCGGCACTGCGCAGCGGACTGCGCGCCGGATCGGCGCGGTCGAAGTCGCGCAGCTCGCCCCAGCGGCCGGGATCGGCCTGGCCGGCGCCGCTGGAGGCCGCGGCCAGGATGTCGCCGCTGCCGGCGTCCAGCAGGACCAGGCCGGCGCGCCGTTCCGGCTGGGCGTCAATGCCGCCGACGCAGGCTTGGCCGTCCCAGCGGCCACCGCGCTGGCCGATGCAGTCGAGGAGCTGCTGGGCCCTGGCCTGCAGACCCAGGTCGAGGCTCAGCTGCGCCTCGTGGCTGGCGCCGCCAAGGCGCGCCAGCATGCCGGCCACGCTGCCGTCGTGCTGGCGGTGCACGCCCAAGAGCGGCGCCAGGCCGGCCTGCAGCGCCGCTTCGGACGGCGCGCCGTCGGCCCACAACGATTCGCCATGGCGGTCGCGCAGGCGTACCGGCACGGCGGCAGGCCGTGCGCCCCCGGCGCTGCCGCCGGCCGGCAGCGCCTGCCAGGCCAGGCGGCCATCGACCATGGCCAGGTGCCGATAGGCGGCGTCGGCGCCGCCCGACATCGCCGCCAGGTCGAGCGGCTCGACCCGCACCGCGATCGCGGCCGCCCCGGCCAGCGGCGCCAGCACCAGATGCTGCACCGCCTCGCGATCAGGGCAGGCACGCCCGTCGCAGGCCCCCTGGACCAGCACCCGCGCGCCGGTCACGCTGCGCACCCGGCCCGCCACCAGCAGCTCGACCGGCTGGCCGGCGGCCGGCGTGTGCAAGGTCACCAGCGCTCCCTCATGGCCACCCTCACGGCCGCCCTCACGGCCGCCCTCCCAGCCGCCGACCCGTTGCCACGGCTCCCAGCCTTCCGGCAGGCGCGCGAACAGGCGCATCGCGGCCACCGGCAGGCCGGCCACGCGCGGCGCCGGCGCGCCGCCGACCAGCGCATGCCAGACCGCGTCGGCGCCCGGACGGGTGCGCCAGGCCACCAGCCGCCGCTCGCTGTTAAAGATGCGCACCTGTTCGCGCACGTAGGCGCCGTCGGCGCGGTGGTGCAGGCGCTCCAGCAGGCGCCCGTCGCCGGCGTCCAGCACCTGCCCTTCCCAACCCGGCAACGGCGCGCGCGCCTCCTGGCCGGCCTCGCGCCAGGCCGCCAGGTCGCGCGGCGCCAGCTCGACCAGGCCGTCGGCCCCCACGCGCAGCAGGCCGCGCGCGCGCAGCGCCTCGAACAGCGCCTGGTCTTCCATGCCGGGCCCGGGGCGCAGCGGCACCTGCCACGCGCCCGGCGCCAGGCGCAGCTGCACGGGCGCACCCTGGGCCGGGAAGGCCTGGACCAGGGCCGCGCCGCCGGTGGCGCCTTGCTGGTAATGATGCAGCACCAGCTCGCCCGCCTGCGGGCAGGCGGCGCTGGCTTGGCGCGTGAAGCGCAGCGCCTCGCTTTCCGGCCCGGCGCCCCACAGCAGCCAGCCGCTCGTTCCCAGCAAGGCCTCGCCCTGGCGCGCGCGCGTGACGTTGCCGCCGCTGGCGTCGCCGGTCCAGGCCGCCGTGGCGGTGGCGGCGTTCCAGGCGACCGCCAGCCCGGCGCCGGCGGCGCCGGCATTGCCCGTCACGTCGATGCGCGGCATGCCGGAACCGGGCCGCGCCAGCAGCACGCTGCGCGGCGGCGCGCTGCCGGCGCTCGCGATTTGCGCCGCCTCGTCGAAGGGGTAGCCGATGCGCAGCGGCAGCATGCGCGGCCGCCCCGGGTCGAGCATCTGCGTGCACAGGTCGACCCGCAGCGCCGGGCCGGCGCGCATGCCGCTCGCCACCAGCAGGGCCAGGCCGCCGTGCTGGGTGAGCGAGACGCCGCTCGCGCGCGGGACCACGAAGTCGAGCCCCGGCGCGATCGGCTGCAGGGCGCCCAGCGCCACCGCGCCGGGCGTCTCGGCCGCGCCGTCCGGCAGCGCGCGCGCATGCAGCGCCAGCGCCACGGCCCCGCCAAGGACGACGAACAGCACCGCCCACAGCCAGGCCGGGCCGAACGAAAGGGACCAGCCGCCGCTGGCGCTGGAGGCACGTGCGCCGGCGCGCAGGTTGCGGGAGCGGCGCCGCGCCGTGCGCGCGGCCGCCAGCTGGCCGATGAGCGAAATGAACATGCCTGTCATCCGGTGGTTGCGGCGCCCCTGCGCCCCTCGCGCTGTGCTAGCTGGGGGAGCATGAAAACGCCGGGCGGCGGCAACGTTCATGCGCGCTCGAACGCAGCTCACGCCCCGTTTCTTGCGGCTCGTCGCATCCCGCTGGAGACGGCGCGGCGCCTGGCCTACAGTGGACACATCGACACACCAACCACCCTCGAAGGAGCCGCAAAATGAACGTCCTCAAGCACATGGAAGCCATCTTCATCGCCGCCGCCCTGGTCGCCGTCCCGGCGGGCTACCTGGCCAAGGTTCCCGATGCCCATGCCAACGGCTACAGCATCGGCGACGCCGCCATCGCCAGCGGCGACAAGATGGCGGTCGTCACGGTCAGCGCAAAGCGCCTGGACGCCGTCGAGAAAGCGCAACTGCTGGCCGCGGACACCGTCACCGTCGGGAGCCGCATGTGATCCGTCTGCGTCGCCGGCGTGCCGCCATGACGCGGCGCGCGGCGACCGGGCGCCGCTTGTCGCGCATTTTTTTCCGTGCGCTTTCGGCCGATCTGTTTCAGTTGTAAGAACTTGCTTCAAACGCCACGTTTCGTTTTCCGGATTGCTATATTCCATCGCATCCGCTCAAGGATCTGGAGACGAACATGAAATCCCCTCTGTTGATTGCAGCCCTGATCGCCATCGGCGCCGCAGCCTTCACCCCATTGGCCTCGCACGCCCAGCCCCATATCTCGATCGTGATCGGCTCCGCGCCGCCCGCGCCCATCTATGAAGTCGTTCCCGCCCCGCGCCGCGGCTACGTCTGGGCGCCCGGCTTCTGGGAATGGCGATCGCATCGCCACCACTGGGTGCCGGGCCACTACATTTCGGCGCGTCCCGGCTATGTGTACGCTCCACCGAGCTGGCACCATCGGAGCGGACGCTGGGTGATGGAGCCGTCGCGCTGGGACCGCGGCCCCTCGCGCCATTACGGTCCACCGAAACACCATGTGCGCGGCCATGACCGCTGGGACCGCGACCACGACCGCCACTACCACAAGCATGAGCGCCGCCACGGACGCGACCGCGATCGCGACGGCATCCGCGACCGCCATGACCGCGACCGCGATGGCGACGGGGTGCGCAACCGCCACGATCGCCGCCCGAACGATCCTTACCGCTACTGAACCGCGGCGCGGCCGGGATAGCACTCAGGACTCAGGACTTCAGGTGCTTGTCCAGGAAGGCGAGGATCTTCGCGTTCGCCACGGCTGCATTCTTTTTCTTGGAGAAGCCGTGGCCCTCGTCGTCGAACACGACGTACTCGACTTCCACCTGGTTCTTGCGCACCGCCTCGACGATTTCGTCGCTCTCGGCCTTGATCACACGCGGATCGTTGGCGCCCTGGATCACCATCAGCGGCTTGCGGATGTGATGGGCGTGAAATAGCGGCGAGGTCGCGACCAGGAACGCCTTGTCCTTGACCGGGTCGCCGATCTCGTCGTACAGCGCCTTGCGCTGCGCTTCCCAGTACGGCGGAATGCTTTCCAGCGTGCGCACCCAGTTGCTGACGCCGAAGATGTCGATGCCGACCTTGAACGCCTCGGGCCGGAAGGCCAGCGCCGCCAGGGTCATGTAGCCGCCGTAGCTGCCGCCCATGATGCCGATGCGCTCCGGATCGATATCGCCCTGGCTGGCCAGCCAGGTCTTGGCCTCGACGCAGTCCCACAGCGGCTCCATGCCGTGCTTGCGGTCGTCGGCGCGGAAGAAGGTCTTGCCGTAGCCCGAGCTGCCGCGGTTGTTGATGCCCAGGACCGCATAGCCGTGGTTGACCAGGTACTGGATCTGGGCGCTGTAGCCGCGCATGGTCTGGCCGCCCGGCCCGCCGTGCACGAGCACCACTGCCGGCACTTTCGCGCCCGGCGACGCGCCCTTCGGCCGGTAGTAGATCGACGGGATCACCATGCCGTCGAAGGACTTGAAGCGCACCACCCGGGCCTCGACCAGGTCGTTCGGGTCGATTTCCGGGTTCAGGCTGCGCGTCAGCTGTGACGTCTTGCCGTTCCTGAAATCGTGCACGTACAGGTTGCTGGGCGAGCGGTCGCCGTTGAGGTAGAACGCCATCAGGTTGCCGCTGTCGGAAAAGGTCACCTGGCGCATCTCGCCGCCCGGCAGCCTGGGCAAGACCACCGGGTTGCCTGCATCGTCGTACAGGCGCACTTCGATGCTGCCGTCGCGGTTGACCATGCTCACGCGGTGGCGGCCGTTGCGCGAATAGCCGGTGCCCAGCAGATCCCAGTCGGCTTTCTCGACATCGCTTGTCGCGCCGCTGGCCAGGTCATAGGCCTTGATGCGCGCGAACTCGCCCTGGGCATTGGTGGTGAACAGCAGGCGCTTCGATGCCGGGTCGAAGGTCTCGGCCGCGTGACTGGCCGGCTCCGTGTGCGGCGTGACGTGCTTCATCGCGCGCGTCTGCAGGTTGTAAACGTAGACATCGCTGTCGGACGTGGTGGCGGGCTTGTTGAACGCCAGCCAGTTGCCGTCGCGGCTGATGCTTGACACGTTCATGCCACTGTCGTTCTTGTACACCATCGTGCGCGCATAGGTGGCGGCGTCATACAGGTACAGATCGAAGAACTTCGGATCGCGCTCGTTGGTGACCACATAAAAGCCGCTGCCGTCCGGCTTCCAGCCGGCGAACGATGCTTTCAGCTTGTCGCCGGGCGTGAGGTCGCGCTCTTTGCCGTCGAGTTCGCGCACGTACAGGTGGTTCTGCTCGTCGCCGCCGCCGTCGCGCGTGAACAGGATGCGGTCGTCGTTGTAGAAGTAGCCGACCGCGTAGGTGGTGTCGGTCTTCGACGCGGTCAGCGCGCGCGGCTTGCCGCCGCCGACCGGCACCGTGTAGGCGTTGAAGATGCCGGATTCGTTACTGCTGAACAGGATCTGCTTCTCGTCCTTGCTGAACGAGGCGCCGGTGAGCGAGGTGGTCGCCATGAACTGCTCGATCGTGTAGCGTTTGACACCCTGAGCGCGCTTGGCGGATGCCTTGTCGACGCCCGCGGCCCGGGTGGCTTGAGTGGCTTGCGCGATGGCCTGCAGCGGCGCCAGGCCGGCGCCGGCGAGCACGGCGAACAGGGACAGACTGACAGTACGGCGATTCTGACGCATACCTTCTCCTGTGGTTGAGTTCAACAGGATGAGTGTTTCAAAAGTCTTAACACCTGTCAACAATCGCGAATCGGTTATGCTCTCGCCATGATCGATCCCGCCACCCTGCAAGCCGCCGCCTTCAAGGCCGAGCTGTCCGCCGCCCGGCGCCTGGCGGCGCACACCGGCATGCCGGAGGCTGACGCGCTGGAACGGATCCTGCTGCTCAGCGCCGGCAGCGCCGGCCTGGCCAGCCTGCTGTCCGCGCGCCAGGCCCAGCGCCGGCACGCCGAATTGCAGGCCGCGCGGCGCCAGGCCAGCGTCGTCGCCGCGCGCACCCGCGGCGCCGGGCTCGACGCCAGCGCCTGGCGCGCCTGGTTCGACGGCTCGGCGCGGCCGAACCCGGGCCGCTGCGGCCTGGGCGCCGTGCTCGAAGGACCGGCCGGCCAGCGCTGCGAACTGTCCGTCGACGGCGGCCATGGCAACAGCAGCGAAGCCGAATACCGCGCCCTGAACGCCGTGCTGCGCGCGGCCATCGACCATGGCGCGACCGACCTGCTGGTGCTGGGCGACAGCCAGGTCGTGATCGACGACGTGCACGCCCCCGATGGCGCCAACGCGGCGGCCCTGGGCCTGCTGCGCAGCGAGGCGCTGGCCCTGCTGGCCCGGCTGCCGCAGGCGCGGCTGCGCTGGATTCCGCGCCACAAGAATGCCCGAGCCGACGCGCTGTCGCAGCGCGCCGTGCCGCCTATCACACTGGAACCTAGCCACATGACCGCAACGAGCAATACCGATCTCGCCGGCTGGCGCACCAGGCTGGCCGCGATGGCCGCCAGCAGCGCCGACACCGACGGCGCCCACGACGGCGCCCATCTCGACCGCGTGTGGCGCACCGCGCAGGCGCTACTGGAACACCATCCCGATGCCGACCGCCTGGTGGTGCTGGCCGCCTCCTACCTGCACGACCTGGTCAACCTGCCGAAGAACGACCCCGAACGCGACCAGGCGTCCCGCCGCTCGGCGCGGCTGGCGCGCCACCAGCTGGCCCAGCTCGGCTTCCCGCCCGAAAAACTGGATGCCGTGGCGCACGCGATCGAGGCCCACAGCTTTTCGGCGGCGATTCCCGCCGAGACCATCGAAGCGAAGATCGTGCAAGATGCCGACCGCATGGACGGCCTCGGCCTGGTGGGTCTGGCCCGGATGTTCTATATCGCCGGACGCATGGAAAGCGGATTGGCCCATCCCAGCGATCCGCTGGGCGTAGAGCGCGACTACGATGACCGCCGTTACGCGCTGGACCACATCATGGTCAAGCTGTGCAAGCTGCCGGACATGATGCAGACCACGGCAGGGCGCGATTTAGGGCGCCAGAGGCTCGCTAAAATACTCGCATTTAGAAAGGATTTTTCAGCCGAATGGAACGCATCGGCGTGAATTATCTCGCTTAGGGGCACGTCGAAAAACCTGCTGCGCGTTGCATTTTCGGTCTGCGATGCTCGCTGTACTCTAGTACAGCTGCGCTTCGCGACCGAAACTGCTGCCGCTCGCGACGGTTTTTCGAAGGGCCCTTAAGGGAAGCCGTCGGCCGCTTTCGCCGCTCAATCGCTTGGTGACTTATACCCAGTCAGCGGCAATTAACCTCGTTGGTTTCAAGTCCGAGTGAAGTCCGAGGCCCGACGAATTCCACGGTGCTGGTCAGTTGAGAAGTCCATAAGTGCGGAGTCACATATCTACCGCATTTGTCGCTGACGTCCAGTCCATGCATCTGCATCCATGAACACACAGAATGCCTTGAAGCATAATCTTCCAGCACCAATGCATCCGCAGCCTTGTGCAATGCCGAGCGCAGAAAGTCGGCTGAACATTTTTTGGGGCCTTCCAAGCGAAAACTCGTACCGATTTGAGAAACCAGGGCATCGTGCAGACCACGCTGAAATGCCAGCGTATCATCCGGCTTTATTCTCTTCGGCAATTCTTCCGCGGTAATGGGCTGTTCGAACACTGGTAGTGCCTCAAGCCCTCCCAGGTTGATATGCCACACCGCGCAGCGCATTTGGTATCTAGGGATCTCTTCCGCTGCCGCAATTTTGGATGGGAGATCAACGGCATAGTAATTTGGGTGAATCGCGGCCTGCGGCTGAACTCGACGTGCGGCTTGAATTTTCTGACTTAGGACCGGAGCATCGAAATAGACAAACTGGTTCCCCCTGAGCCCAAATGATCCGCCGTCGTCCAGACCAAGATAGCCGAGCAAGTCATTCCGCCGCACTCCGAGCATGGCATTGATTGCATCGAAGAAATTCAGATCTACTAAGTGTCCGGTGACCCCGCGCAAATCTGATTTACTCAAATAGCGGGTTGGCACTCCTCGTGCGTAAGCGTCGACCACGATTAGCAAGCAGTCACCCTGGCGTTCGATTTTTTCGTCTCTGTTCAAATCACTCGCTCGGAACGCCCTATGTGTTCCCGCTAGTTTGAGCAGGGATTCAATTCCGAGGTTGTCGGTAGGTCCTCCATCGATCAGGTGTGTGTAGCGCACACCGCCCTCGAGCTGAAATCCAGGTGCGACCGAACTGGAAAAGTAGTTTTTTAATGCAAGAGTATTAAATACTCCTGGGAATGCAGCCGAAGTCATTACTGCTCGTGAAATTGGAACCTTCTTAAGATCGGAGTTAATCTGATTAAAGTCAGCCACTCCAAAAGTAAAACGCTTTGAAAATCCAAGTTCCGTCGCGTTTGCGAGCCAAATTGGTGCGCTGCCAGGGATGAACGTACCAAGATCCCCATAGGTACGGCCGCCAAAAACGTGTGTATCAAATACCTCTGCCATAACATCACTACGATTCTTGTTGGTTACCGATGTTGAAACCAAGCTACCAAAGCCAATGTTACGCTTGAGCCACGGGGCTAAATAATCAGCAGCCATCAAATCATGTGCATGACTCCAATTTATGTCGCTCCCTTTCAAGGCATAATATGCGCCGGCTAGCCCCCCGCCCGACGTCGTAGAAATAGCAGAAACATGTTTCAGAATTCCCAGCTGATCAAGCCGTTCCAGGACTGCCATCCCGAACACCGCTGCACGACTGCCTCCGCCCGAAATTGATACCCCTACAAACGTGGCAGGAATGTCTGAATCCTCAGAAGAAAACACTTGGCGTGCCCGAGGCACATTCTGGTTCGGAAAAGGAAGATCGACTCCAGTGCCATCAATCTTGTCGCGGCACGCTTTCTGAATATTTCCAGGCGCCAGAATGAGCACGACGGGCTTTGTACCCGATTGACATAACGGTTCATTACGAACAAACGATTCAGACTTGCTTGCACAGCCAGCAAGTACCACGAGCGTAAAGATGGGAAGAAAGATAGAGCTCTTCATAATGTCTCTCCGAACAGCCACCAAGGACGGATTGGCACAGGTCTGCTCTGGCTGAAAGTACTGATTTGTGAGCTTGCTAACTTCACACGATGGTAACGAATTGATGAGAATAAAGTCAAGCGAGATTTTTTTAACATGAACACCACGATCCGAGAATTCGAGTTGCGTGTCGAATTAGATGTGGTGCTAATCAAAAAAAAGGCCGGGATTGACTATAGGAAATTTCTAGAATAAGGCGCCAAGGTTTTCCTCTTGAAGGCCGGTTGACGAGTTACGCTGCCAGCTCGGACGCAGGCTTTCTATTTCGACGCGATAGATGGGCCAAGCCAGGCTACCTACTCAACCACTTTATTGCAATGTTAAGATAAGCCACCCGTATTGACCGAGGTGTCTATGACCAGTTCGACCGCCTTACCGCAACCCGTCGCTCGGCTCAATTTCGTCCTCGTCTGCATCTTCATCGACATGCTCGGCATCGGCCTGATCGTCCCGGTCCTGCCGCTGCTGCTCGACCAGTTCGTCGATGGGCCGGACAAGCGGGCCTTGTGGTACGGGGTGCTGGCGGCGACCTTCGGGATCGTGCAATTCCTGTTCATGCCGGCGCTCGGCGCGCTCAGCGACCGCATCGGCCGCCGTCCGGTGCTGCTGTACTCGATGGCCGGCATGTGCCTGAACTTCCTGATCACCGCCTGGGCGCCCAGCCTGGCCTGGCTGTTCGTGGGCCGCATCATCGGCGGCATGTCCTCGGCCAGCATGTCGGTCGCCGCGGCCTACGCGTCCGACATCTCGACCCGCGAGAACCGCGCCAAGGCGTTCGGCAAGATCGGCGCGGCATTCGGCCTGGGTTTCATCTGCGGCCCGATGCTGGGCGGCGTCCTCGGCGACGCCGACCTGCACCTGCCGTTCTACGTCGCGGCCGCGCTGTCGGCCGCCAATTTCGTCTACGGTTTCTTCCTGGTGCCCGAGTCGCTCCCGGCCGAGCGCCGCGAGCCGTTCAAGCTGGCGCGCCTGAATCCCCTCACGGCCCTGCTGCGCCTGGCGCGGCGCGAGGACATCCGCGGCCTGGTGGTCGTCATCACCTTGTCGACCTTCGCCCAGATGATGCTGCAGTCGACCTGGGTGCTGTACACCACCTTCCGCTTCGACTGGACCCCGCGCGACAACGGCGTCGCCCTGTTCTGCGTCGGCCTCGGTTCGGTCGTGGTCCAGGCCGGGCTGCTCGGCATCCTGATCCGGCGCTTCGGCGAGGTGCGACTGGCGCTGCTGGCCCTCGCCTCCGGCATGCTGACCTTCCTCGCCTACGGCCTGGCCACCCAGGGCTGGATGTTGTACGTCTTCATCCTGGCCAACGTGCTGGCCTACGCCACCAATCCGGCGCTGCAGGGCATCGTATCGAAATCGTCGCCGCCCGAGCAGCAGGGCGAGCTGATGGGCTCCCTGCAGTCGATCGGCAGCCTGGGGGTGATCTTCACGCCGCTGCTCGGCACCGCCATCCTGGGCGCGGTCAGTCACCTGCCCCCTGGCGACTGGCGCGTCGGCAGCAGCTTCTTCGTGTGCGCGGCGATGCAGGCGGTGGCCTTGTTCGTGGCTTGGCGCTACTTCCGCAGCCATCAATATGCCGGCGTGAAGGCCTGAGCCGTGCCGGCATGGCGCTGTGGGCGATGACCCGGGCCCCCGTCGCGGTGGTCGCCGCCCTGCGCGAAACCTCGATCGTGTTCGCCACCGCGATCGCGGTGTTCGTGCTGCGCGAGCGCGCCACCCGCGCCCGGATCTGCGGCGCCGCCCTGGCGGCGCTGGGCGCGGTGGCGGTGCGGCTGGTCTGAGTCGGGTTCGACAGTTCAACCGCAGTCAGAATTTCAGCTCATAGTTCGCCTGGATGCGCACCGCGCCCGGATAATGGAAGCGGCGCTTCTCGACGCCGGCGACCGGATCGGCGTAGGTCACTTCGAAGCCCGAGTCCTCGTGCGCGAGGTTCGATATCGACAACCGAACCTGCCGTTTCGGGTCGAAGCGCCACGCCGCATAGGCTTCGAGGTCGGTGCGCGCTTCCGAGTAGTAACCGCGGTTGGCCGTCACCGTCACCTGCCCGTTACGCGTGAAGGCGGCGCTGCCGCCCAGCGCCAACGCTCCCGCCTTGTAGTCCAGACCGACGTTGGCCGACAACGGCGTCTGCCGCTCCAGCCGGTTGTCGGGGCCCGGGACTGATTTCACGCGCGCCCAATGACGGCTCACGCCAGCGCGCACATCGATCGCCGGCGCTTGCGCGAACAGCGACGCAAGGGGGAACCTGGTTTCCAGTTCAAGCGTGCGGACCTCGGCGCGGCCGTCGTTCACCGGCGTAAAGATCCAGCGGTAGCCGTCGAAGTAGATGCGGTTGCTGGTGTAGTCCTCGATGCGGCGCAGCGATGTGCGCAGCGTGACCATCGCGTTCTCGGCCCAATAGTGTTCGTAACCGGCATCCACGCCCCAGGCCAGTTCGGGCTTGAGCGCCGGATTGCCCTGGAAATCGGCCTCGGTAGCGCTGTTGTTTTCCCAAACCTGGCGGCGCGGCAGCAGGTTCCACAGGTCCGGCGCCTTGTAGGTGCGGGTCACCGCAAAGCGCAGCTGATCGCCTTTGCGTTCCGGGATCTTCCACAAGGTCTGCAGGATCGGGCTCCAGACGTTGGAGCTGCTGCGGGTCGATGCGAAGGAGTCGCCCGAGGCGCGGATACGGATGCCCTCCCAACGCATGCCCAGGTACATCGACCACTGCGGCGTGATGTTCCACTCATCCTGGACGTACACCGCCATGCGCGCCACGCGCGCCTCGAACGTTTCGTCGAGCGGCAGGTCGGGCGGAAAGACGCGGATCGCGTCGCGCTCGCGCCGCATCTCGTCGCGCCAGCCGATCCCGCCGTCCCAGCCAGCCGCGATGGCGTGGCCATTCTCCAGCTTGCGCATGTACTTGCCGGTCGAATTGGCGCCGCGATCGCGCCAGCCGGAATCGACCCGGCCGTCGGTCACGGGCACGCCAAGGCGATCGGCGCCCTGGCGCAAGATCGTGTTGTCGGCATTCTCGCCGCTGAACCCCAGTTTGGTTTCCAGGGTCGCGCCGGAATCGAGTTCGGTGGTCCATTTCAGGTCGGTGCGCAGGTCTTCGGCGTCGGCCCGCATCCGCGTGTGCTGGTCGGGGACCGGGGGAGGCAGGCCGATATCGGTCGCGATCGACAAATGGGTGCGATTGCGGAAGCGATTGACGTTGATGAAGGTCTCGACACTGATCGTGTCGCCATCCGCCAGCGTCCACTCGAAACGCGGGGTCAGGTTCATCCTGCGCATGCGGCCCTCTTCCGGCGCGCTCGTCATGCGCATCAGGTCGACCGCGCCGCCTGGCGCGACCGTCTCTTCGAAGATGCTCCAGGCGCGGTCGTAGCGTTCCGCTGTCGCGTCGCCGGCGAGCGACCACGCGAAACCCTCGCCGCGTTCGCTCAGCTGCAACGCCGCATTCGGGCCCCTGAACTGCGACGACTGCAGCATCCCCAGCTTGAGCTGGCGCTCGCGTTCCTTCGCCACGCGACGCAGCACGATGTTGACGGTGCCGGCCACCGACTGGGTCGACAGGTCGGCGGTGGCGGCGCGCAGCACCTCGATGCGTTCGATGACGTCGGGCGACAGGGAATCGAAGTCGAAACCGCCCGGTGGGCGCTCGCCGTTGATCAGGATTTGCGTGTAACCCGCTCCTAGTCCGCGCATCCGGATCGTGCCGCCCCGTGCCTGGTTGGTGTCGACCGTCACGCCCGGCACCCGCTTGAGGACGTCGAGCACCGAGCGGTCGCCATACCGGCCCAGTTCCTCGCGCCCGATCACGGTGCGGGTCGCCGTGTCGTCGCGGCGCGGGTCGTAGCTGGCGCTGCTGCCCTTGACTTCCACTCGAGAGACCGGTACGGCGGGTTCTTCCTGCTGTGCGCACGTGGGGCCGGCAAAGGCCGCCAGCATCAGGAGGGAAGCGGGACGGCGGGATCGGCTCGGCGTTCTCACAGGGATATCTCCTCGTTATTGGGTATGTATGGAGGAAATATATGCCCTTCATTGGCAATATGTAAACATGTAAATGGTAGTTTATTCTTCTAACATAAAGAACTGTGAATTTCCTTATCCTAGCAACCTTGAGTTCCATTTAAAAGCATGTCACCCAGCGTTCGCCACTGCGCTACCACCTGGAGTACACTCGGGCATGCCTTGACATGGAAATGTCGTTTCCATTCGGCACTTTCGCTGTAGCACGCCCGCTGTGGTAAGGCCGCTATAATGCGCACTTTTCGAAGAAAGGCGATCGCCCGTGTCCCGCATAAAAGTCTTGCCGCAATACGTCATGCCGAAGCAGGCGATGACCAACTTAGCCGGCCGCGTCGCCGGCCACAAGGGCGGGTCGATGACGACCGGCCTGATCCGTTGGTTCGTGGGCAAGTACGGCGTCGACATGAGCGAAGCGGCCAACCCGGACATCGCCAGCTACCCCAGCTTCAACGAATTCTTCACCCGTCCGCTGCGCGACGGCGTGCGTCCGCTGGCGGACAGCGACTATGTATGCCCGGTGGACGGCGCCATCAGCCAGCTCGGCGACATCGACGACCACCAGATCTTCCAGGCCAAGGGCCACAAGTTCACCACGAGCGAACTGGTCGGCGGCGACGCGGCGCTGGCCGCGCATTTCCAGCACGGCCACTTCGCCAACCTGTACCTGAGCCCCAAGGACTACCACCGCATCCACATGCCGTGCGATGGACGGCTGACGCGCATGATCTATGTGCCGGGCAAGCTGTTCTCGGTGAATCCGACCACGGCGCGCGGCGTGCCGGGCCTGTTCGCGCGCAACGAGCGCGTGGTGTGCGTGTTCGAGCACGACGAATTCGGGCCGTTCGTGATGACCCTGGTCGGGGCGACCATCGTCGGCAGCATGGCCACCGTCTGGCATGGCGTGGTCAATCCGCCGCGCATGCCGCGCATCTGCGAGTGGCACTACGAGCCGGGCCAGGTGACCCTGAAAAAAGGCGAGGAAATGGGCCGCTTCCTGCTCGGCTCGACCGTGGTGATGCTGTTCCAGCGCGGCGCCATCGCCTTCAACCCGGCCTGGGCGCCCGAGGGCAAGGTGCGCCTGGGCGAACCGATGGGCGAACACCCGGTCAGCCAGCCTCGCTAACGCCATCCTTCAGCGCGGCGCGCGCCTTGAACGCGGCCACCGCGGCATGCGGGCTGTGGCCCTTCTCGGTGCACGCCGATTCGATCATCTCCAGAAAGGCCCGGGTCTTGGCCGGCATGAGCTTACGGCTCGGGAATACCGCCCAGCCGTTCGCGCCGGGCATATCCCACTCCGGCAGCACCCGCACCAGCTCGCCCGTCTGCATATAGGGCTGGGCGAACATCGAGGAACTGAGCGCGATGCCCGCGCCGCGCGAGGCGATGCGCGCCAGCAGGTCGGGCGAATTGGCCGTCAGCCGCGCGTTCAGCGCACGCTCCCAGCGCACCTTCCCGCGCATCAAGGTCCACGGCGCGGCGCCGCCCGTGCGGCTCAGGATGCACAACACGTCGTGCGCGTCGAGATCGTCGGGATGCTCGGGAATGCCGCGCCGCGCCAGATAGCTGGGCGAAGCGTACAGGCCGGGCTGCTCGAGGGTGATCGGACGCGCGCTCAGGGTCGCATCGTCCGGAAGATCCCCCATGCGGATCGCGATGTCGAAGTTCTCCGCCACCAGGTCGACCCGGCGTGGCGTCAGGTCCATCTCGAGCCGGACCGCGGGATAGCGCTCCAGGAAGCGCGCGATCACTTCATAGAGGCCGCTGTTGGCGAAGTCGCCCGGCGCCGAGATGCGCAGCTTGCCGCTTGGTTCGCCCTGGCGGTGCTGGGCCAGCGCGCCGGCGGCGTCGACTTCGTCGGCCAGGCGGCGCGCATGCTCGTACAGGCTGGCGCCGAATTCGGTGACCACCAGCTTGCGGGTCGTGCGCTGCAGCAGGCGTTCGCCCAGCGTCGTCTCGAGGAGCGCCAGGCGCCGCGAGACGGTCGACTTGGGCAGGTGGACGCGCTCGGCGGCGCGGGTAAAGCTGCCCGACTCGACGATCCGCGCGAACAGCAGCAAGTCATTCGGTTCCACGTCCATGATTGTCCCATCAGCAGAATAATGTTATCCATTCTACTGGCTTCCAGATTGATTTTGGAATTGCTAAAGTGTCCCCATCGAAACTCTCCACCAACACGAAGGGGCTTACCATGAACATCCTGCACATCACCACCAGCGTTCGCGGCGACGCATCGGAATCGACCCGCGTCACCCAGCAGATCGTCGACAGGCTGACCGCCGCCAACCCGGGCGCGACCGTCGTGCGGCGCGACTTCGGCGCCCAGCCGCATCCGCTGCTGGACGGCGCCGCCGTTGGCGCCCTCTTCACCCCGCCTGAGCAGCGCAGCCCGGAACAGGCGGCGCGCGTGGCGCAGGACGATGCGCTGATCCTGGAAGCGCAGGCGGCCGACGTGATCGTGCTCGGCGCCCCGATGTACAACTTCGCGATGCCGGTGCAACTGAAAAGCTGGTTCGACGCGATCGCCCGCGCCGGCGTGACCTTCCGCTATACCGAGACCGGTCCGGAAGGCCTGCTCAAGAACAAGAAGGTGTACGTGGCCGCGGCCCGCGGCGGCGTGTACGACGAAAGCGCCGACCCGCAGGTGCCGCAGATGCGCGCGCTGCTGAACTTCCTCGGCCTGAACGACCACACCTTCATCTATTCGTCGGGCATGGCAATGGGACCGGAGGCCGTGGCCCAGGGCCAGGCCGCGGCCAACGCGGCCATCGAAGTGGCTTTGGCGTAATCTGTCGCCCGCCAGGCGGCGCAACCCACAGGAGAACAGCATGAACACCGCAGTTGCCACCACCCCCATCCAGAAAACGCGCGGCGTCGAGCGCATCATCAACGGCCAGTTCGTGATGGACGGCGCGGGCGTGAAGATCAACCGCGTGCTGACCGGTCCCCTGCAGCGCCGCCTCGACCCGTTCCTGATGCTCGACGCCTTCGGCAGCGACAAGCCGGGCGACTATATCGCCGGCTTCCCGGAACACCCGCACCGCGGCTTCGAGACCATCACCTACATGCTGGCCGGGCGCATGCGCCACCGCGACAGCGCCGGCAATGAAGGCATGATCACCGATGGGGGCGTGCAGTGGATGACGGCCGGCCGCGGCGTGATCCACTCCGAGATGCCGGAGCAGAACGAGGGCCTGATGGAAGGCTTCCAGCTGTGGCTGAACCTGCCGGCCAGCGACAAGATGGTCGAACCCTGGTACCGCGACATCCCGCTCGAGGAGGTGCCGCGCTTGTCGCTGGACGACGGCGTGACGGTGCAGGTGATCGCCGGCGCCACCCACGGCGTGACCGGGGCCGTGCAGCGTGCGCATACCGAGCCGCTGTACCTCGACCTGGAGATCCCGGCCGGCGTGACGTTCGAGCAGCCGATTCCGGCCGGGCACAACGCCTTCGTCTACGTGTTCCGCGGCGAGGCGGTGATCGAGGGCAAAGGGGTCGGCCAGGCGCGCATGGCGATCCTCGACAATGCGCCCGGCGCCGACGGCGTGCGCATCAAGGCGGCTGCAAAGACCCGCCTGCTGGTGCTGGCCGGACGGCCGCTGAACGAACCGATCGCGCAGTATGGTCCGTTCGTGATGAATACCCAGGCCGAGCTGCAGCAGGCGGTGGAGGATTTCAGGGCCGGCAGGTTTGCCTGAACGAACGGCGGCAGGGCGCCCCCAACCGCCCTGCTGCCCCCCCTATGCGAGGTTCCCGGCCATGCGCTACACTCGCGGGATGACACAAGCGCAAGACATCTCGTAATGGCACTGCTGGACACCCTCGGCGACCTGTGGTCGCGCGCAAGCCGGGCCATGGGCCTGGAAAACGCCGACCGCTTCCCGCCCGGCCACGCCTATCCGCACACCCGCTGGAACAAGGCGTATTTCGACATCCCGTCCGACTACAAGGCCGACCGGATGGAAAGCATCGTCTGCGCCGCGATCGCCAACACGCCCTATGTGTTCGGCGAGATCCGCAATCCCACCCCGCGCATGCAGCGCGCGCTGCTGTCCATCATCGAATCGCGCCTGCGCCGCGCCGATGCGCCCGCCGACCTGGTACACCTGTTGATCAAGGCTTACCGCCAGCCGCATACGCCGGACATCGTGCCGGGGCTGCGCGCCGCCATCGCCGCCAACGCCCAGTACGACGCCAATATCCAGGCGCATGCGGTGCTGGCCTACCTGGGCGACGCGCCGGCAGGGTTCGGGGTCATCGAGGCGCAGGGCTGAGTCTTGCCGACCGCTGGACAACTGTCGCACCAATGATTTGGAAGAGGCGCAGGTAGAAGTAAGGGATATTGCGACCCCACGTTCAGAAATATGGCTTGAAAGCGACGGCCAGTTCGGGAGTCAATCGATCGGACGTGACGCGTTGTTTCTTGAACTCGGCCCGCAAGCGACTCTCGCCTCCAATCGCGCAAACAAGCCTGGCCTTTGCATCACGAGCAAGCCGTTCCAGTACCGGCTTGGGAATCTGCTCGAAATCCCTGACTTCGAACACCTCGCGCGCCGGATCGCCGCCACAATCCTTTCCTTTTACGACATAGATGCCGCCTTGATCCGGTTGATGATATCGCAGCTCGCCAGGGCCTGGATGCCGTCGCTCGAAGTAGCCGCTAACCAGATAATAAGTCGCCTCACCGCTCTTGACGGCGCCGAATATCCACTGGCGTCCGGTCCAGGTCTCGTTGTCCGCCATCTGCACGCACGCGGCGCGGATCTGTTCCGGTAATGGCTCCAATTTTCCATCTGCAAATTCTACTTTCAGACCGAACACTGGCTCGACAAGATATTTCGGTGGATGAGCATACTCGGCTGCGCTGGCGGTGAGGCTCGCCACCGCGACAGCGATGGCTGCAAAAAGTTTTTTAGTAGCGATACACGGCATATGCAGGCCTTTGCTTTCTGTATCCGGGACCAGCCCAGAAATCTCTTTGGATATGGTCTGATATCCAGTTTCGACCGTCGAATCCAGCGATATGCCCAAATGGTCGCCAGCCAACGCACGGCTGCATGACCATGATGTCGCCACGCCTGAAACCGAAACCGTCAGGATTTGTCACCGCGACAGGATGGAACCCCAACCGGAGCAACACCGGGCCGTAATCCTTAGCCGAACCAACGTACGGAGGTTTGATGTCTGCCCCGGCTGCCTGAAGAGCACGTCGGACATATTCTCCACATTTTCCTTGTCCGAATGGTGGCAAAGCGTGAAGGCGAAGATGGTGACAAAAGCTTTCGAGATCGACTGACATAACCCGCTCTGACGTAGACGCCCTATGAAATTCCTGCCTAGCCGATGGTGAACCGGGACCTTTCCGAGCGAACGCAGGAGCAAGATGTCATTGTGGCGAACGACCGATAAGGAGACTTGGCAAAAGTCAATTTAAGGCCATCAAGGGACTGGGCTGTCGACGTCTGTCTGGTTTCGCCCGCCGTTCGGGCAAGGCGAGCGGCAGGAACGGAGAGCCTGTGCCCCGCCGGCAGCCTCGCCATTCTCACCGTGCCCACGTTTACCGATAGAATACCGCCACCTTTTCTTTCCCAGCCACGCTACCTATGACTTCCGCCCGCAACTTTCAATTCAAATCCATCAACTACACCGGCCTCGCAGCCGGCCCACGCGTCATCATCATGGGCGCGACCCATGGCAACGAAGTGTGCGGCACCAAGGCGATCCAGCGGGTCATGGAAGAAATCGACAGCGGCGTCCTGCACATCGCGGCGGGCAGCGTCACCTTCGTCCCGATCGTCAATCCGCTGGCCTATGCCCAGAACACCCGCAACGGCGAGCGCAACCTGAACCGCGACCTGTTCCCGAAAGAGACGCCGCTGGACTTCGAGGACCAGGTGGCCAACTGGCTGTGCCCCCTGCTCGGCCAGCACGACGTGCTGCTCGACCTGCATTCCTTCGCCGCCACCGGCGAGCCGTTCGTGATGGTCGGGCCGCTCGACAACGACGGCGCGCTGCAGCCGTTCCGCCACGCCGCCAAGGAGCGCGCCTGGGCGCGCCGCCTGGGCGTGCGCCGCTTCGTCGACGGCTGGCTGGCCACCTATGGCGATGGCGTGCAGCGGCGCAGCCGCAGCGCCGACGAGCTGGAAACCGTGCTGCGCTACGGCGTCGGCACCACCGAGTACATGCGCAGTACCGGCGGCTACGCGCTGACCCTCGAATGCGGCCAGCACGACGATCCGGCCGCGCCCGACGTCGCCTACCGCGCCATCATGAATACCTTGGCCCACCTGGGGCTGATCGCCGCGCCCGATCCGGAGCCGGTCGCCTTCGAGGAAATGGAAGCGCTGTCGATGGTCGTGGTGCACGACAAGCTGCACGCCGACGACCGCTTCGTGCGCCCTTGGAAGAGCTTCGACCCGGTGAGCGAAGGTGAACTGATCGGCCACCGCGCCGACGGCACGCCGGTGGTGGCCGAGTTCGGCGGCCGCATCCTGTTCCCGGCCGCGAACGCCGCCGCCAATACCGAGTGGTACTACCTCACCCGCCCGAACACGACCTTCGGCCGCGAGTAAGCCACCGCGGCCGCCCTGGACTGGACGATTCGGAACAGCGCCAGCAAACATTTCTTGAATATCGTAAGATGACGATATTCGGATCGAAAAAATCCGATAAAAGGAAAGCCCATGGACATCGACGCGATCCACAAGGCCCTGGCCAACCCGGTGCGGCGCCAGATCCTGCAGTGGCTCAAGGAGCCGCGGCAGCACTTCATCGAGCAGGAACACCCGCTCGAGATGGGAGTGTGCTGCAAGCTGATCGACAAGAAAGCCGGCCTGTCGCAATCGACGGTGTCGGCCCACCTGGCCACGCTGCAGCGCGCCGGCCTCGTGAGCACGCGTCGCGTCGGCCAATGGATTTTCATCCAACGGAACGAGGAGGCGATCCAGGCCTTTCTCGCACAACTGAACGACGGACTTTAGGACTACCCGATGACTACAATGTTTGACCCGATCAAAGTGGGCGCCCTCGAATGGCCGAACCGCATCGTCATGGCGCCGCTGACCCGCTCGCGCGCCGATGGCGGCGCACGCGTGCCGAACGCGCTGATGGCCGAATACTATGTGCAGCGCGCTTCGGCCGGGCTGATCCTGTCCGAAGCGACGTCGGTGACCCCGATGGGCGTGGGCTATGCCGATACGCCCGGCATCTGGTCCGACGAACAGGTCGAAGGCTGGAAGATCGTCACCGAGGCCGTGCACAAGGCCGGTGGCCGCATCTTCTTGCAGTTGTGGCACGTCGGCCGCATCTCCGATCCGTCCTTCCTGGATGGCGAACTGCCGGTCGCGCCGTCGGCGATCCAGCCGGATGGCCACGTGAGCCTGCTGCGTCCGAAGCGCCCCTACGCCACCCCGCGCGCGCTCGAACTCGATGAAATCGCCGGCATCGTCGCCGCCTACCGCAAGGGCGCCGAAAACGCCAAGAAGGCCGGCTTCGACGGCGTCGAAGTCCATGGCGCCAACGGCTACCTGCTCGACCAGTTCCTGCAGGATTCCACCAACAAGCGTACCGACGCCTATGGCGGCCCGATCGAGAACCGCGCGCGCCTGATGCTGGAAGTGACCGACGCCTGCATCGAGGTCTGGGGCGCCGACCGCGTCGGCATGCACCTGGCCCCGGCGCGCGATTCGCACGACATGGGCGATTCGACGCCGGCGGAGACCTTCGGCTACGTGGCGCGCGAGCTGGGCAAGCGCAAGATCGCCTTCATCTTCACCCGCGAAGGGCAAGGACCGGACGCGCTGGGCCCGATGATCAAGAAGCAGTTCGGCGGCGTCTGGATCGCCAACCAGCAGCTCACCCGCGAAAAGGCCGAGGAACTGGTCGCCAGCGGCACCGCCGACGCGGTGGCGTGGGGCCAGCTGTTCATCGCCAACCCGGACCTGCCCAAGCGCCTGCAACTGAAGGCGCCGCTCAACGAACCGAATACCGAGACCTTCTACCATCCGGGCGCGGTCGGCTATACCGACTACCCGGCGCTGAACAAGGCCGCCTGATTTTTCGTTTTCGCCGCCGCTTCGCTGCCCTGTCGCCGGCGAAGCGCGGCGCCTCTTTCGACGGGACCGCAATGAACTGACCCCGTAAAGTTGGACGGTTGGTCTCAGTGAAGTGCCGAGGGCTGGGTTCTGTATTGAACAGGACTCAGCCCTTTTAGCTTCATCTT
>NZ_JBNDJE010000029.1:0-36818 GCF_050434805.1 Massilia sp. UYP11
CCAACATGGCGCTCGGCGGTATCACGCCAAAACAGAAATTGGCACTCGCCGCTTAACCTCTACTTTTAGCGTGCTCTAAAAATGGGGGGATTACCGATCCGCTTTTCGACATCACGTACGGCGCGCGTGAGGACGGACAAAGCGTCGACAACGCCGCCCTCCCCGCTTTGCCATATGCGATGGTTGTAACAGTCGCCGCTGAAGACACGCCTGGCGTCTACAATAATATTCGGCAGCGCTACCAGACGCTGCAACCAGTCGAGATTCGCCAAGAGGTGCGCATTCAGAGCGGCACCGGGAAATCTCAACCGAGTTAAATTCCCGTAAAACAGTACGTTTCAATGTCTGAACAGATAGCCGCCGTCCTCGAAGAAATTTCCGTTCCGCCTATGGAGGTGATGACGGTATCACGCGACCTGGATGGGTCCGTTGGGTCTAATCGCGAGTGGCATGTGCCGAGGCAGATCAGCGCGAACACCGATGTCGCGGCGGTGCTGGCTTGGCTCGCGAACTTTGTCCATAAAAAGGCCACGTTCGACGCCTATCGAAAAGAGGCTGAGCGGCTGCTTCTCTGGTGTGTGCTTCAGCGTGCCAAGCCGCTGTCTTCCCTGACGCACGAAGATTGGTTGGCCTATCAGGCATTCTTGGGCAACCCCTTGCCCCGAGACCGATGGGTGAGTGAACAGAGTCGCAGACATCCTCGCAATGATCCGCGTTGGCGCCCGTTCGCAGGGGCATTGTCAGCGTCAAGTCAAAGGCAGGCGGGTATCATATTGACGTCGATGTTCGCCTGGCTTGTCAGTGCAGGCTACCTGGCAGGCAATCCGCTCTCGCTTTCCCGCCAAAGAGGTCGCGCACGGGCGCCTCGTATTGAACGCTATTTTGACGATGAACTCTGGCTAGAAGTAAAGGCCACGATTGACGCCATGCCGCGCGAAACGCCGAGGGAGCGTGAGCGATATCTGCGACTGCGGTGGTTGTTCACATTGCTCTATGTGTGCGGTCTACGCATCTCGGAGATTGCCGAGAACAATATGGGCAGTTTCTTCTGCAGGCGCGACCGCGATGGCAGCGAACGGTGGTGGCTCGAGATCCTCGGCAAAGGAAGTAAGGTACGCCTAGTGCCGGCGACCAATGAATTGATGAACGAACTCGGCCGATATAGGCGTGAACTAAGCTTCCCTGCGCTGCCTGTACCTGGAGAGTCGACGCCGCTGCTACTGCCCATCGGCGGGAAGCCTAAGGCGATGAGTCGCGGCGGGATCCACGATATCATCAAGGCTGTTTTCGCGATGACGGCCGAGCGAATCGAGCTCAAGGGACCACAATTCGTGCATGTTGCTCATCGAGTCAGTCAGGCATCGGCGCACTGGTTGCGGCATACCGCGGGGTCACACATGGCGAACAACTCCGTAGACTTGCGGCATGTCAGAGACAATCTGGGTCACGCTTCGATCAGCACCACTAGTGGTTATCTGCACGCACCGGACGACACGCGGCACAACGATACTGAAGACAAGCATCGAGCGAATTGGTAGCGTCGGCAGAAAAGACACAGCGATTCTTAGCTTTGGCAGCATTAGCCGACGTTCTTAACCAGGACAATGACCCCCTCATGCTCAAGGCGTCCGTTCGCCTCGGCAGCGGGACGCGCTGTACACTCGCGTTGGCCCTGGAACTCGCCCATGCCTACGCTAGTAATTGGCCGGGTACAGTTCGCGCTCGACCAACTCGATCATTATATGGATGATCTTGATGTGTAGCTCTTGAGTACGGTCAGCAAAATTACCGCCCGGGCAGCTGATGCAGACGTCTGAGAAGTCCTCCAATGGCGAGCCAGCAGTCCCTGTCAAAGCGATCACGACCATACCAAGCTTTTGCGCCATCTGGGCCGCGACCAGAATCGAAGGGCTTTTCCCGCTCGTACTGATCGCGAGCAGTACATCGCCCGGACGACCATGGGACTCGATGTAACGGGCGAACACCTGATCGTATCCATAGTCGTTTGCAACGCAGGTGATATGAGTTGGGTCGCTAATTGCGGTTGCGGCGATCCCGGGCCGATCACGACGGAAGCGTCCTGTCAGTTCTTCCGCGAAATGCATGGCGTCGCACATTGAACCGCCATTCCCGCAAGAAAAAGCCCTTCCTCCCTTGCCGAACGATGTCACCAGTACCTGTGCGGCGTCAGCCACGGTTTGCAGCTTGGTTGCGTCGTTCACGAACAAGTCCAGAGCGTGCCGCGCTTCGGTCAGCCCATTCTTGATATGTTCAATCATATGCTCTTCTCTATAAAATCAGTGACTTGCCGATGGCTCGAAGCCATGGACCTCGGTGGCCTGCTCGCAAGGCGTGCGCTCGACTTGCACTGTCGAATGGTAGATGTGAAATTCATCTGCGATTTCATGACGGACCGAGATCAGTAACGCTTCGAGATCCACATGCCCCGGATCGCAAACGATGTGCACGCTCAAGCTCACCTTGCCGCTTGTGATGGCCCACACGTGCAGGTCGTGGACGCTTGCAACGCCTGGCACTGCAAGAATCTTGGTTTTCACATCAGCTAAATCGATGCCTTCAGGTACACCTTCGAGCAAGACGTTCAAACTTGCTTTGAGCAGAATCCAAGTGCGCGGCAACACCCACAGTCCGATGGCCACAGCGATCAACGAATCGACCCAGGTGGCGCCGGTCCAGCGAATCACAAGCGCACCGACGATCACGCCAATCGATCCGAGCATGTCGCTCCATACTTCCAGATAAGCGCCTTTCACGTTCAGGCTAGCATCCTTACCGGCAGAAAGGAGCCGCATACTGATCAAGTTGATCACCAGGCCGAGCACCGCCACGATGAGCATGGCGCCAGAGGCTATCTCGGGCGGATCCTGCAGCCGCTTCCAGGCCTCAACAAGAATGTAAATGGCCACCATGAACAACAGAATCGCGTTGAGGGCTGCTGCCAGGATCTCGAAACGATAGTACCCAAAGCTACGCTTTGCGTCGGCCTGACGTCGCCCGATGTGAATTGCGGCCAGCGATATCGCGAGTGCGGCGGCATCTGTGAACATATGCGCCGCATCGGAAATCAAGGCGAGGCTATTCGTCATGATCCCGGCAATGAGCTCAGCGACCAGAAACGACGATGTCAGCCCTAGTGCTATCCACAGAGGACGAGCGTTCTGTGTAGGTGAAATGGCGTGCGAATGTGAATGCCCTGAACCCATGATATCTCCTCAATATCTTACATTTTTAAGTTGGCACTGGACCGACCGCCGGTCTTTGCATCGCATCGCGCAGCGGCGCGCAATTATTTGCGTACAGGCCAATCCTTACCTCAGTAGAAAAGCCGCCTGATGTGAACCACTTGCGGCGCAAGCACGGCCAAGAGCAGGATCAGCACCAGTGCAATGCCAGTTACGGCATCTACGTTGTCGAACCCTGCTGCAATCAAACCTACCGCCACCAGTGGGGCGATAAAGGGTAACAAAGCGACCGCTGCCTTGATCACGAACATCGCACCGTGCTGTTCGCACAATAAACAACTGTATAGCGCACGCAATGCGCCGGCCGTGAACGCGCACATTGCAAGCGGCATCAAATCGCTTGGCAAGAGGTTAGAGGCATGGTTAAGAGCATGTATGGCCCCTCCTGCGATAAACGGACTTGGAATTAGCAGAACGACGACAACGGCGAATCGCATATTTTCGTCCCGACCTGCCTCCTCTTCTTTGCCAACTGCGCGCTCGCATTTATTGCTATAAAGCATGATGACGGCAATTTGGTACAGGGCACTCGCAGCGAGCGAAAAGCTCTCCCAAAATATGGCGCCGTAAGCGGTCCACGCCAGTGACAGGACATTCGTTCCCAGCACAAGATGCGGCAAAACCACTTCAATCCCACTTGGTGTCAAACGCATAATCGACCTCTCCCTGATGGGCCGCACGAAGTGCATGGGCGAGCCAAACATGAGTGCCGGCACATACCGCTGACTCGCCCCTCAAGAGGCGGTGTGCTGTTCACACCGCCGGATACACAGCTTCACGCGGGTTTTAGACGGGGGTGACCACGCGCGTCTCACGCAGGGGGCCATCTGGATCCTTACGATGCGCCAGTCGATATAGAAGAGGCAGTACCAACAACGTTAGCGCCGTGGACGACAGGATGCCGCCGATAACCACCGTCGCCAGCGGGCGTTGTACCTCGGCGCCGGTGCCAGTGGCAATCGCCATTGGCACAAATCCCAAGGACGCAACTAGCGCCGTCATAAGGACCGGCCGCAGACGCGTTAGCGCTCCATGGGTGATCGCTTCGTCGAGCGACATGCCGTCTTCTCGCAGCGAGCGGATGAACGAAATCATTACCAGCCCGTTCAGCACGGCCACCCCAGACAAGGCGATGAAGCCGACCGCAGCGGTAATCGACAGCGGAATGCCTCGTAAAGCCAAGGCCGCGATCCCGCCGGTCAAGGCAAACGGGATGCCGGTGAACACCAACAGCCCGTCTTTGACGTTTCGGAACATCATAAATAGCAACATGAACACCAGGAACAACGCCAGCGGCACAACGATCTGCAAGCGCTGGGTAGCCGACTGAAGCTGTTCGAATGTCCCGCCCCAAGTGGTCCAATAGCCTGCAGGGATCTTCACGCCCTTGGCCAGAGCCTCCTCCGCTTCCGGCACGAAGCTGCCGATATCGCGGCCGCGTACATTGGCACTGACCACGATACGGCGTTTGCCGTCTTCGCGGCTGATCTGGTTCGGACCCGGTGCTAGATCGAGCGTTGCCAGTTCACCTAAGGGAATGAAGGCGGGAACGTCTTCATTGCCTCCAGCGCTTGTGCCTGAGGGTGGTGGCACTGCGATCGGCAGGCGACGAAGTGCATCCAAGTCTGCGCGTTGCACCTCTGGTAGCCGTACCACGATGGCGAAGCGGCGATCGCCTTCGAACATGGTGCCGGCCTCGCGTCCACCTGTGGCCGCAGAGATCGTGGCCTGCACATCAGTGATGTTCAGCCCGTAGCGCGCTGCCTTGTCCCGGTCAATATTGACTGTCAGCATCGGCAAACCGGTAGTCTGCTCTACCTTAACTTCAGCTGCGCCCGGCACGCGTTGTAGCACCGCGGCGATCTGAGCACCGGTCGATGCCAGCACTTCCATGTCGTCGCCATACAGCTTGACTGCGACGTCGCTACGCACGCCGGAGATTAGCTCGTTGAAACGCAGTTGAATAGGCTGCGAGAACTCATAGGCATTGCCGGTGTATTTTTCCGCCTCCTCTTGGATGGCTTCCACAAGTTCGGCGTGGCTGCGTTTCGGTTTCGGCCAGTCGGCCTCCGGCTTGAGCATGATGTAGCCGTCCGAGATGTTTTGCGGCATCGGATCGGATGCAATCTCGGCGGTACCGGTGCGGGCAAATATCCGTTCGATCTCGGGGAACTTCGCTTTGAGGCCGACCTCCAGCTTCTTCTGCATATCGACTGATTGGGTGAGGCTGGTCGCGGGAATGCGTAGCGCCTGGATCGCAATGTCGCCCTCATTCAAGTTGGGAATAAATTCGCTCCCGAGTCGTGTCGCCAGCAGTCCAGACAGGACCACGGTGACAATCGATGCCGTCAGCACGATCGGTCCGTTACGCAGGACAGCGCGCAATGCAGGCGCATAGGCATTACGCGCCATTGTCATTAAGCGGTTCTCCTTTTCGGCCACGCGCTTGCCGATGAACAGGGCAACGGCCGCGGGCACGAACGTGATCGACAGAATCATCGCGCCAAGCAAAGCTATGACGACAGCGAACGCCATCGGGTGGAACATTTTGCCCTCGACCCCGCTCAAAGCGAAAATCGGCAGGTACACAACCATAATGATCAACTGCCCGAACAGCAGTGGCCGGCGCGCTTCCTTTGCGGCCGCAAACACTTCACGGAAGCGCTCTTCCAAGGTTAGGTCACGTTTGGTCTGTTCTTGCGCGTGCGCCAGGCGCCGCACGCAGTTCTCCACGATCACGACCGCGCCATCGATGATGATGCCGAAGTCGAGAGCACCCAAGCTCATCAAGTTGGCACTGACCTTGTAGGTCACCATGCCGGTGAAGGTGAATAGCATCGACAGTGGAATGACCATCGCGGTAATAATCGCTGCGCGGATATTGCCCAGGAATAGGAACAAGATCACGATCACCAGGATCGCACCTTCGAGCAAATTCTTACGTACCGTGGAAATCGCCTTGTCGACCAGCACCGTACGGTCATACACGGGGACGGCCTTGACGCCAGCAGGCAAAGTCTTGTTGATCTCGACCATCTTCTCTGCAACGAGCTGCGAGACCTGCCGGCTGTTTTCGCCGATGAGCATGAATACGGTACCGAGCACAACTTCGGCACCGTTGTCGGTCGCGGCGCCCGTGCGCAGTTCGCGGCCGACGGCGACGTCCGCGACATCACGAATCCGAACCGCGACGCCATCGGTATTTTTCAGGATGGTGTTTTGGATGTCTTCGATGGTTCGCACCTGCCCCGGCGCGCGGATGAGAAGCTGTTCGCCCGAGCGCTCGATGTAGCCTGCCCCGGTGTTATCGTTATTGCGCTCAACCGCAGTGACGACGTCGGCCAGGGTCAGACCATAGGAACTGAGCCGGTTCGGATCCGGCGTGATGTGGTATTCCTTAGCGAAGCCACCGATCGAATTGATTTCGGTCACGCCCGGGACCTGACGCAACTGCGGCTTGATGATCCAGTCCTGCACTTCGCGCAAGTCAGTTGGCGTATAGGCTGTCCCGTCAGGCTTCTTTGCGCCTGCTTCTGTTTCGACCGTCCAGAGGTAGATCTCGCCCAAGCCAGTGGAAATTGGCCCCATCATGGGCGTTGCGCCCTCCGGCAGCCCTTCACGGGCTTCCTGCAGTCGCTGGTTGACCAGCTGGCGCGCGAAGTAGATGTCAGTACCATCCTGGAAAACGACTGTGACCTGCGACAGCCCGTAACGCGATAATGAGCGAGTCTGCTGCAGTCCAGGCAGGCCCGCCATCACGGTCTCGACCGGATAGGTAATGCGCTGCTCGACCTCGAGCGGCGAATAGCCTGGTGCCGAGGTGTTGATCTGAACCTGCACGTTAGTAATATCTGGCACAGCGTCGATCGGCAGACGCTGATAGTTGTAGACGCCAATTGCCGCCATGGCCAGGACTAGACCCATGATCAGCCATCGGCTGTCGATGGCGAAACGAATGATGCGTTCGAACATGGAAATCCCCTATTAGTGGTCGTGCTCGGCGCTGCCCTTGCCAAGTTCGGCCTTGAGCACGAAGCTGCCGCGATTAACGTAGCGCGTTCCTGCTGCCAGGCCCTTCAGGATTTCCACCCCTTTGCCGTCACTAATGCCGGCCACGATCGGCTGCGTGCGAAAGCCCCCTTCCGTCACTACAAACACTACTGGCTTGTCTTCCACCGTCTGGATAGCATCGGCCGGAATCGCCACAGCAGCCTGTTTAGTCCCTTGCACCAGTGCGACGTCCACGAACAGGCCAGGGCGCCACGCGCCGCCTGGGTTGTCGATCACGACGCGCGCTGTGGCGGCGCGGGACTGTGCCCCGACTAGTGAGCCGACATAACTTACCTTCCCAACGGCTTTCATATCAGAGCCGGTGGCACTGACAACCGCCGTTGCGCCGCTGCGCACGCTTGCCAAGTCTTTCGGTGTGACTGCGACATCGACCCAGACGCGCGAGAGGTCGGTTAGTACGAAAACATTGGTGTTTTCCTGCACCGCTTCGCCCCGCGTGATGTGCTTTTCAACGACGACAGCGTCGAACGGCGCACGCAACTCGTACCGGTTCAATGCGCCGCCTCCGGAGCCCACTTCAAGAGCTGCCAATTTCGAGCGCGCTGCCTGCAAGGTAAGCTCGGCCTCGCGAAGTGCCTGTTCGGCCTGCTGAAAGTCCTGCTGGGCAGAGATACGGTCCTCCCACAGTTTCTTTTCCCGCTCATAGATGGTTTTGGCCAGGCCGAGCCTTACCTGTGCCGCGCTCGCGGCGCTACGCAGGTCAGCCAGCTCCGGGCTTGAAATGACGGCTAGCACCTGGCCCTTCTTGACCGTTTGCCCCAGCTGCGCCGGCACTGATTCGGCGACGCCGCCCAGGCGCGGCACTACGTGAGCTGTCAGATCGTCGTTGACACGGACTTCGCCAGGCAGTTTGACAATGTTCTCGATCGTGGCCGCACCGGCAACGGCGGTCGTAATTCCGGCCTTTTCTGCCTGCATGACCGGCAGCTTGACCACTCCTTCGTCCTTGTGCTCATCCTCGGCGCGTTCGTCGCCTGCTCCACCGGCTTCTTTTGCGCCCTCCTTCTGACCGCTCTCGGCATGGCCATGGGCATCTTCGCCGGCGCTACCTTCAGCGCTTCCCTTGTTCCAGAACAGGATGGCCAGGGCCAGCACGACACCGACGGCCACGATTGCGGCAATGATTGGCAGATTTTTCTTACGATGATTTTGCAGGGGCGTCATTGCAGGTGTTCCTTGAAGATGGTGGTGCTCTCGGCATTAGTAGCCGGTGCGATTCGTTCGATATCAGTTGCTGCTCGATACCGATCGGACAGAGCGCGCAGATACAAGCTGCGTGCCTGAATTAATGCGCGCTGGGTGTCAAGAACGTCGAGAAACCCGAATTTTCCGAGTTCAAAACCAGTCACGGCAGCGTCATAGGCTTGCTGCGCCGCTGGCAGCATCTCGGACTTGAGGCTGTCGATCTGAAGCTGAGCGACCTCTGCACGCTGGTGAGCGTCCGCGATTTCCTCATACACCCGAAGCTGCTCGGCGCCTAATTCGTCGCGAGCCTGGTCGGCTCGTCTAAGTGCTGAGAGCATGTTCCCCTGGTTGCGATTGAAAAGTGGCAGCGGTACGGAGATACCAAAGACGGCTTCGCTCCCGCTGCGTTCACGATCCCGCTGGCTACCCACGGTCACCGTCACATCTGGTACCCGCGCCGAACGTTCCATGCCGACCAAAGCATCCTGCCGTTTGACTTGCGCTTCGGCCTGACGCAGTTGCGGCGACATGGTTAGCCGCTGCTCGAGCTCGTTCATCGTCGGTACGGCAGCGAACTCGACGGCTGGCATCTGGAGTGGCTGGGCAATCGCTCGCGAGCTGCCCATCAGTATCGCTAACTTGCGTTTGGCTGACTTCAGGTCGGCTGTTGCTTGGGTGAGGTCAAGACGCACGGCCGACTCTGCAACACTCGCACGGGTTTGTTCGACTGGCGATATCTTGCCGGCAGCGACGCGCCGACTCGCGGCATTCGTCGCCCGGCTTGCGACCTCAATGGCCGCCTCGGCCAGACCGACCCGCTCTTGCGCTGTCAAGGCCTCCAAATAGGCCGCCATAACGTCGGCACGCAACATCGCTCGTCGCACGTTCACTGCTTGGACGGCGAGTAGACGCTCTTGTTCGGCGACCGCGATGCGGGCGCTTCGTTTGCCGCCGAGCTCGATGAGCTGGGTAATCTGGGCGGTCTCGACCCTGGACCGACGGTCGGTTCCTTCGGTGGATAGAGCCAGCTCAGGATTGGGTATGACGCCTGCCTGAAGCCTCCCACCCTCGGCAATGCCGATCGCCTGTGATGCGGCTCGTAAGCCTGGGTTGCCTGCGTACGCAGCCTGCAACGCCTGCTGCAGGGTCAGCGGCAGTAGCGACGTATTCCCGGCGAGCGGCGGACTGTTTGGATCGCGCAAAATTTCCGTTTGCGCGTAAAGGGACGTCGACTGTGAAAACAGCAACAGCGCGCCCATGATCAACGATCTGGATTGCATAGATAACTCCGAAGTTAACGAATCGAAAGCTATCCGGCGACAGCGAGCACACCGGCCGAGTGCGTTGGCACACGGTCGGAAGGCTCGGGGATTACCTGGTAAAAGAAGGTATAGCCGCCGGAATTACACGGCGGCGGGCCACTGGGGGCGTTCGGGAGGGACTTGAGTGACTGAAACGTAACTGACGTTTGGACCAACCGGCGCGAAGTGCGCCATCGTCAGGTAGGGGGCGTTTTGAACGGCTGCGGGAGCGAGCACTGCGTGCGCGCACGAAGAACAATGCGAGTGCTGCGCGATCTTCTTCGTCGACGCAGGCTTACCGTCATCGGCGGCCGCCACCTGATCGTGAGCGCCGGTCTTATGCTGATGATGTCCAAGGTGCTGTGCGGCTCGTCCAGTCTCATGCATGCAATAGGCGCTGATCGCACTCCAGGTAAACTGGAATGCGAGCATCATCAGCATGCAAGTGAGAAAACGGCGCATCATGGTCGCGAGTATAGCATCGGTGCGGTTACACGTTGCTGCCATGCAGACGTACGCGAAGCAGACGCATGCCATTAAAGATAACCAGCAGGCTGGCGCCCATGTCCGCGAACACGGCCATCCACAAGGTGGCTGATCCTGCGATAGCGAGCACCAGGAACACGGCCTTGATCAGCAAGGCTGCAACGATGTTCTGCTTGAGGATGGCGGCTGCCTGCCTGCTCAGGCGAATGAACTGCGGGATCTTGCGCAAATCATCATCCATCAGCGCGACGTCGGCTGTTTCGATGGCGGTGTCGGTGCCCGCTGCGCCCATCGCAAACCCGATATCGGCCTTGGCCAGCGCCGGGGCATCGTTGATGCCATCCCCTACCATGCCGACGGTACCGAATTGCGCCACCTCGTCATTGATGGCAGAGAGCTTATCCTCGGGCAGCATGTTCCCGCGGGCGTCATCGATGCCAACCTGCCGTGCGATCGCTTTGGCCGTCACCGCATTGTCGCCGGTGAGCATGACCGTCCGGATTCCCAGCCCATGAAGCTGGGCCACCGCTTCGCGACTGGTTTCACGAATGGTATCGGCCACCCCGATAACCAGCAGTGGCGACGTCTCATCGCAGAGGACAACCGCGGTCTTTCCTTCACCCTCCAGTGTCGCCAGGACACTTTCCGTCGCGGTATTGCAGATGCCGAGCTCCTCGACCAGGCGGTGATTGCCGAGGTAGTACCACTTCCCGTCGATCCGCCCTTTCGTGCCGCGGCCGGTCAAGGCCTCGAACTCGGTCACGGATGCGAGGAGCAGGTCCAGGCCCAAGTTTTGCCAGTGGCGGCTCACCGCGGTCGATACCGGATGGTCGGAACGGTCCGCGAGCGCGGCCGCGAGCTGCAGATGAGTCTGTGCATCGCCTTGCAGGGGCAACACGTCCGTCACTTCGGGTTTACCCTGGGTGATCGTGCCGGTCTTGTCCAGTGCGAGCGAGCGCAGCTTGCCGCCCTGCTCCAGGTAGACGCCGCCTTTGATGAGGATGCCGGCCCGCGCCGCCGCAGCCAGGCCGCTGACGACGGTGACCGGGGTCGAGATCACCAGGGCGCAGGGGCAAGCGATCACCAGCAGGACAAGCGCCTTATAAATCCATGGCATCCATTCGGCGCCCAGCATGAGCGGCGGCACCAGGGCGACGGCGAGCGCAATGGCGAACACGATGGGCGTGTAGATGCTGGAGAAGCGGTCGACGAAACGCTGCGTGGGCGCGCGGCTGCCCTGCGCGTCCTCGACCGCGCGGATGATGCGCGACAGGGTCGAGTTGCTGTGGCCGGCGGTGACACGGTATTCGAAAGAGCCCGTTTCATTGATCGTGCCGGCAAACACCTTGTCGCCGACCGTCTTCGGTACCGGCATGCTCTCGCCCGTGATCGGCGCCTGGTTGACTGACGACTGGCCAGTGGTCACTTCCCCGTCCAGGGCGATCCGCTCGCCGGGTGCGACACGGGCCAGGGCGCCGATCGCGACCGTGGTGGCGTCCTGTTCACTCCAGTTGCCGTCGTCAAGGCGCACGCTTACCCGTTCGGGTGTCAATGCCATCAGGCCCTGGATGGCGTTTCTCGCACGGTCGAGCGAGCGGGCCTCGATTATCTCGGCAAGCGCGAAAAGGACCATGACCATCGCCGCTTCGGGCCATTGCCCGATCAGTACCGCGCCGGTCACGGCGATTGACATCAGGGCATTGATATTCAAATTGCGGTTCTTGACCGCAATCCAGCCTTTCTTGTACACCCCCAAGCCCGTCGTCGCGATCGCAAGCAGCGATAGCAGGATGACTGGCCACCAGTTTTCATCGCCCGTCGTCCATGCGACGACCTCGGCACCGACTGCTGCGGCCAAGCCCAGGGCAAGGACTGAATACTGCCGCTTTCGGGAGACCGATGGGACCGCAGCGGCTCGTCCTTGCCCAGCTGCAACGAGCACCGCCTGCATACCGATGGACGTCAGTGCATCCAGGATCGCCATTGCCGGCCCACTATGCCTGACGACCAAGCGACGCTGGACGAGATTGAAGTCGAGCTGTTCGACCTGCGGCATGCCGGACAGCTTGTTACGGATGAGCGTCTCCTCGGTGGGGCAATCCATGTTCTCGATGCGGAAAACAGTGCCGGCTGCTGACCCGCTTTGCTCCTCGGTCTGTTCAATCACCGGGTCCATGCCGACCGCGCGTACTGCTGCAAGGATCGCCTGTGGATCGCCGAGGCTGTGCTCCACCCGCAAGCGGCGCTGGACAAGATTGAACTCGAGCTTTCCGACGCCTGCAACGCGTCCGAGCGCTTGCCGCAGCAGTCCCTCTTCTGTCGGGCAGTCCATCTGGTCGATGCGAATGAGAAGAGAATGGTCCAAGGCTGCAGATGAGGCACCCGCGGTCTCGATCGGTGCAGATTTTTCGCAACATGATTTCGTCTGGCATTCCGACATGACGACTCCTCGAGAACTGTGTATAGTTCACATTGAACACCCTGTAGCGGGTACGGGGTCAAGCACTAAGTTAACGTACCGGGATTTTTCTTGAAGATTGGCGAATTGGCAGACCGGTCAGGCTGCTTGGTTGAAACCATCCGCTACTATGAGCGCATCGGATTGCTCGCTCCGCCTGAAAGGTCGGCAAACAATTATCGAGCTTATAACGAGCTTCACGCTGAGCGCTTGCTGTTCATTCGGCATTGCCGCGCCTTGGACATGACACTCGATGAGATCCGGACGCTGCTCGATTTTCGCGAGGCGCCCGGAAAAAATTGCGAGAGCGTCAACGCGTTGCTCGACAAGCACATCGGGCACATCGTCGACCGTATAGCAAACCTGTCAGTACTAGAAGCGCAGCTCAGAGACCTCAGGAGCCGTTGCATCGCCACCGACAGCACAAATCCATGTGAAATCCTGCAGGCGCTCGGCGCTGCGGACGTTTGCGACGAGCCAGTAAGGCCTGGGCGCCATTGACTAGCCCTGGACTTTCCGCGCCATCACTGCATTGCTGAACCAGCGAACAGCCGGAACAATGCGCTTGACCTTCAAGTAGCTTGAAGGTGTTTAATATCAGGTTCTCGAACCTGAAGACAAGTATCCCGATATGACGTACCCCATTTGGCGTCGGCTAATCGCCTTCGTAATGTTCTGCTGCTGCGTGATCGGTACGACACACGCTAGTCCCACATCATCGGAAGCAGAAGTCCGCCAGCTCTGGCAGTTGCTCGATTATGTCGCCGTCGATTACGCCGGCGCGGTCCAGAACGGAGCGATTGTCAGCGAACTCGAATACGGCGAAATGCAGGAGTTCTCGACGCGCGCACAGAACCAGGTGACGGCATTGCCTCCGCATCCTTTGCATGCAGAACTGGCAGCTGCCACCACCAAGCTGAAGCAGGCGGTCAAGCGCAAGGAAGCGCCGCAACAGGTTTCCCTGCTTGCGCGAGAGGCAAACCGTTTGCTGCTGCAGGCCTACCCCTTCCCTGTTGCGCCGCGCGCCTTGCCCGATCTGGCCAGCGGTGCGGCGCTGTACCAAGCGCAATGCGCTTCATGCCATGGAGCGGCCGGCGCCGGCGATGGGCCACTCGCGGCCAAGCTCGAACCTAAACCAATCGCATTTACCGATGAGGAAAGAGCCCGCTCCCGCTCTCTCATGGCCCTATATCAGGTCATCAGCCAGGGTGTCGAGGGCACATCGATGCCGGCCTTTGCAGGCTTGTCCGAGCATGACCGCTGGTCTCTGGCGTTCTATGTCGGCAGCCTGGCGTTCAAGGACACGGACGTCGCAGTCGGAGCGTCTGCGTTTGCACAGAACACCTCCGCGGCCGCCACGATTCCCGACATGAACACGCTCGTGACGGCGACCGAAGAAGAACTGGCGAAGGCTGGCTCACCGTCGACCGCGCGGGCGGTCCTGGCCTACGCACGCACCCACCCCGAGGCCGTACAGGAGCAGCAGGAACGCAAGGGCATCGTCCTTGCGCGCAAACTGCTGCAGGACAGCCTGGATGCCTTGAAGAATAAGCAGCGGGCGAAGGCCACCGAGCTTGCTTTATCGGCTTACTTGGACGGCTTCGAGCCGCTCGAGGCGAGGCTCGACGCGACGGACCGCCAGCTCCTGGTGGACGTGGAGCGCGGTTGCACAAGGCAATGTGTTGCGTGCGACCGAATACGCCTCTCAACTCGACGCGTATTTCGTACGTGTCGAGGAGCTTACCGGCGCGAACAAGACCGACGCGACGACGGTGTTCGTGGGCGCGTTGACTATTCTCCTGCGCGAAGGTGTCGAAGCCCTGTTGATCGTGATTGCGATGGTTGCGTTCCTCCGCAAAGCGGAGCGTCCACAGGCCTTGCACTACGTGCACGCCGGCTGGATCTCGGCGCTGGCGGCAGGCGCCTTGACATGGGTAGTGGCCACCTATGTGGTCAGCATCAGTGGTGCAAGCCGTGAAGTGACCGAAGGCCTCTCGTCGCTCTTCGCCGCCGCGGTGCTGCTGTCGGTCGGGCTATGGATGCACCAGAAAGGCCAGGCCGGACAATGGCAAGCCTACCTGAAGCAGCATTTGACAGCGGCGATGGAAAAACGCTCCGCATGGGCGTTATTTGCCCTGGCATTCATCGCGGTATACCGGGAAGTCTTTGAAACGGTTTTGTTTTACTCGGCGCTCGGCGCCGACGGCAACGGCCCTGCGCTGTTGGCAGGATTCGTTACAGGCCTGGTCCTGCTGTCGATAATTGCTGTCATTTTCCTGCGTACCAGCGCACGCATGCCGATCGGTAAATTCTTCTCGTTCAGCTCCGTGCTGGTGGCCGCCCTGGCAGTTGTCCTGGTCGGAAAAGGAATCGCAGGGCTGCAGGAAGCCGGATGGCTGACGGCCACACCGGTCACGGGACCGCGGATGCCGGTCCTCGGCCTCTACCCGACGATAGAGACTTATGCGGCGCAACTGGCCCTGCTCTTGGCGGCTGGTCTTGGCTTCGGCTTCAATCTGATGAAGGTCCGCAAATAGTTATTGAATGGCTCGCAGCAGGCGTCGCGGCTGATGCCTGCCGGGTAATCATCACCTTATCGCCGAGAGGGAAACAACTTGAACCGCGAAAGCCTGGAACGGAATCAGATTCCAGTCTATGTTGTAAGTGCCGCCTTGGCCGTGCTCGGGGGGATCCTTGCGCCTGATGCTGCGGCCAGGCTTGATCTGTTGGTGACACCTGCCATTGCGGTCCTGATGTATGCGATGTTTCTGCAGATTCCCTTTCTCGAGCTAAGGAAGGGGTTGGGTAATCGAGCGTTCATATCTGCAGTTTTGGTCGCCAATTTTGTGCTGATACCGCTTCTGGTATGGGTCTTGACGCGTGGACTGAGCGATCGTCCTGCGCTGTTAATCGGCGCTCTCCTGGTTCTGCTGACGCCATGTATTGACTACGTCGTCGTATTCACTCATCTCGGGAAAGGCGATTCGCGCCTGACCCTGGCTGCCACGCCAATCCTGCTCCTGCTTCAGCTGCTCCTACTGCCCATCTACCTCAGCGTAATAACTGGCGGCGAATCTGGCGTCGTCATCGCTGTCGCGCCGTTTGTCGACGCATTCCTGCTGCTGATCGTGGCTCCGCTGTTGCTTGCGGTGGCTACTGCCGGACTCGCGAAGCGATCGTCCATCGTCGAGAAATGGAATATCGGATGGGCCTGGCTCCCGGTCCCAGCCATGGCCGCAGTGCTGGTGGTCGTCATCGGTTCGCAGATCGGAGCGATCATCAGGGAGATCGAACAATTGGTGCCGGTCATTCCGGTTTATATTGGCTTCATGGTGCTTGCCCCACTGGTAGGAGCTTTCACGTCGCGCATGTTCAAACTGCCGGTAGCAGCGGCTCGCGCCGTGACCTTCAGCGCGTCGACGCGCAATTCTCTGGTAGTGCTGCCGCTCGCGCTCGCGTTACCCGACGATTTGCGTGGAATTGCGGCGGCGGCTGTGATCACACAAACCCTGGTCGAACTGGGCAGTGAACTGGTCTATGTGCGTGCAATTCCTGCCCTGGTCAAGTGAGCTGTACTGTCAATAGTGGACACGTCCGTTTCAAGCAGCCAGCTGCCATCTGCTGATCTTTTCGGCAAACAATGCTGGCGATAGATAGCCGAGACGCGAATGGCGCCGCTGGTGGTTCCAGAAGATCTTGATGTATTTCGTAATTGCCGGTTCAGCGTCGGCCCTGGTCGCATACCACTGGCGATGGATCAATCCGCCCTTCAGGCGTCGCCAGACGCGCTCCATGCGTGCGTTGTCATGGCAGTTTACTGCAAGTGCTCGGCAACCCTAATCCAAGCTTCTTACCTGGCTCGTGTTTGATATGTGCGCGCTCGCTTTGGTAACTGACGTATTCTGTGTTCATCCAAGCGCGTCCGGTAGAGAAAAGCGCTGGGCGCGTTCTTCCTGCAATCTTTTGGAGATCCGATGTCGGATATTGGCAAGGACAGCGATGACGAATCAGGTCTGGACGGTTCCAACGAGCGTGATCGTGGCATTTTATGGAAGGTCTTGCTAATCAATCTGGGCCAGTGTTTGGCCGGGGTGACTGTCGGAATATGGGCATCTTCAACTGCCGTGGTTGGCGCTGGCCTTGACAACCTGGGTGACGCTGCAGTCTATGGCGTCAGTCTGTACGCGGTCGGTAGATCCAGCACAATCAAGAAGCGTGCGGCGCAATTATCTGGCTGGCTCCTCATTGGTTTCGCCTGCCTATTGTTGGTTGAAGTTGTCCGTCGTTTTCTTGGCGGTGAGGCACCGCTGGGACCAGCCATGATGGCCATGGCTGCAACAAATGCCCTACTGAATATCTATTGCATTCGCCTGCTGAAGCAGCATCGCGGCCAGGACATCAATTTCAAGGCCTCGACTATATTCACGAATAACGATTCGCTTGTGAACGGCGCAATCGTGCTTTCGGGCGCGTTAGTAATGTGGACAAATTCAAACCTTCCTGATCTGCTGCTTGGAACAGTGGTTTCGTTCATTGCTGGGAAGGGAGGTTATGAAATCCTCTCAGAGGCAAAAGGACATCAGTCGTGATACGAGGTATTCCATTCGAACCCTGCACGCGCAACAGAGATACATCCAGTGTGGTATACGACTAAGCTGACGGAAAGCGCCTTATGGCGGCTGGCCGTCGTAACATGATCGAAATCGCGGGCGGAAATGCAGTTGTTGAACCAAGTGCGAAGCAGGCACTGGTATTTTGCTAACCCGAGTTCTATGTCTGGTCGGAGCATTACTGGCAACGCAAATCAGAGAGGTCTGACGCGGAACTCCGGACATTCTCATCAGGCAGGTATTTCCCTTCCCTCAGGTGATCAGATTTGTACATTACCAATCACAAAACGGCTGGACAGCAACGCCGGTATGCGTGAGAGGCTCATCCGCAAATCCTGCTGAGGTACGCTGTACCTTACGCTGGTGCTGAGAAACACAACGGCAACTTTCATCAGTTCGACGGTGATCCACTCGCCAGGGCAACGGTGACCATCGAGATATTCCCCCCCTCCCTGTGGAATGAAGCTGAAAGGGCTACGCTTCCATTGACGAAAACGTTCGGGCATGAATGTATGGGGCTCGTCCCAAAGCCTCGGATCGTGATTCGTCCCATACAAGTCGAGCAGGACCCTTTCTCCTTTCGGAAAACGATAGCCCTTCGATTCGAACTCCCGCCGCGTGCGCGCAGCTACCACCGGGAAAAACGGATAAAACCTGCGGACTTCTTCAACGAAATAATCGAGGTAGTGCGCTTCGGCAGCCAGCAAACGCTCACCGCATTGCGGGTGCTGATGCAAAGCCATGGCCGCGAACATGATATACCAGGCGACCGCGACCGTTGGCCTTGCAACGTTGATGAGTTCCACCGCCACAGTTCGCTTGTCGAGCAATTACCCAGACAAATCGCGATGCCATGAGATCGCATATAGTGCGCAGTCTTCATCCACCGTTAGCCGGTGATGACGCACATCTTCTACCAGACCCTCGATCCAGCGCTCAGCGCGGTTTCGCGCCCATCTTCCACGCCAGTGTCTTGGACCGATCGCCGCGCCAGCATCGATCATCGCTACGAAGTCATCCGTTCTACTCCTGACTTCGGACTCAACCAGCGGGATTCCTGTCCAGGCACAGACGGCCCGGCACAAGCTTTCACACGCTTGGTCGAATAAAACCACCTGGAAGCGGCGCTCCCAATTTGCCGCGGACCTGTGCCATTGCGCGGCACTGAGCTCCGCCAGTTCCGCAATACGCTCGGCGCTCATCAAGGAGAGAAACATTTCCTTTCGGCACCGATGGGAATTACCGTCCAGTCCTTGCACGCCTCCTCGGCCAAACAGTGTTTCCTGGAGTCTCGATGGAGCAACACCGGTGCGTTTGAACCTCTCATTGTCATAAAATAGTCTGGCCAATTCTTCGCCGCGCATACAAACCGTCGATTGAAGCATCAGTCGTGGGCGAAACAGGTCGGTCCCCAGGCGCGTACAACGTTTAGTAATGAAAAGATAGCCGTCCCGGGCGAACGAAAGAGTACTGTCTGGAACACCATCTCGCGGTATCTCATGCATGAGCGTCTCCGTCAAATTGAGCCGTCTTCATACTGCCCGAGCACGTAGTTAAGCGGCGCTTGTTTCAGCACTGCTCATATCAATAGCGTCGCACGTGGGGTACGTGCCCCCGGCTTGTATTCGCCCGGTAGATTGCATATCAGGCTTCACACTAGCTCGAAACCGCGGGCGGCTTCGAACTAGTGATAGCGCCCTACCAGAACGCCAAATGGCGAAGCTTAGTTGGCGTACATTGGACTTTCCTCAACATAGATTGTTACGTTCGTTGCGTTTGGAAGGATGTTCGCCAAGGAGATCGGCGACAGGCCGAGCGTATCGAAGGTCCAGGTAAGGTTTCTTGGACCGTCTACAATACGGACAGTCTCGAGTCGCTTGACGTGAATCGATCTGGTCTTGCCTTCCACTATTGTGATAACGCGGTCAGGCGCTGCATTGGAGGAGTAGCCGAACGGTGCTGCTCTACCAGTCTTCGCTTCTGCGGCGCTCTCTGAGGGCATGCCCCCCTCATTGGCCCGCGAGTCGAGTGGAATGAACATGCACGCGAGAAGTACCGCGGATAAGAAGTTGATGTGAGTTTTCATTGAATTTTCCTGTTGAATGTTTGATTTTTCAAGCGCACTGACTCTCGACGTGGCCGATTGTGGGCCGCCATGGTCGGGAGTAAGTCAGTTGCGGCTGCATTATTTGTAGAGACGGATGGGGTCGTGCAGTGCTTGTGCACGATTACCCATCAAGCGCAGGCGGTAGTTGCCGGCTTCGATGATCAGTGCCATTTCGGCCGAATCGGGCCGTCCAGTATTGGAGACTGGTAATTTAGCTGATTGAGTCTGCCGGGATAGGAGCGCGACAGCCCTGACCATTCGATCACGGAAGAATCGCTGCCGAGGGGCTGCAAGTCGCATGCCGATACACAAGTTGCGCTGCAGCCAGCTTCGAGCTGCACGTCTATCGGATTTGCAGCCCCGGTTACGTCGGATACCGCTGCGATGGCCGACGCGTCGTCGGAAATCACGCACCATCCTGCCGCCCAGCCAGTCTGTAAGGGCAAAAGCGCGAACAATATGATCAGAAACAGGCGCTTCATGGAGTCCTTGACTGCTCGGTTACGGAAGAGAACACTGGAGTATGGCAAATTTTACAACGCCCGCCGGGCAGAAACATGGGTCTCGAATTGTTGTAGATCTGATTATGTTTGTTCTGTATGGGCTGGATCGTCGCCCTGTTCAGACCGCCCCGCGCGACTGGCCATGCTTCGGGTGGCAGTGCGCGTCCAGGGGGCGATGACTATCGGGTCTTGTCGGATACCGGAGGTGCTGCACGGCCACCGAACAGCGCGTGCAAAACGATGAGCGTGGCGCCGACCGTGATCCCGATATCGGCGATGTTGAAAGCTGGCCAGTGATGCGCTCCTGCATGCACATCGATCCAGTCAACGACGCCCATCCGCGCAGTTCGGTCAACGAGATTGCCAACCGCTCCGCCAAGGATCATCGCCAGAGCGATCCTTTCCGCGGAGCCTGTTTCAGGTTTCCGGATCATCCGGACGATCAGGATCGACGCGAGTACGGCTACAACAATGAAAAGGTAGCGTTGCCATCCGCCGGCCGTGGCCAGAAGACCGAACGCCGCTCCCTGGTTGATCACATGGACGATGTTCAACAAGGGTAACAACTCGATCTGCTGGCCGTAGGCCAGATGTTCCACGATTGCGGCCTTGGTGACCAGGTCGGCAAGTGCGATAAGCCCGGCGACCAACACGGCAGCGAGCGGTGAAAAGGGTTTGGCCACTATCGGTTCCTATACAGTTGACGGTCAGATGTTCAGCGCACGCTTGTCGACAGCGAGCGACGCTTCCCTGATTGCTTCATACAATGTCGGGTGCGCGTGGCAGATCCGGGCAATGTCCTCCGAAGACGCCGAAAACTCGAGCGCCATTGCCGCTTCACCGATCATTTCCGACGCGAGCGAGCTGACGATATGCACGCCCAGCACAAGGTCCGACTCGGCATCGGCTAGGACCTTGACAAACCCCTGTGCGTCGCCGTGGCCGAGTGCGCGCCCGTTGGCCGAGAAAGGGAACTGTCCCGACTTGAATGCGCGGCCTTCGCGTGCCAGTTCCTGCTCCGTCTTGCCAACCCACGCGGCTTCGGGACTCGTGTAGATGATGAAGGGGATGGCGGCGTAATTCACCTGCCCGGATTGCCCTGCGACGATCTCGGCGACCATGATTCCCTCTTCCTCGGCCTTGTGCGCAAGCATTGGCCCGCGCACGACGTCACCGATGGCAAACAGGTTCGGCAATATCGTGCGGCAGTGTTCATCGACCGGCACATAGCCGCGCTGGTCAAGCTCCAGGCCAATTGCCTCGATTCCCAACCCATCCGTATTGGGCACGCGCCCGATCGCCACGATCACCTTGTCGCAAGCGAGCTCCTTGGCGGCGCCAGCACGGTCGCGATACGAAATCTGCACCCCGCCGCCGCTGAGCGCGATGCTGTCGATGCTCACGCCAAGGTCGAATTTCAGCCCTTGGCCAGACATCAGCTTGAGCATTTCCTTGGACACGGCGGTGTCGCAGCCGGGCAGGAAGTCCGGCATGGCGTCGAGCAGGGTGACATCCGCACCCAGGCGCCGCCACACTGAGCCTAGCTCGAGACCGATCACGCCGGCGCCAACCACACACAGGCGTTTCGGCACCTCGCGGAAATCGAGCGCTCCGGCGTTGTCGCAGATGATTGCATTGTCGATCCGGGTGCCTGGCAGCTGGCGCGGCTTCGACCCGGTGGCGATGATCACGTTACCCGCGCTGATCTCCTGCACGGAATTTTCGGCCGAGACTTCCAGGGAATATACCCCGTCCTGCATCCCGACGAAGCGCGCGCGCGCCTTGATAAAGTCGACCTTGTTCTTCTTGAACAGGTATTCGATCCCTTTGGCCATTTTCGAGACCACCCCGTCCTTCCGATCGATCATCTTGTCGACCTCGATCGCCGCGCCGCCAGTGGTGATACCGTGCTCGGCGGTGTGGTGGACGACCTGTTCGTACAGGTGGCTCGACGCAAGCAATGCCTTGGATGGAATGCATCCCACGTTCAGGCAGGTTCCTCCGGGGCGCGCCTGGCCGTCGGGTGCGGCGTAAGGATTCGATTCAATGCAGGCCACGGACAAGCCGAGTTGTCCGGCGCGGATTGCGGCGATGTACCCGCCTGAACCCGCGCCAACGATGACCAGGTCGTATTGCGCTTTCATGTGATTCCTTCCAATGTTCGAGTCCTTGCGTTCACTCTACTGGACTGTTCAAATTCCCTCCGCCACGTTCTCGGGCGGACGGGCGAAGCGCTGGTAAAGCGTCGGCAGCACGAACAGCGTCAGGATCGTAGCGGAGATCAGGCCTCCGATCACAACGGTGGCCAACGGCCGCTGCACCTCGGCGCCGGCGCCGGTTGCCAATGCCATCGGGACGAAGCCCAGCGATGCGACCAGTGCCGTCATCAAGACGGGGCGCAGGCGCCGCAGCGCACCTTCGCGCACCGCTTGTGCCCACGGAAGCTGTTTCGCCACGTCGTCGATCGAGCCCACCATTACCAGCCCGTTGAGGACAGCGACGCCGGACAGTGCGATGAATCCAACGGCCGCCGAGATCGAAAACGGCATGCCACGCAGCCAGAGTGCGGCGATACCCCCGATCAGGGCGAGAGGCACGCCCGTAAACACGACCGCGGCCGAACGCCAAGACCCAACAGCCGAGTACAGCAACGCGATGATGAGCGCGAAGCAGGCTGGTACCACGACTGCCAAACGCATCCGCGCACGCTCGAGGTTCTCGAATTGCCCGCCCCAGGTAATCCATGCACCGGCGGGCACCCGTACGTCCGCGTTGATGCTTGCGCGCGCTTCGCTGACCACGCTGGCGATGTCACGTCCGCGCACGTTGGCCTGTACCACGACGCGACGCTTGCCGTTCTCGCGACTGATCTGGTTCGGTCCCTTGGCCGTCTCCAGCGCGGCCACCGACCCCAGCGGCACGAAACTGCCGCTTGGCGTCAGCACTGGCAACTGGCGCAAGGCTTCCACATCGTTCCTGCTGGTCTCACCCAGTTTCACCACCACGTCGAAGCGCCTGTCGCCTTCATAGATGGAACCAGCCTCCCGGCCCGCGATGGCTGCCGCCAGTGTGTCGTGCACGTCCTGAGCGGATAATCCAACCCGCGCCATGGCGTCGCGGTCCAGCCGCACATCGAGCAGCGGAAGCCCCTGCACCTGCTCTACCCGGACGTCCTCCGCGCCCTCGACCGCACGCAGTTTTTCGGCAACCTGCTCGGCGGTGCGGATCATGGCGTTGAAATCGTCGCCGTAGACCTTGACGGCAATGTCGCCCCGTACGCCGGCCAGCAGTTCGTTGAAGCGCATCTGGATCGGCTGGGTCAGCTCGTAGTTCTGGCCCGGGATGCCTGCAACCGCCTTCTCGATCTTCTCAACCAGCTCGGCCTTGCTCATCCCGGGTTCCGGCCATTCCGAACGGTCTTTAACGATGACAAAGGTGTCCGTGATATTCGGCGGCATAGGGTCGGCGGCCAGTTCAGCCGTACCTGTTCGGGAGAAGACCAGCTTTACCTCGGGCAGCTTGCCGACCGCCTTCTCGACAGCGAACTGCATCGCCTGGCTCTGGTCCAGGGAGGTTCCGGGAATGCGGGCGACCTGCAGCAACACGTCTTTCTCGTCGAGGGTCGGGAGAAATTCCTGGCCCAGCGTTGTAAACAGACCCAGCGCGCCCGCAAAACCGACGGTCGCTAGTACGCCGGTCAGCTTGGGCTTCGCGAGTGCACGGTCCAGCCAAGGTGCATAGGACGTGGATACGGCTTTGACCAGTCGGTTTTCCTTTTCATTGACATGGCGCGAAAGCCATAGCGCGATCGCCGCCGGCACAAAGGTAAGAGAAAGAATGAAAGCGAATACCAGGGCCAGAATCACCGTTACCGCCATCGGTGCGAACATCCGGCCTTCCACCCCCTGGAACGTCAACAGGGGGACATAGACGAGAATGATGATCGCCTGGCCATAGACGCTTGGCCTGATCATTTCGCGCGCGGCGGCCGCAACGGTATCAAGGCGCTCCGCTTTGGTAAGAGTTTTGCCAGTCGCATGCTGGTGTTCGGCGATGCGGCGCAGCGCGTTCTCTACGATGATCACGGCGCCATCGACAATCAGGCCGAAGTCCAGCGCGCCCAGGCTCATCAAATTTGCCGAGAGTCCCGCCTCGAGCATGCCCGCCGAGGTCAGGAGCATGGTGACCGGAATAACGGCTGCGGCGATCAGCGCCGCGCGCAGGTTTCCGAGTAGCGCGAACAGGACGGCGATCACCAGAAGCGCGCCTTCGGTCAGATTGGTTGCCACGGTCTTGATGGTGGCATCGACCAGCCGAGTGCGGTCGAGGACTGGCCGGATGAGCAAGTCGGGCGGCAAGGAATGTGCGATTTCCTTGAGTCGGACATCGACGGCGGCGGCAACGGTCCGGCTGTTCTCGCCAATGCGCATCACGGCCGTACCGACGACGACCTCTTGGCCGCCTTCGGACGCCGAGCCGAAACGCACCTCCTGCCCCAGGCCGACGCTAGCGACGTGCGACACCAGCACTGGCGTGCCGTTACGGGTGGTGATGACGGTCTTTGCCAGTTCTTCGGATGAGGTGATGCGCGCATCGGCCTTGACGGTGAGGGCCTCTCCGTTCTGGACGACGACGCCGGCGCCGGCGCTCGTGTTATTGCGCTCCAATGCCTCGCCCAGCATCGTCAGGCTGATGCCCAGGGCCGCTAGTCGTTGCGGATCCGGCGTGACCACATACTGCTTGACGTAGCCCCCGATGACGTCGACGCCCGCCAGCCCTTCGGTATTCTTGAGCTGCGGTGCGACGATCCAGTCCTGCACCGTGCGCAGGTAGGTAGCCTTCTCAACAGCGCCGCGCAGCACTTCCCGTTCCGGGGTGATATAGCTTCCGTCCGCCTGCAAGCCGGCCGACGTACCGACTTTCTGGGCCGGCTTGGAGGCGTACTCCACCGTCCACATGTAGACGTCGCCAAGCCCGGTCGCGATCGGACCCAGGCTCGCAGTAGCACCCGGGGGCAAGTTGCGCTCGACGGCGCGCAGCCGCTCCGCTATCTGCTGGCGAGCAAAATAGATATCCGTGCCGTCCTTGAAGACCGTCGTGACCTGTGCAAATCCATGCCTGGTCAACGAGCGCGTGGATTCCAGTCCGGGAATGCCGGCAAACGCCGTCTCGATCGGATAGGTGACCTGTCGTTCGACGTCGGCCGGCGCGAGCGCCGGTGCGACGACGTTGATCTGCACCTGCGTGTTGGTGATATCCGGTACCGCGTCGATCGGCAGGCGCGTCAGTGCGAATGCGCCGAGGATCGACAGCAGGATGGTGGCGATGAGGACGTGCCACCGCCGCGCAACGGAAAAGTTGACGATGCGAGCAATCATGGTTGGGTATCCTTCAGGAGCCGTTGAACGAGGAAATCAGTCATCGTCCCCTGCCTCTCCCTTGCCATGCTCCGCCTTCAGCAGATAAGTATTGCTGACCGCAATCTGTTCCTTGCCGTCGAGGCCGGACACCACCTTGACGTAGCCGGCCGCGTTACCGCCGAGGACGACGCGCTTGATCGCGAACCCTTCTTTCTCCCGGACGAACACGCTCGGCTTGTCCTCCACCGTCTGCACGGCGGTCCGTGGAATGGCCAGCTGGGTGCCGCCGGTACCGCCCTCGAGCGCGATCGATGCCCTGACCGTCTCGCCGATGCGCCAGCTTCCCTCCCCGTTCGACAGCCGTGCAATGGCGCGTACCTGGCGGGTGGCGGGATCGAGGACGCGCGATACGTGGGTGATGCGGCCTGCGCCGGTGCGGCCATCAATCGACACGTCCACCGCAGTGCCGACGGTGACGCGGGCGGCGTCGTTCGGCGACAGCGAAAGCTCGACGGCCAGTTCGTTGAGGTCGGCCACTTCGAACAGATGTGCGTCCGGCGCGACGATGTCGCCCAGGGCGATCTGCCGCGCCGTGACGTTGCCCTTGATCGGGGAGCGCAGCATCAGCCGGTTAAGCTGCCCTCCGCCCGTTCCCCCGGCGGCGGCGAGTTGTTGCTCGGCCAGGCGAAGGCGGGTGCGTGCTTCTTGCGCGGCATTGCGCGCAATTTCGAATTCCTGTCGCGAGGTGACTTTTTCGCCAAACAGACGTTCTTCGCGCGCGAACGTGGCTTGCGAGAGCTCGTACTGCCGCTTGGCGATTTCAACGTCGGCCCTGAGCTGGGCTACGTCACGGCTTTCGATTACAGCCAGCACGTCGCCCCGAGCGACCGGGTCGCCCAGGTTGCGCCGGACCTCGACAACCCGGCCGCCAACGGCGCTCGAGACGACGGCTGCATGCTTCGGGTCTGCCGCGATGACTGCAGGCGCCTCGACCGCCCCAGCGAAGGACTGTCGAACCGGCATGATCTCGATACCCGCGGCTTTGATTTGCTGGTCCGATAGCGATACAAAATCTTCCTTGGCTTCGGCTTCGCCTTCTCTCTCCGCAGCTTCGCCCCGCTCGCCGGCTTCGCCGCTCTTCTCGGCCTTCTCGGCTTTCTCGCCTGAGGCGGTCGCCGTTTTTTCACCCTGTTCGGCCGCTACTTTAGGGGCTGTTTCTGGCTTGGGGGAGCATGCGCTCAACAGGATCATCGCGGCGCACAGGCCCGATCGGAATACCGCTTGCATGGGTCAATCCTTATAAATTGGAGAGTTGGAACCTTGGAGCCGAGCCAGACGTGCCCGGGCAGTATGGAGTGCTGCGAGCGCGTCGACCGAGCTTTCGCGGGTTTCGGCCAAAGAGCGCTCGGCCTCGATCAATTCGAGTTGCGGGAATTTTCCTTCGGCGTATCCGATCCTCGCGATGCGCGCCGCTTCTTCTGCGGCGGCGAGCGCGGGGCCATTGGCGGCCCGTGCGGCCGCCAATGCGTCGGCCACCTCGGCTTCCGCCTGCGCGCTGGATTGCTCGAATTGCAGTGCGACGCCGCGGCGCGCGGCGGAAGCCCGATCGAATTCCGCCCGCGAGCGCGCCAGCGCGGCCGTGCCCTGATTGAACAATGGCAGTGGGACCGACAGGCCGAGCACAGCGGCCTTGTCGGACGATTCGCCGTAACGGCGCATGCCTGCGGTCAGCGTTACGTCCGGTATCCGGTCGCGCCTGGCCGCATCGACGCGAGCTTCCGCAGCGGCCACCTCGGCCTCTGCTGTTGCGATCGCCAACCCCTGCCCTGCTGCCGGCGTCATCTCGCTGCGTTCTATTTGCTCGAACCACGTGGACGCGATCGTGAGCGGCATCGCCGTGCCTGTCAGCCGTGCGACCGTTTTCTGGGCCAGTTCGGCGGCGCGTAGTGCTTTGCCCAGACGAACCTCCGTATTGATTCGCAGCACGTCCGCCCTTTGCTCCTCTATTGGAGATGCTTTTCCGACGCGCACCCGTTCGCGTGCTGCATGGTGAGCACGCGCAGCCAGTTCATGACCAGCTTTTGCGATCGCGACATAGCGCTCGTTGGCAGCAAGGGTAACGAACGCCTCGGTAATCAGAAATGTCAGCTCCGCTTCCGCGGAGCGCGCCCCAATACCGGCGGCGGCCCGTTCAGCCTGGGCCACGCGCATCCTCGCGCCGCGTTTACCACCGAGCTCCAAGGGCATTGACAGCGCGACCGTCTTTTCTCCCCCACCGAAACCGGAGTAGCGTCCCGATCCCAAGACATTTTCAGCCTCAAGGGAAAGTGTCGGGTTCGGTCGAAGTCCAGACTGGCGTACATTGGCATCGGCGATGCGCAAGGCTGCGTCAGCGCCCTGCAATTGCGGCGCGTGGAGTCTAGCCCGTGCGACGGCCTCGGCAAGCGTCAGTGGAGTGCCCTCAGCAAAGGCAGAGCCTGCGGCCATACACATGACCAACAGGGTCGTGGCGACAGAAGCATTGATCTTGATGCGCATGATTGGATTTGCTTGACGGATTAATAAATGAGCTTTATAAACCTTGAAGCCACTTTAATGTCAAGCATATGTCACGCACATTTACGATAGGACAGCTGTCCGCTGCGGCGCAGATGCCCCCAGCGACGATTCGCTATTACGAGAAAATTGGGTTGCTCGACTCTCCATCCCGCTCCGGCAGCAACTACCGGCTGTACGGGAGCGAGGATGTAGCCCGCCTGAGCTTTGTTCGCCGTGCACGGGAGATCGGGTTCACGGTCGACCAAGTGCGAAGCCTGTTGGCCTTCTCCGACCAGCGAGACGGCGACTGCTGCGCCGTGACAGCGCTGACAGAACAACACCTTGCCGAGGTCGAGCAAAAGATCAGAGACCTCAACTTATTGAAAGAACATCTTTCCCGTCTGCTGGTTTCATGCCGGGGCGGTCGATTTGCCGATTGCGGCATCATTGATGCCCTCGCGCCGGCGGGACAAGCCGGGTAGCTCACTCAGCGTGGTGCCAATCACAGGTCCTGAGCACACTTGACCTTGAAGCTGGTTGAAGGTTTACCCTCCAATAACCAGCCATCAAAAAACTCACTTTCATGACACAAAATCAGACCACGCCTTCTAGCGGCCTTGAAACCGAGCTGTTCGTCTCCAAAATGGACTGTCCGTCTGAAGAAAACTTGATTCGGATGGCTTTGGACAAAGTCGACGGCATCGATCATATCGCCTTCGACCTAAATACCCGAACCGTCAGAGTGCTCCACCGTGGGAGCGCAGATATCCTTTTCGACGTCCTTCAACCATTGCGACTGGGGGTGGAGCTTCGCAGCTCACGTCCGGCTGAGCCACGCTCTACCGTACAACGCACGATCAGCACGCTCGCAATACCGAAGATGGACTGCCCGTCTGAGGAGAACATGATCCGCATGGCGGTAGCTGATGTCGAAAGCATACATTCGCTCAACTTCGATCTCTCGGCAAGGCAGCTCCACGTAGCACACTCGGGAAACATCGATCCTATATTGTCGAAGCTGACACGATTAGACTTGGGCGCCCACCTGATCAGTTCCCGTCCAGACCTGTCCCAATCGACTAGCGGCTCCGATAAAGCTGGAGACGCGTCAGAGGCGAAGACGTTGCGGCTGCTGCTGGCTATAAATGCTGTGATGTTCGTGGTCGAACTCACATGGGGGTTAATCGCAGAATCCGCAGGATTAGTAGCCGATTCGCTCGACATGTTCGCCGATGCAGCAGTCTATGGTTTAGCGTTATACGCTGTTGGGCGCGCGGCTGCGCTAAAAACTCGTGCGGCCCACGTGGCTGGGTGGCTTCAACTCGTGCTCGCACTAGGTGCGCTGAGTGAAGTGGTTCGACGTTTCTTCTTTGGCAGTGAACCCGAATCTGTTTTGATGATGAGTGTCGGAACCGTAGCCCTCATTGCTAACGCTGCCTGCCTGATTTTGATCGCCAAGAAACGTGATCGGGGTGCGCATATGAAGGCAAGTTATATATTTTCCGCCAACGACGTTATCGCCAATCTCGGCGTGATCGCTGCTGGAGTGTTGGTTACCTGGACTGGTTCGCCTTACCCCGATCTTGTTGTGGGCACCATCATCGCCGTCATCGTGCTCACTGGTGCGCGCCGGATCCTTAAACTGAGGTAGCGGTAAAGCGTTTTTGTTGCATGAATGGCTGACCGGTAGGTGGCGAGCTGCCACCACCGGTCATGGAAGCTACTTTATTATCCGGTTTCACCCACCTATGGCATCAGGGAGACAGACTAAGCCGAAGTCCATCAACAGCTGGGAAGGCGACCTTACCAATAATATAGTCACCATTACTTCCGTCGAACTTCACATCAACATGACTCATTGTCGCGGTTTCTCTTCTGAAGTCGCCAACTCTTTTCCTCCCATCCCGCACAGCGACTAGCCACCAATAGAACGCTGCATACTCAGCGATAAACTGCGCCCGCCAACATATCCTTACCCGCTGTGCAAACTCGTTCCCATAAGGGAATCCCACATTCCAGTCCTGGAAATCTGCTTGGTCTGGCGATGCATGCATCACACTAAAATAGGTCTCGTAGCTATTTCTGAGCATGATGAAGGCTAGTAATTTCATGTTGCAGCCGCTCGGAGAATTCAGAAGGTCTTTGATGGATTCGGCTCGATGACGAACATAGTCCTCATCGTCGAACGGTTCCGATTCTGCGATTACGCGAAGTAACCGTCGTAGCGTTGCACGATAAACCTTTATTGCAAGACTAAGTTTTTCAGTTTTCCAACGCTTCGGAAAAAGGACGCTTTTCATAGGGTCGCATCGTTCAAGAGCGATTTTCCAAGTCAAGACCACGAGTTGGGGAACTTCGCGTGTCGTGAAAGGTAGCGTTGCCGGCGGGGGGACTTGGTGAATAACCCACTGTAGCCATGTAGTTTCAGGCCTCAACCACGGCGAGAAATGATATGCCCGTGAAGACAAAAATGATTCCAGCTGATTGCGTACTGCTGTCGACTCCTCCCACCAATGATCAAGACTTTCAAAAGCTCGCGCGTATTCCCTTTTGCTTTGCTGTATCTCCAACCGAGCATCCACGCTCAATCCAACGCCTGAGATGGGACCGTTGCAGTGCGGGCAGACGTATGGCCTGCTTAGGATCTCTTGATGAAATCCATAAGTGGGCAAATGCTTGCCGCACGAGTAACAAGTATCGCGCAGTGCTGCTCCATCTAGCGGGCAGTGGGAGAGGAACTTCGATTGATGCCAGAAGCTATGATAAAGATGCCCTAGACATAGGGGACAATAGCGAAACGCAGTATTCCACCATATAGACCTATGTTTTTCAGATGATGATCCGAATACCTCTTTTTCACTCGGCTCATCAATCCACCAGCTGCTGTGGCTGAACACGTCCGGGTCGAAACCACGCTTATAGGAAAAAGTGGCATGCTCTTTCTGATAGCCCGCACCGTGCGTGCAATGGGTAAGCAGTTCTTTTACTCCGAGGCCGTTACGCCATGCGAATCGCCATATTGAGGAGACCATCGATTCTTCCGGCAAGGGAACCAAATCGAGCGCGGCGTTGGAAGGAAACTCTCTAACGGCGTTATCGTAAATCTTCATCGCGGTCTCCCTTGTGCCCGCTTGGCCTCACCTTTCATTTCGGCAATTGAATCCGCCAAAAGTGCAAAGTCAACAGCGTCGTCCCAAGCTTCCGAGCTTGGAAAAACCCCCGGTGCGTCGCGATGGTGCTGGACCGTGAGATAGCGCCGTAGTGCCGTGAAGAATTGTCGGGCTGGAAAACCCACTTTGTGGACCGAATGCGGGGAACATTTTTTCACAGCGTCGAAAAACCTTGTGGTTTCGTTTTCCAGCCGAAATCCAGCGTCCCAGGCAGTCGGCATAAAGAACTGGGTCCAGGTCTGGGAAGTTTCAGCGGGCCAGACGGAACTATCATACTGAGCAAAAATTGACGCCACATCTTCCTTATACGAGAATGCTCGAAACGATTGACGGCGCCGTGCAAATCTAGAGATGAGGTCAGACTTGCCCATCTCCCGAAGGTGGCCAATAACGTCGGAAAAATCTGGGTCCTGTCCCATCATGATCGTTACCAACTGGACGCCTTCACGGTCCAGCTCGTTATAGATATCTTTCAGGAAGAGGAAATCTTCGAGACGCATGGCATTTGCTTCATCGATAAGGAGCACGACAAACGGTGACTGATATACTCGAGCCAGATCAATGAGGCGTCGCACAAGTCGGTGGCGCAGGTCGAAGGTCTCGCCACGAAGTTCCGGGTGACCTACCGCAGTAAGAAAATGTTTGAAGAATGCCCGGATCGATGAAACCTGCTGGTTCCAACTGTTATGCCGGATCACGACCAACTCGGGCATGCGGTCACGCAGTAGATGTTCGAGTAGTACAAGCGCGCGAGTCTTTCCTACACCGCTTTGCGCAGTGAAACAGCAACCGCTTTCGCGCACGAGCAGGATGTGGCGGACGATTTGGTAGAGTTCCTTGATTGGTTCGGTCAATAGGACAGTATTTCGATTAAATGCAGGATGGTCGATCGTCAGTAGGTTAGCGAATGCAGTCAATTTAATCTCCTAAATAAGTAGGACCAGTCTTGGGAGCTTCGAAATCGAAGAAGCTACCGGTCTTTGGCAAGATTGAAGGTGGGGAAGGTATCAGTGAGTCCCCTAGCGCCGCTTTATCACCGATGCGCTTTTGATCGGCCTGGACCTTGGAAAGGGAGAGCGCTTCCTTAGAAGCGCGCTTGGCGTTTCGAGCACGCTTGCTGCGTTCGCGCAGTTCGTCCGCCTTGCCATCGCACCAGCGTGCCGCCACTGACGTCGAATTCTCATGCAGGCGTTGCGACAGACCTGCCTGGTTCATAAGTGCACGGTTACGCCAGGAAATATGGTGTCCTTGCTTGTTCGCCGGGCCCTGCAGAGCGCCGAGCTGTTCGCCCGTCTCGAGTACGGTCGCATTTGCGACCTGGACATCGCGTCGATCGCAGTAGACGATGAGTTGCCGGTCGATGAGGTCGTAGGCGTTCGCAAGCGCGGCGTTTGTATATTTCCATCGCCCGAGAGTCACATGAGGCCGGATGTTATTCTTGCGGCTGCCGCAAACCTTAACAACTTCGACATGAGAAAGAAGCTTCAAGTCTTGCTGCGCCGGAATGGGTAAAGGCTGCAGAAACACTCCCGAATCGGAGCGATTCAAGCCATGCTGGAGCGCTCCTATCGGCGAAGAGAAATTGTTACCCTCATTCCCTTCCTCGTTGTGCTCTCTGATGCAGGCATAAATGACATCAATGAGGTCACGTATGGTGATCTCGAACTTCACGGCCTGCTCGACGGGCTTATTGCGGCGCGTGTCTTTTGGCCCAGACCCGAATGTGGAAGGCAGTCTTTTTAAACCACGCTCGCTCAGTTTGCCAAAAATCCTTTCAACTGGATGCCTACGCCACCACGCCTTGACCGGACCGAAATTGATCGCACAACCGAGTGTACGGATTATGTTATCGACGACTTCGGTCGCCGCATTCGACCATGCGTTATCCATTTTCAGGACGCCGAAGCCCTGGAACGCTATCTCGGGCATGATTTGTATGGGGAAAACCTTGCCGTCAACAGTTAATGGGCAAGTAGCCGCATCGCTTTCTTCGGCCGGTGGACGTATCGCGGACTCGACCACCTCTAGCACACTGTCCCCGCTCGGGTTCCCCTCGAGCGCTACAAACGCGCCCAGCACAAGATTCCATCGCTCCTCAATAAGAAAGCCGATGTGCCAGCGAGCAAGCGGTACTGGCAAGCGTCCGCCATCTTCGGTCTCCAGGATCAGAACTGAAGCTGCGTCGACTTTATGGAAATCTAATTGGCAGGCGCCATAGCCGCGAAGCTGCGGAAAAAGGCTGCGCCTCCCAGAACCGACCCCATGTCGACGCGCCGCTTCCTCTCCAGAGCGAGCCGAGAACCAGCGCGTTGCGTTCTCGCTCAGCAAACCGATACAAAATTGCCGAAGAGACTTGTATCCGCAATTCTTCGTACTGAATGGCCAGTCCTCCGACGTAAAACCCAGTGAGCGTAGCTGGTCAAGAAATTCACCATGAAGCTCGGCGTAGCTGATCCGAACTACTCGAACCGAACGCTCTCCAGTGCCAAGAAAGCGGTTCCGAATGTGTAGCTCCACTTCGGGAAATCGCGCGAACAGCTGCGATAGAGCACCTGCACACCCACCCGATCCTTCACCTAGCTCATGGACAACTGGAGCACGTCGCTCGTAGCCGCGCAAACGCTTCCAAGGCACCAGCGCACGAAAGCCGGCGATCGTGCCGTCCTCACCACCAGCCATGCATCGGCCAACCAGGTAGAAAATCTTCTGGCGCGGTATCGCCGTAGCAGCTGTGATCTGTTCGTGCGCTACTCCGTCCGCGTACATTGCGACAGCCAGCTTACGAGGTCGGTAAATACGCAGGATTTCTTCGTTCAGGACTTCCTCATCAGGTGCTGGCCACTGCGACAAGTTCGCAAAGGCAGCAGGAATAAGGGTCCGGCTACGTGGGACACTCATGACCGCACCCGGTCGAGTTGCGAGTGAGTTCCGAATAGGCGGCGAGTCAGATCGGTATGCACCGTGCCTTCCTGGAGCGCCCTGGCCACCACGGCAAGCATGATGCTCCGATCGGCCCGGGCGTCGGCCAAGACATCCTGTACGCGCAACGCGCCATGTCGAGACATTAATGCCAAGAACAGCTCGGTTTCGCGATACGTGGGATAAGCTTTGACACGGGTCATGATTGCGCAGAGCATGAGCCAGTTGTCCAGGAAGACTTCTTTCCCAAGCAGTTCAAGTTCGCTGCGCGCATGAACTTCTACACCGGCCGATGATGCCTTCTCTCGCAGACCCTCCGGAATCGAGGGATCACTTTCCTTGCCTGATGAAGAGCGCCCAGAACGAGCTATGACGATCCAATGCTCAGCGCCGTCGCGGCTGCGTACCCTGACATAGCCGGCATCACTGTTTGAAGCAACTTTAAAAGGATCATCGACGAGTTCGTAACCAGCAACGCCCGTATCACCTTCAAGTAGCATCAAGTGCATGAAGGGCACGTCACCGGACACGGTAAGGCGGCGATTGTTCTTGGGGGAATCGAAGATCCAGAGATTCGATACCTTGGCCGCGCGTTTGCGTATCACGGACAAAGGCGTAAAAGTTTCCCGCGCATGTGCACTTGCGCAAACGGGTTCTAAGACTGCTTTCACCATTGCTCTACCCTCCAGTTAATAGACGGATGCAGCTTTTTTGAAAACAACAGTTGACCGTCCGGCCGGAGAGCGATATCTTAGAATTTCCACGTTCGAAGATACTATCTCGGCCAGAAAGCGGCGGATCTCAGTTGTAGGGGGTTCGTCGTTTTCTACATTTATTCCTCCTTAAGGATCGCTGCGATACGCGCCGCTTGCTCGTGTGTAATCCTGGGCGCCGATTGAATCAATGACTTCACGAGTGGTGCTATAGAGGTCGAGGCCACAGAACTGTGACAAGTCGCGGCGCACCGATCTGCAACCGCGACAGCGAACAAACGGTGCGACTCAGCGTCGCTCAGTTCCAGCGCCTCGACGATGCGGCACAAGAGGAGCGTCGAAGGCGGCCCCTTTCTTGAATTCTCCAGCTGCGAGTAGTAGCCTCTACCCAATCCGGCACGAGAGGCAACGTCTGCTTGCGTCACGCCTGTGCGAATTCTTAGGGCATACAATTCACTGCCAAAGTTAGTTTCGGCTGCTCGCATGTTTTAAGGCGGAAGCTGATTTTGAGTGCGAATGCAGTTTATACAACTGCTTTCGGTATTCCGCAAGCAAAATATTCCCTGGGTTTAGATAATGCTGGCGATACTGCTTTCTCTGCTACGACGACCGCCCCAGATAATATCTGCGTTGGTGTTCCAAAGGCTGCACCACGTATATTCAGTTGCGAGACAAGAACGCGGTGCTCGTAAGGGCAGATGTCTAGATAACGCCTGGTCGATTCGCCAAAAACTAACTTTTTAGGGCGCCGTTGCTTGGCCCGAGGGTGCCGTTTCTCCATCTCTACGAGGACAGAGCATCTGTGTGGCAAAGCGCCTTCGCGCGCAAACCTGAAAAGTAACTTTTTGCGACGTCAACAACCAACTACGGATTATCTAGATAACGTCTAGACGAATCGCTCAAAACTAACTTTTAAGGCGACGCTGCTTGGCCTAGGGTTCGGTTTTGCCATGCCTACGAGGACAGTGGGTCGGTCCCGTAGCGATCCTCCGCGCCAAGCACCTGAAAAGTAACTTTTTCCGACATCAATAACTAACTATGGATCAAATCGGCGTAGCCGAGTCGGCAGCTCTACCAAGGAGCATTATGATTACTCCTGGAAATTTGTATTTCGATAAGGAAAATTGAATGCGATTGATGCTCGATGTTTTGCTAAATCCATGAAGCTTGAACTTCGTACGGAGGGTGACTATTGCGAGGATATTTGAAAGCTGAGCTGGTTTCAATTTGCCCAGTGCTGCCAACGTCTTGCTAACTAGCAGGTCAAGGAAAATGCGGGGATGTGCGCTAAGTCTACATCTATAGGTTTGAATTCGATCCCATCAACTAAGTCACCATATTTAGGTACAATGTTGCCGACGAGAGAAATGCCGAAGTACTCAAAATAGATGACTCTTGCACGAATCCCAAACAATTCAGTCACTTAGTCGAAAATTACGTCACCTGATTTAGGTACGAGTACTGCAAATTGGTCAGATCCTTGGAGGTAAATTAATCAGATGTCACTGTCTGCATCTATCTGACGAATTCACTTCCAACCAACTGGTCTAGCCGGATCTGACAATTGTAAGCCCTGTCGCAGAACCCGGATGGCGGCCAAAACGTCCTTGACGTTACGCTAGTAGTTTTCTGGGTAGAGATCGCGTTCGATCAGCTCGATCAAAATATGAATGATCTTGATGTGCAGTTCCTGAGTCCGGTCGGCAAACGCTCCGGACGGACAACTGATACAGACGTCACATAGGTCCTCCAGGGGCGATCCAGCCGCCCCGGTCAATGCGATGACTTGCATACCGAGTTTGCGAGCCGCTTTGGCAGCTACCAGAATCGACGGACTTTTCCCGCTAGTGCTGATCGCAAGCAGAACATCACCGCTGCGGCCGTGAGATTCAATGTACCGGCTGAACACCTGCTGATACCCGTAGTCGTTCGCGACGCACGTGATGTGAGTCGGGTCGCTAATTGCGGTTGCGGCAATTCCTGGGCGGTCACGACGGAAACGCCCTGTCAGCTCTTCCGCGAAATGCATCGCGTCGCACTGAATCGCCACGAGTTTCCTAGACACTCGCGAGCCGCTTGAAATACTGCTTTTCATACTCGACCGGCGACAAGTCATTGCTGGAGCTGTGCCGGC
>NZ_JBNDJE010000030.1:0-32218 GCF_050434805.1 Massilia sp. UYP11
CGCCTTGGCGGCGACTCTGATCGAAACAAGCTTGCTCATATTGCATAAGACCGCGCAACAATGAGCAAGTTCGAGCTGACTGTAAAAAGCCCTGCACGGCGTCCGAATGGACGCCTTTTTTTTTGCGCCCGGAGATGCGTCAGGTGCTTTCCAGGTGCGGGCGAGCGCTACGGGCGCTCCAGCGGCGCAGGGCCACCGAGGCCCAGAGGGCGAGCAGGCCGCCGACGACCAGCACCAGCCGGGTATCGATCAGCGTCAGCACCGCGCCGGCCAGCGCCATCAGGATATTGGCCAGGCAAAAGATGGTCGATAGCAGGGCCATGACCGACCCCTGGCCATGCAGCGCGAACTCGTCCGCCGCCCAGGTCTGCAGCGCGGTGTTGTAGAAGGCGTGCGGCGCGCCGAACAGGAGGATGCCGGCGATGCCGATCCACAGGTTGCCGAAGCCCACGCACAGCACGGCGGTTGCCGCCATGGCCGCATACCAGCCGGCGCGCAGGCGCCCCTCGACCCGGCTGGCGTGGCCGGCGAACAGGGCGGCCATGGTCATCAGTGCGCACATGCCCATGTTGACGATGGCAATCTGGCGCGCATCGTAGCCGCCCACGTCCACCAGCCACAGCGGAAAGAACTCGTACAGCGCCGCGACGCCGCAGCAATACGCCAGGTGCACCGTGAACAGGGTGCGCAGCGGCCCATGGCGCAGCAGGGTCAGGGCGTGGCGCTCGCGCACGACCGTCCACCAGCGCTGGCGCTGCAGGTGGGCCTGGATTGGCGTGGCCGGGATCGAGACCAGCACGCCGGCGGCGCCGAGCAGCAGGGCGCCGGCGGCGATGTAGAAGGGCAGTGCAGGTCCGAAGGCCATGGTCAAGCCGGCCAGCAGCGGGCCGACCAGCCAGCCCAGGTTGAACGAACCGTTGAGCCACGACAGCGCGTGGTTGCGTAGTGGCCCCTTGATGCGCTCGATGACCAGCGCCCGCATTACCGCGCCATTTCCCTCCAGCAGGCCGGTGAAGAAACGCGCCGCCAGGAACAGCAGATAGGATTCCATCACCATCGCCACGGCCGTCAGCAGGTGGCCGAGTGCGGCGCCGGCGGTGGTCAGGAGCAGGGCGCGACGCCGGCCGAAACCGTCCGACATTGGCCCCAGTATCGCACTGCCGATCAGCAGGCCGACCGGGTTGATCATCAGCGCAATCCCCAACAGCAGCTTGGGCGGCAAGCCGAGGAAGCTGTTCAGTCCGTTGACGTTGCCGTCGGCGAACAGCGGCGCCAGCATCGGATAGGGCAGGGAGGCGCCGACGGTGGACAGCAGTCCCAGGCCGCACAGCGTTGCGATCAGCAGGCGTTCGTTCATGCCGGCAGCCTGACCACGAAGCGCGCGCCGCCCAATGGCGAGCTTTCAACGCGCAGCGTCCCGCCATGCAGGACGACCGCCTTGTGCGCGATCGACAGGCCGAGCCCGAAGCCGCCGGTGGCGCGGTCGCGGCTGCGGTCGAGGCGGTAGAACGGGGCGAAGATCCGGTTGCGCTCCTGCTCGGGAATGCCGGGGCCGTCGTCGTCGACGGCGATCTCGACGCCATCCGGCGTGCGCCGCGCCGCCAGCACCACCTGTGCCTGCGCATATTTCTGGGCATTGCGCAGCAGATTGCCGACCGCACGCGCCAGCAGGCGGGCATCGACGACGATCGTGCCGAGCCCGGCCGCCGGCGCACAGGTCACCTGTTGCGGCGAGGGCGGCAGGGTGGCGCAGCAGTCGCGCAGCAGCGCCTCCAGGTCGACCGGTGCGCCCTGCAGGGTACGCACGCTGTCGAGCTTGCTCATATCGAGCAGCTCCCTGACCAGATCGTTGAGCTCGGACAGGTCGCCCTCCATGGCGGCGATGCGGCGGCTCAGGTCGGGATCCCTGGCCCTGGCGTCGAGCAGCTCGAGCGCGAATTCCAGGCGCGCGATCGGCGTGCGCAGTTCGTGCGACACCGAGTGCAGCAGGTTGCGCTGCGCGTCCATCAAGTCCTCGATGCGGCCCGCCATGTGGTTGATCCGTTCCGCCAGCGGATAGACGGCGTCCGACGGCTTCAAACGGGCGCGCACCGACAACCGGCCGGCGCCAAATTCGTCCGCCATGCGCGACAGCGACTGCAAGCCGCGCCAGTGCGAGCGTGACCACAGCGCGATCGGCGCCAGGAGGGCGATGGCGACGATCACGTAGCGCAGCAGTTCCATCTTGAGCGCTTGTCCTATGTCGATCGGCAACTCCCTGGCGTGCAAGACCTCGTCCTGGCTGCCGATATACCGTTCGCCGTCCAGGTCGACCCGCCGGTAAAAGGACTTGCCGGCCACGTCGATCACGATGCCTCCCCGCTCGAGCTCGGCGCGCTGGCCGGCGCCGAGGGCGTCCAGCGCCTGGGGCAGGGGCATCAGGTCGTAGCGCACGTCGGACACTTCGCGCACATTGTTCAGGCGGGTCAGCCATTCGTCGCTGGGCGCCTGGTCCACGTATTGTTCGAGCAGGAAGATCTGGGCCGCGGCCTGGCGCCGCGCGATGTCGTCCAGCGGGTCGCCGAACAGGCGCGCGAAGGCGAAATAGATGACGAAGGTGGCAGCCGTGATCGACAGCATGACGAGCACGAAGAAGCGGAAGAATAACCGGTTCACGGGCGCGTCCTGGGTAACTGTCGGTCTGGTGGGGCCGGCTGCATGGTTTCTCCTCGGGCTCGAATTGTACAGGCGCAAGGACCGCTCCGGTGCGCCCTGGCAGCGCGCGGGCGGCGCGGCTTACAAATTGACGACAATTGGCCGACATCTGGAGGGTGCATGACGCGCGGCCGAACGATTACCATCTTTCCCATCATCAGGTTTCCGTTTGCCCATCTGATGCGCAAGTATCGGTGGGTTTTTTTATTCAGCAGGAAGCGACCCGGAGCGGGACTCGCCTCGACCGTCAGGAAGCGCTGATGCGCATGGCGCGCGCGCGCAATACCGTCAGGTCCGGCGCCGCGCCGGTCGGAGCGCCCGCGCATACGGCGCGGTCCCCTGCGCTGACCGTGGACGCAGCCCGGACCGGGAATGCGCTGCCGGTCATGATGGGATGGGAGAGCGAAGCTTGCTCGACGTAAAATATCGACAAACGAACTCTCCGAGTAATTTCACGATGAAACCATTCTTCGCCCTGGCCCTGGCGGCTGCGAGCACCGCAGCGAGTGCGCAGACGCCGGCCACCAACCCGATGCCCGACGGCAGCCGCGACATGTACGCAGGGCTGGGCGCCGTCTCGCGGCCGCGTTACGAAGGGGCGGACAGCCGACAGGTTTCAGCCTTGCCGGTGCTTCAGGTGCAATGGAGCAACGGCCTTTTTATTTCCGGCATGAGCGCAGGGATGCATCTGTCCAACCGTCCCACGGTCGAGTACGGTCCGCTGCTGTCGGTCCACCCCCACCGTGACGAGTCCGGCACCGGGCGTGTCGTCGACGGCGTCGGCGTGACGAGTTCGCCGCTGCAGTTCGCCCGCACCGGGAACCGCCTGGAGGGCATGAAGGACGTCGGCACCCGGCTCGAGGGCGGCTTCTTCTTCAACCATTACCTGGCGCCCCAATGGCGGCTGACCAGCAGCGTGCTGCTTGGCGCGGGCAACGACCGCGATGGCGCACGCATGGAACTGGGTGTGCAGCGCCTGGCGGTGCAGGTCGCGCCGCAGCATATGCTGTCGTTCCATGCCGGCGCCACCATCGCCAACGCCGACTACAGCCGCGCCTATTTCGGCGTCAGCGAACAAGAATCCTGGCACAGCGGCAACCCACCTTATCGCCCTGGCGGCGGCATCAAGGATGTCCGCGCCGGCGTGCGCTGGAACTGGGTCTTGCACCCGTCCTGGATGCTGGTCACCCATGTCCAGGCCACGCAGCTGGTCGGCAGTGTCCGCAATAGCCCGCTCGTCGAGCGGCCCACCAACGTGACGGTTTCGGCCGCCTTCGCCTACCGGTTTTGATGATGCGACGCGCACACCTCACCGCCTGCGTGACCTTGCTGCTGACGGCCGGCCTGGCCGTGGCGCAGCCGCGCGCCGGGGAATGGGTGAACTATCGCGATGCCTACCGCGCGATGGTGCTGTTTGACAAATACGGTGGCCCCAAGAATCTGCTGCACAACCACTTGCAGGTGCTGCCGCGCGACAAGGGCGTGCTGGGGCCGGGCGCGCAACTGCGCATGCAGGGCAAGACCGTCCAGACCAGCCTGGCGCTCGATGCGCTCGGCCGCACCGTGTTGCCGCTGCTTAAGGCGGCGTATGACGAGAACGCGGTGTTGACCCTGACCCGGCCGCCGGGCGGCTTCACGCTGAAGCCGCGGGTCTCGCTGGCGCTGCGCGCCGACGGTGCGTACGAGGTGGCCGACCTGCGCGCGGCCTGCGAGCAGGCGCTCGGCTTTGCCCGCTATGCCGACAATTCCGCGCGCGCTCGCCAGTGCGTCGGCGTGCGCCTGGTGTTCCCGAAAGAGGACGAAGCGGCGGGCGTGCGGGTGCGCGCGGGGGCCGCCGAACAGGCGCTGGCGCCTGCGCGCGGCCCCGCCTTCGCGGGCGACGCCGACGAGGACTTCCCGGTCGTCACCTACCGTTTCGGCGCGCAGCCGGCGGATCAGCGCGTCACCGCGCAGTTGATGACCTATCACGCGCCGCTGGCGATCGTGCCGCTGTTCGAATAAAGCTGGTGGCGCCAAAAAATAAGCTGCAGGGCGCTAATACCGTTAAGTTAAGCTAGCTGAGTAGCCGTCAAATACGTCGTCCCCGCGCAGGCGGGGACCCAAGTTCTGCAAACGTCGTCAAAACGCTTGCAAGATTGGGTCCCCACCTTCGTGGGGACGACGTTTCTACGCTCACTCAAGAAGACTTTCGCCTTAACTTGACGTCAGGGGGCAGGTCGTCAGTTCCAGGCCGAAGGCGAGAACAGGTAACCTTCGCCCCATACCGTCTTGATCTTTTCGGAGTCGGCATCGTCGAACTTGCGGCGCAGCTTGGAGATGCAGTTGTCGATGCTGCGGTCCAGGCCGTCGAACTCGATGCCGCGCATTTTCTTGAGCAGGGCGTCGCGCGACAGCACGCGTCCGGCCGCCTCGGCCAGCACCAGCAACAGCTTGTACTCGGTATTGGACAGCACGCAGGGCTGGCCGCGCCAGACCACGCTGCGGTCGGAGGTGACGATGCGCAGCGCGCCGAACTGCAGCACGCGCGCATCGACGCCCGACTTGGCCTGGGTGCGGCGCATCAGCGCGCGCAGGCGCGCCAGCAGGACGCGCGGCTGCACCGGCTTGTTGACGAAGTCGTCCGCGCCTTGTTCGAGGCCGGAGACTTCGTCATAGGAGTCTTCGCGCGCGGTGAGGATGAGGATGGGCACGTCGGACTGGTCGCGAATCCGGCGGCAGACGATCATGCCGTCCAGGCCCGGCAGCATCAGGTCGAGGATCACGATGTCGGGCGCCAGTTCCTTGAAACGGGCGAGCGCGGTATCGCCGCGCGTGACCAGTTCGACCGCGAATTCATAGCCGGACAGGTATTCGGTGACGAGCTCGGCCAGGCGTGCATCGTCTTCCACCAACATCACTCGGTACATACGGTTCTCCTCGTCCATCATTGTATAAGACCAAGTGTCGAATTAACACATCCTCAGGATATAGAAGACAGTTCATTACAGTTTGACGACAATTGGGAGGCCATTGCCTGGATGGCCCGTGCCCAGCGCGGTAACTGGCGGCTGGCTATGACGTTGCAAGCGACAGTAAATCTACCCATCCTGGATGTTCGGGAGTCGGACTGATCCATATCAAACAGGCGCGATTGGGCGACGGTTAAAAAGGTGATTTGTCCATTCTGATCACCCGAAGGAGTTGCCGTGGCGCCCGCACTGCATGACGCGCAACTCGACATCGATTCCGGTCCCGACGATCCGCACGGCGGCTGGCTGCCCCGGTACGGCAGCGCCGCCATGCGAACGTATGTCGCGCGCGTGCTGGGCGCCGAACGAACCGCGCTGGCGCCATCGGTCCAGGCGCTGGCCAGCTATATCGAGGACAACGACGTCGTGCGCCGTCTCGTCCACGCCGCCTGCGCCGACGGCCTGGCCAGCAGCAACGGGCAGGCAGCGCACGCCGGGAGTGTGCCGGGGGCGCGCATCAAGGACCTGGACGCGGACCTGGGCGCCTTGCTGCACGGCCTGAACACGGTCCTTACGCATGCGCCGGGCTTCATCGACGGCGAGCTGATCGGCTTGCCGTTTTCAGCTTTCTTGGCGGATACAGGCCGGACCGCGGGCGGCGCCGCCTTGTTCGGGCACCCCACCTTCAGCCTCTTGATGTCGAACATCCTGAGCGACTGGCATGCCTTCCTCGACAGCCCGGCCTCGAACGTCGGCTTTCGCATCGAGGGCGAACAGTGGCTGGCGCCAGAGGCGAAGGAGCGATACCGGTTCCCGGTATGGAAAAAGGATGCCGGCACGCCGCCTTACTGGAACAGCTGGAATGCCTTCCTCACGCGACCCTTCGCGCATCCCGGGCAGGCGCGCCGCGTCGTCGCTCGCAATGCGCACGGTACCGTCATCTTTCCTGCCGATGGCGCGCCGGTACGCCGGGATGCATGCCGGTCCGGGCGCACGCGTTGCGCGCCGGCCGAGCTCCTCGCGTCGCCGCTGCCGCAGCAGCAGGCGCTGATCGACGAGCAGCGCCTGGTCGACCTGTTCGACGGCGGCCAGGTCTTCCAGGCCAGTCTGGGACCGTATCACGTCCAGCGCTGGTGGGCGCCGGTCAATGGCGAGGTGCTGTTCGACCCATTCGTCATTCCCGGGAGCTTCTTCGCGCAACTGGTCGCGCCAGACGCCGGCGGCGCCACGGATTCGCTTGCGGGCAGCGGCCATGCACGCGGGGTGATCGTGATCCGGACCGAAGGCCATGGCCACGTGTGCTGCATCCCCTGGGCCTGAGCGAGGTGTCCAGCGTCGTGTTCGACCCGGGCATGCGGCGCGGCGCCCATGTATGCCAGGGCCAGGAGATGGGGACGTTCAACGGCGGCGGGTCGTCCTTCGCGCTCCTCCTCGCCGGGCCGCCCGGCTCCCGGACCGGCGCTGACGCCGTGGCGACCGGGACGGCGGGCAGTGCGCCACGATGATCGTCGAACGCGAGGCTCGCGTCGATGGCATCGAGCGTCTACAGTGGTTCGATGCGCCATCACGCAGCTGCAATTTCCATGCGGAAAGTTGGCGCGCAGTCAGCGTATTTATGCCCGCCTGGCGCGGTCCGCTAAAAACTCAAAACATAACCGCGGTCAATGATTCTCGAAATCGGCTCCAGCAACATCATCTCACTTTCACCGTTTTCCAGATCGCGATGCGGCGCTGCCCGGTCAGGGCGCCGATGGTGAAAGCAGTGAGCGCAATTCCCATTGCGGTCGTTGAGATGTCCAATCTTGCACATGAGGAGAGCGGCAATAGCGCACATTCAAAATCTGGAAAGCACGGTGGAGAACTGTATCAAGCGGCTGTCTCGCCTGGTGGGCAGTTCGGCCGCCAGGAGCATGCCGACGTCCTTTTTTGCCGGCAGGGTGCGTTCACAAATTTAAACAGAAAAGGCGTAGGGGTTGGCGCGCGAGTCCATGACTCGACGTGGAGCATGCACATCACACCATAAAAATGGAGACATGAAAATGCTGGAAACCATAACCAGGCAGGCGCGCTCGGCGCCCGCAATTCCGTCTGCAGGTCTGCAACAGAAACACTTCACCGTTCAAGGAGCGCCAAATGCATAATTCATCGGCAGCCGCGCTTCAGCCACAAAAGCCAGCTTCCAACAGCACGCGCTGGTTCCAGCTCGCCGTCGGCGTCGTCTGCATGATCGCCACCGCGAACATCCAGTATGCGTGGACCCTGTTCGTTCCCGAGATCCAGGAAACCTATGGCTGGTCGCGCGCCAGCATCCAGGTCGCCTTCACGCTGTTCGTCATCGTCCAGACCTGGCTCGCGCCGCTCGAAGGGTACTTCATCGATAAATTCGGTCCCCGCATGATGGTCGCCTTCGGCGCCATCTTCATCGGCCTGGCCTGGATCATCAATTCGCAAGCCACCACCCTGGCGGGGTTCTACGTCGGCGCGGCCGTCGGCGGCATCGGCGTGGGCTCGATCTATGCCACCTGCATCAACAACGCGATCAAGTGGTTCCCGGATCGCCGCGGCCTGGCCGTCGGCCTCACCGCGGGTGGCTACGGCGCCGGTTCGGCCGCCACGATCCTGCCGATCGCGGCCATGATCGAGTCGTCGGGCTTCCAGCAGACCTTCCTCTTCTTCGGCATCCTGCAAGGCACGCTGGCCTTCATCGCCGCCTGGTTCCTGCGCTCGCCAACAGCCGCCGAAGTCAAGAAATCGAGCAAGCTGGTGCAATCGACGCATGACTACACGCTCAAGGAAGCGCTGAACACCAAGCTGTTCTGGCTGATGCTGGTGATGTTCGTGCTGGTGGTCACCGGCGGCATGATGGCGGTCGCACAGCTCGGCGTGATCGCGCAAGACCTCGGCGTGAAGGAATTCCAGGTCGACCTGCACTTCTTCGTGATGGCCGCCCTGCCGCTCGCCCTGATGCTGGACCGGATCATGAACGGCATATCGCGACCGCTGTTCGGCTGGATCTCGGACCATATCGGCCGCGAGAAGACCATGGTCATCGCGTTCACGCTCGAAGGCCTCGGCATCATCGCGCTCGGCTACTTCGGCAGCAATCCGTACGCCTTCCTGATCCTGTCGGGCATCGTGTTCCTGGCGTGGGGCGAAGTGTACTCGCTGTTCTCGGCCCTGGCCGGCGACGCCTTCGGCACCAAGCACATCGGCAAGATCTACGGGGTGCTGTATACCGCGAAGGGCATCGGCGCGCTGTTCGTTCCTGTCGGCAACTTGATGATGGAAGCGACCGGCACCTGGTCGACCGTCCTCTACACCGTCGCCACCATGGACCTGATCGCGGCGCTGCTGGCGATCACGGTGCTGCGACCGGTGCTACGCAACCACGTCACCTACTCCAGGAATCGCTACGCGGAGGAGAACGCGGTCGGGAAGGGCCCCGTGCCTGCCTGACGCCCCGGCACGGATAAGCACCCCAGGAAAACGGGCTTCTTCGGAAGCCCGTTTTTTTGCGCGCCGCAGCCGGCCGCGTTTCGATGTCAAATATTCATTTCATGAATCTTGACTACGGTCATTGAGCTCAGCTGGCGCATCTCGCTAAGATCCGTAGACGCAGCGGCTTTACGCGGTGAATGGGTCGATCGCGGCATGCACCAGGGTTTGGTCCAGGGTAGTGCCGAGCGCAGCATCGAATTAGCTAAGTTAAATCTTCGGAGGAAACTGGTATGGGCAAGGCATTGGAAGGCGTTCGCATTCTCGATTTCACCCATGTCCAGTCCGGACCGACCTGCACCCAGCTGCTGGCCTGGTTCGGGGCCGACGTCATCAAGGTCGAGCGCGCCGGCGAGGGCGACGCCACGCGCAACCAGCTGCGCGACATCGCGGGCGTGGACAGCCTGTATTTCACCATGCTCAACCATAACAAGCGCTCCATGACGCTCGACGCCAAGCGGCCCGCCGGCAAGGAAGTGCTGGAAACGCTGATCAAGCACTGCGACGTGCTGGTCGAGAACTTCGCGCCGGGCGCGCTGGACCGGATGGGCTTTAGCTGGGAACGTATCCAGGAACTCAATCCGCGCATGATCGTGGCATCGGTCAAGGGCTTCGGCCCCGGCCCCTACGAGCACTGCAAGGTCTATGAAAACGTGGCCCAGTGCACCGGCGGGGCGGCGGCCACCACGGGTTTCGACGATGGCCCGCCGATGGTCAGCGGCGCGCAGATCGGCGACAGCGGCAGCGGCCTGCACCTGGCGCTGGGCATCGTGACCGCGCTCTACCAGCGCAACACCACGGGCCGCGGCCAGAAGGTGCTCACCTCGATGCAGGACGCGGTGCTGAACCTGTGCCGGGTCAAGCTGCGCGACCAGCAGCGCCTCGAGCGCAACGGCGTCATGGAAGAGTATCCGCAGTTCGCCGACGGCCAGTTCGGCGAGTCCGTTCCGCGCGCGGGCAATGCCTCGGGCGGCGGGCAACCCGGCTGGATCCTCAAGTGCAAGGGCTGGGAGAGCGATCCGAACGCATATATCTACTTCATTGCGCAGGCCCAGGTGTGGCCCTCGGTGTGCAAGCTGATCGGGCGCGAGGAGTGGATCACCGACCCCGATTACGCAACGCCGAAGGCGCGCCTGCCGCGCCTGATGTCGATCTTCGCCACGGTCGAGGAGTGGAGCACCACGCTCACCAAGTTCGAGGCGATGGACATCCTGAATAAATACGATATCCCGTGCGGGCCGATCCTGTCGATGAAGGAAATCGCCGAAGAACCGTCGCTGCGCGCCACCGGCACGATCGTCGAGGTCGATCATCCCGAGCGCGGCCCCTACCTCAGCGTGGGCAATCCGATCAAGCTCTCGGACAGCCCGACCGAGGTGCGCCGTTCGCCGCTGCTGGGCGAGCATACCGATGAAGTGCTGGCCGACCTGGGCTATTCGCGCGAGCAGATCGCGCTGCTGCGCGACGAGCGGGTGATCTAGCCTGTCATGACAGGCCGCGTGCCGGCCGTCCTGACAGGCCGTCCTTGCAGGCCGTGCCCTACAAGCCGTGCCCCGCAGGCCGTGTCCAGTACCCGGGCTGGGCATAGATCGCCTTGAGGGTGTCGATGAATGAGCGCACCCTTGCCGGCAGGTGGCGCTGCTGCATGTAGACCGCCATGATGTCGTAGTCGGGCAGGGCGTATTCGTCGAGCACCGTGACCAGCTGGCCGGCCGCCAGCTGCGCCTGGATCTCCCAGGTCGAACGCCAGGCCAGCCCGAGTCCTTCGCTCGCCCAACGGTGCAGCAATTCGCCGTCGTTGCAGTCGAGGTTGCCGTTCACCTTGATGGTCACCGGCTTGCCATCCTTCTGGAAGTACCAGCCGCGCTGCTGCCCCCCCTGCAGGTTGAAGGCCAGGCAGTTATGCAGCGCCAGCTCCTCCAGCGTGCGCGGGACGCCGCAGCGCGCGAAATACGCCGGGGTGCCGCACACCACGCGCCGGTTGGTCGCCAGCCGGACCGCGACGAAACTCGGATCGAGCACGCCGCCGATCCTGATCCCCAGTTCATAGCCTTCGCGCACCAGGTCGACCACGTGGTCGGTGAGGTTGAACGAGATCTGCACGTTGGGATTGGCCGCCAGGTAGGCCGGGGCGTGCGGCGCCACGTGCAGCCGCCCGAACGCCGCCGGCGCCGAGACGATCAGGTGGCCGCTGGCCTGGTCCCGGCCTTCGGACACGATGGTTTCGGCCATGTCGATGTCCGCCAGCAGCCTGCGGCAATGCTCGAGGAATACCGACCCCGATTCGGTCAGCGTCAGGTGGCGGGTGGTCCGGTGCAGCAGCTTGACGCCCAGGCGGCGTTCCAGCGCGTCGATGCGGCGCCCCAGCATGACCGGCGTGATGTTCTGCCCCAGCGCGGCGCGCGCCAGACTGCCCTTGTCGACCGCGTCGACGAAGGCCCACATCTGTTTGACCTTGTCCATGCCTGCAGTATTCCATACTCCAGGGATCGAATACACCTACTTTTTGTGTTCTTATCAGCGCCGCCGCGACGCTCTAGCATACGTTCATCGCAATCGTGCGTTGATGAACCTGGAGGCCGCAATGGCAAAGATGACAGCCGCAGAGGCAGCGGTGCTGGTGATGGAAAAAGAGGGCATCGAGGTCGCCTTTGGCGTGCCCGGCGCCGCGATCAATCCGTTCTACGCCGCGCTGAAGAAGCGCGACAGCATCCGCCACTATCTGGCGCGCCACGTCGAAGGCGCCTCGCACATGGCCGAGGGCTATACCCGGGCCAGGGCCGGCAACCTGGGCGTGTGCATCGGCACCTCGGGACCGGCCGGCACCGACATGATCACGGGCCTGTATTCGGCCCAAGCCGATTCGATACCTATTCTTTGCATTACCGGCCAGGCGCCGCGCGCCCGCCTGTACAAGGAAGACTTCCAGGCGGTCGACATCGAGTCGATCGCCAGGCCCGTGACCAAGTGGGCCGTCACGGTGCGCGAGCCGGCCCTGGTGCCGCGCGTGTTCCAGCAGGCCTTCCACCTGATGCGTTCAGGCCGGCCCGGTCCGGTGCTGATCGACCTGCCGATCGACGTGCAGATGGCGCAGATCGAGTTCGACGGCGACACCTATGCGCCGCTGGCGCTGCACAAGCCGCGCGCGACCCGCGCCCAGGTCGAGAAAGCGCTCGACATGCTGAACGCGGCGCGGCGCCCCCTGATCACCGCCGGCGGCGGCATCATCAACGCCGACGCGTCGGCGCTGCTGGTGGAGTTCGCGGAGATCACCGGCGTGCCCGTGATTCCGACCCTGATGGGGTGGGGCGCGATTCCCGACGACCATCCGCAGATGGCGGGCATGGCGGGCCTGCAGACCAGCCACCGCTACGGCAACGCGACCTTGCTGGCTTCCGACTTCGTGATGGGCATCGGCAACCGCTGGGCCAACCGCCATACCGGCGGCATCGAGGTGTTCACCCGCGACCGCACCTTCGTGCACATCGATATCGAACCGACCCAGATCGGGCGCGTGTTCGGTCCCGATCTCGGCATCGTCTCCGATGCGAAGGCCGCGCTCGAACTGCTGGTGGAGGTGGCCCGAGAGTGGCGCGCGAGCGGCCGCCTGCAGGACCGCGCCGAATGGCTCGAGGAATGCCAGGAGCGCAAGCGCACCATGCTGCGCAAGAGCGACTTCGAGACCGTGCCGGTCAATCCCTTGCGCGTCTACCACGAGATGAACGCCTACTTCGGACGCGACGTGCGCTACGTGGCCAGCATCGGCCTGTCGCAGATCGCCGCCGCCCAGTTCTTGCACGTGCACCATCCGCGCCACTGGATCAACTGCGGCCAGGCCGGCCCGCTGGGCTGGACCATCCCGGCGGCGCTCGGTGTGCGCGTGGCCGACCCCGATGCCGACATCGTCGCCATCTCGGGCGACTACGATTTCCAGTTCCTGATCGAGGAACTGGCGGTGGCGGCGCAGTTCAAGCTGCCGTATATTCACGTATTGGTCAACAACGCCTACCTCGGCCTGATCCGCCAGGCCCAGCGCGGCTTCGAGATGGACTATTGCGTCCAGCTGGCGTTCGAGAACGTCAACGCGCCGGAACTGGAAGGCTATGGGGTCGACCACGTCGCCGTGGTCGAGGGCCTGGGCTGCAAGGCGCTCAGGGTGTTCCGGCCAGACGACATCATCCCCGCCTTCGAGCGTGCGCGCGCGCTGATGGGGCAGTACAGCGTGCCGGTGGTCGTCGAGATCATCCTCGAGCGCGTGACCAATATCGCGATGGGCACGGAGATCGACGCGCTCAACGAGTTCAATGAAGTCCTGGATGTGCAATAGCCGGCACGGCAGACCGAGATGAGGAGACCGCAATGACCAGACTTGCCGCCAACCTGACCATGCTGTTCAACGAAGCCGATTTCCTCGACCGCTTCGAGCACGCCGCCCGGGCGGGCTTTCGCGGCGTCGAATTCCTGTTCCCGTACGCCTGCCGGCCTGAAGACATCGCCGCCCGGCTCGATGCATGCCGCCTCGAGCTGGTGCTGCACAACCTGCCGGCCGGGGACTGGGCCGGCGGCGAGCGCGGCATCGCCTGCCATCCGGGGCGCGAAGCGGAATTCCAGGACGGCGTCGACACGGCGATCGCGTATGCCAGGGCGCTGGGCGTCAAGCAGCTCAATTGCTTGGCGGGCATCGTGCCGCCCGGCGTCGCGCTGGAAGACGCGTACTCCACGCTGGTGTCGAACCTCGCATTCGCGGCCGGCAAGCTGAAACGCGAGGGGATCCGCCTCTTGATCGAACCGATCAACACCTTCGACATCCCGGGATTCTTCCTGCACGGGACGCGCCAGGCGCTGGACCTCATCCGCGCGACCGGCGCCGACAATCTGTTCCTGCAGTACGACATCTATCACATGCAGCGCATGGAGGGCGAGCTGGCGGCGACGATCAAGGCCAACCTCGGCCTGATCGGCCACATCCAGCTGGCCGACAATCCGGGCCGCGGCGAGCCGGGCACGGGCGAGATCAATTACCGCTACCTGCTCGGCATGTTGGACGAGATCGGGTATGGCGGCTGGGTCGGCTGCGAGTACAAGCCGCGGGCGGGCACCGCCCAGGGATTGCGCTGGATCGGCGAACACGGCCTGCAGGCATAGTTCGGCTCGTGAAGCGCTTCGCACGACAACACTTCTGGAGACCATCATGACGAAAGTAGGATTCATCGGCCTTGGCATCATGGGCGGCCCCATGGCCGGCAAGCTGCAGGAGGGCGGCTGCAAGCTGTTCCTGCACGACCTGAAAAATCCGCCGCTGGGGCTGATCGAGGGCGGCGCCACCGTCTGCACCAACGCCACCGAGGTGGCCAAGCGCGCCGACATCATCATCGTGATGGTGCCCGATACCCCGCACGTCGAAGAAGTGCTGTTCGGCGCCGACGGCGTGGCCGCGGGCCTCACGCCGGGCAAGATCGTGATCGACATGAGTTCGATCTCGCCGATGGCCACCAAGGAGTTCGCCAAGAAGATCAACAAGCGCCAGTGCGACTACCTCGACGCGCCGGTGTCGGGCGGCGAGGTGGGGGCGCGCGCCGCCACCCTGACCATCATGGTGGGCGGCGCGCAAGAGGCGTTCGACCGCGCCAGGTCGCTGTTCGAGCTGATGGGGAAGAACATCACCCTGGTCGGCGGCAACGGCGATGGCCAGACCACCAAGGTGGCCAACCAGATCATCGTCGCGCTGAACATCCAGGCCGTGGCGGAGGCGCTGCTGTTCGCCTCGAAGGCGGGCGCCGACCCGGCCCGGGTCAGGCAGGCGCTGATGGGCGGCTTCGCCGCCTCGCGCATCCTGGAAGTGCACGGCGAGCGGATGGTCAAGCGCACCTTCGCGCCGGGCTTCCGCATCGAGCTGCACCAGAAGGACCTGAACCTGGCGCTGCAGGGGGCCAAGAGCCTCGGTCTCGCGCTGCCGAATACCGCCACCGCGCAGGAGCTGATGAATTCCTGCGCCGCCCACGGCATGGCCCAACTCGATCATTCGGCGCTGTGCCAGGCGATCGAGCGGATGTCGAACCACGCCATCGCCGCAGATTGACGCGGCTGCCTGCCGCCATCGGAGACAGCATATGGATACCTGGGTATTTCATCATCCGGCCTGCCTGGCGCACGAGCCCGGGCCGGGCCATCCCGAAGCGCCGCAGCGCCTGCAGTCGGTCATGAAGGCGCTGCGCCAGCCGGAATTTTCGCAGCTGACCTGGCGCGAAGCGCCGCTCGGCACGCGCGAGCAGGTGTTGCTGGTGCACCACGCCGAGTACGTCGACGCGATCGCCGCCGCGGCGCCGGGCCGCGGCCTGGTGGCGCTGGACGGCGGCGACACCCTGATGTCGCCCGGCACCTGGGAGGCGGTGATGCGCTGCGTCGGCGCCGCCTGCGCCGGGGTCGATGCGGTGATGGCGGGCGAAGCCGCCAACGCGTTCTGCGCGACCCGGCCGTGCGGCCACCATGCCGAGCCGGACCGGGCGATGGGCTTCTGCATCTTCAACCAGGCCGCCATTGCCGCCGTTCACGCGCTCGAGACGCACGGCCTGCAGCGCGTGGCCGTGGTCGATTTCGACGTTCACCACGGCAATGGAACCCAGGCCGCATGCTTTCACCGGCCACAACTGTTCTTCGCCTCGAGCCACCAGTCGCCGCTGTACCCGGGAACCGGCGCGGCGCACGAGTCGGGGGCAAGCGGCAATATCGTGAACCTGCCGTTGCCGCCGGGCTGCGGCTCGACGCTGTTCCGGTCCGCCGTGGCGCGCGAGCTGCTGCCCGCCTTGCGGCGCTTCGCGCCCGAGCTGATCGTGGTGTCGGCCGGTTTTGACGCGCACCGCTGCGACCCGCTGGCCAGTATGGCCCTGGAAGACGAGGATTTCGCCTGGATCACGCGCGAGGTGATGGCAATTGCAGGGGAGGCGTGCGAGGGACGGATCGTGTCGATCCTGGAAGGCGGCTACAGCGTCGAGGGGCTGCTGGGCGGCAGCGCGGCGCATGTGCGTGCGCTGATGGGGCACTGATCGAATGCTGATTGGCGCGGGGGCGAAAGCCCCGCGCGGCCACGACAAACCCGGTTCGCGCTGCCCCAGGGGGCGCGCGCGCCGTGTCGTCGCGTGGTGGACCCTAAATTACAGGCCGCAATTGTAGTATGCCGGGTCCGAATCCTGGCCGGTGTAGCCTGGCTCGAGCTTCTCGCGCAGGTTGAGCGTGAGGAAAGCGACGATGAGCGACAGCAGCGAGTGCGACGGGGCTGCGAACGTGGTGTGGGCTGGTGCGTTGATCATGACTGGCTCCTGAAAGTTGGTTTGTGCGATGCAGTAAATATAGGGATTACTCAATCGTGCTTCCAATTTCGAGTTCTGATACCAGTTATGCTGTTCATGAATGTTTCCTACTAAAAACCGGCATTTTTGTGAGATCTGACGTTGGCGCGGCCGGTCATCCTGTGTGGCTGCGCAGCTACAAGCTCCTGTCAACGCCTTGCCGGTCAGCATCCGGACTGGCCGGCGTGTCCGGCATGGGCGAGGGAATCAGCGCGGCGATCCGGGTCTCCCCTTCATCGAGCAGGAACTGGCGAAACGCCCGCGCCACCGGTGGCAGCCGCTTTTCGCGGCGGTGCACCACGTACCAGTTGAGCATCAAGGGAAACCCCTCGACCTCCAGCACCACCAGGCTGCGCGCCGCGAGTTCGCGGCCGATCGTGTGAAACGACAGGAAGCCCAGTCCGATGCCGGCGATTACCGCCTGCTTGATCGTCTCAGTGCTTTTGATTTCCATCGCGACGGTCAGTTCGGCCAGGTGCGGGCCGAAGGCGTCCTGCATCGAGAACCAGGTATCGGAGCCCGGTTCGCGAATCACGAACGGGTGACGGACCAGGTCGCTCATCGGGATGCGCCCCGGTGCGGCTGCCGCCAGCGGATGGTCGGGCGCGGCCACGATGACGTAGGGGTGGGGGGCGAACGCATCGTTCTGCGTGTCGAGTTCGGCGGGGGGGCGCACCATCACGGCCAGGTCGGTGCGATTCGCCGCCAGCTTGTCCAGCAGCTCTTCGCGGTTGTGCACCGTCAGGTTCAGTTGCACGCCCGGATGCTGGCGCGCGAACGCGACCATCAGCTGTGGAAAGAAGTAGTCGCCGGCACTGATCACCGCCACGTTCAGCTTGCCGCCGGCGATTCCCTTGAGTTGTGCCATCGCATCTTCGGCCTCATCGAACTGCTGGATGATGGCGCGGCAGAAGTGCAGCAGCTCTTCGCCCGCCTGGGTCAGGTAGATCTTCTTTCCCAGCTGTTCGAACAAGGGCATGCCGACGTGGCCCTCGAGCGTGCGGACCTGGGTCGATACGGCGGGCTGAGTCAGGTGCAGCTCCTCGGCGGCGCGCGAAAAGCTGAGGCGGCGCGCGACCGTCTCGAAGACCTTCAGTTGTCGCAGTGTCGCGTTCTTCATCGGTGCCCCCATCCAGGTATAAGCAGTCGTTAATGATTATCCCTAAAAACTTTCACTATTACTCATCATTTTGTTGGACTACGATGGTTTCAACACAGCTCGACCGCAACCACCAAAGGAGAGTGCCATGACGACGATCTGCAGCAGCGACATCGATGCCGAATGCAACGCTTACAACGCGGCCTTTCATGAACTGGGACTGAGCTGGGTCTGGGACACCGGACTCTATGCGAGCGCGGTCGCCGGCGCCGACGACCGCACGGGCCTGCGCAATTACCTGGCGCGGCATCAACCGCACCTCCTGAGCGCGCACGACGCCGACTTCCTGGTCGAGGCGATCCTGGCCGCCAAGGAACGCTGCCAGGCGCAGCTGAGCGCCGCCGGCTGCAATCCCAGGGCTTTCATCGACTGGTCCGCGTTGCAGCAGCGCCAGATCGGCGCCTAGGCCCGAGCGGGCCTGCTGAGATTTTCGAATCTTAACCGTGGTCAAGGATATACGGAATCGGTTCTTCCACAATCAGCCATCCACCGACCCGACGTACGAGAGACATCATATGATCCGACACTGGATACGCTTTCAACACCTCGACACCGTACGTTTCGGCACGATCGAGGGCGACAAGATACGGATCTTCAAGGGCGATATGTTCGACAGCCCGCAGCGCACCGACCTGTCGGTGAACCTGGACGAGGTCGAGGTGCTCACACCGAGCGTGCCTGGCAAGGTGCTGGCGATGTGGAACAACTTTCATGCACTCGGCCAGAAGCTGGGCCTGGAGCCCCCGGACGAGCCGCTCTACCTGATGAAGCCGCCGACGTCCTACCTGGCGCCGGGCGGCACGATCCGCAAGCCGCGGTGCGAGGGCAAGGTGGCGTTCGAGGGCGAACTGGCGATCGTGATCGGCCGCCGCTGCAGCGCGGTCCCGGTCGAGGACGCTGCCGACTACGTGTTCGGCTATACCTGCGCCAACGACGTCACCGTGGGCGAGATCATCGCGCGCGACCCGACCTTTCCGCAGTGGGTGCGCGCCAAGGGCTTCGACACCTTTTGCCCGTTCGGCCCGGTCATCGCCACCGGGCTCAACCCGGCCATGCTGGTCGTGCGCACGACCCTGAACGGCGAGGTGCGCCAGGATTACCCGATCAACGACATGGTGTTTTCGGTGGCCGAGCTGGTCAGCCGGATCTCGCAGGACATGACACTGGAGCCAGGCGACCTCCTGCTGTGCGGGACGTCGGTCGGCGTCGGCTCGATGCGCCCGGGCAGCACGATCGAGGTAGAGATCGACGGCATCGGAAAGCTCATCAATCGGTTCGAGTAAACGACAAGGGGTGGGTCATGAAGATCGCAGTGATTGGAGCGGGAGCAATTGGCGGCCTGGTCGGCGCGAGGCTGGCGCTGGCGGGCGAAGAGGTGACGTTCATCGTGCGGGGAGCCAATCTGGCGGCGATTCGCGCCAACGGCATCAAGCTCATCGAGATGGATGGCGAGGAGAAGGTGGCCTCGGAGGTGCGGGCGACGGACGACTATGACGCGGCCGGCGAGCAGGACCTGGTGATCCTGGCCCTCAAGGCGCACCAGGTCGATGGCGTATCGGCCCAGATCGGCAAGCTGTTCGGGCCGCGCACCGTGGTGGTGACGATGCAGAACGGCATACCTTTCTGGTATTTCCACCGCCATGGCGGCGAGTTCGACGGGCGCACCGTGCACAGCGTCGACGCCGGCGGCGAACTGGCGCGCCGGATTCCCCCGGAGCGGGTGCTCGGCTGCGTGGTCTATCCGGCCGCCGAACTGGTGGCGCCGGGCGTCATCCGGCACATCGAAGGCGCGCGCTTCCCGCTGGGGGAACTGGACGGCACGGCGAGCGAGCGGGTGACTGCGGTGTCGGCCTGCTTCCAGAACGCCGGCTTCAAGTCGCCGGTGCTCGACAATATCCGCGCCGAGATCTGGCTCAAGCTGTGGGGCAACGTCTGCTTCAATCCGATCAGCGCGCTGGCTCATTCGACCCTGGTCGACATCTGCCAGTACCCGCTCACGCGCGAGCTGGCGGCGGAAATGATGCGCGAGGCGGAAGCGGTCGCCACCAAGCTGGGCATCACCTTCCGCGTGCCGCTGGACCGCCGTATCGAGGGGGCCGCGCAGATCGGCAAGCACAAGACCTCGATGCTGCAGGACGTGGAGGCGGGCCGGGGACCCGAGATCGATGCGCTGGTCGGGTCGGTGATCGAACTGGCGCGCATGACCGGCACACCCACGCCGCATATCGATTCGGCGTATGCGCTCGTCAAGCTGCTGGAGCAGACCATGACCGAAGAGGGCGGCGGGGTAAAGCTGCAGAGGGCGGTGACGCCGGTAACGCCGGTATCGACAGTTTAGCCGCATGCACGTCGCCCCCGCGGAGGCGGGGGCCCAAGTTTGCAAGCGTCTCGGTAACGCATGCAGCGCTTGGGCCCCCGCCAAGGCGCCCGGCGAGGGCGGGGGCGACGTTTTCGAGCAAACGAAGCAAACAGCTTTGCTCGACCTTCAGATCTTTCCCCGATTCTTCAGGCGGCTCAGCGTTTCCGGCGACAGGTTCAGGTACGCCGCCAGTTCTTTCTTCGGCAGCCGTTCGAACAGGTCGGGGTGCTTGCGCATGAAGCGGTGGACCCGGCCCGGCGCGTCGAGCAGGTGCAGCGTGATGGTGTGCGCCATGATGGCGCTCATCAGGTTCATGACCTCGTATTCGAAGGCCTGCTTCACGGTGCGGTGGCTTGCCAGGTAATCGACCCATTGGGGCAGCGGCATGCGCGCCACCCGCACCTTGGTGACGCAGGCGATGGAAAAAGGCGTCGGCGTCTTGAGGCACCAGGCGGCGTAGCTGGTTTCGATGTCGCGTTCCGCCGAAAAGCGCAGGATCATTTCCTTGGCTTCCTGGTTGGAGACCTGGCGCTTGAGGATGCCGTCCAGGATGAAGTACTGCGACATCTCGTGCACACCCTGGTTCAGCAGCAAGTCGCCTTTCTGGTGGTTCTCGATCGTCAGGTACGGCTCGAGCGCCGCCATTTCACTGTCGCGCAGTTCCTTGAGCACTACATTCTGCTTTAACTGCAGACGAATGATGTTTCGTTCCGAGTGATTTGCAATAGTCGTCATGAACGCGGTCGATTTTCGTGATTCTCACATGATGCGGCCAAAATTGACCATGGTCAATGAGACAAATCAGACGTGCTGGATATGATGGTTTGCGGGCGATACACACCGCGTTCTGCCCGGATCGACAATAACTGGAGACAGCAATGACTAACCACGTATCGGTAGACGTGACCGACGGCTTCCACCTGGTAATCGATGCCCTGAAACACAACGACATCGATACGATCTTCGGCCTGGTCGGCATTCCGATTACCGACCTGGCGCGCCTGGCGCAGGCCGAGGGGATGCGTTTCATCGGCTTTCGTCATGAACAGAACGCCGGCAATGCCGCGGCAATCGCCGGCTACATGACGCAAAAGCCGGGTATTTGCTTGACGGTCTCGGCGCCGGGCTTCCTCAACGGCCTGACGGCGCTGGCCAACGCCACCACCAACTGCTTCCCGATGATCCTGATTTCAGGATCGAGCGAACGCGAGATCGTCGACCTGCAGCAGGGCGACTATGAAGAAATGGACCAGCTGAACGCGGCCAAGCCCTACGCCAAGGCGTCCTACCGCATCAACAAGGCCGAGGACATCGGCGTCGGCGTCGCGCGGGCGATTCGCGCCGCCGTCTCGGGCCGCCCGGGCGGCGTCTATCTCGACCTGCCGGCCCAGCTGCTGGCGCAGACGATCGAGGCAGGCCACGCCAAGCGTTCGCTGATCAAGGTGGTCGACCCGGTGCCGCGCCAGATCCCGGCGCCGGACGCGGTGCAGCGCGCGCTCGACCTGCTCAAGGGCGCGAAGAAGCCGCTGATCCTGCTCGGCAAGGGCGCCGCCTACGCGCAGGCCGATGCGGACATCCGCGCGCTGGTCGAGCGCACCGGCATTCCCTACCTGCCGATGTCGATGGCCAAGGGCCTGTTGCCCGATACGCATCCGCAGTCGGCCTCCGCGGCCCGCTCCTACGTGCTGGCCGAGGCCGACGTGGTGGTGCTGATCGGCGCGCGGCTCAACTGGCTGTTGTCGCATGGCAAGGGCAAGACCTGGGGCAAACCCAAGCAGTTCGTCCAGATCGATATCTCGCCCACCGAAATCGACAGCAACGTGGCGATCGCCGCGCCCGTGATCGGCGATATCGGCTCGTGCGTGGCGGCCCTGCTCGACGGGCTGGACGGCGCCGGCATCGCGAAGCCGGATGCCGAATGGCTCGACCCGATCGCCGAGCGCAAGGAGCAGAACATGGCCAAGATGGCGGCACTGCTCAATCGCGATGCGGCGCCGATGAACTTCCATACCGCCCTGCGCGCGATCCGCGACGTCCTCAAGCAGCATCCGGACATCAACCTGGTGAACGAGGGCGCCAACACCCTGGACTATGCGCGCAGCATCGTCGACCAGTACCAGCCGCGCAAGCGTTTCGACTCCGGCACCTGGGGCATCATGGGGATCGGCATGGGCTATGCGATCGGCGCGGCCGTCGTCAGCGGCAAGCCGGTGGTCGCGATCGAAGGCGACAGCGCCTTCGGTTTCAGCGGCATGGAACTCGAGACGATCTGCCGCTACGAGCTGCCGGTGACGACCATCATCTTCAACAACAACGGCGTCTACCGCGGCACCGACGTCAACCCGACCGGCGGCAAGGACGTCGCCCCGACCGTGTTCGTCAAGAACGCCCGCTACGACAAGATGATCGAGGCCTTCGGCGGCATCGGCTACCACGCCACCACGCCGGAAGAGCTGACCCGGGCGCTGAGCGAGGCGATCGCGGCCGGCAAGCCGGCCCTGATCAATGCCGTGATCGACGAGTCGGCCGGCACCGAAAGCGGCCGCCTGACCAATCTGAATCCGCAAAGCAACGCGAAAAAGTGACATCACGCGCGACACAGCGACAGGCACGACCGCCGGCGCCCATGAGGCCGCCGGTGGTTTCCGCAATATCGACTGCATAAAGGAGACTGACATCATGAGCAAACCACTCGAAGGCATCAAGATCATCGACTTCACCCACGTCCAGGCCGGCCCTGCCTGCACCCAGCTGCTGGCGTGGTTCGGCGCCGACGTGATCAAGGTCGAGCGTCCCGGCGCGGGCGACGTCACGCGTTCGCAGTTGCGCGACATCCCCGGCGTCGACGCCCTGTATTTCACCATGCTCAACAGTAACAAGCGTTCGCTGACGCTCGACACCAAGAAGCCAGAAGGAAAGGAAATCCTGACCAAGCTGATCAAGGAGTCGGACGTGCTGGTGGAGAACTTCGGCCCGGGCGCGCTCGATCGCATGGGCTTTACCTGGGAGCACATCAAGGAATTGAACCCGGGCATGATCGTGGCGTCGGTCAAGGGCTTCAGCGACGGTCACCACTACGAAGACCTGAAGGTCTATGAAAACGTGGCACAGTGCGCCGGCGGCGCGGCCTCGACCACCGGTTTCGACGACGGCCCGCCAACCGTCAGCGCCGCCGCCCTGGGCGACAGCAATACCGGCATGCACCTGGCGATCGGCATCCTGACCGCCCTGCGTGCGCGCGACACCACGGGCAAGGGCCAGAAAGTGGCGGTGTCGATGCAGGACAGCGTGCTCAACCTGTGCCGCGTCAAGCTGCGCGACCAGCAGCGCCTGGACCGGGTCGGCTACCTCGAAGAATATCCGCAGTATCCGCACGGCAAGTTCTCGGATGTCGTGCCGCGCGGCGGCAATGCCGGCGGCGGCGGCCAGCCGGGCTGGGTGCTCAAGTGCAAGGGCTGGGAGACCGACCCCAACGCCTATATCTACTTCACCATCCAGGGCCATGCCTGGGCGCCGATCTGCAAGGCGATCGGCAAGGAAGAGTGGATCGACGACCCCGCGTACATGACCGCCCTCGCGCGCCAGGACAAGATCTTCGACATCTTCGGGACGATCGAGGAGTGGCTGAAGGACAAGACCAAATTCGAGGCGGTCGACATCCTGCGCAAGTACGACATCCCGTGCTCGCCGGTGCTGTCGATGAAGGAAATCGCCGCCGATCCATCGCTGCGCGCCAGCGGCACGATCGCCGAGGTCGAGCACAAGGAACGGGGCAAGTACCTGACCGTGGGCAGCCCGATCAAGTTCTCGGACATGAAGGTCGAGATCAAGGGCTCGCCGCTGCTGGGCGAACACACCGACGAAGTGCTGGAAAGCCTGGGATACAGCAGCAACGAGATCGCGGCGCTGCACGAAAAGCAGGTGGTGTGAGCGCGGAACTGGCTGGATAAAACGAAACTTCGGTGCGCGTCGGCGGTCTGCCGCGCGCACCTTTTTTTTCATGGGGGAGATACCATGCAGGCTGATATCGATTTCCAACAACTGCTGCAGGCACTGGGCGACGGCGTCATCGTTTGCGATGCACAAGGCGACATCACGTTCTGGAACGCCGCCGCCACGCGCATTTTCGGCTTCACCGAAAGCGAGGCCATCGGGAAGTCGCTGGACCTGATCGTGCCCCAGCGCCAGCGCCAGCGGCACTGGGACGGTTATCACAAGACCATGGCCACCGGCGAGACGCGCTATGGCGCCGACGTGCTGCGGGTGCCGGCCGTGCACAAGGACGACAAACCCTTGTCGATCGCCTTCACGGTGGCGCTGCTGCACGGGCCGGACGGGGAAGTGTCGGCGATCGTCGCCGTGGTGCGCGACGAGACCGAACGCTGGGGAGAAGAACGCAAGCTGCGCGCGCGCCTGGCCCAGCTCGAGACAACGCAGGCTTGAGCGTGCGCCTGGAAGTGCGCTTCATGTTGGTCCTGCGGCCCCGGCACGTCATTCCGCGGCCCCGGCACGTCATTCCGCGGCCCCGGCACGTCATTCCAGGGCCCGGGCACGTCATTCCACGGCTCGAGCACGTCATTCCCGCGACCCGAGCACGTCATTCCGCGACCCAAGCACGTCATTCCCGCGAAGGCGGGAATCCAGGTTTTACGCGTTGCCGCTGCGCTCTAACGGAGTGGCTGCATAACGGGCTTGGATTCCCGCCTGCGCGGGAATGACGCATCCAGGCCGCGGGAATGACATATCCACGCCGCGGGAATGACGTGTTCAGGTTGCCGGAATGACTTTGGCAATCAACCTGCGTCGCCACCCGGCGGCGGCGGCGGCATGTGGTCGCGCCGGTGCTCCAGCAAGGCTTCGATCACGAACGGGTTGAGTCCTTCGCCCTGCGTCTCGTCGATGTGCAGGAACAGCCGGCTGCGCATGCGCGGCGCCCAGAAGCGCTGCAGGTGGTTGGCGATCTCGGTGCGGCCCTCCGTGGGGTCGGGATAGGACGCGAAGAAGGTGCCGATCTGGTTGGCCATGGTGACCAGGTTGTCGATGTTCATGCGGACTCCATAGCGATGTTGGCGCCGTGGGCGTAGGCGACGAAGTCGTCGCCGCGGGCGAAGGCGACCAGGGTCAGGCCGCAGCCGAGCGCGGTACGGACGGCGAGGGCGGTCGGCGCCGAGATGGCGACCAGCGCGCCGATGCCGACGGTGGCGGCTTTTTGCACCATCTCGACGCTGGCGCGGCTGGTGATCAGGCAAAAACCATCGGCGAGGTCGGCGCCTTGCAAGTGCAGGCCACCGATCAGCTTGTCGAGGGCGTTGTGGCGGCCGACGTCCTCGAACGCCGCGCGCGGCGCGCCGTCACGGCCGCACCACAAGGCCGCGTGGGTGGCGCCGGTGAGGCGGTTGAGCGGCTGCCGGGTCCTGGCCTGCGCCAGGGCGCGGCGAATCGCCGCGCCGGACAGCGCGCGCGTGGGCGCGAGAAGCGGCAGGGGACGGATCACCTGGGCCAGGCTGTCGGCGCCGCACAGGCCGCAGCCGGTGCGACCGGCCAGGCTGCGCCGCCGTTCCTTGAGGCGCATGAAGGCTTTGGCGGCCACGTCGATGTGGGCGGTGATGCCCGCCGCGCCGCGTGTGATCTCGACCCCGTAGCATTCGGCGGGCGAGGCGATGATGCCTTCGCTGAGCGAAAAGCCGAGCGCGAATTCTTCCAGGTCGGCCGGCGTCGCCAGCATCACGGCGTGCGAGACGCCGTTGTACTCGAGCGCCACCGGCACTTCTTCGGCCAGCTCATCCTCGGTCGGGGCCTCCGGTGCGGCCGCGCCCGCGCGCATGCGCGCGACCGCCATGCGCGCGCTCGGCGCGTAGGCCACCGCCGCTACATGGTCTTGCGGCGCCAGGTCGATGGCGCACGTCATGCGACCGGCTCCGCCAGGCCCAGCTGCATCTGATTGAAGCGGGCATATTCCAGCTGCCAGTCCGACTGTTGCTGCACCGGCATCACCTGCACCGCCGTGACCTTGTATTCGGGGCAGTTGGTGGCCCAGTCGGAATTCTCGGTCGTGATGACGTTGGCGCCCGATTCGGGGAAGTGGAAGGTGGTGTAGACCACGCCCGGCTGCATGCGCTCGGTGACCATCGCCCGCAGCACGGTCTCGCCCGCGCGGCTGTGGATACCGACCCACTGGCCATCCTCGATGCCGCGCTCCTGGGCGTCGTGCGGGTGGATCTCGAGCCGGTCTTCGGCGTGCCAGCGCACGTTCTCGGTGCGGCGCGTCTGCGCGCCGACGTTGTACTGCGACAGGATGCGGCCGGTGGTCAGGATCAACGGATACTTGCGCGTCACCTTCTCGTCGGTGGCGACGTATTGGGTGATGATGAAACGGCCCTTGCCGCGCACGAAGCCGTCGACGTGCATGGTCGGCGTGCCTTCCGGCGCCGCGTCGTTGCATGGCCACTGGATGCTGCCCAGTTCGTCGAGGCGCCGGTAGCTCACGCCGCTGAAGGTCGGCGTGAGCTGCGCGATCTCGTCCATGATCTCGGACGGGTGGCGGTAATTCATCGGATACCCCAGCCGGTTCGACAGCGCCATCGTGACTTCCCAGTCGGCATAGCCGGCCCGTGGCGGCATTACCTTGCGCACGCGCGAGATGCGGCGTTCGGCATTGGTGAACGTGCCGTCCTTTTCCAGGAACGAGGAACCCGGCAGCAGCACGTGGGCATACTTGGCGGTCTCGTTCAGGAAGATGTCCTGCACCACGATGCATTCCATCGCTTCGAGCGCCGCGGTGACGTGCTGGGTGTTGGGGTCGGACTGGACGATGTCTTCGCCCTGGCAATACAGGCCCATGAAGCTGCCGTCGAGGGCGGCCTCGAACATGTTCGGGATGCGCAGCCCCGGTTCGGCCTGCAGCGGCACGCCCCAGGCCTGTTCGAACAGGGTGCGCACGGTGGTGTCCGAAACGTGGCGGTAGCCTGGCAGCTCGTGCGGGAACGAACCGATGTCGCACGAGCCCTGCACGTTGTTCTGTCCGCGCAGCGGATTGACGCCGACCCCGGCGCGGCCGACGTTACCGGTGACCATCGCCAGGTTGGCAATGCCCATGACGGCGGTCGAGCCCTGCGCGTGCTCGGTCACGCCCAGGCCATAGAAGATCGCGCCATTGCCGCCGAGCGCATACAGGCGGGCGGCTTCGCGCACCTGCTGCGCCGGCACGCCGGTGATCGCTTCCATCGCTTCCGGCGAGTTCTCGGGCTGGGCGACGAAGGCGCGCCACTGCGCGAAGGCGCGCAGGTCGCAGCGCTCGGTGATGAAATCGTTCGCCATCAGGCCTTCGGTGACGATCACGTGGGCCAGCGAACTGATGATGGCGACGTTGGTGCCCGGCCGCAGCTGCAGGTGGTAGTCGGCGCGGATGTGCGGCGACCTGACCAGGTCGATGCGGCGCGGATCGATGACGATCAGCCGCGCGCCCTGGCGCAGGCGCTTCTTCATGCGCGAGGCGAACACCGGGTGGCCGTCGGTCGGGTTGGCGCCGATGACCAGGATCACGTCGGCCTTCTCCACCGACTTGAAGGTCTGGGTGCCGGCCGATTCGCCGAGCGTCGTTTTCAGGCCGTAGCCGGTCGGCGAGTGGCACACGCGGGCGCAGGTGTCGACGTTGTTGTTGCCAAACGCCGCGCGGACCAGCTTTTGCACCAGGTAGCCTTCTTCGTTGGTGCAACGCGACGAGACGATGCCGCCGATCGCGTCCCGGCCATGCTTGGCCTGGATGCGCTTGAATTCGGATGCCGCGTAGTCGAGCGCCTCGTCCCACGACACTTCCTTCCAGGGGTCGGTGATCTTCGCGCGGATCATGGGTTTCAGGATGCGGTCCTTGTGGGTGGCGTAGCCCCAGGCGAAGCGGCCCTTGACGCAGGCATGGCCCTCGTTGGCCTTGCCGTCCCTGGTCGGCACCATGCGCACCACCTCGTTGCCCTTCATCTCGGCATTGAGCGAGCAACCGACGCCGCAATAGGCGCAGGTGGTGGTGATGCTGTGCTCGGCCTGGCCGAGCCAGATGACCGATTTCTCGGTGAGGGTGGCGGTCGGGCAGGCTTCGACGCAGGCGCCGCACGAGACGCATTCGGACTGCATGAACGGTTCGTCCTGGCCGGCCGACACGCGCGCGTCGAAGCCGCGCCCCGAGATGGTCAGCGCGAAGGTGCCTTGCGTCTCTTCGCAGGCGCGCACGCAGCGGTTGCACACGATGCACTTGGACGAATCGAAGGTGAAATAGGGGTTGCTCTCGTCCTTGCCGAGCTTGAGGTGGTTGGCGCCTTCGTAGCCGTAGCGCACTTCGCGCAGGCCGGTGACGCCGGCCATGTCCTGCAGCTCGCAATTGCCGTTGGCGGGGCAGGTAAGGCAGTCGAGCGGGTGGTCGGAGATGTACAGCTCCATCACGCCCTTGCGGATCTCTTGCAGCTTGGCGCTCTGGGTGCGCACCACCATGCCCGCCTCGGCCGGCGTGGTGCACGACGCCGGATAGCCGCGGCGGCCTTCGATCTCGACCAGGCACAGGCGGCAGGAGCCGAACGGCTCCAGGCTGTCGGTGGCGCACAGCTTGGGGATGTTGATGCTGTTCTCGGCCGCGGCGCGCATCAGCGAGGTGCCGGCCGGGACGGTGACCTGGACGCCGTCGATGGTCAGGGTGATCATCTCGGTGGCGATGTGGATTTCTTTCGCCGGCGTGCCGAAGTCGCGGGTGAGGATGGTTTCGATCATTGCCTTTTCTCCTGGGCCGCCGTTCAGGCGGCCAATTCGTCGCCGGCCACCTGGCCGAAGTCTTGCGGGAAGTGGTTCAGCGCCGACAGCACCGGGTAGGGCGTCATGCCCCCCATCGCGCACAAGGAACCATTGAGCATGGTGTCGCACAGGCTGCGCAGCAGGATCACCTGCTTGGGACGCTCATCGCCGGCGCGGATCTTGTCGATCACCTCCACGCCGCGGGTGGAGCCGATGCGGCAGGGCGTGCACTTGCCGCACGATTCGACGGCGCAGAACTCCATCGCGTAGCGCGCCAGATTGGCCATGTCGGCGCTGTCGTCGTGGACCACGATGCCGCCATGGCCCAGCACCGCCCACAAGGCGGCGAAGGCTTCGTAGTCGAGCGGGGTGTCCCACTGCGACGGCGGCAGGTAGGCGCCGAGCGGGCCGCCCACCTGCACCGCCTTGATCGGGCGGCCGCTGGCGCTGCCGCCGCCGTAGTCAACCAGAATCTCGCGCAGCGTGGCGCCGAACGCCAGCTCGATCAGGCCGCCGTTCTTGATATTGCCGGCCAGCTGCACCGGCAGGGTGCCGCGCGAGCGTCCCATGCCGAAGTCCTGGTAATACTGCGGTCCCTTGTCGAGAATGATCGGGACCGAGGCCAGCGACAGCACGTTGTTGATGACGGTCGGCTGGCCGAACAGGCCGGCCAGCGCGGGCAGGGGCGGCTTGGCGCGCACCACGCCGCGCTTGCCCTCGATGCTTTCCAGCAGGGCGGTTTCTTCGCCGCAGATGTAGGCGCCGGCGCCCTTGCGCACTTCCAGCTCGAAGGCGCGGCCGCTGCCGGCGACGTTCGGCCCGAGCAGGCCCGCGCGCGTGGCCGTCTGGATCGCGTGATCGAGCGCCGCGATCGAATGCGGATACTCGCTGCGCACATAGATGAAGCCGCGGGTGGCGCCGACCGCGAGGCCGGCGATCGTCATGCCCTCGATCAGGACGAAGGGATCGCTCTCCATGACGATGCGGTCGGCGAAGGTGCCGGAGTCGCCTTCGTCGGCATTGCAGACGATGTATTTCTGGTGGCCGGGCGCGCGCAGCACCGTGTTCCACTTGATCCCGGTGGGGAAGGCGGCGCCGCCGCGCCCGCGCAGGCCCGAGGCGGTGACCGCGGCGACGATGTCGGCGCCGCTCATGGTCACGGCCTGGCGCAGGCCGCGGTAGCCGCCGTGGGCCTCGTATTCGCCCAGCGACAGCGGATCGGTGATGCCGCAGCGGGCGAAGGTCAGGCGGGTCTGGCGGGCCAGATACGGAATCTGTTCGACGAGGCCGAGCGCCAGGCGGTGCGTGGATTGGCCGTCGTGGAAACCGGCATCGAACAGGGCGGCCACGTCGCTTTCGTCGACGTTGCCGAAGCCGATGCGCCCGTTCGGCGTCTCGACCTCGACCAGCGGCTCGAGGTACAGCAGGCCGCGGGTGCCGTTGCGCACCAGGTCGATGGCGACGCCGCGCCGCGCGGCCTCGCTGCGAATCGCGGCGGCGACGTCGTCGGCGCCCAGGGCCAGCGCCGACGAATCGGCGGGAACGTAGATGCGCACGCTCATGCGACCTCCTCGGCCTTGGTGGCAACTTTCGCGACCAGCCTGTCGAAACGCGCCGGCGTCACGCGTGCGTGGACCGCGTCGTTGATCATGATGGCCGGCGCGGTGGCGCACTGGCCCAGGCAGTACACGGGTTCCAGGGCGAAGCCGCCGTCGGCGCTGTGTTCATGCAGATCGCATCCGAGCGCCTGGCGGGCGTGCGCCAGCAGGGCGTCGGCGCCCATGCTCTGGCAGGCCTCGGCGCGGCACACCTGCACCGTGCAGCGCGCCGGCTGCGTGGTCTTGAAGTAGTGATAGAAGGTGATCACGCCATGCACCTCGGCGCGCGAGAGATTGAAGCTGTGGGCGAGTCCCTCGACCGCATCGGGCGGGATGAAGCCGAGCCGGTCCTGGATGGCGTGCAGCACCGGCAGCAGCATGTCCTGGCCAAGCAGGCCATTGTGCGCATGAAGTGCGAGGATGTCGCCGATGACGCGGCGCGCTTCGGTGTAATCGGGTGATTTCATGGTGTCTCCATCTGTGCCTTGCATATGTTTATGGGAACATATATAACGGCTTTTATGCACTGCTTGGTCCAGAGTAGCACCCGATTCACCGGTGTTCAATATGAAGGATTTTGCATATGATCAGAGTGGAGATACGGCCGGACTGGTTCGTGCGCGACGCCTCCGGCGCGCCGACCGCGCTGCCGGCGCTGCTCGGGCTTTTGCTGGCGGTGAGCGAACTCGGTTCGATCAGCAAGGCCGCCACGGCGCGCGGCATGTCCTACCGCCATGCCTGGGGGCTGCTGCAGCAGTTCTCGGCGCAGTTCGGCGTTCCATTGGTGCACAAGGTGCGCGGGCAGGGCACGGTGCTGTCGCCGCTCGCCGAAAAGCTGATGTGGGCCGACCGCCGCATCCACGCCCGCCTGACCCCGACCCTCGACAGCCTGGCCTCGGAACTGCAGCAGGAACTGGCGCGGGTGCTGGTCGGCGACGCGCAGGTGCTGCGCCTGACCGCCTCGCACGGGTTCGCGGTGGCCGCCCTGGTGACGCAGCTGAACGAGCATGGCGTCACGGTCGACATCAATTACCGGAGCAGCAGCGATGCGGTGGCGGCGCTGGCGCGCGGCGAGTGCGACCTGGCGGGCTTTCACTTGCCGGTGGGGAAACTGGAAGGGGCGGCCGCCGCCAAGTACCGGCCCTGGCTCGACCCCGAGCGCCACGCGCTGCTGCACCTGGCGTACCGCATGCAGGGGCTGTTCGTGGCCAGGGACAATCCGAAGGGCATCACCAGCCTGGCCGACCTGGGGCGGTCGGATCTTCGCTTCGTCAACCGCCAGAAGGGATCGGGGACTCGGGTGTTACTGGAGCTGCTGCTGGCCGACCTGGGCGTCGACCCGGCCGTGATCAACCGTTCCGGCACCGCCGAATTCACGCACGCGGCGGTGGCGGCCTATGTCGCGAGCGGCATGGCCGACGTGGGCTTCGGCGTCAAGACGGCGGCGCGGCGCTTCGATCTCGACTTCATTCCGGTCATACGCGAACGGTATTTCCTGGCCTGCCATGCCGGCGCGCTGGACACGCCGCTCCTGAAGGCGACGCAGACGGCGATGGCGAGCGCCGTTTTCAAGGAGGTGCTCGCGGGGCTGCCTGGCTATGACGGCGCGCTGTGCGGCACCCGGCTCGATACGCAGTTCCTGCCTTAAGGGCACCTCTAAAAACCTCGGCCGAGACGCCTGCGGCTGGGTAAAATCCTGACATCGAACCAAGCCAGCGAGTGCCGTCATGATGAAACCCCGAATCAGTATGTTTGCCGAGCAGGAGCGTGAGGACCGGCGCGCAAGGCTGGGGGATCCGTTGGTGGGCTTGGCCGAGCACGTGGATTTCGAGGCGCTGGCGGCG
>NZ_JBNDJE010000031.1:0-31928 GCF_050434805.1 Massilia sp. UYP11
AGCGCGCTCGATGACTTCGGGGGAATACTTCGGTTGCTTCTTCATAGCTCCATTTTCTCAAAGAATGGAGCCTCTACAAAACCCGGGGCGGTTCATTCAGCGCCCCTGTCCTGTCCATACCCATGGGGCTCCAGTCAGCCTGGCCAGACGCGTTACGGCTTCTCCGCCACTGCCTGTTGCCTCGACCGATCGATGCCGCTACGCTGGCCGAGCACACCGTTCCAGCGCCCCAACAGTGCCGACAGAACGGCAGACTGTTGTTGAAGGTCGTGACGCTTACCTCCCGGATTTTTTTCTTGAGGGCCGAGATCCCGGGAGATTGGCGTGAGATCGACTTCAAGACTTCGCGTAGGACGCCGACTCGTGCCCGCTCCCGGGCAAGCGGGGATCGTGCACGCATGAACGAGGACAGCACCTGGCAAGAAGCCCGCTCGCTCGGCTCGATCGATATAGAGCGGGCTGTGCTCCATGACGAGCCTGACGATCAGCTACACGCTCCCTATCGCGTGACCCCTATTGGTGATCAAAGGCTATAGTGTTCGTCCTATATCACGGAGAGGACGATGACCAAGTTCGATCAACACAAGCGCGGATTCTTTCGGCACGTCGGCGTGCTGGGCGCCACACTCGCGTCGGGCAGCTTAATTCAGAATAGCCACGCCGAGCCGCTCAAGGCCTCGCAGCTCACTGCGGAGCAGGCGCTGCAAGTCCTCAAGGATGGGAATGCGCGCTTTATGGCCGACAAGGCCGAACCAGTTATCTATGGCAAGGATCGTCGCCTGGCGCTCGCGCGCAGCCAGACGCCGATCGCGGTGCTGGTCAGTTGCTCCGATTCGCGGGTACCGCCCGAGTTGCTGTTCGGCCGGGGGCTCGGCGAGCTCTTCATCGTGCGCAATGCGGGCAACACGGTGGACACGGTGGCCCTGGGCAGCATCGAATATGCTGTGGCCAAGCTCGGCGTTCCGCTCATCGTCGTGATGGGGCATGAGGGCTGTGGCGCGGTGGAAGCCGCAGTGAACGTCGTCGAGAAACAGGCACAATTCCCCGGCAGAATTGGAACGATGGTCGAACCCATCGTGCCGGCCGTGTTGCGCGCGAAGGCCGGACTGGCGAACAAGAAGTATACGGCGGAGATGCTGCTCGACGCGTCGGTGCGCGAGAACGTCAAGCGGGTGGTCACGCGCCTGCAGGAAACCGAGCCGATGTTGATGGAGCCCCTGCGCACGAAGAAGCTGATGGTCGTCGGGGCGCGTTACGACCTGCATGATGGAAGCGTGGAATTTTTCTAAGACTGGCAGACCAGGTTGAGTGCCTACGGCGTGCTACCTCGAATGCATAGGGGCATGCCGTAGATAGTGCAGCGTTGCACGACATCGTGGCAGCGCACATGCCGCCAAGTCGGATGCCTGCACTATTTTTGGGTTTCTTCGCACCCATTTCGTGCAAATGTGCTGTAATGACACTCTTTGCGCTCAACCTTGGTGCAATGCCATCCTTTCTGCAATCCATTCTCCGGCGGCCGCACCCGGTCGCCTTGCCACCGATCGGCCAGGCGCGGGCCGCGTTCGGCGCGCTGTTCGGTCTGGCGCTGTCCGGTGTGCTGAGCCAGGTCGTGCTGGCCTGGAGCGCCCCCGGCGCCCACGTCGCCTGGCTGGTCGCGCCGATGGCCGCATCGGCCGTACTGCTGTTCTGCGTCCCCGCCAGCCCCCTGGCCCAGCCCTGGCCCGTCATCGGCGGCAACGTGGTCTCGGGCCTGGTCGGGGCGGCCTGCGCCCAGTGGGTGCCCGATCCGATGCTCGCCGCGCCGCTGGCCGGCGGCCTGGCGGTCGCCGCGATGTTCCTGCTGCGCTGCCTGCATCCGCCGGGCGGGGCAGTGGCCATGACGGCGGTGCTGGGCGGGCCGGCGGTGCACGAGGCAGGCCTCTCGTTCGCGCTGGCGCCGGTGGGCCTGAACACCGTGCTGCTGGTGCTGGCGGCGCTGTTGTACAACCGGGTGACGGGCGCCCATCACGCGCACAAGGCCGCTCCGGCGCCGTCCGCCGTGGCGCCCGAGGACATCGACGCCGCGCTGGAACATTTTGGTGAAGCGCTCGACGTCTCGCGCGAAGACCTGGCCGCCATCGTCAACGATGCCGAGCGCCATGCGGCCGAGCGCCGCGTCGGCCGCCTGTCTGCGGGCGACGTCGTGGTGCCGCCGCTGGCGCGGCTCGAACCCGACATGCCGCTGGCGACGGCGCGCGCCATCCTGCTCGAACATGGCTTGCCTTCGCTGCCGGTGGCGGATGGGGAAGGGCGGCTGTTGGGGGTGCTGACCCTGAAATCGCTGCTGCGCGCGGCGGCCGAAGCCGAAGCATGGAGCATCAAGGCGCGCGCGCTGATCGTGCTGCGCGGCCGCAAGGAGGCCGCGCGGGTGGCCGACCTGATGATGACCGGGATCGCGGTGCAGGCGGCGCAGCCGGCAAGCGCCGTGGCCGCGCTGGCGGGCCGCCATGGCCTGGCGCGGGTGCCGGTGGTCGATGCGGCGGGCATGCTGGTGGGGATGGCAGGGCCGGTCGAAGTGCTCGATGCCCTGCATGGGGTGGCGCTGGCGACGCAGGGTTGGCGGCTGCGCCGCCGGCGCGACGATTGATTCCGGGTTCGTAGCGAGACCTCGCCGCCGGCCGCCACCGTCCTGGATCGGCGGCGGCGCCGCCAACAGGTGAATCAGGCCGACTCGGCCCCGCAGCACTTCTTGTACTTCTTGCCGCTGCCGCAAGGGCAGTCGTCGTTGCGGCCGATCTTCGGCTCTTCGCGCACCACGGTCTCGACCGCGGCCTTGCGCAGCGGCAGCCAGTAGCGGTAGATGGCCGGCACGTTGGCTTCGATTTCCAGCGCCAGGGCGTGGATCTTGTGCGGGTTGTCGACCAGGGCCAGCTCTTCTTCCTCGATCTCGTCGGCGCCGAGCAGGTAGATCGGGCGGATCAGTTCGGCGACGTCGGAGGTCCAGATCGGTTCCCACGAATCGGCGCGTAGCTCGACGCCTTCCCAGAAACCCCAGCACCAGGCTTCCGGATCGATCAGGGTCTTGCCCTCGAATTCATGTTCGACGAACAGCGGTTCGAATTCCTTCGGCGAGACTTCGAAGGTGATCAACACTTCGTTCATGAAGCGCATGATCAGGTTGATGATCTTTTCTTCTTCGCGCTTGTTCTTCCACTTCGGCGCGGCCGCCTCGTCCTGGCCCCAGACCAGCGGCAGCCATTCGGCCGGCATGATGGTTTCCGGACCGATCGCGATCGCGGTCAGGTAGCCGTGCAGGGTGTCCATCGTCATCGCGTCGTCGGAGCAACGGTCGGACAAGAGGAACTGGTCGAGTTCGTCGAATTCTTTTTCGGAGAGGGGCTGTTCGAGATGCATGGGGGTGTCTGGTGATGGCGCGCGGGCGCCGGTTTTGCGTAAAGGCGCCAGTGTAACGCCTGCGCCGCCGGGCGGCACGAAAAACCTCGATCGGTAGGCTGGCGGGCAGGCAGATGGCGCCGCGGCGCAACGGCCGCGGCGCCGGGACGGCATCAACGCCTGGCGTTGAACGCCTTGGCCAGCTCGCCGGCGGCGAATTGCTGAGCTTCCCTGGCTTTCGGCACCACCGCGCCCATGCCGAAGAATTCATGGGTCACGCCCGTGTAGTGGCGGTAGTTGACGGCCACGCCTTCCTTCTGCAGGCGGTCGGCGTAGGCCTTGCCCTCGGTCATCAGCGGGTCGATCTCGGCCGTGATCACGGTCGCCGGCGGCAGGCCCTCGAGTGAGGCGGCCGTCAAAGGCAGGGCGTAGGGACTCTTCGGGTCGGCGCCGTAGTGCTTGAAGAACCAGCCCATCATCGCCTTGTTCAGCGGCTTGGCGTTGGCGTTCTTCTTGTAGGACGCGTTGTTCATGTCGTTGTCGACCACCGGATACACCAGCAACTGGTGCAGCGGCAGCTGGACCTTCCGGTCGCGCGCCATCATCGAGACCACGGTCGCCAGGTTGCCGCCGGCCGATTCGCCGGCCACCGCCACGCGGGTGGCGTCGCCATTGAAGCTTCCGGCGTTCTGGATCGCCCACTGGTAGGTGGCGAAGGCGTCGTCGATCTGGGTCGGGAAGGTGTGTTCGGGCGCCAGGCGGTAGTCGGGCGAGACCACGATCGCCCTGGCCCCCTTGGCCAGCGCGCGGATCGACGCTTCATACACCTTGGTGTCGGCGATCACGAAGCCGCCGCCGTGGTAGTACACGACGACCGGGAACGGACCCGCGCCTTCCGGGGTGAAGATATGAACCGGGAAGCTGCCGCCCTTGCCCTGCACCGTCTGGGTCTTCATGGTCACGCCGGGTTCCGGCGCGGTGCCCTGGCCGGCATCGAGCAGCACCTTCTCGACCGCGTCGGCGGCGTTCGGCTGCTTGCGCGCTTCTGCCGGGTCCAGGGTCTCGATCGGCTTCGGTTTCAGCGACGCCAGGGCGTCCAGCACTTTCTGCATGGTCGGCTCGGCCTTCGGCGGCTTGGCGTTCCGGGCGATGGCGGCGCCGGCCACCATGCCGGCGGCCAGTGCCACCATGGTCAGGGTCATCTTTTTCATGTTCTTCCTTATCGGTAATCGTCCGGGGCGGCTGCGCCCGGATGCGTATGTGACATGAGACCTTGTAACAATGGCCCGCTCTGTGCGTGAGCGAACCCAGCCGGGACAGGAGGCGGGACATTTCCGCTTCCGCGTGCGCAGCCGTACAATGCGGTGATGGATAACTTGAACACCGACAACCAAGCAGCCGGGCATCCTTTCGCCCGGCTCGATCCCGCCCTGGTGCTGGATGCCCTCGACAGCGTGGGCCTGCATGGCGACGGCCGCCTGCTGGCGCTGAACAGCTACGAGAACCGCGTCTACCAGGTGGGGCGCGAGGAGGGCGCGCCGGTGGTGGTCAAGTTCTATCGCCCGCAGCGCTGGAGCGACGCCGCCATCCTGGAAGAGCATGCCTTCGTTGCCGAGCTGGTGGAGCGGGAGATTCCGGTGGTGCCGGCTCTGGACATCGAGGGCAAGACCCTGCACGCCTTCGAGGGCTTCCGCTTCGCCGTGTTCCCGCGCCGCGGCGGACGCGCGCCCGAGCTGGGCGACCCGGCGGTGCTGGAATGGACCGGCCGCTTCATCGGCCGCATCCACGCCCAGGGCGCGGTCAAGGCCTATGCGCAGCGGCCCGCGCTCGATCCGGTCACGTTCGGCCGCCAGCCCTATGACTGGCTGCGCAGCCATGATTTCGTGCCGCCCGAGCTGATGGCCGCGTGGTCGAGCGTGGTCGAGCAGGCGCTGGATGGCGTGGCGCGCTGCTACGAGCGCGCCGGCGAGCTGCCGCTGCTGCGCCTGCACGGCGACTGCCACGGCGGCAACGTGCTGTGGACCCCTAGCGGCCCCCATTTCGTCGACTTCGACGACAGCCGCATGGGCCCGGCCGTGCAAGACCTGTGGATGCTGCTCTCGGGCGAGCGCCATGAGATGGTGCGCCAGATGGGCGACGTGCTGGCCGGATACGAGGATTTTTGCGATTTTCATCCGCGCCAGCTGTACCTGGTCGAGGCCCTGCGCACCCTGCGCCTGATCCATTATGCAGCGTGGCTGGCGATGCGCTGGGACGACCCGGCGTTTCCCGCCGCCTTCCCCTGGTTTAATACCCAGCGCTACTGGCAGGACCGTATTCTGGAGCTGCGCGAGCAGGTAGCCCTGATGGACGAACCGCCCCTGTGGCCGGTGTAAGGGGCGAATGGACGAGCTGAGCCACTATTGTGGCCCAGTTCCGCGTAGCGGACTGAGCGGATTTGCCGGATAATCGAGCGACCGCCGCCATTGAGACCTCGCATGGAACCCAACCCAGCCAAGCAAGACGAAGCCGACTTTTCGATCGACCTGTCGCAGGCCGCCGGCATGGCGCCGGCCGGGGCGCCGCCCGAGTCGCCTCCGGAAGCCGTGCCCGAAGCCCATGCGGCCACCCCGCCCGCGCGCAAGCCCCTCGAGATGCGCGAAATCCAGGAGGCGATCGCGCGCGTGGAGGCCGAGGCCAAGGCCAACGTCGCGTTTGAAAACCGCCAGACCGCCGAATCGCGCGCGCGCGTGCTGGCCGACGAGCGCGCCGCCATCGATGCGGCGGCGGCGGCGGCCGCGCTGGCCAATTCGCAGGCGTCCGAAGACGCGATCGCGGCCAACCGCGACCGGCTGGAATCGTTGCGCGCAGCCGCGAAAGCATCGGCCGAGCGCCTGGAAGCGATCCGGCAAGAGACCGCCGAGCTGCGTGCGCGGGTCAAGAGCGATACCGAGATCCGCCTGGCGCTGGAGGCCCGTTCGCGCTCCGAAGAAGAAGCGCGGCGCCGCGCCGCCGTCCAGATGGAAGCCGAGGCGGAACTGGCGGCCAAGGCCGCCCGCGCCGCCGACGAGCTGGTGGCGCATACCGAACAGGCCAGGCTGCAGGCCGCCGAGCGCATGGCGGCGGTGGAGGCGGCCAAGGAAGAAGTGCTGCATAACGCCAGCGCCGACGCCCGTATCGCGATCCTGGCGCGCGAGCGCGAGCGCGCCGAAAAAGCCGCGCGCCAGACCGCCGAGAAACTGGCCGAGGCCGAAGCCGAGGCGCTCGACCTGACCCAGCAGCGCGAGCGCGCCGACCAGGTGGCGCTGGCCTCGGCGTTCGCGCGCGCGGCGGCCGAAGCGCGCGCGCTGGAAGAAGCGCGCGCCCTGGTCCATATCGAGCAGGAACGCGAGGCGATCGCGCTGGCCCAGGCCGAGTCCGAGCGCGTCGCGGCCCAGTCGCTGCGCATGCGCCTGCAGACCGAAAAGGAGCTGCGCGACGCCGCCACCCACCGCGAGCGGCTGGAACAGATGGCGGCCGCCGGCGCCGAGGCGCGGCGCGAGGCCGAGACCCGCATCCTGGCCGCGACCGAGGCCCGGATCGAGATCGACCGCAAGCTGCGCCTGGTGGCCGAAGACCGCGCCCGCGCCGAGGAAGAAGCGGGCGACCAGGTGCAGGCCCGGCTCGAGGCCGAGGCCGAGGCGGCGCTGGAAGCGCGCGCGCGCCGTGCGGCCGACGAGGCGGCTTTGGCGGCGGCCCGGCGCGAGGCCGAGGAACACCGGCGCGAGCAGGCCCTGGCCGAAGAAAAAGCGGCGCTGGCCCAGGCCGCGGCCGAGGTCCAGGCCAAGCGCAATGCCGACGAAGCGGAGGCGGTCGCGTTCGAGGCCGAACTGGTCGAACTGCAGCGCCAGGCCGCGCAGCTGGCTGCGCAAAAACGCGAAGAAGCCGAGCGCCTGGCCCAGCGCGAGCGCGAGCGGGTGGCGGCCGAGACCCAGGCCCTGCTCGAGCTGGAGCAGAAAGTGGCGGCCGAGCAGGAATTGATGCTGGCGGCCCAGGCGCGCAGCGAAGCCGAGGCTGCCGCCGCGGCGGCGCTGGCCGCCAAGGCGCAGGCCGAGCGCCGTCTGGAACAAGCGCAACGCGCGACCCTCGAAGCGCAGCAGGCTCAGCTTGATGCGGTGGCGGAAGAAGCGGCGCAAGCCGAGGCCACGCGCGACACCCAGCAGGCGCATGCGCGCCGGGCGCAGGAGCTGGCCCAGGCCCAGCACGAACGCACCGAGGTCGAGCGCCGGCAGGTGGCGCTGACCGAGCAGGCGATCGGCGCCGAGCGCGACGCCACGCAGGCCGCGCGCGAATCGCTGGCCCTGGTCGAGCGCAAGCTGGCCGCCCAGCGCGCCCAGGCCGAGGCCGACTCTCGCGCCAACGAGGCGCAGGCGGCGCGGCTGGCGTCGGAGCATGCCGCCGCCCAGGCCGCCGAAGCGCGCGCCGAAGCCGAGGAAACGCAAGCCCGGCTGGCGCGCGAGCGCGAACTGGTCGAGCAGGCGGCGGTGCAGGCGGCGGTCGAGAAGCGCGAAGCCCAGCGCGCGCTGCTGGAACACGCCCAGGCGCACGCCGAGATGCAGCGCAGGGCGGCGCAGGCGACCCTGCAGATGGCCGATGCGCGCAAGCATCTGGTGAACCTGGAAAGCAAGCGCCAGGACGAACAGGCCGCCGAACTGGCGGCGACCGAGCGCGTCATCGGCGAGCGCAAGGTCGAGGCCGGCCAGCGCTCGGTGTCGGCCGACCTGACGCGCGAGGTATTGGGACGGTTCAAGCAGTCGCAGGCCCGGGCCGGCGACACCTCGGCGGCGCAGGCGGCGGCGCGGCTGGCGGAAGTGATTGCGGTCCAGCGTGAGCTGGATCGGGATCTGGATCGGGATCTGGATCGGGACAAGGACCGCGAATGATGGATGTGGGATGCGATGCCGCTCACGTTACCGCCGGCCCGCACCGCACGCACGTCGTTCCCGCGCAGGCGGGAGCCGCGCACGTCGTTCCCGCGCAGGCGGGAACCTAAGCTTGCTCGCGGACCGACGACGTTTCAGGATATCGCCAGGCTACAGCCTTGGGTTCCCGCCTCCGCGGGAACGACGTAGCGGTGTGCGGGAACGACGTAGCAGTGTGCGGGAACGACGTAGCAGTGTGCGGGAACGACGTAGCGGTGTGTTTATTGCACGGGTGCCGATTGCGCGGGCGCCCGGTTTTCCATCCCACCTTGCGCCTGGCTCGGCGACACCGGATCGACCGGCCCGGTCACCGCGCGCTTGACGAAATACTCGGTGTCGCCAAAGCAGCTGGTCGGCACGCCCTTGTGCTGCTCGTACGAGAGCTGCACGCGGCGGCCGATGTTGCTGTTCAGCTGCTGCACCACCGCTTCATCGCGCACGGTGAAGGCGAAGCGCTCGGGAATCGCGCCCGGCATGCTCGACAGCAGGATCTCGCCCTCCCAGGTCTTGCACAGCCAGCCTTTCTTGGAGAACGTCTGCAGGTAGCCGGCGCGGTCGCCCTCGGAATACGCCCAGGTCAGGGTGAACCAGGTATACAGGGAACCGAGCACGGCGACGGCGGCAATGACGGACAGCAGGATGGCGGTGGAGCGGGGTTTGGGCATGGTCGGGCTGGGCGATCGAAAAGAGTTGGATGGTCAATAAGGCAGCGCTCGCGCGATGCGCGCCCATTCTGCCATGCCTTGCTGTAATCGCAAACCGCAATTCTCAGCGATGACCGATTCAGCCGGTCCGCGCCGCCGCTTCGGCCTCCTGGGCCGCGATCTTCCTGCGGTAGCGTATCGACGACCATAGCGACACCAGGATGAAGGCCAGGCCGGACAGCCCGGTGAGCCATTCCGGGATGTGATAGTGCACGCTGGCGAACATGATCAGGGCCAGGATGCCGATCGCATAGTGCGCCCCGTGCTCGAGATAGACGAATTCCTGCAGGGTGCCCTTGTAGACCAGGAACACCGTCATCGAGCGCACGAACATGGCGCCGATGGCCAGGCCCAGCATGATGATCACGACGTCGTTGGTGATGGCGAAGGCCCCGATCACGCCGTCGAAGCTGAACGAGGCGTCCAGCACTTCCAGGTAGAGAAAGCCGCCGATGCTGCCCTGCGAAATCATGGCGCCGACCGAGGGGTCTTCTTCCTTTTTCTCGAGCAGGCCGCTCAGCCACTTGACGCCGATATAGATCAGCACCCCGGTCACGCCGGCGATCAGCACCGCCAGCTTGCGCTCTTCGGGCACCAGGCGCATGGCGCCAAGAACGCTCAGCAGGGCCAGCAGCACGGCCAGCCCCTCGGAGCCGTATTTGCCGACTTTTTTCTCGAACCAGGTGATCCAATGCAGTTCTTTTTCGACGTCGAAGAGGAAATTCAGGAACACCAGCAGCAGGAAGGCGCCGCCGAAGGCCGCGACCTCGGCGTGGTGTTCGGTCAGGTGGCGCGAATACTCGCTGGGGTTGTCGATCGCCATCTGCCAGACGTCGAGCAGGCCGAGGCCGGTGGCGGCGGCGACGATCACCAGCGGGAACAGCAGGCGCATGCCGAACACGGCCACCAGGATGCCGACCGTGAGGAACAGCTTGCGCCAGAATTCGTTCCAGTGCTTGAGCACCGAGGCATTGACGACGGCATTGTCAAAAGAAAGCGACACTTCCAGCACGCCGAGGATGGCGGTGATCCACAGCGCCTGCAGCAGGCCGGGCAGGCCCCGGTGTTCGTAACCCCACCAGCCGGCGAGGACCATCAGGACTGCCGTCACGATGAAAGACCAGCGGAAGTGCCGCATACGACCCTCTTGTGTGGTTGGACCGGTTGGGTCAATATTACCGTTTCCCGGCTTGATGCGTCCGTGTCAAAAGTCGCCCACCGCGCCTTGCTTCTGAGATAATTCCGCCCAGCATTTCACCTATAAGGCATCATGGACATTATCTATCTCGCGACGCCCGTACTGACCTGGATGGTGGTCGGGCCGATCAAGTTTCTCATTTCCAGCGTGCGCCTGCGGCGCTGGGCCTTCGATCTGGTCGGCAATGGCGGTTTTCCCAGCAACCATAGCGCGGTCGTGTCCAGCATGGCCACCCTGATCGCCCTGCGCGAAGGCATGGACCATCCGGCCTTCGGCGTGGCCTGCACGCTCGCCTTCATCGTCATGATCGACGCCAACAGCCTGCGCCAGCACGTCGGGCGCCACGCGGTGTCGCTCAACCGCCTGCACGACGGCCAGGCCGACTACGTGATCCTGCGCGAGCGCATGGGCCATACCAGGATCGAGATCGCGGGCGGGGTCCTGACCGGCATCGGCATGGGCTTCCTGATCAATGCCGTCCTCGGCGGCTTCTAGTCATGTACTTACGGCGGACGTCCACCTCCCGGACGTCCGCCTGTCCGGTTTTTCCGCATCCCGGCCGGGCTGGAATGCAGCTCATCGCCAAAAAACGCAGTTCATCCATCGAATTCGGCGTTATACAGGTTCGTCAATTGACGCCCTCGGGGCCCTCCTGAATACTTCGCGCTGGCTGTATCTATCCATATTTCTATAAAAAAGACCAAGTCCTTCTCTGGAGAACCACAATGCTGCGCAAAACACTCCTCGTTCTAGCCATCGCTTCGAGCCTCGTCGCCTGCGGCAAGGATTCCGCCCAGGCCCCAGGCCAGGCCAAGGACAACAAGCCGACGCAGCTGACGGTGGCGCCCGAGGATGTGTTGACGATCCAGAGCGACTCCATTTCGTCGGGCCCGGTGGTTACCGGCTCGATCCAGCCCGAACGCCGCGCCGACCTGCGCGCCGAGGTCTCGGCCATCGTGCTGCAGGTGCTCAAGGAGAATGGCGAGCCGGTCAAGCGCGGCGACGTGCTGGTGCGCCTTGATGAAACCTCGATCCGCGACACCCTGACTTCGGCCGAGGATGCGCAGCGCGCCGCCGGCCTGGCGCTGGAGCAGGCCAACCGCCAGCTCGAGCGCCTGAAAACCCTGACCGCTTCCGGCATGACCTCGGCCAAGGCCCTGGACGACGCCGAGATGGCGCGCAACAATGCCATGAGCGAGCTGTCGGGCGCCAGGAGCCGCGTCGCCACCGCGCGCCAGCAGCTGGCCCGCACCACGGTGCGCGCGCCGTTCGACGGCATCGTCTCCGAGCGCAAGGTCTCCAATGGCGACACCGCCACCATCGGCAAGGAGCTCGTGAAAGTCATCGACCCGACCAGCATGCGCTTCGAAGGCGCGGTGTCGGCCGATTCGGTCAGCACCGTGAAGGTCGGCCAGAAGGTGAATTTCCGCGTCAACGGCTATGGCGACCAGCAGTTCGCCGGCATCGTGAAAAGGATCGACCCCGCAGCCAACCCGGTCACGCGCCAGGTCGAGGTGCTGGTGGGCTTCGCCGACAACGCCCAGCCGCGCGTGGCCGGCCTGTACGCCGAAGGCCGCGTCGACGCTTCCGCCGCCGACGCCCTGATGCTGCCCGAGTCGGCCCTGGTGCGGGTCGGCGACAGCAGCCATACCTGGCGCATCAAGGATAAAACCCTGTCCAAGGTCAACCTGGTGGTGGGCGCGCGCGACCCGCGCACCGGCAACTTCGAGGTCAAGCAGGGCCTGGCCGCCGGCGACGTCGTGCTGCGCGCGCCCACCTCGAACCTGAAGGATGGCCAGAAGGTCGACATGCCGGCGGCGCGCGTCGCCAGCGCGGCCACCGGCGCGGCGCCGGTCCAGGGCAAGTAATACGGGAAACTAAAAGGAAAACAAAACCATGTTCCTGTCCAATTTCAGTGTCAAGAAACCGGTCGCGACGGTGGTGATCATCGTCGCGATGATGGCCATCGGCCTGCTCGCGCTGTCCAAGCTGCGCGTCAACCAGAACCCCGACGTCGACATCCCGGTCATCGTGGTCGACATCCCGTATCCGGGCGCCTCGCCCGAGACCTCGGAACGCGAGATCACCAACCGCCTCGAAAAGCAGATGCAGGCGATCCAGGGCGTCACCGAAGTCAATTCCAACTCCTACGAAGGCGGCGCCACGATCTGGATGGAGTTCGACTTCGACCGCAACCTGATCGAAGCCTCGGACGACGTGCGCAACGCCATCGCGGCGGTGCGCTACAAGCTGCCGATCGAGATGCGCGAGCCGGTGCTGCGCCGTATCGACCCTTCCGCCGAACCGGTGATGTCGCTGGCGCTGTCGTCGAGCACCCAGAGCCATGCCGAGATCTCGCGCTACGCCGAGGACGTGCTCGCCGACCAGTTCCGCGCCATCGACGGCGTCTCGACGGTGGCCGTCAACGGCGCGCTGCGGCGCGAGCTCTCGGTGCTGCTGCGCGCCGAAAAGCTGCGTGAATTCAACGTGTCGGTGACCGAGGTGACCAATGCCCTGCGCAGCGGCAACACCAACGCACCGGTCGGCAAGCTGCGCAGCGAACTGGACGAGAAGGGCATCCGCCTGGTCGGCCGCATCGAGCGTCCCGAGGATTTCTCGCAAATCGTGGTCAAGCGCAACGGCGACACCATCGTGCGCCTGAACCAGGTAGCCGAGATCCAGGACGGCTTTGCCGACATCAACAGCCTGTCCATGCGCAGCGGCAAGCCGAACGTCGGCCTGCAGATTTCCCGCTCGCGTGACGCCTCGACGGTTTCCCTGGCCAAGAAGGTGCACGAGGTGGTCAAGGAAGCCAGCAAGCACCTGCCTGAAGGCACCAAGCTCGAAGTCACCCGCGACGGCGGCGAAGACGCGCAGTCGAGCCTGAACAACGTGATCGAAGCGCTGGTGCTGGGCGCGGTGCTGACCGTGTTCGTGGTCTACGCCTTCCTCAATTCCTGGCGCTCGACCCTGATCACCGCGCTGGCCCTGCCGACCTCGGTGCTGGCCGCCTTCATCGCGGTCTGGCTGTGCGGCTTCACCCTGAACTTCATGACCCTGCTGGGCCTGTCGCTGGCGATCGGCGTGCTGATCGACGATGCGATCGTGGTGCGCGAAAACATCGTGCGCCACATGGAAATGGGTTCCGACCGCCGCACCGCGGCCCTCGAAGGCACCGCCGAGATCGGCATGGCCGTGGCCGCCACGACCTTCTCGATCATGGCCGTGTTCGTGCCGGTGGCCTTCATGCCGGGCGTGTCCGGCGAATGGTTCCGTCCGTTCGCGCTCACCGTGACCTGCTCGGTGATCGTCTCGCTGTTCATCTCGTTCACGCTCGATCCGATGCTGTCGGCCTACTGGGGCGACCCGCCGGATCACCACAGCGCGCCGAAGAAGGGCATCGGCCGCTTGCTCGACAGGTTCAATTACTGGTTCGATCACCAGGCCGACCGCTACGGCAACGTGATCGCCTGGGCGCTGCACCACCGCCGCTGGATGGGCTTCATCGCCCTGGCGAGCTTCGCCGGCGCCATCGCCCTGCACAATATGTTCGGCGGCACGAGCTTCCTGCCGAAGATGGATTCGGGCACGATCATGATCGAAGTGCGCGTGCCGGCCTCGTCGAGCGTCGAATATGCGCGCCGCAAGGTGGAAGCGGCGGCCGAGCTGGCGCGCACGCTGCCCGAGACCGAGGACACCAACAGCAACGTCAACCTGAACGGCGGCCGCGTCTACGTCGACATCGGCAAGCGCCGCCAGCGCGAGCGCAGCGCTGCCGAGGTCGCGGTGGAACTGCGCCAGAAGATCAGCCGCCTGGTCGGCGCCGAATACGTGGTCATGGATGACCTGAGCGGCAACGGCAAGCCGGTGCAGATCGAATTCAGCGGTCCGGATTCGCGCCGCCTGATGGAACTGACCAACGCCTACATGGCCAAGCTGCGCGAAGTGCCGGGCGCGGTCGACGTCACCCTGTCCGAGCAGGATCCCAAGAACGAGCTGCAGATCGTGCTCGACCGCGGCCTGGCCAACATGATGGGCATTTCCGTCAACGATGCCGCCCAGTCGCTGCGCGTGGCCTTTGCCGGCATCGAGGTGGGCGACTGGGTCGACCCGACCAGCGAAACCCGCGACGTCGCCGTGCGCCTGCATCCGGACGACCGCGTGAATACCGAGAGCATCGAGCGCCTGCCGATCTCGGTCGGCGGGACCGGCATGATGGTCCCGCTCGAACAGATCGCCGAGATCACCATGGGCAAGGGGCCTTCGGCCATCCGCCACAAGAACGGCGAGCGCATGATCACGGTCTCGGCCAATGCCCAGGGCCGTTCGCCGGGCGAGGTCACGTCCGACGCCATGAAGCTGGCGCGCACCTTCGACTTCCCGCCGGGCTACGGCCTGGCGCTGGGCGGCTCGGGCGAAGACCAGCAGGAGCTGTTCACCGAGATGATCATCGCGCTGCTGTCGGGCATCGCGCTGATGTACCTGATCCTGGTGATGCAGTTCGGTTCGTTCACGGCGCCGATCGGCGTGATGATGTCGCTGCCGCTGTCGCTGATCGGCGTGGTGGTCGCGCTGATCATCACCGGGCACACGCTCAACCTGATGAGCATGATCGGCATCATCATGCTGATGGGACTGGTGGCCAAGAACGCGATCCTGCTGCTGGACGCCGCCCGCGCCCTGGAGCACGAAGGCATGGACCGCGAACAAGCGCTGATGGCGGCCGGCCGCAAGCGCCTGCGTCCGATCCTGATGACCACCTTCGCGCTGATCGCCGGCATGCTGCCGGTGGCGCTGGCCTTCGGCGACGCGGGCGAGTTCTACCAGCCGCTGGCGATCGCCATCATCGGCGGCACGATCACCTCGACCGTGCTGACCCTGCTGGTGGTGCCGACCTTCTACGACAGCATCGAGATCGCCCGCGACCGCATGCTGGCCAAGTATGGCCGCCGCGCCGAGCGCTGGAACTCGCTGCCGGCCTTCCTGATGACCTTCGTGGAAGCGATCCTGACCTTGACCTTCGTGCGCCTGGTCTACCGCCTGATCGTCCGCGGCGGCCGCCTGGTGACGGGCCGCGGCAAGGCCATGCCGGCCTGATTCCACTCCCCGGGCGGCGCCGGCCGCCCCTTGCCCCGACACGGCCAGCCACGCGCTGGCCGTGTCTTTTCGAACACGGGCTGCATCGACTCGCCATGGAATCGCCGCGCAGCCGCCGGTTTGCGCCAGCGTTTCCTGTTGTTATGTTCTAATAGCGGATGTTTTGTAATAAGTAGTTGGTATTGACCTGTGTGCGCCGCAGTGCACGGTGTTTCAAGAAGCCCGTCTTTTATTCCTCCCGCCGTTAGGTTCCGTGTCCATGTCAGTAATTCCATCATTTTCCCTATCTGCCGGATCCGACCTGAACTGGCTCGCCGGCGGCGGCGAGATGGGTGAACTGATCCGCAGCATGGACTGGTCGAAGACGCCGCTCGGACCGCTGTCCGACTGGCCGCAAAGCCTGCGCACCTCGGTCAGCCTGTGCCTGTCCTCGACCTTCCCGATCCTGGTGTGCTGGGGGCCGGACGACATCCAGATTTATAACGACGCCTACCGCCCGATCTGCGGCGACCTGCATCCGGCGTCGATGGGGGCGCCGTTCAAGGTGGTGTGGGCATCGGCCCTGCCGGTGGTGGGCGCGGCGTTCGAGAGCGCGCACCAGGGGGCGGGCGCCTACATCAAGGACCAGCAGATGTTCCTCGACCGCAGCGGCTACCTCGAGGAAGCGAACATGACGTTCTCGTTCTCGCCGATCCGCGACGAGTCGGGGGCGGTGGGCGGCATCTTCCACCCGATCACCGAGACCACGGCCCAGGTGCTGGGCGGACGCCGCAGCCAGGGACTGCGCGACCTGACCGCCGGCCTGGCGACGACCCGTTCGATCGCCGAGATCGGCCAGCAGCTCAGCCTGCACGTCGAGCGCATGCAGGCCGACGTGCCTTTCCTGCTGTTCTACCAGATCGATCCGGAGGGCCGCGCCCTGGCGCTGCGCGGCGGCGGCGGCTTGCCGCCGGACGGCGCGCTGGCGCCAGCCTCGGCGCGCCTGGACGACGCCTGCTGGCCGTTCGGGCGCTGCGCCGCCACCCATTCGGTGACGCAGGTCGACGACGTCGCCGCGCGGCTCGGCGGCGCGGCCTGCGGCCCCTACGACGATCCGCCGCGCTCGGCGCTGGTGCTGCCGCTGTCGCTGCCGGGCCAGCAGGAGCTGTTCGGCTTCGTGGTCGCCGGCGTGAGCGTGCGGCGCGCGCTCGACGCCGACTACCGCAACTTCTATGAATTGATGGGGGCTGCCGTGAACACCGCGGTCGGCAACGTCATCGCCTACGAGCAGGAACAGCGCCGCGCCGAAGAGCTGGCCATGATCGACCGCGCCAAGACCGCCTTCTTCTCGAACGTATCCCACGAATTCCGTACCCCGCTCACCCTGATCCTGGGGCCGCTCGAGGACGCCCTGGCCGACGACGCGGACGGCATGAGCGCGGCCCAGAAGAAGCGCATCGAGGTCACGCACCGCAATGCGCTGCGCCTGCTCAAGCTGGTCAATTCGCTGCTCGACTTCTCGCGCATCGAGGCCGGCCGGGTGCAGGCCAGCTACGTGCCGGTGGACCTGACGCGCCTGACGCTCGACCTGGCCGGCGTGTTCGAATCGGCGATGGCCAAGGGTGGCCTGGAATACGGGATCGAGCTCCAGGACCTGGGCCGGCCGGTCTGCGTCGACCGCGACATGTGGGAAAAAATCGTCTTCAACCTGCTGTCGAACGCCTTCAAGTTCACCCTGCAGGGCAGCGTCACGATCTGCCTGCGCGAGCACGCCGGCATGGCGCGGCTGTCGGTGCAGGATACCGGCACCGGCATCCCCGAGCACGAGCTGCCGCGCATGTTCGAGCGCTTCCACCGCATCGAGGGCGCGCCGGGACGTACCTATGAAGGCACCGGCATCGGCCTGGCCCTGATCCAGGAACTGGTGCGCCTGCACGGCGGCGCGATTGCCGTCTCGAGCGTCCTCGGCGAAGGCACGCGCTTCGACGTCGACCTGCCGTTCGGCCTGGCCCACCTGCCGCAGGACCGCATCCTGCATGCTCCGGAAGGGGTGCAGGAGCGTCAGCGCATGGGTTCCGCCTTCGTCGAGGAAGCCCTGCGCTGGCTGCCGGACGCCGAAGTCGTCCCGCGCGAGGCGGGGCAGCCGGCACTGGCGGACATGGGCGGCCAGGCCCGCCCGCGCATCCTGATCGCCGACGACAACAACGATATGCGGGCTTATCTCAAGGCGCTGCTCGAACCGCACGCCGACGTGCGCATCTGCGCCGACGGCCAGGCCGCCTTCGAACTCGCGCTGGCGGACCCGCCCGACCTGCTGCTGAGCGACGTGATGATGCCGAAGCTCGACGGCTTCGGCCTGATCGCGCAGGTACGCGCCAGCGAGGAGCTGCGCCTGCTGCCGGTGATGTTGCTGTCGGCGCGCGCCGGCGAGGAAGCCAAGGTCGAGGGCCTGCAGGCCGGCGCCGACGACTACCTGGTCAAGCCGTTCTCGGCCAACGAGCTGCTGGCGCGGGTGCGCACCCAGGTGGCGCTGGGCCGCGAGCGCAGCCAGATGGAGCGCGATGCGCGCGCCCGCGAAGCCCATGTGCGGGCGCTGGTCGACGCCTCGCCGGCCATGCTGTGGACCACCGACGACACCGGCCGCTGCACCTATCTCAGCCGGCGCTGGTACGACTACACCGGCCGCACGCCGGAACAGGACTTGGGCCTGGGCTGGCTCGAAGACGTCCACCCCGAGGACCGCGCGCACGCCGGCGAAGCCTTCCTGACCGCCATCTCGGCGCGCGAACCGTTCTCGATCGACTACCGCCTGCGCCGCCATGACGGCAGCTATTGCTGGTTCATCGATTCCGGCCTGCCGCGCGTGAATGCGGCGGGCGAACCGGATGGATTCGTCGGCACGGTGATCGACATCCAGGTGCGCAAGACCTTGCAGGAGCGTTTCGAGCGGGTGTCCGAGGCGGGCGACATCGGCGTCTGGTACGCCGACGCGCCGTTTACCGAGTTCCAGCTCAATGCCGAGATGGCCGTGCACTTCGGCCTGGACAGCGTGCGCCCGGCCTCGATCGACGCGCTGCTGGCGGCGGTCGACCCGGAGGACCGGGAACGGCTGGCCGACGGCGTGGCGCACGCGGTGCGCGCCGGATCGCCGCTCGACCTGGAGTTCCGTACCGTGACGGGCGGCGCGCCGCGCTGGCTGCGGGCGATCGGCTGGTGCGGCCTGGACGAGCATGGGCAGCTGGAGCGCTTCGACGGCGTGACCCTCGACATCGACGACCAGAAGCACGCCGAACAGGAGCTGCAGCGCCTGGCCAGCGAGCTGGGACGGAAGAACCGCGCGCAGAGCGACTTCCTGTTCACGCTGGCGCACGAGCTGCGCAACCCGCTGGCCCCTATCCGTTCGGGGCTGGAACTGATGCGCATCGGCGCCGCCAGCGGCGACGTGCAGGCCATCATGCGGCGCCAGGTCGACCACATGGTGCACCTGGTCGACGACCTGCTCGACATGGCGCGCCTGGCCGAGGGCAAGGTGACCCTGCGGCTGGAGCGTGTGCTGCTGGCCGACGTGGTGCGCGAAGCGGTCGACATGAGCATGCCGCTGGTCGAAACGCGCAAGCACGCGCTGGCCGTGCGCCTGCCGCAGGAGCCGCTGGCACTGCACGCCGACCGCCACCGCGTGGCGCAGATCCTGAGCAACCTGCTCAACAACGCGGCCAAGTACACGCCGCAGGGCGGCGCGATCGAGATCGCGGCGCGGATCGAGGCGGACGAGGTGGCGCTCACGGTGTCGGACAACGGCATCGGCATCGACGCCCCGGCGATGGAGACGGTGTTCGACATGTACGCCCAGGTCCATCTCGGCACCGAGATGGCGCAGGGCGGCCTGGGCGTGGGCCTGAACCTGGTCCAGCGCCTGGTCAAGCTGCACGGGGGCCGCGTCGCCGTGAGCAGCGCTGGGGCCGGGATGGGCAGCCGGTTCACGGTGTGGCTGCCGTTGCCGCAGGATGCGTCGGCCGCCGCGCCTTCGGGCGCCGCCGCCGCGCCGCCGGCGGCGCCCGAAGCCGCGCCGGACGACGGGGGGGCCAAGGAGGCAGGCAATGCGGTCGCCGCGCTGCGCATCCTGGTGGTGGACGACAACGTCGACGCTGCCGAGATGCTGCACGCCCTGCTCGAGATGAGCGGCCACGCCGTCAGCGTCGCCCACGACGGCGCGACGGCGCTGCGCCGGGCCGCGGAAGTCTTGCCGCAGATCGTCTTCCTGGATATCGGCCTGCCCGATATGTCAGGCTTCGAGGCGGCCGAGGCGATGCGCCGGATCGCGGGCATGGAAAAGGCATCCCTGGTGGCGTTGACGGGCTGGGGGGCGGAGCAGGACCGGCAGCGTTCGAGCCAGGCGGGATTCGATCATCACCTGACCAAGCCGGCCGATTTCGGGATGGTGGAACATCTGATCCGCGACGTCGCGGCGAGGGTGAGTGCGGGCAGGTAGTGGCGCAGCGCAGGCAAGAGGACGAGGAATGAAGCAGAAGGCCTGAAACACGGGGCCTGAAACAAGCAACCCGGCTATGAAGCGCCGGGTGCCGAGATCGTGCAAGACGCTGCGCCGAACGCGCCCTGCGAGCAGGGCGTCGTCCGGTGGGCCATGCGATTACTGGCCCGTGGTGCCGGTCGGCGGCGTGGTGGTGGTCGCCGGATCGGTGGTGGTGGTGCCGGTAGCGCCTTCGGTGGTGCCGGTCGTGCCGGTGGTGCCGGTAGCGCCGCTGGTGTCGCCGGCGGTGCCGGTTGCGCCGCTGGTGCCCATGTCGGTGGTGCCGGTGCCGGTGGTGCCGGTGCCGGTGGCGCCGGTGCCCACGTCACCCGTGGTGCCGGTGGCGCCCGAGGTGCTGCTTGGCATGGTCGCCGAGGTGTCGGCCGGGGTGGTGGTGGTGGCCGCGTCGTCGCGCTTGCAGGCGCCCAACAGGGAAGCCAGGACGGCGGCGGTCAGCAGGATTTTTGGTGCCTTGGTCATTGCATTCATTTTTAACTCCTCGTTTACGTCTATCTTTGTGCCGAAGTTTCCAGCTCATTGTGGTGAGGCGCTGGAAGATCAACGGCGCCAGTTAGTTCCGTCATCTGCAACAAATGAGCGGAACACTCAGGGAACCGACGCAATACGCGGCCCCGGTGCGTACTTCAATCCAACTGTGCCCATTAGACCGGAAGCCTGTCTGCCGGTTCGTTAGATACCGCACTCTTGCGAGACTCCGTAACATTTTTTACAGAGTTGCTCGCGCCGGGCGTCAAGCACCCAGCTGTTCGTCTCCCGGCACGGGCCGGATGTTCCTGTCATCGGCGCCACGCTTGATGGCGCCGGCGCGGCCGAGCTGCTCCAGCAGCGCGGGAACTTCCATAGAAATTTCTCGAGCCAAATATCCCAAGGTGCCCAGCCGTTGCGCCAGGCGGTCGCCGGCGCGTGCGTGCAATGCCACGCCCCAGCAGGCCGCCTGTTCCGGGGCGGCGCCGCGCGCCAGCAGGCCGGCGATGATGCCGGCCAGCACGTCGCCCGAGCCCGAGATGGCCAGGCCAATATTGCCCGCGCCTTCGTGTTGCCAGAGCGTGCCGTCGGGCGCCGCGATGACCGTGCGCGACCCCTTGAGCGCGATCACGGCATTCCAGTCGCGCGCCGCCTGCAGCGCGGGTGTGTCGGGCTGGCCGACGATGCATTCTTTCTCGAGGCCGGTCAGGTGCGCCATTTCGCCGCAGTGCGGGGTCATGATCACGGGCCGCTCGAAGCGCATCGGCTTGCCCTCGGGCCAATCGCGCGGCCTGTGCAGCATGACGTCCATGGCGCAGGCGTCGAGCACCAGGCCGACGCCGGCTTGCTCCAGGCGCGGCAGCAGCGCGTGCACCAGGCGTGCGGTGCACGAGGCGTCGCACATGCCGGGGCCGACCAGCACCGCGTCGACCTTGTCGGCCAGCGGGTCGAGGCTGTCCAGGGCGTCCAGCTGGAAACCGTCGGTCTCGTTTTCGGACAAGCCGATCACGCGCGCCTCGGGCATCGCCAGCGCCACCAGTTGGGCCACGCTGGCCCCGGTGGCGATGGTCAGCTTGCCGGCGCCGGCGCGCAGGGCCGCGGTGGCGGCCAGGATGATGGCGCCGGGCATTTCGCGCGATCCGCCCAGCACCAGGACGTGGCCGCGCAATTCCTTGTCGCCCTCGGCTTCGGGCTGGGGCAATGGCCATGCCGCCAGGCAGGCGGCGTCGACGTCGTGCACCGTTGTCGCTTTGATCGGGTCCATGTGTGGTCTCAAGCCTTGGGTGAAGTCGGCAAGTCCCTGGCGGCCGTGACCGGGGTGCCGCTGGCTTCCAGCGGCGCCACGAAGTTTGCCAGGCGTAGCGCCAGGTCGCCGCGCTTGCCTTTATCGGGGTCGAATTCATACGACGTGACCGAGCAGTTGGGCACGTCGCCGGCGTGGTCGATCTCCAGGATCTGTGCCTCGTTCAGGTGCTCGAACAGGTAGCGGAAGCAATTGACGGTGACCTGGTGGGCGACGATCAGCACCCGCTCGCCGCAGAAGTCGCGCTCGAGCGTGTCCATCACGCTGCGCAGGCGCAGGATGACGTCGCACCAGCTTTCGCCGCCGGGCGGGCGGAAATAGAACTTGCCGACGTGCCGGCGTTGCTCGTAGAGATCGGGGAAGTGGTGGGCGATGCCATGCGTGGTGAGACGGTCGAGCACGCCGAATTCCTTCTCGCGCAGGCGCTCGTCGGACAGCACGCACAGCAGCTCGTCGCGCTCCAGGCGCTGCATCAGGATGTTGGCGGTCTCGGCCGCGCGGACATAAGGCGAATGCAGCACCACGTTGGGACGCCGGTGCGGCGGCAGGGTGGCGAACCAGGCGCCCAGGGCCTCGGACTGGCGCTCGCCCAGGTCGGACAGCGGCACGTCGACGTCGCGATCGGCGATGTCGATGCGGTGCCCGGCGGCAGCTTCTGCCAGGTCACGCGCGACGTTGCCCGCGCTTTGTCCATGCCTGACCAGCCAAATTTCCTGTGGCCACTTTTGCTCCATCGCCGTCCGCCGAGAAGTTAACATGCAGGCATCATGACGGATTCGGCAGGGCGTCAGCGCACGATTGCGGACGCCGTCGGCGCTGGCGGAAGTGTGTTTACTAGCGCATCAGCCGGCGCATCAGACGGCTTGTTCCTCGCCGTCGAGGTTGACGTCGGCCTCGTTATTGAACACGCGCATGTCGGTCTGGCCCAGCACCCGGCTGGTGACGCTGCCGGCGGCGATCGAGCCGCTGACGTTCAGCGCCGTGCGGCCCATGTCGATCAAGGGCTCCACCGAGATCAGCAGGCCCGCCAGCGCCACCGGCAAGTCCATCGCCGACAGCACGATCAGGGCCGCGAAGGTGGCGCCGCCGCCGACCCCGGCCACGCCGATCGAGCCGAACGCGATGATCGCCAGCAGCGGCAGCAAGAAGCTGGCGGTGAACGGATCGATGCCGACCGTCGGCGCGATCATCACCGCCAGCATCGCCGGATAGATGCCGGCGCAGCCGTTCTGCCCGATGGTGGCGCCGAACGAGGCGGCGAAATTGGCGGTGCCTTCCGGCGTGCCCAGGCGCGCGGTCTGGGTCGCCACGCTCATCGGGATCGAGCCGGCGCTGGTGCGCGAGGTAAAGGCGAACACCAGCACCGGGAAGATCTTCTTCACGTAGCGCAGCGGATTGAGCCCGACGCCGGCCACCATCGCCAGGTGCACGCAGAACATCAGCGCCAGCGCCGCATACGAGGCGACCACGAAATTGAGCAGGCCCAGGATGTCCTGCAGGCTGGAACCGGCCACCATCTTGGCCATCAGCGCGAACACGCCGAACGGCGTCAGGCGCAGCACCAGCGTCACCATCCGCATCACGATCACGTGGGCCACGTGCACGAAGCCGCTGAAGGATTGGAATACTTCCGGCTTCTTGCCGGCGATGCCGACGGCCGAGACGCCGATGAAGATCGCGAACACCACCACCGCGATGGTCGAGGTCTTGCGCGCGCCGGTCATGTCGAGGAAGGGATTGGCCGGGATGAAGGACAGCAGCAGCGACGGCAGCGACAGTTGCTGCGCGGTCGCCAGGTTGCCCTGCAGGTATTCACCGCGCGCGACTTCGGCGCTCGACGCGGTCAGGCCGACGGCCGACAGGCCGAACAGCTTGGCCATCGCGATGCCGATGATGGCCGCGACCACGGTCGTGACGAGCAGGATGCCGATGGTGAGGGTGCTGATCTTGCCGAGCGAGGCGGCGTCGCGCAGCTTGAGGATGGCCTGCACGATCGAGACCATGATCAAGGGGATCACGATCATCTGCAACAGCTTGACGTAGCCGCTGCCGATCACATCCAGCCAGGCATTGGTGGCCACGATGTCGCTCGCCCCGGCGCCATATACGGCCTGCAGGCCGGCGCCGAACGCGACGCCCAGGCCAAGGCCGGCGAAAACGCGCTTGGTGAACGATGCATGGCGGGCCTGCATGCCATACAGGAGTGCGCACACGGCCAGGGCGAGTGCCAGGTTCAGGAGGACGGGGAAAGTCATAGAGCTCGGTTGAAGCAGGGAATCGCGCCATTTTATCGGCAAAGTTGCCTTGCCGTAGTGTTAATGTCGCATTTGCCTATGCGTTTAGCGCATGGCGACGGAGCAATACCATGCGCTTCGCCGGCTGCGTGCGCGCTTGTTGCTGCATGACGACGGACGATAAGTCGTAACGCAAGGAAATGTTCAATGCTTCCCAACCGGTGAGCAATGTTTCTATAATCCAATGGATATCATATTTTTCCATCCATGGGCTCCAGGCCAGCGAATCATGTTCAAACATCTCAGCATCAAGTCGCGTCTCATCTTCGTCATCGTCTTCCTGGCCGTCGAACTCATCGCCGGCGCGGTCATCGGCATCTACAACCTCGGCGTCGCAAACGCCGAACTCAAGCAGATGTACGACCACCGCCTCGTGGGGCTGAGCCAGGTGGGCCAGGTCACCCAGCTGATCACCGCCAACCAGCTCGCCGTCGCCAAGGCGGTTACCCTGGAAGATGGCGGCGCGCGCAATACCGCGCTCGAGTCGGTCGACGCGAATATCGGGGTGATCAACAAGATCCTGGAGAGCTACCGCCAGATGCCGATGACTGCCGGCGAGCAGGCCATGTACGAGCAATTTACCGCCGCGCGCAAGGTATTCGTCGAGCAGGGTATCCGCCCGGCCATGGCCGCGATTCGTGCCGGCGACACCGCCGGCGCCGTGGCCCAGCTCAACGGCGAGATGACCCGGCTGTACCTGCCGGTGGCCGATCTCGGCGCCAGGCTGGTCAAGGAACAGCAGAATGCGGCGCTGGAGGAATATGAGGCTTCGCAGGCGACCTACGAGTTCGTGCGCGCGGTCTGCCTGGTCGGCCTGGCGTTCGGCCTGATCATGGCCGCCTTCGTCGGCTGGATGCTGGTGCGCGCCATCGTGCGTCCGCTGGAGCAGGCGATCGCGATCGCCGGCGCCGTGGCCCAGGGCGACCTGACCCAGACCATCGAAGTGACCTCGAAAGACGAGACCGGCCGCCTGCTGCAGGCGCTGAAGGACATGAACGATTCGCTGGTGACCATCGTGAGCCAGGTCCGTGCCGGCACCGACAACATCGCCACTGCTTCGGGCCAGATCGCGGCCGGCAACCTGGACCTGTCCTCGCGCACCGAGCAGCAGGCCGGTTCGCTGGAAGAAACCGCCTCGTCGATGGAAGAACTGACCTCGACCGTGAAACAGAACGCCGACAACGCGCGCCAGGCCAACGCCCTGGCCACGTCGGCCTCGGAAGTGGCGGGCAAGGGCGGCGCGGTGGTCGAGCAGGTGGTGCAGACCATGGGCGCGATCAACGCCTCGTCGACCCGCATCGTGGACATCATCGCCGTCATCGACGGCATCGCCTTCCAGACCAATATCCTTGCCCTGAACGCGGCAGTCGAAGCGGCGCGCGCCGGCGAGCAGGGCCGTGGCTTCGCGGTCGTGGCGGGCGAGGTGCGCAGCCTGGCCCAGCGCAGCGCGGCGGCGGCCAAGGAAATCAAGCTCTTGATCGACGACTCGGTCGACAAGGTGCACCACGGCTCCAAGCTGGTCGAGCGCGCCGGCGCCACGATGCAGGAAATCGTGCAGAGCGTGAACCGCGTGACCGACATCATGGCCGAGATCACCGCCGCCAGCCAGGAGCAGACCGCCGGCATCGAACAGATCAACGGCGCCGTGGCCCAGATGGACCAGGTGACCACGCAGAACGCGGCGCTGGTGGAAGAAGCGTCGGCGGCGGCGGCCTCGCTGCAGGAAGAGGCGACCGCGCTGGCGCAGACCGTGGGCGCGTTCAAGCTCGATCAGGCGGGCGCCAGCCGCGCCAGTGCGGCGGCGCCGCGCGTGATCACGACCTTGCCGGCGGTGATGGCGAAGGCGCCGCTGAGGGCGCCGGTGAAGGCGGCGGCACAACCGGCCGCTGCATCCAAGCCGGCCAAGGCCACGCCAGTCGAGCCCAAGGCGCAAGCGGCCGCAAAGCCGAAGAAAGCCGAAACCGCGGACGTCGGCGACGGTTGGGAAGAGTTCTGACGCCGGCCTGACGCCTGTGCAAGGAAGAAGCCAACCCGAGGGTTGGCTTTTTTCGTCTCCAGCGCCCTATGCGCGCAGCTTGCGCAGGCCGACAACCGGGCCGACAACCGGGTCATACCCGGCAAGGCTTACTCGAAGGCGATCACCAGCGCGGTCAGGCCGATGCAGGCTGCGGCGATGACGCCGATGCGGGTGCGCAGGCGTCGGCCGCTGGAGACGATGTCCTTGGCGATGCCGCGGCGCGGCGCGCGAGGGTTGCTGCGGTCGACCGCGGTTGCGGCATGGATCGAAGAATGGTGGCGTGCGGTGTGTTCCGTGTTCATGGTTGACTCCAGGGCCGTCTCGAATGAAGACTGGCAAGTAAATGATGAATGGCCGGCATGAGCCGGGCGTAATACGAAGATGGTTTGCCGTTCAGGCGCGCGGGGCGCGCTGGGCAGGATGAAGGGCTGTCTGGCAACTGGGCCGCACCGCCACGTCGTTGGGAGAACGCAGGCAGGAGTAGAGCGGACAGTGAATGCGTGACATGCGGATGCCAGTACAAAGCGTCGAATCAAAGCGTCGAATTCGGAAATCCGGGACGAGGCCAGGACCTTCAAACCTGGGTGCGTTCTGGACGTTATTTATTTTACATGTGTGCGACGTAGAGGCAAGGGGTCGCACGATTGAAACAAGTGATGTTTTTCTACGGCAACAATCCATCCTAGCACGACGCGGACGGTAGTAGAAGAGCGTTTTTGCAACTTTTTAGAGCTAACGCAACAGCCCGCCCAAAATGATGCGCTGCGCAATCGCAGTGCGCCGTTTACGCCTTCGCACGGTGCGCCGGCGGTGCGTGGTGAGGGCGCTTCCTTCTGCATGCTCCCTGGCATGAAGATTGCGTAATCATCATCAGCGCAACGGAGCGCTGCGTGTGCCGCCAACGAAGGCAGCACCCACAAGACAACGACGTCTACCGGACCATGAATGCGTTCATGTCGGGTATGCGTCGTTTTTTTTGCCTGACCATATTGGGATTGCGATGAAAAATCAGAAGCTTGAAGCGAAGAGCGTAGCGACGGCAGCCGTCGGCGAAGTCGATGTCACCCGCCGTAAGGTCATACATGGCGCAGGTCTGGTAGCGGGAGGAAGCTTGATGGGGCTGGCAACTGGCGGCGTGTGGGCGGCGGGTTCGGACAAGCCGGAAAAGACCGAGATCAAGATCGGATTCATTCCACTGACCGATTGCGCATCGGTGGTCATGGCGTCGACGCTGGGCCTCGACAAGAAATATGGCGTCAAGTTCGTGCTGAGCAAGGAAGCCTCGTGGGCAGGCGTGCGCGACAAGCTGGCCAACGGCGACCTGGACGCGGCCCACGTGCTGTATGGCTTGCTGTACGGTGTCCAGATGGGTATCGGGGGCCAGCGCAAGGACATGGCGGTGCTGATGGGCCTGAACAACAATGGCCAGGCGATCACGCTGTCCAAGCAATTGGCGAACAAGGGTGCGGTCGACGGCCAGTCGCTGGCCAGGCTGATGCGCACCGAGAAACGCGCATACACCTTCGCCCAGACCTTCCCGACCGGCACCCACGCGATGTGGCTGTACTACTGGCTGGCGGCCAACGGCATCAATCCGATGAAGGAAGCCAAGGTGATCACGGTGCCGCCGCCGCAGATGGTGGCCAATATGCGGGTGGGGAACATGGACGGCTTCTGCGTCGGCGAACCCTGGGGCCAGCGCGCCATCATGGACGGCATCGGCATCACCGCCACCACGACCCAGGACATCTGGCGCGACCATCCGGAAAAGGTGCTGGGTTCGACGCTGGAGTTCGCGAAGAAGCACCCCAACACCTGCCGCGCCATGATGGCCGCCATCATCGAGGCCAGCCGCTGGATCGACGCCTCGATGGCCAACAAGAACAAGATGGCCGAGGTCATCGCCGCCAAATCGTACGTCAACACCAGCAAGGACGCGATCGACCAGCGCATCATGGGCCGCTACCAGAACGGCCTCGGCAAGACCTGGGACGACCCGAACTACATGAAGTTCTACAACGACGGCGCGGTCAACTTCCCGTATCTGTCGGACGGCATGTGGTTCATGACCCAGCATCGCCGCTGGGGCCTGCTCAAGCAGGACCCCGATTACCTGGCGGTGGCCAGCGCGGTCAACCAGATCGCGCTGTACAAGGACGCGGCGACGCTGGCCAAAGCGCCGCTGCCTTCCAGCCCGATGCGCAGTTCGAAGCTGATGGACGGCAGCGTCTGGGACGGCAAGGACCCGAAAGCCTACGCCGCATCGTTCAAGGTCAGGGTCTGATTTTCATCTTGTCTGTATAGGGGAATGCCATGAACGCCATCTTGAAATCCGAACGCCATGCGCCGCCCGCCGGTGGCGCGGCCGTGGTCACGTTGCCGCTCGCCGCCGATGCGCCTGTCGCGAGTGTCACGCCTCCTGCGCGCAAACCGGCGCCCGTCGTGCGCGGCGCGCAGTCGTTCGCCAGGGCGGTGCAAGCCATCCTGCCGCCGCTGGTGGGCATCGCCTTCGTCGTGCTGGTGTGGCAGCTCATCGCCACCCGCAACGAGACCTTCCCGTCGCCGCTGGCGACCTTCGAGGAGGCGCTGAAGCTGTTTGCCGATCCGTTCTACCACAACAGCCCGAACGACCAGGGCATCGGCTGGAACGTGCTGGCCTCGCTCCAGCGCGTGGCCGTGGGCTTTGGACTGGCGGCGGCGGTCGGCATCCCGCTGGGCTTCGTGATCGGCCGGGTGAAGTTCGTGTCGGGCATGTTCGGCCCGATCATCAGCCTGCTCAAGCCCGTGTCGCCGCTGGCCTGGCTGCCGATCGGCCTGCTGGTGTTCAAGTCGGCCGACCCGGCGGCGATCTGGTCGATCTTCATCTGTTCGATCTGGCCGATGATCATCAATACGGCGGTGGGCGTGCAGCGCGTGCCGCAGGACTACATGAACGTGGCGCGCGTGCTGAACCTGTCGGAATGGAAGATCCTGACCAAGATCCTGCTGCCGTCGGCGCTGCCCTACATCCTGACCGGCGTGCGGCTTGCCATCGGCACCGCGTGGCTGGTGATCGTGGCGGCCGAGATGCTGACCGGCGGCGTGGGCATCGGCTTCTGGGTGTGGGACGAGTGGAACAACCTGAATGTGGCGAACATCATCATCGCCATCGTCGTCATCGGCGTCGTGGGGCTGCTGCTGGAGCAGGCGCTGGTGGCGCTGGCGCGGGCGCTGACGCACGAACAAGTGGCTAACTGAGAGGAGCGCGATCATGGATGACCTTCAAACCAGATTCATCGACATCTCCGGCGTGGAGATGGCGTTTCATACGAAAAAGGGCGTGTTCCAGGCGCTGCAGGGCATCGACCTGACCGTGCGCAAGGGTGATTTCATCACGCTGATCGGCCACTCGGGCTGCGGCAAGTCGACCTTGCTGAACCTGATCGCCGGCCTGCTCAAGCCGACGGCGGGCGTGCTGCTATGCGCCAATCGTGAGATCGCCGGGCCCTCGCCGGAAAGGGCGGTGGTGTTCCAGAATCATTCGCTGCTGCCGTGGCTGACCTGTTACGAGAACATCCACCTGGGAGTCGAGCGGGTGTTCGGCGGCGCCGAAACGCGGACCCAGCTGCGCGAACGCACGCTCGCTGCGCTGGCGCTGGTGGGGCTGTCGAGCGCGGAGGGCAAACGTCCGCATGAAATTTCGGGCGGCATGAAGCAGCGCGTCGGCATCGCGCGGGCGCTGGCGATGGAGCCGAAGGTGCTGCTGATGGATGAACCGTTCGGCGCGCTCGATGCGCTGACGCGGGCGCATTTGCAGGACGAGCTGCTCAAGATCGTGGCGGCGACCAGATCCACCGTGGTGATGGTGACGCACGACGTCGATGAGGCGGTGTTGCTGTCGGATCGGATCGTCATGCTGACCAACGGGCCGGCGGCGACCATCGGCGAGATCGTCGAGGTGGGATTGGCGCGGCCGCGCGACCGGGTGGCGCTGGCGCAGGATGCCCGGTATACCGAGCATCGCAAGGCGGTGCTGGAGTTCTTGTATCGGAAGCAGGCGCATCCGGCGGCGGAGGCGGCATAGTGCTAGGCATCTAGAGCGACCGGATGCATGCCACGAGAGGATGTCGGGAAACCTTACAAGGGTCGCCAATCAGCGGATAAGCCGTAGCTAACACCTTGATTTATACGGGGATCTAGGTGTGGTATAGCAATTGCTTGAACGGTTTTTTCCCGACAACCTCACCTATACAAAGTCATGATCAAAAAATGCCTGGCATTTGCTGTGACCTTACTGACCTCGCTGAACGCTTCAGCTTCGTACACCAAGTACGAATTTACTGGAGGCTTGCTCGACGGATATTTCGTACAGAGGGATGACAATCAGGCGATCGCGCATTTCAGCTTCAACATGACAACGTTGATGACAGCGTACCTCGATCCGAACTATGACTCCGGCCCGCCAATGACATTACTTTCAAGGCATCAGTTTTACCCGTTCTTCAACGACGGCGCGAAACTGTTGACTGCCGCTTCAACCTACTTCGGGCCGGGCGGTCCAACGAATTTTACGATTCATGATGATTTTGGCGGCGATCAGGTAACCGATTTCAGCATCCGATTCACGCAAGCTTCCGAAGGCACCTTCATCTATACCTTTGATTACTCGCGATGGATGTACCTAACCGCCGGATACGCTGTCGGATCAGGAAGCTATAGTGGCGCGGTAATGGAAGTGCCTATGCCTGAGTACATGTCAAACGAGCTCGATAACGATGGTGGATACTATCCTGGTGTGCCGATAATTGTACCGGAGCTCATTGGATCCCCAGTTGAAGTCGCAGAGCCCGCCAGTGTTGCCTTGATCTCAATGGGGGCACTCTGCGTGGCAGGGCTTGCGCGTCGGCGCAGGTCGTTGCTGTCGCAGTGATTGCCAAACTGAACTACGGCTGCATCTGGAGAAAGCGAATTAACCTGCTTTCTTCTTCTGCATCTGACGCTGCTGCTGCTTGCGCGGCGTCTGGTTGCGGTTCTGCTTGGCCTCGTACTGCGTGACTGCTTCACGCTGGGCCTGGGCCTGGGCAACGGTGCGCGGTTCTTCGTCGTCGTCGCGCGAACGAAGTAATCGGCGACCTGCCCATCGACCACCAGCCCGATCGTGGCGTCGCCGCGCCGGTTGTGGAGTTTGGATGACAGCGCGCCTGCTTCTTTGCATTGACCAAAACCGGTCATTTCCTCGCGGATTTCCTGGAAACGGCTGCCACACAAACCGGCAGTCAATGCTGTAGCCTCGCGCTAACTCAAGCTATTCACACGCGGGCTGATTGAACCGCTGCTTCCTGGGAACTTTCAAATATTGGGTCTCGCAAACCGGCGGCCGGGGAAAACGGCGCCAGCCGGGCATTGCCGGCAAGCTTATGAAGCGAATTCTTCCGTCGGGAACGTCATTCTGGAAGGACCTCACATGGCTAAGTATCTGGTTGAAGCGAGCTACCTCAGCGAAGGGATCAATGGCCTGTTGAAGGAAGGCGGCACGCGGCGGCGCGAGGCTGTCGATCAATTATTCAACTCGCTAGGCAGGAAGGTCGAAGCTTTTTATTTCGTGTTCGGCGACCGGGATGTCGTCATCATCGGCGAGCTTCCCGACAACGCCACCGCCGCGGTGCTGGCGCTCAGGGTCGATGCCTCCGGCACCACCACGTGCAAGACGACGGTGCTGCTGACGCCCAAGGAAATCGATGCAGCCATGACCAAGACCGTACCTATTGTCAACCGGGCTATGACATGGCCCCCGAGGTCGCCAAGTGGGAAGGCGAGGGCGGGCATCTTGCGTCAGGTGCGCGAGGTGGAAATGAATGAGCGGGGATATTGCAGAAACAAAACGCCAAGCTGTGCCTGGCGTTTTTTCGAATCTTTACCGAATTCTTTGGTAGGGAAGCGCTGAACAAATAGGTTGCACGGCCGTTCCAACGTGACAAACCCGGCGCCAGACCGAACGGTGGTCGAGATCAGTTATTTTTCGCGCTCC
>NZ_JBNDJE010000032.1:0-29274 GCF_050434805.1 Massilia sp. UYP11
CTCGCAATGGCACGTCCACCAGGGCTTCGCCGATCCGGCCGCCACGCCGACTGTGCGCAAGACCTTGGCCGGGATCGCGCGCACCAATGGCCGCCCGAAGAAGAAGGCCAAGGCGCTGCCGATCGAAGATCTGGAGCTGATCGTGGCGAACCTGGCCAGCCTGGGCACGCTGAAGGCGGCGCGCGATAACGCGCTGCTGCAGGTGGGCTTCTTCGGGGGATTCCGGCGCAGCGAGCTGGTGGGCATCAAGGTCGACCACATCACCTGGGAAGCGCAGGGGATCACGCTCACGCTGCCACGCTCGAAGACGGATCAGACCGGCGAGGGCGTGGCCAAGGCGATCCCCTACAGCGCTGGGCCGTGCTGCCCAGCGACGGCGTTGCGGACATGGCTGGACGCTGCCGGCGTGGCCAGCGGCCCGGTCTTCCGGTCGATCAGCAAGTGGGGCGTGGTGGGCGCCGATCGCCTGAATCCGGCCAGCGTCAACACCATCTTGGCCGGCGCCGCCCAGCTGGCCAAGCTCGGCTACGTGCCGGAACTGTCCAGCCACAGCCTGCGGCGCGGCATGGCCACCAGCGCGCATCGCGCCGGCGCCGAGTTTCGCGACATAAAGAAGCAAGGTGGTTGGCGCCACGACGGCACGGTTCAGGGCTATATTGAAGAAGCGGGGTTGTTCGAGGAGAATGCGGCGGGTAGTTTGTTGCGTTCGCGCACCAGGACCAGCGGCTGAACTGGCTGCGCGCCGGCGGCTGATCTCCGCTGGGATGCGTAAACTTACTATACAGGTATCGTAACTTTACCCATGCCGGCCTCTGGCCACCGGCTGACAGCGTCACACCCCAAGGGGAATGGCCGCATTTGAAATCAACGGCTTACGCGGTTCGACGGTAGCCAGAAGGGCTTAGCGCCCGATTTTTTCCGTTTTCCCTATTCGCCCCAATAACCGATTGCTGTGCTGTTGGCGGTTGCCTGGGAATAGGCGCCGGTCGCGGTCGAGTTGACGCCTTGCGCGTTGGCGGCGAGACCGGTTGCGGTCGAAAAATTGCCGGTGGCCGTCGCACTGGTGCCAGTCGCGGTGCTGTAATTGCCGCTGGCGACGGCGATCGCGCCCGTTGCGGTGCTGCCGGTCCCGGTCGCGGATGCTCCGGCGCCGGTCGCCGTCGTCTGGTCCTGCGTGGCCTGGGCGTTATGGCCGGTAGCGGTCGAGTCGGCGCCTTGTGCGTTTGCCATGTAACCGGTCGCGGTACTGCGATCGCCGCTGGCATTGGCGTAGCCTCCGGTTTGGGTGCTAGATGCGCCGCTACCTGGTGCGCTCTGTGCATGGACGTTACCGGCGAAGATGCCGGCGAGAAGAATCGCGAACGTAGTCTTTTTCATGGTGTCATCCCTAAAAATTGACGCGCAAACGTGTGCGTCAGGACGACAATTGTAGTTTTGCAATAAATGTTGCGAAATAGAAATAGAGCTGTAAACCCAATTTGCGGCGTTTTGAGGCGTTTTCTGTTACGTGAGTGGGAAAGGTCCAATTAACCGCGATCGCAGCGTGTAGCCCTGTTCTCGTGGCTCCATGAGCATTCGGCGGCTTAAAACTTAACCACAAGCGAGCGCATTCCCTTTCCCTGCTAAACCTTACGGGCGGTTCTGCTGTCGAGCGGGGGCGATTTGAGTCCGATCCGGCGCCTTAGCGCCGGACTGTGCGAGCGCGAAGCGCGTAGACACAGCCGCATGGTCGGATGCCGCCGATAGGCGGCACGCCCGCCCGTCCTGGCAAGCCCCGGCGCCGGGGCGCAGTCCAGTTGGAAATCGTGGCGTACCTGGACTACGTGATAAGTCAACTTTTCTTCCTTCGAGCCAGCGCGCCCGTCGGCGCTCGGGTTGCGCACCGATTTCGTTCCGAAATCGGCACGCCCGGTTAACTTTGAAAACCGAGAAATCAAAAACCTGAAAACCCAAAAGCAACACCGGCGATCCCTATGGGATCGACCGGCGCGGCGGCGGTTGCGTATCGGGGTTGGGGGGGCTGGTTTATTTTGCCCCCCTTGGGGGGCCTCGATCGTACTCGCTGCGAAGCCATGCGAGTACGTTTTAAGAGTGTTTATAGGCTCGTTTTTAAATACGTTTTTAGGCGACGGTTTTCCCTATGAAAAATCGCGCGAATTCTGACAAAGACCGAGTTAGCCTGACGTTTACCGATCTAGTCTGACAACGGCCGAGTTAGCCTGACGTTTACCGAGTTCTCTGACAAAGACCGAGTTAGCCTGACACATCGTCACTCTTGACAGAATTCAATAACTCTGACAACCTAGATTCAATGTCAGATTTAAGGGTGTGCGATGCCAGAAGCAGCAGAAATTGTGCAGTACGTGGAAGGCGCCATAGGCACGTTAAACGTCAACATGAGCAATCAGCTCGTGCGCATGGCACATGGGCTGTCTCTCCCTGAAAAACGTGTTGTATCGGTCTGTATGGCGAAGCTGGATAGCCTGCGCGCCGAGGCCGGCCGGTACAAGTTCAAGATCTCGGCAAATGAATTTGCAAAGGAATTCGACCTAGATGGCGTGACCGCCTACGAACAGCTCAAGGCTGTGGGCGACAAACTGTTAGACCGGAAGGCCCGCACGATCGAGAAAACGCCTCGTGGTGAGAAAGAGCGCAAATGGGTGTGGGTGAGCGGTGTTACCTACCATCACGGCGAGGGATGGATTGAACTCGCCTTCTCGCCAGAGATGACGCCGCACCTGGTTGAGCTGAGCAAGGAATTCACCAGCTACAAGCTCCGGCATACGGTCGCGCTGCGCTCGGTCTATTCGTGGCGACTGTTCGAGCTGCTGATGCAGTTCAAAAAAACCGGCATGCTGCGCATCACTGTCGATGATTTCTGCTTTGCGATGGAGGCGCCGCCAAGCTGTGTAAAGGACTTCGGCCAGCTTCGCCGCCGCGTGATTGATCCTGCTGTAGCCGAGCTGGGTTTGAAAAATAGCCTGGTCATTGAATACACCGCGACGAAAAACGGCGGTCGCAAGGTGTCGGGTTTGGAGTTCAAGTTTTACATCAACCCTCAAGCTGCGTTCTCCGAATTCTGACATTCGCCAGAGCAAGACAGACTAACTCGGTAAATGTCAGAGTTCAGCATAGGCAGTCCATACGGCGGCGAGCCAATCGCCGTATGGGTTCCTTGCCTATTCACTCCCTCTTGAATCGAGCCATTCGTAGGCCGTGCTCTCGGCGTCGGCGTATGCCTCTGCCAGCATGAAGGCGTGGTAGGCGTCGGCCGGCCGCGCTGATGCGGCCATGGTCAGCCAGTGCGCGCGCTCCTGCTCGCTGCACTCGTTCCACCAGCGCATGCCGGCGTCGGCGTCGCTGTCGTCGACGGGGAACACGCCGCCGCCCATTTCTTCCTCGGTCTCGAGAAGTCGCAGACGCCAGCCGCCGCCCAGCTCGACCGGGCGCGGGGTAATCTCGTAGCTGTAGCTCATGCCGTGGCCTTTCGTGTTTTCGATATGGTCTGGTGCACGATGCTGAGGGCGTGCTGTACTGCTTCCTTGCGCGTGCTCATTCCCCACTGTTCCATCAATTCCGCGAGCTGGCCAGCCTGCGCCGGGTCGAGGAAAAAATCTAACCTGGTGGAGCCTTGCGCCGCGCGGCTCTGCCGGCTTTGGCGGGCGCGATCGCGCGCCGGCAACTGCTCGCCCGATCCGGCCGGTCGGCCACCGGCACGGCGTTTCTGTTCTTCCATGATGCCTGTCCTTGATGAGTCCAACTGCGGAAACTTTAGCGGTGTATGTGACCGGTCACAAGAACATTTTCGCCGTTTGACATAAAACCCGTTCCACGCGGTCAATACCATGCTGATATTTTCGCAGCCGGTTGCGAAAACGTGACTTGTCGCCGGCCGGCGCACGCTGAAACACTCTTGCCCGCGCCGCTGCACCTGGTCACGGTTTCCGACGTTGGAACTGCCGGCCGAGTGAAAGCACGTGTCGGTGCCGGCGTTGACATTCACCCTGCGTTACAAGTGCGACCGAACTAGTATCATGCCTACATGGATCATGGATCGAGGGACACGCGATGACCAGCATGCACAATCCGCCTCACCCGGGGGAAGTGTTGAGAGAATACTTAGGGGATTCCACTATCGACGTCGCCGCTGCTCGGCTCGGGATTGACTCTGAGCAGCTTGAACGCATCATTGCCGGCGCCACTGCTGTATCACCTGAACTAGCTTCCCGCTTGGGTATGGCCTTGAACACCAGTCCCGAGTTGTGGGTAAGGATGCAAGCACAATACGATTTACGAATGCGTGGCTGAAAGCGCGTGCCGGCGTTGGCATGCTGAAACACTCACACTCGCACTGCCGGTGACGGTTTAGCCTGCTTGGCCCTGTTCCGTATGGATTCGGTGTTGCAACGCCATGGCTTGGTAAAAACAATCCTTTTCCACCTCCAAAGCTAGAGCGCTAAACTCTTTGGGGTCTAGACCTTCCATCACATCAGGGACGGAAAAGGTTCGTTTCACACCTGTACGCGTAAGCTCGACAATCTCTGTAGACCGCGCGTCCCAATCAGCATGAGCAACGAATGTATCCCTTTTGGTAATGATAAGGACGTGCAACGCTCTTTGTGTAGAGTTGTTGGTGATCCACCAGAATTCATCAATCGACAGCTTTTTGACAGCCTGCCCTGGTGACTGGTTTCTGCTGAACGGCCGACAGTACGCCACGATGGCAGCAACTATCAGCGTCTCGCGCAACGTGTGCGACAGCTCCGCTTTCAATCCATCGCTTTGGCTGTCCAGCTCGGCATAAGCATCAAGGTATCGACGAGCGTCCTGCATATCCAGCATAGCCAGGTGCAGGCGGTTTGCACGTTGATGGTCCTTAGGAAGTTCGCCCATGATGTCCTTTTGGCATGGTATTGCACCGGCTGAAAACAACCTTAGCTAATCACGATTTTTGACGCCAGTAGTGCACTTAAAAACTCGCGCTACTTCCATAAGTCACTGATTTTAAAGGGCAATTCCTGTATAATAGAGGCTATTACCAACCTCTGTAGGAGACCCAGAATGAAGCGCAAAAACGGCTTGACGAAGCGAGCAAAAATCCGGAAAAACCGAGCTACTGATGGCGGGCATGCTACCCTCAGAGCGTTCCCTTTGCTGCATAGTTTGAAGAACGCTCTGAGGGTAGCATGCCCGCCAGTCACTGTCAATTTATACAGTGTTTTCTGACTATTGTGCCTCTTTGGCTTCGTCTCCTTTTGTCACGACTCCTATACCACAACCAAAAGGTTGTGCTACTATATGTTCATCGAAGCGACTGACCAGATGAGATTGAGCGCTTCCCAGCGGCGAAAGCCGTACTCGCGCAAGGCGGGTCGTAAGTGGTGTCTGGATCTGCTGTACCGAACACGAAATAGGCACCTCCGGGTGCCTTTTTTCGTTTCTTCCTTAACGTTTCGTAGCAACCGGCTGGTTCATAAAAATCTTGCCACAAAGCAAGTAAAAGTTCATGGGGCCAAGCAAATTAGGTGGCCCTTCTTCAGGGATTTCGTAATAGGCGCTCTCGATCACGATGTTCAAGTCTTGCAGGTGCTTCTGGTGTCCTGCTGCTCGACGCACCTCTAAAAAGATGTGATACGGTCCGGCTGGGTCTTCAATCGTCAGCGAATAACACCAGTTACGCCTGGCGGCTGTTTGGATCACCTTTACCTTAGGATGATTCATGCCGTGGATCAATGCAGGCAGCGCCTTAGACAGGCGATACCGAATCCGGCAAAACGAGCGTGGACTTGATGTGAACTCGTCAATAATTGGCTCGCCGTCAATATGGTCCTCAGGCTTGTAGGCTTTCGTGAAACAATGGTTTTTGAACGTCACATGCAGACGGAGCCACTTTTTGGCCATCTTGCTTTCAAACTCCATCGTGAATGGCTCCAGGTGCGAAAATTCAAAGACCTCCCCTCCTAGGGTGAGCGTGTCGTAATAGGGTTGCGTCACCGGGTCATATCCTTGGATTATCGAAACAACTATTGTGCATCTTGCTGTGCACCTAAGCAAAGGTTGCGAGTGAAAGCACGTGCCTGCGTCGGCACGCTGAAACACTCACACCCGAACTGGCAGTGCGAAAAATCTTGACGCCGGCACGCCGCGCCGGCTGTCGTGATGCAACAGTAAGGCCGGGGGTCGTCCCCGTTCTTACAGGAGCAACACAGTGCAAACGACTTGGACTTTCGAGCATGGCCGGATCTGGGCCACGTGCGCCGATGGGCACGGCATCGCCACCTGGGAAGCCGAACCCGCGTTCGGCTTCCTCGTCGACGTGCTCAACGTCAGCCCGGGCCTGAGCGCCTTGCTGCTGGCTGGCTGGGCGTCCTGCCGGCGCCGATCGCGGCGCCCGGTGCGGTTGCTCAATTTGAGTAACCCGTCACGGTAATTCCTTTCCTCCCTCCGACAGCACGGCGCGGGCCGGCGCCGTTGCAGCGGGCTTGGGTGGGCCATCAAGGGAAAGGATCTCCATTCGCCAGGCCTGCGGGCGCCACTTGTTGAAAAGGCCGTCCGTGGTGATCCCTGACGCATTGAGGTTCTTCCCCAGGGCCACGCGCACGACGGAATCGGCCAGCGGCGGCAACACCTCCTGGCCATTCGCGCGCAGGCGGGAAACCATCGTATGCCGGCGCAGCTCCTTTACGAATTCCTCGCCGTGGGTCAGCTCCCCGACCAGCACGCCGTGCCGCTGGAAGGCTTCACGCCATTTTGGTATTAGCTGGCCGTCCGGGTCGAATCCCAAGACCACGCTCACCCACATATTGCCCCCTACAAATACTGTATGTTTGTACAGTATATCAATAAGGCTCGTGTTTTCACCCACGCGGCCCGGTTAGTCAAATTGAGTAACCGCGCCTCGATGCCGGCGCCAGCCGGAAAACCCACCAGAGGAACGATCGGGCGAAGGCTCGCACAATCGGGGCATGCACTTGCAACCACGCCGAGCGGTCGCCGGCAACATAGTTGCTATACGTGTTTTTGCCCCTATGGAGCCACGATGCTGATTAAGTTTTCCCCTGCCGTCATTACCGCCCTTGCCGCCCTGGTGGTGACGCTCGACAGTCACCCGGTCGGCGCCGCCTGCCTGGTGGCCGTGCTGCTGGCCAGCGGCGCGGCCGTCGCGCTCGCACGACGCCGCAAGCCTGAGCCTGAGCCGGCCGAGCGTGGGTGAAAGCACGTGCCTTGCGCGTAGCTGCGGCTGGCGTAGTTCCTGTAACTGCGCCGGCCGTAGCTGCTCGCCTTGCCTACTATAGTCTGCAAGAAACTTCTTGTATGTGGTGTATGTTGGTGTATAATGATGTACATGAACACGAAGATACGAACCAATATTTACCTTGATGCCTGGCAGCATGAAAAACTGTCCGAGCTGAACAAGGAAACGGGGGCGCCAGTTGCAGAGCATGTGCGCCGCGCGATCGATGACTACCTGGAGAAGCAAGGGAAAAAGAAGGACGCCGGCAACGGCGGAAAGCAGGAGTAGCAGCAGAAGTAAAGCGGCGCTAGACGGTGCGGGAACACCGAAAAGCGCCTGACCAAAACCTCACTAATCAGGAGTGAAATCATGGCTAAGTCCAATTCTATCGTTATTGCCGGCGTACCGTTTAGCGCCTGCGAAAAATTCGGTCCGCGCACGCTTGCCGCGATGTTCGGCCCGGTCCTCCCCCGTCCTCTGCGTGCCGATCGCTCCGGCGCCGTCTCGGTCGCCAGTGCGGCCCGCTACCTCGACCAGCAGCACGCCAAGGCAATGGCGATGTTTGCCGATGACGAGCTGGTGACGCCTGGTACGCCGGCAGCGCTGGCCGAGTTCGCCTAACAGCTATCGGGCTATAACGCTATCAAGCTATCTTGATAGCGTTAAGCGATTGATTTCAAAGGACATTTACAACAGTTACCGCCCGGAAATGTGGAATAATTGTTGTACTTTTTAAAGGGGAGTTTTCCATGTATACCAACCAAGTAATCATCAACGCTGCGTCCCGCGAAGTGCCGGCCGCAGCTCGCAAAAGTACGGCCGGCCTTGTCCTGCTGTTGCCCTTCGCTGCTGCCGCTGCTGCTGGCGGCGCCGGCTTCGGTCTGTGGTCCGGTGATGTGGCAATGGCCTGGCTGCTGGTCCTCGGTGCTGTGGCCGTGTGGCGGGGCGTAACGCTCGCAACGGGCAAGCGCATCAGCGATATTTTCGCTGTCTTCGCCCTGGCCGGCTTGGCCGGTGTCGCGTTGGCTGTCCTGTGCGGCGGTGTCGTGCTGCCGGTGATCGGCGCCGTTGTCGCCGGCATCGCCCGCCTGGGCCTGTCGAAAATCGAACTCCGGGGGTGGGAACATGCGTAAGTCTGCCGTTGCAATCGCGCTTCTCTCCCTCGCTTTTCATGGGGTGGCCGGTGCCGGCGCCGTCATCGGTGCCACGGAGCCGACACAGATCCTCAACAATCTCCAGCTCGGCGCGCAGTACGTCGAGCAGGCCCAACAGACGATTCACCAGTTCAACCAGTATCAGACGATGCTCCAAAACCTCAAGCAGATGACGCCGAGCGCCCTGCTTGACCAAGCGGCGCAAAAGCTGTGGCAGGACCAGAACATGACGCAGGCTTTCCGCAACCTGCAAAAGATCGTCGTAGGCGGGCAGGAAATCAGCTATAGCCTGTCCACGGTCGACGGCAAGTTCAAGCAGCTGTATCCGGGCTATGGGGCGACGAGCGCCGACTACAGCCGTGCATACCGCGATTGGTCGGGCAATACGCTGAACAGCGTTAAAAATGCCCTATCCCTGATTTCGGCGCACTCCGAGAACTTCACCACCGAACAGGGCATGGTTAATGAACTGGTGGCGAAGTCTCAAACGGCAGGCGGGCAGTTGCAGGCTCTGCAAGCCGGCAATCAGATCAGTGTCGCCATGGTCGGCCAGATGCAACAGCTTCGCCAACTCCAAATGGCACAAGCGAATGCCCAAATGGCCTACATGAGCGGCCAGCAGGCCAAGCAAGACAGTAGCGACGCATCGTTGCGCGGCTACTTCAACCGGGGAACTACGCGCGTGCGTACCCTGGATGAAATCAGCAAGTCATCCAAATAACCTGAAAGGACGCATCATGTACAAATTCGCTATCGCTCTGGCCCTCTCCTGCACTCTCGCTGCCTGCGGCAAATCGGAGGCGCCGAGCCAGCCCGCCGCCCCGGCCGCGCCCACGGTCAGCGAAAGCCAAAAGGCCGAAGCACTCCGCCAGTTCACGGACCGCAAGCCCGCCAAGATCCGCACCTTGGCCGAGATTCAAGCTGAGGAAAAAGCGGCCAAGGAGGCTAAAAATGCAGCGCAAAAATAGCCATTGGATTTTCCCTGCCCTGGTGTTGCTGCTCGCGTTCGCCGTCACCGAAACGGCCAGCGCGGCGCCTGTCCTCGATACTGCCGTCGATAAGTTCGAGGCGGCGACAAAGCTTTTCGGAGAAAGGATTCAGTCGGTCGGCGTGCGCCTGTTGTTCCTACTGACGGGCATTCAAGTATCCGTCAACATGATTATGCTGCTGCTCAAAGAGATCAGCCTTGAAGCGGTAGTCGGTTCTGTGGTGCGCGTGATGATGACTACCGGCTTTTTCTACAGCATCATGCTCTTTGGTTCTACCTGGCTGCCGGCCATCATCAACAGTTTCGACCTGATCGGGCAACAGGGTAGCGGCCTGTCGCACCTGTCGCCATCGGCCATCATCACGCAAGGGATCGACCTGCAAAATCTCATGGTTGCCACCTTCAACGACTCGACTGGCGCAAATCAAGGCTTGTTCGCTGCGATCCAGAATTTCGTGCCGGGTATGACGATGGTGATTATCTGTATCGTCATCCTGCTTAGCTTCGTCATCCTGGCGGCGCAAATGGCCCTGACGCTGATTTCCGGGTGGATGTGGATGTGTGTTACTCCCTTGCTCATGGGCTTTGGCGGCTTGCAGTTCACGCGCGATATTGCGATCAACTCCCTCAAGGGCGGCATCGCGATCGGCATGAAAATCCTGGTGGTGTACTTGATTGTCGGCGTGGCCGGCACACTGGCGCCGATCATGGGTGAGTCCATGAAGGACGTAACTCTTACGGACTGGTCGCCTATGTATTGGTCGCTGGCCGTGTCCGCGATCCTGGCCTATCTGAGCTTTCAATTGCCGAAGGTCGCGGCCGACTTGATGAACGGTACGGCGTCCCTCTCTGCCGGCGATGCTGGTTCCAATGTCGCTATGCTGGCGGCTGGTGCGGTCGGTGCCGGCGTGGCTGCTGGTGGCGTGATGGCAGCTACCGCCGCCGCTGGCAAAGCCGGCGCAGGCGCCGCCATGACGGGCGCACAAGCTCTGTCCTCCCTTCTCGGTTCGACCATGGGGCAAGGCACGATCTCGAACGCTGCGGGTGCAGCCTCGGCCGTGAGCGGTGCAGCCGGCGCGTCCTCCAGTGCAGCGAGTATGCCGGGTCTGTCGGGGAGCGGCATCGGTAGTTCGGTTGCCAACGGCGGCGCCGCACGTGGCCCTAGCGCGTCCTCTCCGTCGACGTCCTCGGCTTCTTCAAGCGCGCCCGCGCCTTCGTCGCAATCAGGTGCAAGCGGTCAAAACGCATCGGCTACCAGCGCAGGGCAAAGCGCCGGATCTTCCGGCCAAAGCACGCAGGGCAATTCGGGGGCGCAAAGCGCGCAGCCGGCGCCGGCGCCGGGAGCGACAGCGCGTGACCTGGGCGGCTTCGTTCCTAACGACTTCGCGCCGGCCGGTGGCTTGGGTGACGCTTCAACGGCCTCGATCTCGGGCGGTTCCGGCCCGGCCAATGACGCCGCAGGGCCACGCGAAGCAATGCGACAAGGCCAAGGCCCGCGCCTGCAAGATCGCATTCGATCTGCTGGCGACTCGCTGCCGCAGGATGGTCATACGGTCGGCCTGGCTGCGAATATCACGGCTCACGTTGGGGAATAAGCTGCCGACGTAACCGCACCAGCTCAACAAAAAAGCCCTGCGATCGCAGGGCTTTTTCTTTGGGCCGGTCAGTTGGACCAGTGATCCATCGCGACACGGAATTGCGTCTCATAGCAGGGCCAGCAGCGGCGCCGCTCGTCGCCTGATATGTTCGTCAGTGGCGCCGGCATCGAGCCGCAACGGCACGGCATCACTTTGGCCTCTGGCTCTCGCTGCAAGGCGGCATCCCATAACGGCTTGGTGTCGTAGGCCATCAGCGCCTCCCGATCGGCGCCGCCGTCGTCTTATCGTCCATGCTCATAATCGCATTCCCTTTCTTCGGCCAGCCGGCATTGCCGGCACTGGCCGCAGTTGCATTCATTGTCTGATGGATGGCCGGCACGGATCAGGAGCGGCATCCGATGATTGGCGGCTTCCTGCTGCGCCTGCAACAGCAGCAGCAGAATCGCGGCTTGGAGCGCGAAAAACATCGCCCACTTGAAACCGCCCTTCCCTGCTTGCAGCGCCTTGCTACGGGCCGGTAAAACGACCCTGTAGCGCATGGGACGGTTAGCGGCCGTAACCATACGAAGCGTCGATGTGATAGCCAAGCTTGCGCTCTACCTGGATTTCGTCGCCGATCGAAAAGCTGTGGCCCGCTGCCGGCACCAGCGCGCGTACCGGCTTGCCGCTCTCGTCGGAGAACTCCACGGCGAAATAGCTTTCGTCCCTTACCACGGCTTCCGCGACAATCTCGCCCTCGATCATGGCATCAGCGGCTAGAATCACATGCTCGATGCCGGTTTCTTCCGACAGCGCCGCCACGGCTTCGGCTTCGGCTTCTTCGCGCTTCTCCTGGTCGGCCGCGCGCTGCGCGTAATCGACGGTCGCCTTGCGGTGGTCGCTCTCCATGCGCAGATAGTCTTGCGTGCCGAGTTCACCCGGAGCGTGCCCGCCTTCGAACACGCGCTCGGCGCGCACGCGGTCCACTTCCTTTGCTTCGGCTGCACGTTCCTTTGCCGCGTCGGCCTGCGCCTTCTCGCCCGCGAGCTGTTCGCGTACTTGCTCGGTGCGCGCGTTGGCAATGCGCGCCTCTACGATGTCGATGTGGGTGTGGGTCTCTACCATCCGCTCGCTTTTCAAGGCGCCCAGCGCGCCGGTAAAGCGGTTCCCTGACGTGTATTCCTTCTGCCGCACCGTCTCCGGTGCTTGGGCCTGCTGCGCCTGCTGTTCCTGCGCCTGTTGGATCTCGGCGGCTGGCTCCACGGCCGGCACGCCAGAAAAGCCGTTCAGCTCGTCCAGTTCGCGGCGGGCCGCGTGCTCGGTGTCGCGGGTGGTGACAAGCTGCGCGTCGATCGCGGCGCGGCGGTCCGGATCTGCGCTCTCGCGCTCGCGCTCCAATGCCTCGCGGCTGGCCGTCGCATTCGCATAGCGGTTGGTGACTTCTTCTTTCATGTGAACTCCTTAGCGGTTGGTGTTATCGCCCGTGGCCGTGGCCGCGATCGAGGTCTTTAACGTGCGTGACCTGGCCAGCGCTGTAGCGGATTGCGACTTCATCGCCGGGCTTGGGCAGCTCGTTAAATTGGGTGCGCAGATGGTGAATAACGGCCTTCTCCGTCTGCTGGTAGACATACGTGTTATCGACGGCGAGGATCTCGCCCTTGTAGGTGCCGTGCTGCTTGTGCGGCGCCTGCGCGCCTGGCACAGCAAGAACCGGCTCCGGTGCCGGCGCCGCGGCCTGCTCCTTGACAACAGCGGCCGGCTTCTTGGCCTCGGCGTCCTTCGCCTTCGGCTTGGCCTTCTCGCGGGCTTGTAGGGCGGCGTCGGCCTTCTCCTTCTCCTTGCGTGCGCGCTCGACCTCGATCGCCTTCCTGCCCTGCTCTCGCAAGCGCTGGCGGTCGATCTTCTGTTGTTCGAGCTGGTGTTTCATGCGCTGCAAATGCGGGTCGCTGAAGTCGACCGGAATATTCTTTTCGACCGCGATCCGCACCGCCTCGGCCTTGAACTGGTCAGAGCCGTGCAGCGTCAACGTCTTGCCGAACTTCGACTTAGCCAGGTACAGCCCTTCCTCGATCACATCGCCGTCACTGGCGCGCAAAATGTTCACGCGCTTGCCTTCGTCTTTCAATGCCTCCTGGCCGTCGATCCTGTAGGTGATGTGTCCCTTGAGGTCGACCGTGTAGCGCAAGTCCCGCTTGATCGGTGCGCCCTGCTCCTTGGCCTGCTGGTCCGCCGCCTTGATGTAATTCGCGGCGTCCTCTTTCTCGGCAATGTCCGGCGCGCGTTTGCGCAGCTCGGCCAGCGCCGCCTCGGCGTGCGACTCGTTGGTCTGTGCAGCTTCGGCAAGGAAGCGCTTTAGCAGGTTGTCGCCCTTCGCGCTCCACTTGGCCCGCTCGGCTGCGCGCGCGGCGTTGCGTGAATCGCGCGCTTCCTTCTTTGCATGCTCGCGTGTCGCCTTCGCAATGTCGATCAGGCGCTTGGCTTCGGCTCGCGTTATCGAGCGGTCGCCCTGGATACGCGACTTCGCCGCGTTGAAATCCTTTGTAGCCTGGTCGATCGCATCGGCATGGGTGCGCGTAATCGCTGCTGCGGCCTGGCTTCGCTCCTTCGGTGCCTCATGCTGCTTCCAGCTTTGGTACTTGTCCCACAGCTCGCGTGATGGCGCCGGCTTCGCCTGGTGATGCACGTTGCCACGCTGCGCGGCGTACACCTCGCGCAGGATCGGCGCGGCATCCTTCCACGGTAGGTTCATATGCTTTGTGAGGAAGTCAGAGACGTTCAAATTTTGGTTGCCGCACTTGATCCGTTCGCTGCCGTCCCTCCCGCGAGTGACCACGTATTTATCGGCCAGAACGCCGTGCGTCTTCGACAGGTGGGCCAACAGCCGGCCCGCCTCAAGGTTCTGTTTAATCTCTCCGAACTCCCCGCCCTTGCTTGCCTTCGCAACGGCGCCGCGCTCGTCCAGTTCGCGCCGGTAGCGCCCTACTACGCTGGCTGTGCGCTGGGTGTCCCGCTCGGCAGGTGGGCGACTTTGCCTTTGATTTCCTGTACGTCCGTCAAGAGCGGCTGCAACAGCTCGGATAGCTGCTCGATCAGCGATGTTTCCGGCTGCGCGGTCAAGATTTCCAGCAGCTCCGCGAGCTGCTGCGAGATCTGCGCTTGATGATCTGAGATTGTCTCCAATACGTTCAAAAGCCGCTGCTCGTCTGTCGGTGCGTTCGTTTGTTGGCTCATGCTCTACTCCTTGCTCTTTATAGAATTCAGTTTCTTGCCGCTTTAATTCCTTGAGCTTGTCGGCTTCGCTCATTTTCTGGTACAGCTTGTATTTCTTATCTCCGGAATTGAGATACTTTATTTCCTTCGATCGTACATTGACCCATTCTTGCATTAGCTTACTGCGTTCCTCCGCCGTGAACTTCGCAACCTTCGTAAGCTGCTGTATTTTTTCCAACGTTGGAAGTTCAATAAATGCTCGGCTAAAAACATGCTCACCGTTCTTGCGATTGAAGTTGATCCCTTTGCTTTGTCCGTGTGGAACCAAGTTCAAATGTTCGCCGTACTTCCCTTGCACTTCCTTTACTGTGCCATACCTCTGCAATAGATTCTTAAAGCTTTCATACGATGTTATATCTTGCTCGATCATCGCCGCGCGAATCTCGGTTTTCAATTCCTTGCCCGCGCCGGAAAACTCGTCGCTGTTGATGCGACTAATAATGTCGGCCTTACTAGAAAAGTCGGTACGCCTATTATCCGCAGGGTCGGCAAGATTAAATTTCGCGTTGATGTGCTCTTGCAACGCTTTAGCAAATTTCTGTGAATGCGGGTAGTAGCCAAATGGATTTGCCACTTGGTTATCAAATAAGTTTTCAGTCGGTATGACAATATGGATATGCGGCATGCGGGGGTAAGGCTTGCCGGTTTTCTCGTCAATCAAAGATTTGATCTTTGGAAGATGCGCTTCTGCGTAATAGCAAATTTCGTCATCCTTGTAAGCTGCGCAAATATACGCCTTTACCTCGTCATTGATCGCCTGGAGCGTTTCAATGCTTAGATCATCTTCTTTGAAAGCCAAAGTAATATGTTTGTATCTTTCCCCCTGACCTTCCATATTATTGATAAGGAAGTCAGCCACATCGAGATTACCGGATAAGAAAACACGCTCGTCTAACTCGTCGCGATGATAGTTACGGCCTGCCTTTTTACCGTTAATCAGGTAATCAACAATTCCTGATTTCCCGCCATCAACCCTAATTAGCATTGTCAATACCTCGCTTCATTTCAACCGCGATGCGCTCAAGGGATGCAAGGATTCCTTTATAGGTCCGCTCGTCTAGTGTCCCGTCCAGGTGTGCTGCATTCACGCGATGGGCCAACTGGTTGATGTTGTTACTTGCTTTGCTGTACAGAAAAAGCAACTGCTTCAAATCGAGGGAAGGGCGGGCCTTGGCGATGATCGTCGGCTTACGACGTTGCAGCAGCTCCCGCAAGAATTCGGATTGGCTCATACCCGACTCGACATACTGCCGGTCGAGTTCGGTCTTGGTCGCGTCGTTCACACGCCAGGCGACGGTGCGTGTGAGCTTCTCGCTGTCGGGTTTGGTAGGTCGAGCCATGTTGTCTATCTTCCTGCGGAGCTGGTGAATTTCCGGGCCGCGTAGCGGCGCCGGGTTTCAAAGGGCAGCGCCCTTTGGCACGGATATTTTGCGGAAACCCGGAGGGTTTTTGCAAACATATCTCACGTGCCTGTGTTAGCACACAGCAACACTATAGCATATTCCGCATCTGCGCAACATCAGCATAAGATCAGCAAAGAATCTTAATGTTGCCTATTGACATCAGCAAAACATCACTATAAAGTCAGCAATAACCGCCGAAACTGCGGAAAGATCAGCAGAACATCAGCAAAACATCCGCAAAGCGACCAATGTTAGGGAAAGAGGGGCAAAGGTGAAGAAGCAACAGAGCTTTGCTGGCGTGATTCGCCAGCGCCTGGCAGACATCGAGGCACGTCTTGAGGTCGGCATCAGGCAGGAAGTCATCATTGGGGAGTTGAAGGAGGAAGGCTACGAAACGTCGCTGGCCAACTTCCGTAACGAGCTGTGGCGCGCAAGAAAGTGGCGCGATCGTCGAGAGACGGTAGCGTCCTCCACGCCGCCGCCAGTAGCCCGGTCAGCATCATCAGGTGCAGCGCCGGCAGCGCAGCAAACTTTGGATTGTGCAATCCAAAACGCGCAAGACGAAGGGAAGAAAAGCGATGAGCTGGACGACCTGCCGGCAATGGAAAAGTATCGCCAAGCAACAAACCCGGAAGCGGTCGAGAAGAAATTCGAGACTTACTCCACTAAAGCCAAACGTGTTAATCCACTGAAATAAGGAAGAAATTATATGAAAATCGCTCTCATCAACTTTTCGGGTAACGTCGGCAAAAGCACGCTGGGCCGTCATCTTTTCGCGCCTCGCCTGGGTGTAAATCTCATCAGCATGGAAACGCACAATGCAGATGAAGGCGGCGTCCGAATCACCAGTAAAGATTTTGATTTTGTTCAGGAACATCTGTTGGATAACGATGCTGCGGTGGTTGATGTTGGATCTTCCAACATCGCCGGCTTTATCCAGCAAATGACCGAATACGATGCTTCGCACGAAGATTTCGATTTGTTTGTGGTGCCGGTCGTTCCAGCTGTCAAACAGCAGAAAGACACTATCGCCACTATTGATGCACTGCATTCAATCGGTGTGCCGGCGAAGAAGATTCGCGTTATTTTCAACGACCACGACAAGAGCGAAAATATCGAGGACGTGTTTGCTGTTCTGTTCAGCTACGCGGAAGCAGAAAAGAAATGCCTCGTTCGCCCTGGTGCGGTGGTTTATCACAATGATGTTTTCGAAAACCTCAAGGCAATGACGGATGCCGATGGCAAGCTATTGACCGTGCCGGCCTTGGCTGCGGACAAAACAGATTATGCAGAACTGCGCCGTAATACTACGGACGAAGAAAAGCGCGCCGAGTATATGGCTCTCCACCTGGAGAAGCGCCGCGCGGCCAGTGTCAACGAAAACCTCGACGTGGCATTTAAAGCCGTTACGAAATAAGCGGGGCAGGGATGGATACCATCGACCGTAAAAAACGCCTTGAAGGCCTGCGCGAGGAATTCATGCTTAATGTGCTGGACGACATTGATAAAGTGTCGCAGCGCGTACAAGAATTGTTCGACGTGCTTCCCGGCGTCACGGAGGGCGTTAATGCTCAGCTTCGCCCTTTGCTGGATGAAATTGCGGTGGCAATTGGTACGTTGAGCGATGAGAAGGACCGCACGATTCAACGTGCAAAGCAGCAAGTCACCCAAGTTGCAGATATTCGGTCGGATGAGCTTCGCCGCTTGGTATTCGAATTGTCCGGAAAAATCGCGGCGACTGTAGAAGAAGGCGCGAAAAATGCCGTTGTACCGGCGATCAATCAAATTCTCGATAAAGCCGCATCGGATTTGCGCGCTGCTGCAAACAACCTGAATACGGCGGCGGCGACGATCGCCCAGGCACACAAGGACTACGAAGCAGAGTTCAAACAGGGAAAGGCGGTCATCGAGCGTATGACGGGCGACGGGATCGAGGCCATCAGAAAGGCAAACGCTGCCAAGAAAAAACCGCTGCTGCCCACGGTCGGGATCGCGCTCGGCTGCTTGGTGATCGGTGCTGTGTTGACGATCGTTCTAGGTCGATCGCTGGGTGTCTTCTTGACGAAGGCTGACTTGACGGAGCTGATCGAGAACCAACGTGCGATCGCGGCCAAGCTGGACGGCGCGACAGGCGCAAAGGCGCTGCGCAAATGAAGTGGGCCGAGGGTTGCGCCTCGGCCCACATGACCAAAATTTTCACAACCGCTAAGGAGTTTCAAAAATGGCCGGAAGCGAGTTTAACAGAGTCGGAAAGGTTGCCCCATGAGTGAAGGACTACGCGGCGCCGCACAGGGCGCCGGCATTATCAGAAGCGGCTTGTCTGCCGCATGGCTCGGGCCGAGGGAGATCTACGCCTTCTTCGCGCACGGCACGCGCTACCACTTCATGCGTTACCCGGTAATCCTGGTGGCCGTGGTGCAGCTCTATCACGTGCTAAAGGCCGTGCTCACGCAAGGCGTGATTGCCGGCGTGCTGGGCCTCGTCATCATGGCGATTTCGGTCGGCCTCGGAACCCTGATCGCCAACCTGGTTGAAAAGCTGGGGTGGTGGTTCGCGTGGTATCCGGGCTTGGGCTACCGGCTCAAGGACGGGACGTTCCGCCCGATCGGCGCGTCTGCGGCCAGCTCGGCGCCGGCCAGCTTCGCGGGCTTGGGCGGTGCTGCCAAAGCCGATGAAACATTGATCCGTGGCGCCGCCGTGGTCGACGGCCCAGCGCTGGCCGCGCAGCTCAAGCGCGGTGTCAATCCTGACGATCTCGAACGGCTGATCGAGTTCGGCGGCGTGCCGGTGCCATTCGGCGCCGAACCGCAACACTTCCTGATCGAAGGTGCGACAGGCTCCGGCAAGTCGCAGGCGATCAACGGCATGTTGCGCGTGGTCCGCAAACGCCGGCAAGCGGCCATCATTGCCGATCCGGGCGCCGGCTATTTCGCCCGGTTCGGCCAAGCCGGCGAAACCATCCTCAACCCGCTAGACGGGCGCACCGCTGGATGGTCGGCCTACGCCGAGATCCGCGAGGAATACGATTGCCAGATGATCGCGAAGGCCGCTATCCCCGATGCGGCCGGCGAGGCGGGCGAGTGGAATTTCTACGCACAGACGATGCTTGCCGCCGCGCTGAAATCGCAATGGCAGGCCGGCGACTATTCGACGCGCAAGCTGCTGCACTTGATGAACTCGGCCACGATCAAAGAGCTTGAGCCGATCCTTGTCGGCACGGCTGCATATCCGATGATCCAGAAGGGCGGCGAGAAGGCGCTTGCGAGCATCCGCATGATCGCATCGGTGTACTTGGCGGCGTGGGAATACCTGCCGGATTACGGTACGTTCTCCGTGCGCGATTGGGTCCGTAACTCCGACAGCAATCCGGCCTGGCTGTATCTGACCTACAGGGACGATCAAATGGCCCTGCTGCGGAACCTTATCGCGTGCTGGCTTGAACTGGCGATCGTGGAAGGCCTTACGCTGTCCGAGAATGCAAGCCGGCGCCTCTGGTACATCATGGACGAACTCGATTCGCTGGGTAAGGTGTCTAGCCTGCGCGCCGGCCTGACCAAGCTGCGCAAGTATGGCGGCGTATGCGTCTCGGGGCTGCAAACGATCGCCCAGCTCAGGACCACATACGGCAAGGACGAAGCGCAAACGCTCCTGTCGAGCATGAGCAATAAGCTCGTGCTGCGCGCTGGCGACAACGAGACCGGCAAGTATTTCGAGAACGAGTTGGGCGAACAGGAAGTGAAACGCGCCGAGGTCTCGAACAGCACAAGCACGCGCCTGGGCGAACTGCCCAACACCAGCGAGAACACCAGCGAGCGCCGCTCGCAACAAATGGCCGTCCTCGCATCGGAAGTGCAGGGCCTGCCGGATCTGCACGGCTTCCTCAAGTTGATCGGCCTGCCGATCGCGCGCGTGGTCTTGCAATACGTCGGCATGCCTGAACTGAATACGCCTTACATGGGCAAGAAAAAGGAAGTGAGCACGGTATGAAGATCGATACAGCAGCAGCAGGAAAAACCGCCGCTGTCATTGCCGGTATTTGGGCGATGATCCTCGTCGGTGATCTGTCGAGGCCCAGCAGCCCGCAACCAGTATCAACGTCGGAAGGGATCGCACACATGGTCCGTGGAGTGTTCGGCCTGAATGGTGACGCGCCCACAACGAACAGCGGCGGCAGTATTGCCGATGCTGGCCTGACGGCGGCCGACGCAGGGGGCGTTGTCCTGGTGGCGAGCGTGAAGCCGGGAAGCATCGCGGAACAATCCGGCTTCAAGGTGGGCGATCAGATCGGCGCCGTCAATCGGAACGTCGTCCACAATGCCGGCGAAGTGGCAACCCGGTATGAAGGGCAGGGCAGTACCTTCAACGTGAAGCGTAACGGCATTTCGGTCTATCCGAATATCGAAATGGGCAAAGTCCGTCCGATGGAAAACTTGATTGCCAGCGCGCCGGCCGCGCCGGGTGTCGGCCTCGATGTGATGGACATGGTAGGCATGTACCCGGCCGGCATCCATGCGCCCATGACGATGAATCCGGTGCCTGATGGCCTCGCTGCCGGCGCCGGCATCAAGGCCGAGCAATGGGTAACGGCTGTGAACGGCAAGCCGATCAAGACAGCGGCCGAGTATCGCCAGCTCGCGGTCGGCGATGGGCCGCTGACGTTGACGGTGGTGGACGTGAGCACGAATCCGCGCACGACCAAGGAAGTTAAAATCCGCTGATACGTTACGTTATCTTTGATACGTTACGTTATGAAAAAACGCCCCGAAAGGGGCGTTTTGCATTGAGGTTTCCGACGTCGGAAAAGGCGTCAGAACTTGAACGATCCGCCCGCGCGCCACGCTACCGGCCCGCCATTTGGAGACGCGGCCACGCCGCCCGAAATGACCATGTTGCGCCTGGTGACGTGGTGGACGCCGACCGCAACCGCGCTTTCTCCGCCATACCCGCCCATGCCGACCGTCACGGCAGACTCACCCGGCCCGATCGCGGCCGGCGCCTGCTGCATGGCGAGCGATGCGGCGATGCCGCGATAGGCCGCACGCTCCACGGCGCTGATTCGACCATCGAGCGCCGAGATCCTGCTACCGAGCTGGCCCACGCGCGCATCGGTGTAGGCGTTCGCCTCCTGCAACGTCCGGACCGCCGTCGCGTCGGTGTACTGCATGGCCTTGTCCACGCCGGCCAGCGCCGTATCGGCCGTGGCCTGTGCCGTGGTCACGGCGGCGGCGACGGTCGAAACACGTTCGTTGACGGCGTTGGTCTTGGTGGTGGCATCGGTGGCCGCTGCCTTGAGCGTGTCGGCTGCGCGCGAGTCGATATGCGCATTCACCTGGGCATAGTCCACGACGCCATCTTTGCCGTCGACGCCATCACGGCCAGCCGCGCCGGCTGCGCCGGCCACGCCCTGAACCCCTTGGATACCTTGGATGCCTTGGGCGCCTTGCGGGCCGGGAGTGCCGGCGCCGACGGCCGCGATCGCGGCGCTGAGCTGGCCGACCGTGGCCGCGTCGGAACTCGCCACACCGTCAGCGACGTTGACGATCCGGCGCGTGAGGCTGGTAGCTGCGTTGCCGACCGAAACCGTATTCGCGGCCGTAGCCATGGAATTGGTGCCAAGGGCCACGCTGTTGCCGCCTTGTGCGTTGGCTAAATAGGGGCGAATAGGGAAAACGGAAAAAATCGGGCGCTAAGGCGATTTGGCCGACCATATCGCCCGCAAACCATTCCGCGCGGCCGACTTGCAAACGCCCTGAGTCCATGCTGTATAGTCGTCATTTATGACCGGGGGCGGTCTTTGCTTGGAAAGATAAAAGATGTCGAACGCGCAGCTGATGGCAGTAGTCGAGGTAGACAAAGAAGATCGGATAATTTGTCAGCGCGACGGCTGTGGCCACAGCGTGTACAAACGCATCCACATCGTGCGGGAGAACGGGCGCTTCACCGTTCTCGGCTCCGAGTGCTTCAAGCTCCTATACGGCTCCGATGACACCGGGGCGGTGCCCCTTTATGGATCAAGCGCTGGCCAGCTTCTTACCGACGCCGAGCGTCAGGTGCTAATCGATAATACTGACCGCTTCATTGCAATGCTTGAAGCGCAGCGGCTTCAACTGGAACATGCCCGAGCCCTGGATTTACGCGCTAGACAAGAAGAACAGCGCGAGCGCGAGGAAGCTGCCCGAATTATCAGAGGCGCGTCGGATGCGCTGCGTGACGAAGAACGCAATGCTCAGTCGCTTGCCCTGGAAAACTGCCGCCGGCAATACCCAGGGCTCAATCTGGCCACACCAGGCTGGCAGGGCTTGGTTTATTTAGAGAAGCTAAGAATCTTGCGTGAGGGTCGTGGGAATCGATTCACGCAGCCGCGAACTGAATCCTCCCTCTTCTAGATTATTTCCTACTCTTGGGGCTTACGCAGCTCCCTGAACCCGCCTTCGGCTATACGCTGCTGGCGCCACACATAGTCCCCGGTCAGGTTGATGTGCTCCCAGCCCAGCGGCGACAAAAATTGCAGCATGCCGTCGTCGGGCAACTTGCCTTTCTCACGCAAGGCCTGCGTCGCCCGCTCCAGGTAGACCGTATTCCACAGTACGATTGCGGCCGTCACCAAATTGAGGCCGCTGGCGCGGTACCGCTGCAGCTCGAACGACCTGTCGCGGATCTCGCCCAGCCGGTGGATGAATACCGCCCTGGCCAGCGCATTGCGCGCCTCCCCCTTGTTCAATCCGGCGTGCACGCGCCGGCGCAGCTCGACGTTCTGAAGCCAGTCCAGGATAAACAGCGTGCGCTCGATCCGCCCCAGCTCGCGCAGCGCGATCGCCAGGCCGTTCTGGCGCGGGTAGCTGCCTAGCTTGCGCAGCATGAGCGACGCGGTGACGGTGCCGTGCTTGATCGAGGCGGCCAATCGCAGCACGTCGTCCCAGTGTGCGCGCAGGTGCTTGATGTTCAAGCTGCCGCCGATCATCGAGCGCAAGGCCGGGTGATCGCCCACCTTGCCCGGCACGTACAGCTTGGTGTCGCCCAGATCGCGGATGCGCGGCGCGAAGCGGAAACCCAGCAGGTGCATCAGCGCGAACACGTGGTCGGTGAAGCCGGCGGTGTCGGTGTAGTGCTCCTCGATGCGAAGGTCCGATTCGTGGTACAGCAGGCCGTCGAGCACATAGGTCGAGTCGCGCACGCCGACGTTGACCACCTTGGTGCTGAACGGCGCGTACTGGTCGGAAATATGGGTGTAGAACAGCTTGCCGGGCTCGGCGCCGTACTTGGGGTTGATGTGGCCCGTGCTCTCGGCCCGGCCGCCCGCGCGGAAGCGCTGGCCGTCCGACGACGACGTTGTGCCGTCGCCCCAGTGCGCAGCGAAGGTGTGCTTGAACTGGGCGTTGATCAGTTCAGCCAGGCCGGCCGAATAGGTTTCGTCCCGGATGTGCCAGGCCTGCAACCAGGACAGTTTCGCGTAAGTGGCGCCGGGACTCGATTCCGCCATCTTGGTCAGGCCGAGGTTGATGGCGTCGGCCAGGATCGCGGACATGAGGAACGTCCGGTCCTTGGCCTGCTCCCCGCTCTTGAGATGGACAAAGTGGCGCGTGAAACCGGTCCAGTCGTCCACGTCCATCAGCAGTTCGGTGATCTTGATCCGAGGAAGCATGCCGCTGGCGAAGTCAATCAGCGCCTGGGCCTCGTCCGGCACCACCGCGTCCTGTGGGCTGATCCTCAGTCCTGTCTCAGTAATGATCGCATCGGGCAGTTCGTTCGTCAGCGCGAGCCGGTTGACGGTGACCAGCTGCTGTTCGAGCAAGAGCAAGCGGTCGTGCAGGTACTGGTCGCAGTCCTGGTTGACCGCGATCGGCAGCTCGCGCGCTGATTTCATCGCCCCGAACTTTTCCGTGGGTAGCAGGTATTCCTCGAAGTCGCGGAACTGGCGCGAACCCTGCACCCAGATGTCCCCCGACCGCAGCGAATTCTTCAGCTCCGACAAGACGCAAATCTCGTAGAAACGGCGGTCAAGACCTTCGTCGGTGATGACCAGCGGCTTCCACCGCGCCTTCACGAATGCGATCGGCGCGTCGTCCGGCACCTTGCGCGTCCCGGTCATGTTCATCTCGCGCAGGACGTCGATCGCGTCCAGAACCGCTTGCGCCGCCGGCGCAGCTTTAAGCCGAAGCACGTCCAGAAACTCGGGCGAATAGCGCCGCAGGGTGCTGTACTGCTCGCCCACCAGGTGCAGGTGGTCGAACGTTTCGGGCTGGGCCAGTTCTGCCGCCTCGGTCACGCTTTGAGTGAAGTCTGTCCACGGCAGCACGGCCTCGATCGCGGCATACGGGTCCCTGCCGGATTCCTTGGCCTCGACCAGCGCGCGCCCGATTCGGCTGTACAGGCGCACCTTGTCGTTTATGGCCTTGCCCTGCTTCTGGAAGTCCTGCTGATGCTTGTTCTTGGCTGCGCTGAACAGCTTGATCATAATGCGGTCATGTAGATCGACCAGTTCGTCCGTCACGGTGGCCATGCCCTCGATGGCCAGCGCCGCCAGCGTGGCATAGCGCCGCTCGTCCTCGAACTTGGTCAGGTCGCGCGGCGTCATCTGCGCGCCCTCGCGGGCCATCTTCAGCAGCCGGTTCTGGTGGATCTGGTGGCCAAGCCCTTCCGGCAGGGCCAGCGACTGGAACACCTTGAGCCGTTCGATGTGTTCGCGCATGTAGCGGGAATTGGGTTTGAGCGGCGACTGGCGCAGCCATACCAGCCAGGTAATGCTCATGTCGGGCGCCACATTGAGCAGGTTGTCCAGGGAGCGCCTGTGGTGACGTTCCAACGGCTCAATCAGCGTGCGATAAATTCGCCGGTTCGCCCTCGTCACAGCCTCGGCGCAGGCCCGTTCGATGACGGTCAGCGTCGGCAGGATGATGCGCTTCTGGCGCAGTGTTTCGAGGGAATGCGCGGCGAGGATCATTGCCTTGTCGGTCTGCATGGCGAGGTCGGCCAGGCAGTGCACCAGCTTGCGGAAATCCGGCAAGCCGAACACGGACAGCCCCAGGTAGGCGCGTAACTCATGCAGGTGCTCGTTGCGCGTTTTTTCGCGCTCGCCATATTCCGGCCAGGCGCCGGCGTCGCTGCGCACCTGCTTGGCAATCCAATGGATCACCGGATCTGGCAGCCTAGTGTCGCTGGCCAGCGCCTGGCCAGGGTAGCGCAGCAAGCACATCTGAACCGCGAAGCCGAGGCGATTGGCGGCGCCCCGGCGCTGCCGGATCAACGCCAGGTCGGCATCCGTGAAACTGTATTGCTGGATTAGGTCATCCTGACTTTCTGGCAACACCAGCAGGCTGTCGCGTTCGGTATCAGAGAGGAGTGAGCGGCGCGGCATTCGATCGGACCCTTCGAGGATAAGCCGGGATAAAGCCAGTAATGGGACGAAGCGAAAAAGTAATTAAGGAACGTACTTTTCTTACTTTCTAACTAAGAAGCTTCTTTGTGCTATGCCAAGACAAAACCAGAACGGCACGACGAAGGTCAGCTCCAGCAGACTCAGGCATTCCCCCTAGAACACCAGCCACCCGACCAGTCCAGCCGCGAGGATCACGACGACTACGTTGAGTTTGTTCTTCCAAGCATAAAGGAATGCCAAGGCCGCGGCGAAGATCGATATACCCGCCGTCAACGACGGCACACGCTCGGCGGTGACATGCGCCAGGTCGACGGTGGTGGCGCCAATCAGGCCGACGACCCCGGCCGCGACACCATCCAAAAAGGCGTGCAGCTGCTTGTTCTCCACAACCGCCTCCAGCCGGTCATAGAAGATCAGCGAGAACGCAAAGGCCGGCAGAAAGACACCGACCGTCATGGCCATCGCTCCAACCGGACCGCCCGCCACATAGCCGACGAACGTTGCGAAGATGATGAGCGGCGCCGGTAATACACCGGAAAGCGCCAGCCCATCCAGGAACTGCCCATCCGTCATCCACCCGCGCCCGACAGCGTCGTTGCGAACGAACGGAATCGCGGTATAGGCGCCGCCGAATGTGAGTAAGCCGGCTTTTAGTCCAGCCACGAAAATGAGGAGCACGGAGGCTTGGCCTTGAATGACCGTTTCCACAAGCTTCGCGGTGGGCGCGGCCGACATAGCAACGGCCGTAGCCAACGCCATCGCCCCAAGTGTCACCAGAAGCGCAAACGCCCGACGATTCAACACGAGCAAAGCGTACACAAGGCCACTCGCCGGCAGGGTGATCCAAAAGTCGACCCCGCCACTGGCTGCCAGCGCGCAAACGATGGCAATGACCCACAGCCAGCGACTAAGTAGGATGTGCTCTCCGATGCGGTGCACGGCGCGCACGATCAGCGCGATTACGGCCGCTTGTACACCAAGGAATGCGGCACCCAGCGAAGTGCCGACAATGTCGATCTCGAAGTACAGCCAGGACAGCGCAAACATCAGCAAGAATCCCGGGAGCATGAACCCAAGTCCCGCCAGCAAGCCGCCCAGCCGCCCCTTTGCTCGGATACCCAGATGAACGCAGATCTCGTGCGCTTCAGGACCGGGCAGCACCTGCATCACCGCAAGCAGTTTGTTGAAGCGTTTGCTCGAGATCCAGCGTTCCTCATCCACGAGTTCGCGGCGCAGCATAGCGATCTGAGCCACAGGACCGCCCCAAGCGAGCAGGCCGAACTTGAGGAATCGCACGAAAAGCTGGAAGTAGCTCATGGCTGGAGGAACGGCTTCAATCGCGGCATCTGGCGCCTCGTTCGGGCGGTACGATGCATCATTCGGGACGTTCAAAGGTGTTCTCCTTGCAGTTCAGTATAAGTAGGTCGAATACGCTGGATGTCCTCCTCGGCAGTCAGGCGCACAATATTTGAGCTCCGACGTCTTGGCGATCAGTACATTCAGGTCGTGGCGGTTCCGTTGCCAAAGCTGGCCATCAAACCGTCGAACACGGTCGAGGCCGCGTCCAGCAGTGCGTCGTCCTGGGCAAGGCTTTCGCGCATCCCGGCCAGCACGCTTTCGATGCCGGCGGCCTCTGGCGGCTGCACACCCCCGACATCGAGGTAATGCACCAACTGGCCGATCCGCCGGATGGCAGGTTGATCCAGTCCAAAGCTTTCGGCCAGCACCTCGAAGGTGACGCGGTTGCCGATATGGCTGAATGCCGCCCCATCGAAATCGAAGCCGATGGCGTCCGATGGGCAGTCTCCAGGGCTGGCCAGCCATTGGAAGTAGGCGCGGCGGTCGATGAAGCGCCGGATCAGCCAGGCGCTAGCTAGGCGATCCACCCACGGCCGCTGCCGCGTCGCCCAGATGCGCCCTTGGTAGTCCTCACACCGCAGTCGGCCGATCTCTCCTTCAGCCGACTGCGGTTCATCCGGCGACAGGGTTCGGGCACAGGCGAGTTCAAGCTCGCGTAGTGCGCAATCGACCTGTCGCTGTGGCTCGTCGGGAAAGAAATCGATCGCGACCAGAGCTGCAAAGGACTTGCGCAGCTTGCGCGTCTGCTTGAGCGTCTCCTGCACGTTAGCGGAGTCCAGCTCGCTTCGCCTCTGTGTGATCTCGGGTAACAAGGCGGCGTAATCCTGGCTACGGTCAAACAGCCGAGCGTAGTCCGTGTCATCGGCGGCTTCGGCATTCAATACATATGCCGAACCTCCACCGGAGACCACCTCGGCAGCCACTGCCGCCAGCGTCGAATGGCAGGCTTGGCAGTGCGGCATCAAGTACACGCCGTCACGTAGCACGGTGGCGCCGGCCGCTTTGAGTGCCCGCCAGGCACGCTGGCGGACAGTGGCATTCTCGGTGGGTAGGGAGAGAATTAAGGCAATTAGTTGCATGACGTAGAGTATAAATCAATAAAGACTTATACTCTACAAACTTTATGACGATGGCTGATACGAGGGTTGCCAGGATTACGATTTTTCGCAAAAACATGCCCAACCCATTGTTCCAAAATGGGAAAGTTTTCAATCTCGGGAGTGCCGCTTTGCACAGCGCACCCGGCTCAGGTCAAAATGTCCGGTTGCTGGCGAAGGTGATACCGCCCTGCGCTCGATCGGCCGGTCCTGACGCCCGCCATTTTCGACACCAAATTATTCCCAAAAATATTCAAGCCGGCCCGGCGCTACGGCTTCTTGCGCCTGCCGCCGGCGTTCTTGCCCGCAGAGCCTTCGATTTGCTTCCGTAGCTGGGCGTTTTCGTCTTCCAGCTCGGTGACACGCGTGTCGAGGCGCACGTTCTCGTGCTCGGCCTTGTCCAGCAGATCGGCCCCCATCGCGGCGTCCATGTGCTCGCGGCTGGCCATCTCACGCGCGGCGCCCAGCTGCTCGCGCAAGGTGTAGACCTCGCCCAGGTGCTCCTTCGCCTCGCCATTGGTGCGCTCGACCTGAATCTGCAATCCCTGCTTCTCCGCGCGTAGGACGGCCACCGCCTGCTGGTGCTCCTGCAGGTAGGTGCGCAGCTGCTGGGCGTCGTGCTCCAGCGTGCCGATGCGCGCTTCGAAGCCCTGCCGGTCACTCTGCCGCTGCGCGGCCGCCTTCTCCTGGAAGTGATCGAACTGGTGCCGGGCCTGCGCCAGCTGGTCGGTCAGCAGCCGGACCTCGGCCGCCCGGTCCGCCAGGCGCTGGGTGAGGCCGTCGTTCTCTGCCCGCAGGGCCGCGATCGCTACAGCGCCGTGCTGCCGCTCGTCGCGCTCGTGCGCGAGCGCCGCCTTCACCTCGGCCACTTCGGCAAGGAGCGTGTCCCGCTCGGCGCGCAGCTGGCGGCCGCCGGCGCGTTCCATCTCCAGCTGCTGACCGTCTTCTTGACGGGCCTTGTCGTGCGCGGCGCGCAACTGCTCAACCTGCGCCTGCGCGCCGGCCTCCAGACGCTGATACACACCCTTGACGGCTTCCAGCAGGTCGGCGGGCAGGCCGGCGCCGGCGGCGGCCGTCTCGCCTTGGTGCTGCGCTTTCCACTGCTTGAGCATGGGCGCGATGGTGCCCTTGCTGCCGGTGTCGCCAAGCGCGGCGCGGACGGTGTCCACGGTGGGGTTGGTGCCGGCGGCCGCCAGCTGGGTGGCGGCCTTGACCACCTGGGAGAAAAGAATGCCTGCGCGCGCCATGGTGGGCCTTTCGCGAAATTAAGTAACGTATTCCATAATACGTAATATCACGATATATTACGCTGTGTGTTTTTCGCCGTCACGCGCCAATTTACGCTTCGATAATGTTCGTTACAGCAGGCTATACCACCGGCGGCGTGCTATGCTGGCCGTAATCCCGTTATGAGCGCGCAATTGCGCGACGCCCGCCATGGCCACCACGCCCGCCGTCACCGATATGCCCGATACCGGGTCGGCACCGGCTATCCGTACCGCTGTTACGCCGCAGGACGACCACAACCACGCCGCGCGGCACCGCGTCTTTCTGGCTGCCGCCACGTCCGACAACACGCGCCAGGCGTACCGCTCCGCAGTTAAGCACTACCTGGACTGGGGCGGCGTGCTGCCGGCAAACGAGCCAGCCGTTATCCGCTATCTGGTGCGCTACGCCGACACGCTCAACCCACGCACCCTGGCGCTGCGCCTGACGGCGCTCTCGCAATGGCACGTCCACCAGGGCTTCGCCGATCCGGCCGCCACGCCGACTGTGCGCAAGACCTTGGCCGGGATCGCGCGCACCAATGGCCGCC
>NZ_JBNDJE010000033.1:0-25422 GCF_050434805.1 Massilia sp. UYP11
GCGCTTTGAAAATCACGCTACTGAGCGATGCTGGAGCGCGGACTCACGTTTCGCCTGGCTCTGCTCACGCCGAGAGCGGGTTATTCGAGGTGGCCCTAAGGAAACACATTGACTCTGGTCAATTTCAGCCTAGCGGCATCAAGGTAACTTACCCGTTGGACTTTCCTTAATTTCAGCAGCCACTGGAGGCAGTGAATGGTCGAAAGCCAGATGATCGCGGTCGGCGCCGCGCTGTCGGCGTTCAGCGGACAATCGCAACACAAGCGCATCATGCGGCTCGATTTTCCGTTCGAGGACGGCCCTCCCGCCATCCTGCTTCCGAACAAACTACAGGTTTCCGAGGCAGTGTCGCGGTGCTTTCGCATCGTGGTCGATGCGCTGTCGGACGACCCGCGCATCCCCCTCAAGATAGTGATGGGCAAAATGGTGACGATCTCCCTGGTGCGGGAAGACGGGTCGCTGCGCTATTTCAACGGTTACATCACCGAGTTCCGTTTCCTGCGCAGCGATGGCGGTTTCGCCTTCTACCAGATGGTGCTCGAACCCTGGCTCGCGTTCACGCGGCTGCGCAAGAACAGCATGTCGTTCCACAACAAGAGCGTGCGCGAGATCACCGAGGAAACCCTGAAGCACTACCGCGCGGCCGACTGGCACATGTACCCGGTCGACGAATCGAAGCTGACGGTCGCCAACCAGTACAACGAGACCGACTACAACCACCTGCACCGCCGCTGGGAAGCGCTCGGCCTGCACTACTGGTACGAGCACGAATTTGGCCGCCACAAACTCATGATCTCGGACAACAGCTTCCTGGCCGAGCCGATCGACGAGGAAGCCTACGTGATCCCGTTCCACGACAAGGGCGGCTCGCGCGAAGACGACGGCATCCACGAGTGGACGGCAGTCCGGTGCCTCGGTCCGGGCCAGGTCACGCTGGCGAGCACGGATTACAAGAATCCGGGGGCGCAGCGTGTCAGCGTCGATTCGGGCAACCAGCAAGGCGACGTCTTCCCCTACGAGATTTACGAGGACACCGGGGCGTACGGCTTTCGCATGCGCAGCGACGGTGAACAACTGGCGGCGCAACGCATGGTCGAGCAGGACAAGAACAGGCAGTATTTCGAGGCGAAGGGCAATGACAGGAGTGTGCTGCCAGGCCGCACGTTCAAGCTCGGCGGTCATTTCAGCGCCGAGCCGCGTTCGCCCGAATACGATCCCGAACCACGCCGCAGTATCGGCGACCGCCGCTACCTGATCCTGGCGGTCGATCACGAAGCGACCAACAACTACCAGGCCGGGCCTGGAGCGCCCTCGCAATACGAGAACCGCTTTACCTGCATCCGCAAGGACATCCGCTGGCGCCCAGGCCCCGGCTTCAACAGCGAGCCCGGCACCTACATGGGGCTGCATACCGCGACCGTGGTCGGCCCCGCCGGCGCCGAGATCCATACGGACGGCTATGGAAGGGTCAAGCTGCAGTTTCCCTGGGACCGGCTGGGCAAGTACGACGAGAACAGCTCGCCCTGGATCCGGGTGATGACCCCCGCCGCCGGCAACGAGTTCGGACAAGTCCGCCTGCCGCGCGTGGGCGAGGAAGTGGGCGTCGTCTATTCCAATGGAAATATCGACCACCCCCTGATCCTGGGCGCAGTTTACAACGGCAAACACATGCCGCCCTGGAAGCTTCCGGAGCAAAGTGCCCTGGCTGGCCTGCGCAGCAGGGAACTCGGCGGCGGCGCGCGCGGCAATCACCTGATCCTGGATGACACGAAGGAACAGATCCAGGCGCAGCTGAAAAGCGATCATCAATGCAGCCAGCTCTCGTTGGGACACATCACGCGCATCGAAGATACCAGCGGGCGCAAGGACGCGCGGGGGGAAGGCTGGGAGCTGACGACCAATGCCTGGGGCGTTGCACGCGCCGCCCAGGGGATGCTCATTACCACCGAAGCGCGACTGAACGCAGCGTCCCATACGAAGGACCTGGGCGAGACCGCTCAGCGGCTGGCGTCGGCGGCACAGATCCAGGAGCAGCTGGCCTCGATGGCGCTCGATCACGACGCGCAGGAAAGCGGTCAACAGGATGAGGCCGTCGAGGACGTCAAAGCCCAGAACGCGGCTATCCGCGGGGCGGCCAAGGGGTCGTCCCCCGAGCTTTCTGAACCGCACCTTGTTGTGGCGAGCCCCGCCGGCATCGAGCTCACGAGCGCCCAGTCGACCCACATCGCCAGCGAACGCCACACCGCGATCACAAGCGGCAAGAGCGTCTCGATCGCAAGCGTCGACGGCCTGTTCGCCAGCGTGGGCAAGACCTTCAGGTTGTTCGTGCATAAGGCGGGGTTGAAGCTGATTGCGGCCGCCGGCAAGGTGTCGGTGCAGGCGCAGAGCGACGACGTGGAAATCATCGCCAACAAGGTGCTCGACATGATCAGCGACACCGAGTGGGTGAACATCCGCGGCAAGAAAGGGGTTCGCATACACGGCGGTGAGAAGAACATGGTCGAGATCGGCGAGCAAGTCCAGTTTTTCACGGCGTCGCCAGTTCTATTTCACGGCAATCTCGAGACGCTGCCGCCAAAAAGCGTGTCGCAGGCTTTCAACGAACGCTCCCGGGATTACCAGTTCGACCAGGAGGTCAACTTCGTCGACGCGAAACTGAAGCCCGAGAAGGACATCGCCTACGAACTCGTGCGCGGCGACGGGACGGTCATGGACGGAAAAACGGCGGCCAGCGGTAGCACCGAGGTACAGAAATCTGGCGGTTTCGACTCCTACACCATCCGCTACAAGGGTGAACTACCATGAGCGATCAATCCGGACTGAACGAGCGCGGCAATTATCAGGGCGAATTCACGCAAGGCGTCGGAGGGTGGGCTGAGTATACGGTCTATATGACGAAGACGGACGACAAGGTCCGCCACGACGTCAAGCTCCCGCCCAAAAAAGTGATTCCCGTGATCTTCCTGCCCGGCGTGATGGGCAGTAATCTTCGGCTGAGCAAGGAACGACAGAAAAAGCTGGAGCGGCCTGATAACCGTTCATGGCGGCCGGATGATATGGTCGGCATCAATGGTGCGGCCGCCCTTGTTAGCGCTGGATTGGTTGGCTGGTACAAAAATGCCTCGCCGGAACAGCGGCAACTCATGCTCGACCCGAACGAGACAGAGGTCGAGTACTACCACTATACGGAAAGCGAAGATCGCTTCGATCCCGAAGGCGCTGAAACGCTGGCTGCGGACAGGCTGCATCAAAACGTGCCCGACATCCTCGAACCCATTCCGCCCCTGATAGGAACGCGTGCGGTAACGAAACGGAGCTTCAAGTACAGTCCACTGATGAAGAAACGGGAAACGCCAGCACAAGTCGCAAGGTGGCGTGGCTGGAGCGAGGTCCTGTTCGCCGGCGCTTACGGGAAAATGTTGAAAACGGCTGAAAGCCACCTCAACAATATGGTGGTAGGAGATGCGGCCAACCCAATGTGGAAACCCCTCTTCGCCGATCCCCGCACTTTTGGCGGCGTAAATGCAGGCGCGGCACTGACGGAGCAGGACCTGAAGAAAATCGCCGCGTGCTGGTATCCCGTCCATGCCATGGGATACAACTTTTTGAAGAGCAATGGCGAGACCGCGACGGTGATTGCGGAGCGCATACGTGGGCTTGCCAAGGGCTACCAGAAGCGGGGCTTCAAATGCGACGAGGTAATCATCGTCACGCACAGCATGGGCGGTCTGCTCGCTCGTGCGCTCATCCATCCGAAGTATGGGAATCTGCTGAACGACCCCGCTGTCAAGGTGCTCGGCATCTACCATAACGTGATGCCGACCATGGGCGCCGCCGCATCCTATAAGCGCATGCGTTTCGGCTTTCTGGAAGGATCGGGGATAAAAGCCGAAACTGGGGCAAAGGTTTTGGGCATTAATGGTGAACATGCCACTGCCATTCTCGCCAACGCGCCTGCCGCACTGGAACTATTTCCCGGATCCGCTTACGGCAAATCGTGGCTGAAGGTCGTGGACGGGTCCGGGCGCGAGATGTGGAGCTGGCCCCGCGACAAAGCGAGCGCCTTGGAGAGCATTTACCTGCAACCCGCCTATCGATGGTGGCGGCTGATCAATCCGAAGTGGGTCAATCCGGGCGACGTGAAAGAATCAGCAGGAGGTGGTATCGCTGCCGTTATCGATCGCTTGACAATGGCCAGTGAATTCATTGAAGACATCAAAACCACCTTTCACCCGACCAGTTGCTACGGCAGCTACTGTTCTTCGCAGGAACGCCTCAGCTATGGCGAGGTCGTGTTCAAGGTGACCGACCGCGACGTATGGGACTCCCGGAACATCAGGTTGTCCCCAGTGGAGACCTGGAAGCTACTGAGCGACGACGCCCAAGGCACATTGAAAGTCCAGACCGCCAGCCGCGTACTGACGCTCGTCCTGCAACCGCCAGCCGCCCCCGGCGACGAAACCGTCCCCGCCGCCCGCTCCGCCAAACAGATCGCGGGCAAGCTATTCGTGCATGGCGAGACCAAGGGCAAGAGCTACGAACACCAGAACAGCTATGCAGACCAGGATGTGCTGGCCTCGCTGCTGTATTCGGTCGTACAAATTGCCAAGACGGCGAAATGGGAGGCAGCGTGAAGATCACTCCGACCCTGCAACGTGGTGCCATATTCGCTGCCTTGCTGATTGCCTTGGTGTCATTAGCTGGAAATTCTCGTACCTATGCCTACAAGGAGACCGCCGTGCCCGAACCAGTCAAGCTCAGTCCGCGTCTGCGCGCGCTGTTCGAGAAAACAAAAATCCTTTGTTTCGGCCGCTATGCGATCGAAGTGCCGCAGGAAGCCCAGCTTGTGTGGGGGAGCGCCTCGTTTCCTTCAGATATAGATATTATTTCGGGAGGTATCGAGAAGGCAAAACGCAGGGCGGAAGGAAAAATTGCGAAATTAAAAAGAGAGAAACGCACTTCCGAAATTACTTACAACGACGTAGGGCCGATCGAGGATAGCTGGCAGACGCGCTATTTCGAAGATAAGTACAAAAAAGAGCGCAACGCGCTGTTCTTCGACACATACATCAGCAAAGGCGAGATCACTTTCGTGCTGGGCGACTCCATCACACAAGGCGAGACCGAAAGCACAGTAGTTACTAGACAGCTCGCGCAAGCCAAGAGCTTGCGGCTGCGCGCAGCGGAAGAGGTGCCGACCGAACCGGGCTTCTGTATCGAACACGGGTTCATGACAGGTGATCGGTACGGTGATTCAGAGAAGGTATATGCAGGAATCTATTTGCCTAGCTTCCCGGACGTTACGTTCTCCGTCAGTTCTAACAAGAATGCTTACGCCGATTACGACAAGGCTGAGTTCGATCAAATGAAGCGCGACGAGTTGTCCCTGCTTGGCCGTATCAAGGGTGCCCAAGATATGCAAGGCATTCTTTACCCCAAGCGGGACGTTCTGCGCGAAGGAAAGCGGGACGTACAGCATTGGAAGGGCGAAGAATCGCTCATTCGAAGGCCCGACGGCACCCACGATTTCGAGTGGGCCTTTGTTGGTACGCCGACAGACGTGGCTAACCCGCCCTCGTTTGGCGCTGCCATGTTCACCAAGGTCAAGGACAATCTGGTCGGGGCCGCTAATAAGGCATCGGTCAGCGACGAAGAGGCAGTCGCGCTGTGGGACAAACTTCTCTCTGGCCTGAAGTTCAGGGTCAAAGTACCTGGCGCCCCCGAAGGCTCCTACTACTTACCTAAAAATAAACCGGAGGCGGCCGCCGCCAAGTGATAATGCGGTGAAACTATTATCAGGAGCGATGATGAAACATCAGGGCCGAGGCGTGATTCGCCTGGACGACAAGACCGACCATGGCGGCAAGGTCATCAGCGCCTCGTCGGAGACGATCGCCATGGGCAAAGCAGCAGCAATCCAGGACGACATGACCTACTGTCCGGCATGCAAAGGAAAATTCGCGATCAAACCAGATGGTGCCGGCGCGAAGCACAAAGGCAAGCCGTACGCCTACGATGGCGATGTGACCGAGTGTGGCGCCCGCCTGATCAGCTCTCTCGACTAATCTTGTTGCAGCGTCAACGATGTCGCTCCTGTACCGCGCTTGCATCCGCTACACAGGTAAATGTAGGCGGTTGATAAAACCGATCAGAGCAGCATGAGCGGTACAGCCCACTCACGATATTCAACTGATCACAGGTATTCGTGCACCTGAGCGAGAGCGCTTGGTCGCTCCTATCACCTACGCGCAAACTTCGTTACAAGGTAGAATGGGTGACATTGCCCTTGTGGCAAGCAGCGAGTGATGACGCAGACACATTAAATTCGATACGACGAGGACTACTACGTTGACTATGCGGTGCGGACCGCTGCCGCAGTTTAGTCAGCGCCCCGTGCATCTCTGCCCCATCCCGTCGGCTCAAGCAGGTGTGACGCATTTGTGACGCAAAATCCCGCAACTTCTGATCGACGCCCTTGGGTGACGTTGACTGAGGTGCTTGGCAAGCGCTGCAAGTCATTGATTAATAAAGAATGCTCATTTCGACCCGGCGACTTTTAATCCGTTGGTCGCGGGTTCGAGCCACGCACGGCCTACCAGAATTTGGAAGAAGCCCACGAATTAGCGTTCGTGGGCTTTTTCGCGTTCTGTTCCCTCGCTGTTCCTTGCGCAAGCGCCCTCGCCTCCCGGCCAATTGTGTCATTCCGCGACAAAATTTTCGTTAAGAAAGTCTGTGTGGGCTAGCGTACTGACGCGCTTTGCCGCAAACGTAGAATTGCTCCGAAGAAATGATATGCACATTGGGTGCAATCGACAGGAGCAACAGATGTTACGCAAAAAATTACTGCCATTAGCACTGATGGCCTTGGGCCACGCAGCCGCATTCGCTCAGACTCCTACCGCTGGTAGTCAAATCCAGCAGATTCCCGCTTCTCCGGTGCCGCTGAAAGCCGCGCCGGACGTGCGCATCGAGGCCGGCAACGCCCTGCCTGCGGCACCATCGGACAGCGTCAAGATCGTCGTCAACCGGGTGCGCGTCGCGGGCGCACAGGCCTACCCGGAACCCAAGCTGCTGGCGCTGACGGGCTTCGTGCCGGGCAGCGAGCTGTCCATGGCCGACCTGCTGCGCATGGCGGCGCGGCTGGTGGCGCACTACCGCCGCGATGGCTACCTGCTGGCCCAGGCGTATCTGCCGGCGCAGGACATCAAGGATGGCGTGGTCACCATCGCCGTGCTCGAAGGTCACTACGGCAAGATCAGCTTCCGTAACCAGAGCAATATGTCCGATCGGCTGCTGGCAAGCCAGATCGACGGCCTGCATGCTGGCGACGCGGTCACCAATGGGCCGCTGGAAAGCGGCCTGCTGCTGCTCTCCGATCTGCCGGGCGTCGTGGTCACCTCCACGCTGGCGCCGGGTGCGTCGGTCGGCAGTGCAGACCTGATCGTCGACGTCGTACCCGGCCGGCGCGTGTCCGGCAGCGTTGACGCCGACAATGCCGGCAACCGCTATACCGGCCAATACCGGCTGGGCGCAACCGTCAACGTCAACCAGGTCCTGGGTCTGGGCGACGTCGCCACCGTGCGCATGATCAGCTCGGGCGAGGGCCTGAACTATGCCCGCGCCTCGTATCAGATGCACTTTGGGAAGGTCCAGGCAGGCCTCGGCTACAGCAAGCTGCGCTATAAGCTGGGCAAGGAATTCGCGCCGCTGCACGCCCATGGCACGGCCGAGGTTGCCAGCATCTTTGCCAGCTACCCGCTGATTCGCTCGCGCAACGCCAACTTGTCTACGCAGATTGCCTACGACGCCAGGAGCTTCCACGACGAGGTCGACCTGACCGGCGCGCTCAGCGACAAGAAAACCGATGTGCTGATGGCCAGCCTGCTTGGCGACCGTCGCGACAAGTTCGGCGGCGGCGGGGCGAACGCCTTCTCGCTGACCTGGTCAAGCGGCGAGCTCGATATCCGCACGCCCGGCGTGCTGGCGATCGATGCCGCCACGGCGCGCAGCAACGGAAGCTTCAACAAGCTGTCCTACAGCGCCTCGCGGGTGCAGCGCATCACCGATGCGGTGTCGCTGTCGGCCGCGATCAACGGCCAGTTCGCCTCGAAAAACCTGGATGTGTCCGAGAAAATGGAACTGGGCGGCATGAACGCGGTGCGCGCCTATCCCGAGGGCGAAGCCTATGCCGACCAGGGCTTCGTCCTGAGCCTGGAAGCACGCGCGCTGTTGCCGAAGCTGTCGGCGCAGCAGCCCGGCCAGCTGCACCTGGTGGGCTTTGTCGATACCGGGCGGGTGACGAGCGAGCGCACCCCGTGGTTGGCCGGACCCAACAGCCGGACCTTGAGCGGCGCCGGCCTCGGCCTGGTCTGGGCCGACAGCAACGACTTCATGGTGCGTGCCTACTACGCCCGCAAGCTCGGCAGCGAAACAGCCACGTCGGCGCCCGACAAGTCGGGACGCTTCTGGCTCCAGGCCGTGAAATTCTTCTAAGCGCCGTTCCCACTGATTGACAGAACAAGGACTCACCATGAATACCATCTACAGATCAATATGGAACGCGCAGGCCGGCACCTTTGTCGCCGTCTCCGAAAACGCCAAGGGCGCCGGCAAGGCCGCGTCCTCGAGCACCACCGGCGCCGGCGCGCGCTTTGCACTGGGCGCGCTGGTCAGCGCGCTGGCGCTCGCCTTTACGCCGGCAGTACAGGCCCAGCAACCCACCGGCGGCGTCGTCACGGCCGGCGGCGCCACCATTAACATCGGCGCCAACGGCATGACCATCACGCAAACGAGCCAGAACGTGGCGATCAACTGGCAGGGCTTTTCGATCGGCGCCGGCGACAGCGTGCGCTTCGTGCAGCCGGACAGCAGCGCCGTCGCGCTCAACCGGGTGGTCGGCCCCGACCCATCGCGCATCCTGGGCACACTGTCGTCCAACGGCAAGGTGTTCCTGGTGAACCCCAACGGCGTCCTGTTCGGCAAAGGCGCATCGGTCAACGTGGGCGCGCTGGTCGCATCCACCGGCAACATCAGCGACGCCGACTTCATGGCGGGCCGCTACACGTTTTCTGGCAGCGGCGACGCCGTCGTGCGCAATGAAGGCGCGCTGCAGGCGGCCGACGGCGGCTATATCGCCCTGCTGGCCAAGGACGTCAGCAATGACGGCAGTATCTCGGCTCCGCTGGGCACGGTTGCAATGGCCGGCGGCAGCGCCTTCACCATGGATATGCTCGGCGACAGCCTGCTCGGCGTCAGCGTCGACCAGGGTGCGCTCAACGCACTGGCCAGAAACGGCGGCCTGATCCAGGCAGATGGCGGCCAGGTGCTGCTGACCACCCAGGGCGCCGGCAGCCTGCTGCACACGGCGGTGAACAATACCGGCGTGATCCGCGCCCAGCGCCTTGAAAATCAGGGCGGCGTCATCAAACTGCTGGGCGACATGCAGTCGGGCACCGCCAGTGTGGGCGGCACGCTCGACGCCAGCGCGCGCGCCGGCGGCGACGGCGGTTTCATCGAAACCTCGGCCGCCACGGTGAAGGTGGCCGCCGACGCCCAGATCAGCACCAGCGCGCAACAGGGGCTGACCGGCACCTGGCTGATCGATCCGCAGGACTTCGTCATCGGCGGCGACGCAACCGACAACATTTCTGGCGCAACGCTGTCGGCCCTGCTTGTTACCAACAGCGTCACGATCGTGACGGCCCCTGATCCGCAGGTCACCACAGCCGGCACCCCGCCGCTGACCAACATCGGCACGGCAAGCGAAGGCAATGGCGATATCCACGTCAATCAGGCGGTGAGTTGGACGGCGAGTTCGAGCCCGACCACGCTGACGCTGGAAGCAGTGCGCGACATCAATATCAACCAGCCGATCAGCGCCACCAATGGCAATCTGGTGGCATGCTGCGGCCGTGACATCAACGTCAACGCCGCCGTTACCACTGTCAACGGCAGCGTGCTGCTGGGCGCCGGGCGCAATCTGAACCTGTTGGCCGCATTGACCACCACTGACGGCAACCTGATGATGTGCGCCGGCAATGACGTGAACATCGACGGACAGATCACGCTGACCAGGGGCAGTAGCATTCCGGACCAGAGCCTCGGCCTGCCGCTCGGCCTTGTGCTAAGCGCCGGCACCGATGGCAGCGGCGAGGGAACGGTGAACTTCTCGCCCGTCGCGCCTCCCGTCACCGTGACCGGACCGGACGCGCCGGCGCTGGTGATCTACAATCCCGTTTCGTACACCGCACCAACCGACTACCTGCCGCAATTCACGCTGTCGGGTGGTTCCACGCTCACCCAGAAAATGCTGGTATCGCCAACCGGTGCCGACAAGATCTTCGACGGTTCGACCTCGGCCACCCTGACGTCCCTACTCGGCGCCCCAAGCGGCGTGACCCTGATCGCAGACGCGGGCGCCACGGCGAGTTTCGACAGCGCCGACGTCGCAACCGGCAAGACCGTCAGCTTCACCGGCTACAGCCTTGGCGGCCCGCAGGCTGCGAGCTATGCGCTGCCCGTGTCGTGCTGCGGCGTGATCACTGGCAAGACGCAGGCGAATATTACGGCGGCAGTCGTGCCGCCACCGGTGGTCGTGCCGCCGCCGGTGGTTGTGCCGCCGCCGGTCGTCGTACCGCCGCCGGTAGTGGTCGTCCCGCCGCCGGTGGTTCAGCCGCCAGTGGTGGTGCCGCCGCCCGTCGTCGTGCCGCCACCGGTGGTGGTCGTGCCGCCGCCAGTGGTCGTGCCGCCGCCGGTGGTCGTGCCGCCGCCGGTGGCCCCTCCGGTGGTAGTGCCCCCCCCGGTCGTGGTCGCGCCGCCGATTGTCGTGCCACCGCCAGTTGTCATCGCGGCGCTGGTCGAAGCTGCGTCGCTTGTCGCAGCGCCGCCGGTCGTCGGCCCGCGCGTCCTCGTGGTGCCGCAACCGGTTGTCGTGCCGCCAATCCAGGTGCTTGCGGCAACGGAGGAGTTGCCGCCCGTGTTTGTGTTGCCACGTCCGCCAGTGCCAGCCCAACCGCCGGTCGTCGCGCCGCCGGTAGCCGAGCTGCCCGACACCCACGTGCCGCCGAATCGTCCCGTCAAGCCGGATCGCAACTAAGGACGGTATGAAGTCCTGCAAGCAACTGCTCGTGCTGGCGGCGTGCGCCGCCTCCAGCCTTGGCACGGCGCCGGCGCGTGCGGCTGACACGGCCGTGCGCGCCAGCTTCCAGCACGCGCACGCATCGCCGGATGCGGTGAAAGTTGCCGACTGGGTTATCGGGTCCAACAATCATCGTGACCTGCCCTTCATGATCGTCGACAAGAAGGCCGCCATGGTCTACGTTTTCGACGGCAAAGGGCAATTACGCGGAAGTGCCGCCGCGCTGCTGGGCGCGGCCGTCGGTGACGATTCCGTTCCCGGCATTGGCGAGCGAAAAATCTCGAGCATTCTGCCCGAGGAGCGGACCACGCCGGCCGGCCGCTTCGTGGCCGCATTGGCGCGCAATATCCATGGCAAGGAAATCCTGTGGGTCGACTATGCGGCTGCGATCTCGCTCCATCGCGTGGCGACCGGCAATCGCGCCGAGCGCCGTGCCGAACGCCTGGCCAGTGCCACGACGCAGGACAATCGTATCTCCTACGGATGCATTAACGTGGCAGCGACGTTTTTCGACAAGATCGTGATGCCTGCCTTTAAAAATAATGGCATCGTGTACGTGCTGCCTGAGACGAAGTCGCTGCAGCAGGTCTTTGCTTCGTATAGCGAGGCCAAGGGACTGAGCGCGCATTGATTTTAATCCGTTGGTCGCAGGTTCGAATCCCGCATGGCCTACCAAAGAATTCAGTAAAGATGCGAACAAAAAACGCCAGGCACAGCCTGGCGTTTTTGTTTCTGCAATATCCCCGTTCATTCATTTCCACCTTGCGCACCTGACGCAAGATGGCCGCCCTCGCCTTCCCAGTTGGCGACCTCGGCGGGTATGTCAGAGCCCGGTGGACGATAGGTCACGGTCTTGGTCACGGCCGCATCGATTTCCTGGGGTGTCATCAGCACCGTCGTCTTGCACGTCGTGACGCCGGAGGCATCGACCCTGAGCGCCAGCGCCGCGGCGGTGGCGTTGTCGGGAAGCTCGCCGATAATGACGACATCCCTGTCGCCGAACGCGAAATAAAAGGCTTCGACCTTCCCGCCTAGCGAGTGGAATAATTGATCGACAGCCTCGCGCCGCCGCGTTCCGCCTTCCTTCAGCAGGCCGTTGATCCCCTCGCTGAGATAGCTCGCTTCAACCAGATACTTAGCCATGTGAGGTCCTTCCAGAATCACGTTCCCGGCGAAAGAATTCGCTTCGTACGCTTGCCGGCAATGCCCGGCTGACACCATTTACCCCCGGCCGCCGGTTTTGCGTGACCCAATGTTTGACAGCTCGCAGGAAGCAGCGGTTCAACCAGCGCGCGTGCGAATAGCCTGGGTTTCGCGCCCGGGGCTGCAGCGTTGACTGCCGGGTTGTGTGACATCCGTCTCCAGGAAATCCACGAGAAACTCACCGGTTCTGGTCAACGCAAACAAGCAGGCGCTTTCATCCAGACGCAGGACCTGCGATAGTTGGTGTTAAAATAATTGCAACTTCCGGAGTCTCTCGATATGCACCTGATAGAACGAATTTTCCTGGTCGGCTACCTGCTGATCGTTGCCCTCTTCTTTACTTGCGGAATGGGTTTGATCGTATTGGCCGGGATCGAAACCTGGCATGCGATCAGCCCCTTCAATTCCGAGCCCGCCAGTGAGCGGTTCGACGTGCTGCTCGAATGTATTGGCCTGCTGACCATCGCGGTCGCGTCGCTGGAGCTGGGGCAGACCGTGCTCGAAGAAGAAGTCCAGCGCTCGGCCAATATCAGCGCGCCGACCCGCGTGCGCCGTTTCCTGTCGCGCTTCCTGATCGTGGTCGTGGTCGCCCTGTCGGTCGAAGCCTTGATCGGCGTCTTCAAATTCGTGAACGGTGCGCCGCAATTCCTCCCGCACGCCGCCTCGGTCGGCCTGGCTGCCGCCGCGATCCTCGCGACCTGGGGCCTGTTCATCCGCATGAATACCGAGGCCGAGAAACTCGAGCCGGAAGCCATGCGCGAAGTGAAGGCCGAAGACGACGAAATCGAACGCGACGTCGAAGGGGATCCGAAGACGAAATACGCGCCCGTCGAGCAGAGCGAATTGCCGCCAGGGCATGAACACGCACCCGACGCGCAGCAGGAAGCGCAGGAAGAAGCGCCGAAAAAAGCGCAGGACCGGGCGCCCAAAAACGGCGATGACCCAGCCGGCGTCCATAAAAAGTGACTCAAAGCACTTGGTAAATCGGTCAAGTAACGCTATAATCTTGTCTTCTTCGGGTCGTTAGCTCAGTTGGTAGAGCAGCGGACTTTTAATCCGTTGGTCGCGTGTTCGAGCCACGCACGGCCTACCAGAGATTCAGACAACAGCGCCAGCCTTCGGGTTGGCGTTGTTGTTTTCACTTTCCGAACGCCATGCCCCAGACGATCGCCAGCGCCGTTCACCACGAACTGGTCATCAAGAAAAGCCGCTTCATCGCCTGCGTGCAGCCGATGCCGGACCGCGCCGGGGCGGTCAAGATCGTGGCCGAACTGCGTGCCCGGCATCCGGGTGCGGCCCATGTGTGCTGGGCCCTGCTGGCCGGCGGCCAGTCGGCGGCGGTCGATGACGGCGAACCCAGCGGCACCGCGGGCCGTCCCATGCTCGACGTATTGCGCCACCAGGACCTGGAAGGCGTGCTGGCCACCGTGGTGCGCTACTTTGGCGGCGTCAAGCTCGGCGCGGGCGGACTGGTGCGCGCCTATACCGACAGCGTGGCCCAGGCCCTGCTGACGGCAACCAAGGTCCCGATCGTCAAGCTGCGCCAGTTACGCTGCAGCGTTCCCTATGCCATGGAAGGCATGCTGCGGCGCGAACTCGAGGCCGCCGGCGCCAGCCTCGACGCGGTGGAGCACGGCGACGACGTGCGCTTCACCTTCAGCCTGCCGGCGGGCGCCGCCGACGCGCTGCGCGCGCGCCTCGACGAAGCCGGCCACGGCCGCCTGCAATGGCCTTCCGACGCGGACGACGGGGACCGCGAACCGGCTTGACGCCATTCCCGCGCCCTATACCCGTCATCACGACACGAAAGCGGACGCATCCGCTCGTGCCCGGTATAGTGCCAGACCCGGCCGCGCATACGCTTCGGCCGGCTTTCCTCTTTCCACCCCGAACAACAACAATCCCGTGATCAAGAAAAGCCTACTTCCTCTCGCCCTCGGCGGCTTCGGCATCGGCATGACCGAATTCGTCATGATGGGCATCCTGCCCGACATCGCCAGCGGCCTGCACATCACCATTCCGCAAGCCGGCTACCTGATCACCGCCTACGCACTGGGCGTCGTGGTCGGCGCACCGACCCTGGTCAGCCTGGTGGCCGGCCGCCCGCCGCGCAGCGTGCTGATCTGGTTCATGCTGATGTTCGCCATCTTCAATGCGATGTCGGCCTTCGCGCCGAACTTCGAGATCATGATGGTCTCGCGCTTCCTGGCCGGCCTGCCGCATGGCGCCTTCTTCGGCGTCGGCGCCGTCGTGGCCAGCCGCCTGGCCGACGAGGGCCGCACCGCCGCCGCCGTCGCCACGATGTTTACCGGCCTGACCCTGGCCAATGTGCTGGGTGTGCCGCTGGGCACCTGGATCGGCCACACCATCGACTGGCGCCTGGTGTTCCTGATCGTGGCCGTGATCGGCCTCTTCACCATGCTGAGCCTGCGCCAGTGGGTGCCGCACATCGAACCGGGCAAGCGCACCGGCATCATGCAAGACCTGCGCATCTTCCGCCATCTCGACCTGTGGCTGGCGCTGGGCATCGTCTCGATCGGCACCGGCGGCTTCTTCGCCTGGTTCAGCTATATCGCGCCGCTGCTGACCGACGTCACGCGCTTCGATTCGACCACGATTCCCCTGATCATGACCGCGGTCGGCGTCGGCATGACGGTCGGCGTGCAGTTCGGCGGCCGCCTGGCCGACCGCGTGCACCCGCTGCCCGCCCTCTTGATCCTCATGATGTCGATGACCGTTCTCCTGCTGTGCAACGGCTTCCTGGCGGAGTCGAAGCCGGCGATGGTCGTGCTGGCCTTCCTGACGGGCGCCAATGCGCTGGCGATCGGCCCCCCGATCCAGCTGCTGCTGATGGAGCACTCGCGCGAAGCCGAGATGCTCGGCTCCTCGCTGGGCCAGTCCGGCTTCAATATCGGCAATGCGCTGGGCGCCTTCCTCGGCGGTGTGCCGCTGACGCTGGGCTATGCGTTCACGGCGCCGCAGTGGGTGGCGGCGGCCCTGGCGCTGTGCGGCGTGGGCTTGTCGGCGTTCATGCTGGCGCGCCACCGCATGCAGATGCGGGTGCTGGCCGGCTGCGCCTGACCCGGCGCAGGCTGGCGCGATATCCCTGCTACGCCGTCGCCCTGGCGACGGCGGCTTGAGCGTCGAACGTGGCGGCGTGCCGGGCTGTAAACGCAATACGCTTGCGCCGATGTCCGTTACACCAGAGCGATGTCGCCCATGGCCTTCGCGGTCTCGGCAGACTCATCCAGGATATCTTGCAGGGTGACCTCGTCGAACACGAAGTCGAGTGCGCTCTCGCCATGTTCCGGCAACTGGGCGCGGCGGCCGTCGAGGGGCGAGGCCACCGGCGCATACTGGTTCGCGAGCAGCAGCGTATCGAGCAAGGTGCCCGGCGGCATGTTCATCCAGCCGCCGCGCATGTCGGCGATCGACTCCGACACCGCGGGCGGAATCGACAGCTTTTTCATCACTTCGGCGCTGACCACGTCTTCGCACAGGGCGCCCCAGTTCTCCGGATCGTCGTCCAGCAGGCCGGGAAATTCGTCGGCCCGTGCCAGCAGGTAGAAGGCGCCGACCTCGTGCACGATGCCGGCGAACAGGGCGGTATCGGGATCGACGCCAGTGACGCGGCGCGCCAGCGAATGGGCGATCGAGGCGACCTGGGTCGTGTGCGCCCACAATTGCTCGGCCTTGGCGCGCAGGCCGGGATCGTTGATGCGGTTGCCGAATTGCCGCACTACCAGGCTGGCCACCAGGGCCTGCAGGCGCCGGTAGCCGATGCGCGACAGCGCGGCGCGAACGTTGGTCACCGGTATCGCACTGCCGCCGCCGAAGGCGGCCGTATTGGCGATGGCGACCGTGCGTGCGGCCAGTTGTGGTTCGGCCAGCACCAGGCGGATCGCCTCGTCGATATGACAATCCGGGTCGTCCAGGGCGAGCTGCAGGCGCAACACGGCATTGACGCTGGTGGGGAAAGTGATCTCACCGCGAACGGCCTGCGCCGCGATGTATCCGAATGCTTCGAGTTTATTCACGTCGGTCATTATAGCCTCCGCCGGATGCCGGGCCGGACACCATGCCCGCCCCACATCCACCGGCCGCCCAAACTGTGGCGCGTCATCCACACCGCATGAGCGCAAACCCGGAAAGCAAAACAGCCCGCGCGCCGGTAGGCTGCGGGCTGCAAGCCGGTCAGGCTGGCATTACTTGACCTTGATGGCGCTCCTGACGCTGGTCACGCCGTCGACATCCCTGGCCAGCTGCATGGCCTTGTCGGCTTCGGCCTTCGATGCGACGAAGCCGCTCAGCATCACGACACCGCCTTCGGTGTCGACGCTGATTTCCATGCCCTTCAGGTCAGGGTCGGCCACCAGGCCCGCCTTGACCTTGGTGGTGATGGTGCTGTCCGCGGCCACGCGGACCGTCTTCTCGGCGGCGCGCTCGGTGGCGTTTTCCGTCTTGCGGACGGCGTTCGAGGCCATTTCTTTGGTGCGGTCGACGGCGACCGCGGTCTTTTCCTTCACGGTGGCGAGCGCTTCGCGGGTGCGTTCGCCGGCGCCGGCCATACCGGTCTTCTCGGCCACGTTCGACGCCACCTCGCGGGTCTTGTCCGCCGCATTGCGCGCCGCTTCGCGGGTGTTCTCGGCCGCGTTCGCCGCCGCTTCGCGGGTGCTGGCGGCGACCGCCGCGCCGGTGGTTGCGGTCACGCCGGCGGCCGTGGTCACGTTGCCGCGCTCGTCGATCACGCAGGCGGTATGCGCATTGCCGCTGGCCTCCTGACACTTCTGCACGGCGGCTGCCTTCCTGGGGTCGAGGGTATCGGTGCGTGCCACCAGGCCGGCCCCGCCGCTGCCGCCGACAGCGGTGGCGCCATCGCGATCGTCCAGGCGCGCCAGCGCGGCATCACGGATCGAGCCGGCCGTGGCCTGGCAGCGGTCCTTGTCGCCGGCCGCGCTGGCGTCGCACTGGGTATCGGCCAGCGCGTGCTCGGCGCGGATCACCTTGGCGCGTGCATCGCGCAGGTTGGCGCCGGTGCTGTCGTGCCTGGTGTAGGCATCGAGTTCCGCGCGCGCCTGGGCCAGCTTTGCTTCGTCGTCGCACACCTGCCCGGCATTGCCGCTCCTGGCGTCGCACCTGGCCTTGGCGCTTCGGTAGTCCGCGGCCGCCTTGTCCATCGCGGCGCGGTGGGCGTCCCGGTCGACAGGGGCAGCATGGGCAGGAGCCACGGCGACGGCGGCTACGGCGCTGGCGATCAGCGTGGCGATGAGGGTTTTCATGATTGGATTCCCTTGCATGCATGGTTGGAATGACATCCATTAAACGCCCCGCCCGCTTCGATATCTGTGCGACAGCGTACCTTGCCTGGACAAACCAGATTGCAGGACACAGCCCCAAGCTACTCACCCTCAAGACACTCACCCTCCAAACGCAAGAACGTCGTTTCCGCTTTGCGCGAAAAACGACGTTCAGGGGTTGCTCCGGTTACCGCAGGGATGCGGCGCCAGGATCAGCAGGGATTACTTGGCCTTGTTGGCGTCACGCGCGGCGTCGCGGGTGGCCTTGGCCTGGTCTTCGCATTTGTCCTCGGCATCGCCTTTCAGCGCATCGCATTTCTCGTCAGCCAGGTCGTACTCTGCATCGATGACCTTGTCGCGTGCCTTGCGCACGTTGTTGCCGGTGTTGTCGTGCTTCGTGGTCGCATCGAGTTCCGCCTTCGCGCGCGCCAGCTTGGCTTCATCTTCGCAGATGTCTTCGGCGTTGCCGCTCATGGCGTCGCACTTGTCCTTGGCCACACGGTAGTCGGCCTTCACCTTGTCCATGGCCGTCTTGTGGGCATCCTTGTTGGTCTGGGCGGCGGCAGGGGCGATGCCGATGGCGGCGACGGCGGCGGTAGCGATCAGCGTGGCGATGAACGATTTCATGTTGAGTCCCTCTATTGAGTTATTGGTGGGACTCATTAAACGCCTGTACTGACGAGCTCTCTGTGCGTCACCGAACACTTATAAAAAATTCAATTGCTCGCACAGGGACGAGTGCTCGCCGCGCACAGCGCCGTCACTCGCTCAGCAGCAAGCCTTCGCGCCATAGCGCATCGGCGGCCGCGAATGGCGTCATGCGGCTGTCGAACTGCGCGCCATTACCGGCCAGCCTTACCCAGGCGCGCGTGTCGTGGCCGCTGCGCGGCACCGCCACGCCGGCGCGCACGCCGCTCAGCCAATCGTGCACCCGCGCATATTCGCCGGGATTGGTGCGCTGGACCCAGGCCAGCGCCACCAGGTCGGCGAAACCTTCCTCGCGCCGGGTGTCGCGCATCGCCTTCGCCGCGGCCAGCAGCGCGCTGTCGTGCGAGGTTTCGCGGCCGGTCTCGACAAAGCCGGCCGGCAGCAGGTGCCACTCGCCCTGGGCATAGCGCCAGCAATGGGCCAGTTCATGCGCGGCCATGGCCTCGATCAAGAGTGCCTGCTCGGCGGCGGGAACGCCTGCCAGCACCTTCTCGGCGTCGGGATTGCCGCGCATCGACAACACCAGCTTGCAGCGCCCCCCGGCGAAGCCCATCGCCAGCGGCACGGCGCCGGCGGAGGCCTGCGGCTGGACGATGACGTCCACCGGCAGGGATATCGACTTCGAGTAGTCCAGCACCGGGGCGGCCGCGCGTAGCCAGCGCGATTCCTGGGCGGTCAGTTGGGCGGCCTGCAAGGGGAGCACAGCGGATGCCGCGGCGCAGATCGCCGCGACCAGGAAGGGCTTGGACATAGTGCTTCTCCACGATGAAAGAAATTCCTATCGGAAATTCTATCTCCGGATCGCACACTACTTTCAGGAAAATATTTCTGTATGTTTAAAAAAATCAAGGACCGCAATGGCGGCCTCCCGCGTCGCACAGGTCAACGATGCCATGATTGCACCAGCATGGCGAACCGCAGCGTGAAAGGCGTCGCCTTCCCCGCGTTCAACGCACGGTCGCCAGCGCCTCGCCCTGATGCCAGCCGCCGCCCAGGGCGCGCGCCACCGCCACCGTCGCCAGCAGGCGCTGGGTGCGGATCCCGGCCGCGGCGCGGTCCGCCGCCAATGCGCTGCGCTGGGCGTCGGTCACGTCGAGATAGGTCGACAGGCCGCGCTCGTAGCGCGCCTGCGCCACCAGCAGCGCGCGCGCCGCGGCCTCTTGCGAACGGGCCTGCACTTCGCCCTGTTTCTGGCGCTGCTGCAGGTCGGACAGCGCGTCTTCGACTTCGCGCAGCGCCGTCAACAACGTCGTCTGGTGGTTGGCCACGGCCTCGTCGTAGCGCGCCCTGGCCAGCGCCAGGTTGGCGCGATTGCGGCCGCCGTCGAAGATCGGCAGCGACAGCGCCAGCGGGCCGACCGAGAACTGGCGCGCCCCGCCTTTCGTCAGGTCGTTCAGGCTTTGCGAGGCATAGCCGACATTCCCGGTCAGCGACAGCGCCGGATAGAACGCGCCTTCGGCCACGCCGATCTGCGCATTGGCGGCCTTCAGCTGCGCGCTGCTGGCCGCCAGGTCGGGCCGCTGGCCCACCAGGCTGGCCGGCAGGCCGACGGGAATCGCGGGCGGCTGCGGCAGTTGCGCGGCCGCGGTTTCCGTCTGGCTGGGGGCCGGCAACGGCGCGCTGGGCGTGCTGCCCACCAGCGTGGCCAGCGCATGTTCGACCAGGTTGCGCTGGCGCTGCACCTCGTGCAGGTCGGCTTCGGCGTTGGCGCGCTCGATGCGCGCGCGCGACACGTCCAGCTCGTTCGACAGGCCGGCATGGAAACGCGCCTCGACCAGTTCCTGCGCCTCGCGCCGCGTGGCCAGCGCGTCCTCCAGGATCGCGCGCTCGGCGTCCAGGCCGCGCAGCTGCCAGTACGCCGACGCGACCTGGCTCGACAGCAGCAGGATCACGCCGTCGCGGTCAATCTGCGCCGCCAGCGCCTGCGCATCGCTGGCCTCGACGAGGCGGCGCACGCGGCCCCACAGGTCGAGCTCATACGACAGCGAGGCGCCGACGCTGTAGTTGTTGCCCTCGATCGAGCGGCCGCCCAGGGCCAGGCCCTGCGACGTCTCGGCCGAGGTGCGGGCATTCGACACGCCGGCGCCGACCGCGACGCCCGGCAGCTGGCCGGCGCGCACCACGCCGAGCTGCGCCTGCGCCTGCAGCAGGCGCTGGGCCGCGGCCTGCACGCCCGGATTGTCGCGCAGCGCGCGCGCCTCGAGGCGGTCGAGGGTGGCGTCATGGAACACGGTCCACCAGGCGGCCGGCAAACGCGCGGCGTCGCTGGCCGGGTCGGCATGACGGTACGCGGTTTGCGCCGGCGCGTCGGGCGCCCGGAAATCGGGGCCGAGCGTGCTGCAGCCGGCGGTCAGGGCGGCAATCGCAAGGACGCCGGCGAGAGGTTTGAACATGGTTTTTCTCTCCATTCGAATTCAGTGGGCGCCCGAGCCGCCCGGCGACTTGACCTTGTCGGCCATCCAGATCGCCGCGATGCAGGCGAGCAGGATCATGCCGATGATCCAGAAGCCGTCGTTATAGGCCATCACATAGGCTTCGCGCCGCACCAGGCGGTCGACCACGGCCAGCGCCTGGTTCGCTGCCCGGGCCGGATCGATGCCCCTGGCGATGAAGCCCTGGGTCAGCGCGTCCAGGCGTTCCTGGGTCGCAGGCGCATAGCTGGAGACCGCTTCGCCCAGGCGCGCCGAGTGGAAGTGTTCGCGGTTGGTGAGCGACGTCGCCAGCAGCGCGATGCCGATCGAGCCGCCCAGGTTGCGTGTCATGTTGAACAGGCTCGAGGCCGACCCCATGTCGCGCGGCGGCAGGCCGGACATCGCGAAGTTCGACAGCGTCAGCATCACGAACGGCTGGCCGATGGCGCGCACGACCTGCGTCCACATCAGCTGGTCGTAGCCGGTGGTGGCGTCCATGAAGGAATTCATGATGCACGAGATGCCGAACATGAACAGGCCGAAGCTGCACAGGATGCGGTTGTCCACTTTTGAGGACAATTTGGCCGCGAACGGCATCACCAGCAACTGCGGCAGGCCGACCCAGGCGATCACTTCGCCGATCTGCATCGGCGTATAGCCGGCGATCTGGCCTAGGTACAGCGGCAACAGGTAAGAGGATCCATACAGGCCCATGCCGATCACCGCCGACAGCGTGGTCGCCACCAGGAAGTTACGCTGGCCGTAGAGGCGCAGGTTGACGAACGGTTCCGGCTTCGAGAAGCAGAGCGCCACCCAGCCCAGGAGGCCCGTGAGCGAGAGCGCGGCGAAGGTCACGATGAAACTCGAATCGAACCAGTCCTTCGAATTGCCCTCTTCCAGGAAGATCGTCAGGCAGGCCAGGCCCATCGCCATCAGCGCGATGCCCAGCCAGTCGGCCTTTACCAGCGTCCTGAGGTTGGCCTTCTCGGGATTCAGGCCCCAGGCTATGCCGGCGATGAGCAGCACGCCCGGCGCCCAGTTGATGTAGAAGATCGACGGCCAGCCATACAGCTCGGACAAGTAGCCGCCCAGGGTCGGGCCCATGGCCGGCGCCAGGGTCGCGGTCAGGCCGAAGATGGCCATGCCGGTAGCGCGCTTCGACGGCGGCAGCAGGGTCATCACGAGGGTCATCGCCATCGGGATCAGCGCGCCGCCGGTGAAGCCCTGCAGCATGCGAAACACGATCATGCTCTCCAGGCTCCAGGCCGCGCCGCACAGGGTCGAGAACACCAGGAACAGCGCGGTGGTGCCGATCATGTAGTTGCGTACGCCAAAGGCGCGCGTGAACAGCGCCGTCAGCGGGATCACGACGATCTCGGCGCACAGGTAGGCGGTCGAGATCCACGAGCCTTCTTCCTGCGTGGCCGACAGGGTGCCGAGGATGTCGCGCAGCGAGGAATTCGTGATCTGGATGTCGAGCACCGCCATGAAGGCGCCCAGCATGCCGGCGGCGATCGCGATCCAGGTGCGCAGGTCCACGGCGGCCCCATTGCCTGGTGCGCCCGGCATGGCGCCAGGGCCGGCGGGTTTGCTCAGCGTCGTCATGGCAAGCGCTTAGTGAACGGCCGCGGTTCGGGTCGGTTTGACGTCCTGGCCGAGTTCGACCTCGGCCACCACCGACATGCCGGGCACCAGGCGGCCGGCGTATTTTTTCACGTCACGCGGGTCGAGCGTGATCTTGACCGGCACGCGCTGCACGATCTTGGTGAAGTTGCCGGTCGCGTTATCGGCCGGCAGCAGCGCGAACTGGTTGCCCGAGGCCGGGGCGAAGCTGTCCACGCGGCCCACCAGGTGATGCTCGGGCAGCGCGTCGACGGCGATATCGACCAGCTGTCCCGGCGCCAGGCCGGCGAGCTGGGTTTCCTTGAAGTTGGCGACCACCCAGACGTTGTCCTCGACCACCGCCAGCATCGCCTGGCCCGGCTGCACGCGGGCGCCGGCTTCGACGCTGCGGCGGCCGACGCGGCCGTCCACCGGCGCGACGATGCGGTTGTAGGCCAGCTGCTGCAGCGCTTCCTTCGACTGCGCCTGCAATACCTTCACCTGCGCCTCGAGCACGTCGCGGCCCGCCTCGGCAGCGCCGATCTGGGCTTGCGCCGCGGCGGCGTTATCGCGGCGTGCGGCCAGGTCGGCCACGGCGGCGTCGCGCGCGGCGTTCGAGGCATCCACCTCGGCCTTCGAGACCGCCTTCATGGTCTCGTTGTACAGCTGGCCGAAGCGTTCGGCATCCTGGCGCGCCCGCAGCAACTGGGCCTGGGACTGCTTGACCTGGGCGGCGGCGGCGGCGGCCTGCGCGCGCACCTGCTCGATCTGGGCCCCGGCCTGCTTGACCTGCTGCTGCATGCTGGCGATCTGGGCGTCGATCTGCTCGACACGCACGGCATGGTCCGCCGGATCCAGCTCGGCGATCACGTCGCCCGCCTTCACCAGCTGGTTGTCGTCCACCAGGACCCTGGTCACCACGCCGGCCACCCGCGACGACACCTGGTGTACGCGCCCGGTGACGTAGGCATTTTCGGTCTCGACGAAGTGATGGCTGCGATACCACATGCGTGCGCCGGCGCCGATCGCCGCCAGCGCGATCAGGCCGACCACGACCAGCACGCGCTTGTTGGGCCCGCTCTTGCCGGGCCCGCTGCCCGGCGCCCCGACCGCCGGGGATGGCGCCGCGGGCGCCTGCCCTGCCGTGCTGTGCATCTCTGCCATGGAAAAGCTCCGCAAATAAAATGAAATGAGGTCATCGCATTATTTGCCAGCAATAGGCGGAAGTCAAGAAATGAAACGGTTGCGTTTCATTTACATTTACACTAGAGTCTTTGCCATGAGCAAAGCACAGAGTGACGCACCAGCGGTCGTCAAATCCGCCGGACGCCCGAAGGCGTCGGAAGTCGAGGCCCGTACCCAGCAATTGATCGAGGCCGCGGGCTGCCTCTTCTTGCGCCATGGCTATACCAAGGTCAGCCTGGAAGCCATCGCCCGCGAGGCGCGGGTGGCGGTGCGCACGATCTATGTGAAATTCGGCGGCAAGGCCGGCCTGCTCAGGGCCGTGCTCGCCTCACGGCGCGAACGCATGTTTGCCGGGCACAGCATGGACGCCGACACCCGGCCGCTGCGCGAGATCGTCGACGATTTCGCGCGTCACTTTTACGATTTGCTGGTCGACCCCGATACGATGGCCATGCAGCGCGTGGTGATCGCCGAAGCCGCCAGCAATCCGGAACTGGCCGAGGCTTTCTATGAAGGCGGGCCGCGCCTGACGCGCGAGATGCTGCAGCGCTTTTTTTCGCGCCCGGACATCCGCAGCCAGCTGCGCGACGACGTGCCGCTGGATTTGCTGCCGATCCACCTGATCGGCTGCATCAGCGGCGATCCGATCGGGCGCTTCCTGTTTCCCGAGACCACACCCACGCGCGAGCAAGCGCAATGCGAGCTGGCGGCGCGCCTCGAGCTGTTCTACGCCAGCGTCCTGAAAAAATGTTAAATAATTGTTAAATTGCGAGGCTAAGTGCGGCATCGCACGAACACAACGGGCAGTTTTATGGCACTCTGTCAGTCTTCACAGAGGATGTCGTGAATATCAATAACAGCGGCGAGACCGCGAGGAGAAAGCATGAGCAAGTCGTCCAGATACGAATGGCGTGACCAACAGGCATCGCTGCAAGAACGCATGAAGAACTTCATTGAAAATCCTGGCGCCGACCAGATGGAAGCGGTCATCGCTGAAATGCGTACCTATGCCGCCGCCGCCAAGGCCGGCACGATCGATATTCCGGAACGCTTCGTCAGCTTCGGCTAAAAGCGAGGTCGCGTTCATCGTAATGCCGTCCGGTGCGAGCCGGGCGGCATTTTTCATTGGTGACGCCCTTCAGACGGCCGACACCGGCACGGGCCTGGCCTGCTCTTCCACGTCGTACACACGCGTGAGCAGGTGCACCTTGCGCGGCGCCCGGTGGCGCTCGTGCAGTTCGCGGGTCAGCACCTCGACCCGGCGCGGCCGCAGCGCCACCTGCTGCGGATCGACGGTGCCGATGGCGCCCGGCACGTATTGGCTGAACTGCGAGGCCAGCAGCTGGGACACCGTGCCGGTAATGGTCGCCGGCGCGCCGTGGACCATGGTGTGGAGTTCGAAACAGCGGGTTTCCGGCAACACGTAGACGGTCCCGACGTACTCGTTGCTGTGCTCGTCCATCTTGCCCTCCTGAGCTGAACGCGGGCGCGGCAAGTCGGCTTGCCGCCGTATTCCCTCATGATAGGCTTTTGACAGGCGCTGGCAAGCAGCGCACGTGGCGCCGGCGGCGGAGTCAAGGTGGCGCCGTCACGCGGCCGATCGCGGCCGAACGCGGCCGAACGCGGTAGAGCAAGCGATCCATTACCGGAGTAACGACAAGCAGGCCCGCATGTTCTTGCCGCATGGCGAACGTCCGATCCGCACGCCGCGGCGGCAGTTGACGGAACAATCGGACTCGCAGTTCTGGCAGAACCGGCGCCGGACAATGAAAAACGGGACCATCGTGAACTGACCCCGTAAAGTTGGACGGTTGGTCTCAGTGAAGTGCCGAGGGCTGGGTTCTGTATTGAACAGGACTCAGCCCTTTTAGCTTCATCT
>NZ_JBNDJE010000034.1:0-22071 GCF_050434805.1 Massilia sp. UYP11
ACCATCGGCATCGAGGACCTGAACGTCAAGGGCATGCTGGGCAACCGGCGCCTGGCGCGCGCGATCGCCGACATGGGTTTCCATGAACTGCGCCGTCAGCTGGACTACAAGGCGGCGTGGCGCGGTGGCCGGGTGGTGGTGGCCGGCCGCTGGTACCCGAGCAGCAAGACGTGCTCGAGCTGCGGCCACATGATGGAGAAGCTCGACCTGGGCACCAGGCAGTGGACCTGCACGGGCTGTGGGACGGTCCACGACCGCGATGTCAATGCGGCCGCAAACCTTGAAACAATGGCGGTAAGTTCTACCGCGACAGCCTGTGGAGGGGCAGGCGCTGGCGCCGTGCACGAGCACGGCGTGAAACTGGCCCCGGTGAAGCAGGAATCCAGCAGCGAGCAGGTTTAGGCAATTTCGACCAGCTTTGCACAAGTCTGGAGGAACGGCTTGCGTGGCGTCGTGCCGCTGGATACGCGGGAGAGTGCCGGCCGGCGGGACGCCGGCAGGCAGCGGCGCTTAGCGCAGGGTGCGGGCAAAGAATTCGTCGGTGCGGCTGTTGGCCAGCGTGGCGTCGGCGTGGTCGTAATGGCTGCCGCCGGGACGGGCGAAGGCATGGTCGCGGCCCGGGTAAACATGCACTTCGGCATCGGCCTTGCCTTCCAGCGCGGCCTTGATCTGCGCCTGCGCTTCCGGCCCGATGTATTCGTCGGCGCCGGCCAGGTGGTAGAGCAGGGGAGCGCCGATGTGCTTGGCCTCGTGCAGGTACTGGTCGGTGCCGCCGCCATAATAGACCGCGAAGGCGTCGCCATCGGTACGGGCCGCGGCCAGGTAGGTCATCAGGCCGCCCAGGCAATAGCCGGTGACGCCGACCTTGCCGGTGCTGCCTTCCATCGTGCGCGCGGCGTTGATGGTGGCGGCGATGTCCTGCACGCCGTGGTCGACATCGTAGGACTGGTACAGCGCGAACGCCTTGGCGACGTCGGCTTCGTTGGCCTCCGAGAGCTGGATGCCCGGGTCGGTGCGCCAGAACAGGTCGGGGGCGACGGCGATGTAGCCCTTGGCGGCGTAGTTGTCCGCGATGCTGCGGATGCCGGCGTTCACGCCGAAGATTTCCTGAAGCACGACGATGACCGGGTAAGTACCGACGACATTGGGACGCGCGACGTAGCAGTCGAAGCTGCTGTCGGCAGTGGTGACGGTGAGGGTTTCGGGCATGATGTTCCTTTTGATTGAAGGTTGGGCGCCAGCCGGCGACGGCAATGCCCGGCTGCTGTGCATATCATAAAGCGGATGGCGGTATTGGAACAAACGCACGTCATTTCCGACGTAACACGGCCCACATCCGCATCCGCCAGGGCGCATGACGACGTCATCGGGGTGCCGGGGTGGCGCCGATGGGGTGACGATCCGGACCCGGGCCGGGAGAGGGAATGGAGGAGGACAGGGAACGGCAAGTCGAACCGGCATGTCTGCCGGCGCCGCCGTTTTCCAGAGCGGAGCGCGCCCGGCCGGCGCGTTCGGTCGGCACCGTCGAGGCCGACGACATGGTCGTGCGCGAATCGTGCTCGAATCGCGCTCGAATCGCAGAAGGATCACGCAAGGCGGCCCTGCCGCCTTGCGCGGCGTTTCGCGTCGTCCCGACGGCATCGACTACATCCTGGCGGCGCACCACCCGGCGCTGCAGCGCCGGAAAATCGAACGCCAGGGGTCGTCAGATCGTGCTCGAGCCCATCAGGATCCGCGTCTCAGGCATCACGGCTCGGGTTGGCGGGGCTGCTCGCCCTGCTCGTCCGACGACACCGTCTTCGAGATTTGGGACGCCCCCACCATCTGCGACGCGTCGGCAGTAATGGCCTCCGCGCGCCGGTTTTCCAGGCGCCCGATCCTGCTGGCGTTGTTGGAGGCCGGAAGCTCTTCGCCATATGACCGGATCGCGATACGGCGGGTGTCGATTCCACGACGAATCAGGGCGTCACGCACCGCTTCTGCACGTTTCAATGCCAGGGCCTGGTTGTAGCGCGGGCTGCCGACACTGTCCGTATGCCCTTCGATCACGACCTCGCGTTCGGGATCGTTTTTCAGCATGGTGGCCAATTCGTTGATCGCGGGAATGGCGCTGGCCGGGAGCTTTGCCGATCCGCTGGCGAAACCTGCCAACCCCTTTTGCGCCAGCTCCGTGAGTGCGCCCGGTTGGGTCCGTTGTATCGTGGCCGCAACCGACAACGTCTGGTCCAGTTCCGCCGCGGCAACCTTCACTGCATCTTCCGCAGCACGCTCGTTGGCAAATTCCTGCGCCGTGGCTGCGCGCTGCTGTGCGATATAGGCGAAATGCCGCGTGGCCGTCAGGTCGCGCTTGTCGTTCCACGCCGTTTTTGCCTTTTGCAGTGAAGCATTTGCGCGTTCCAGTTCGCTGGGGGCGTATTTGGCCACGCGCGGGTCGGCCGACGCCTGGTCGATCGCCTGTCCGGCATTGCCGATCGCCGTATTGGCGGCAGCCATCTCGGACGCCGGCGGGGACGTCGAGCATCCCGTTGCGATGATGCCGGCGACAACCGCGCCGGCGGCTGATCGAAGGATGTGGTTCATCTCTCACCTCTACTGGTTCTGGCTTGCGCGGTTGATTGCCACGCGCAATGTCTGGTTAGTCTTGGCCAGTTCGGCAGCCGCGAGCCTGGCCTGGGCCGATTCGCCTTTGACGCGCGCCAGATTGGCATCGACCTGCGCTTGCTGGGCCAGGCGCATCGCGTCATGCTCACGCCGGCTCCTGGCAGCGGCGTTGGCTTGCGCCAGCTTGTCGGCCGCGACACCGAATTCCGAAGGAGCGGCTTGCTCGGCGCCCGCCATCTGCGCCTGATCGACCGCTTCCCGACTGGCGGCAAGCTGGTGGTTCAACTCCTGGTTGGCGCACGCGGACAAGGCGAGAAGACAGCATCCCGCCAACACGCGTGACGGACGGTAAGAAAGTCTAGCGAGGATCATGGAACGCCTCCCGAGATGCCTGGGTTAAGAGATTTTCATCCTAAGTGAGCGATGTCCTTCCTTCAATCAGACCAAAGGACCATCGTCCAGGGCCGGCGGCGCCGAGCGTGCCGTAACGCTGGAGCGCGGCCCGGAGCGCGCACTGCGGAAGGCGGCGCCGCCTGCCGGCGACGGAAAGCGACACCCTGTCGTAATTCATACGACTTGTAAGTCGTATTTCCTGATGGAAAAATTAGAGAATATAAAAGTGCATCGTAAAAATTGACTGTCGGTACGGACGGCATGGATTTTTACAGAATGTCGGTGAATGGTCCTTGGTGAAAGACAGGCACGATGCCTGTCCGGCGCCCCGCATGTCGTGAGCAATTCTTCCTTGCAATGGCATTCACTGAATCACATGGATGCAACCGACATCAGGGAAAGTCATGAAAGCCAATTTTCCGTTCAGCGGAGGCGACGTGCCGGCCGGTGATCTGCGCACGGCCGTCTCGCGTACCCGCCTTGCCGCCCGGAAGCGCTGCACCGCGCGCCGGGCGTGCGCGGATCGCCCGGACCCGGCCACGCGCGAACGCACGACCGATTGGCGCTGCGCGGCGCCGGCAGCCCCGGCGCCGCGGAGTCCTGCAGGCCCGATGTCGACTTCCTGCGCAAGGATGGCGACCTGGTGACGGTGTCCGTCGTGCCGATTCCGGGCCGGCGCCGCGCCGCGGTGCGCCGCCTGCGGCACTGCCTGATGCTGGCGGTCCTCCTGCTGGCCGGCGCGGCCGGCGCCGCGCCGGCGCCGTTGCGGGTCGTCATGGACAACAACTATCCGCCGTATCTGTTCGTCGACGGTGACGGCCAGCCCGAGGGTTACCTGGTCGATCTCTGGCGCCTGTGGGAGGAAAAGACCGGCGTGCCGGTCGTGCTCCAGCCGATGCAGTGGTCGGCCGCGCAGCAGACCATGCGCGAGGGGCGTGCGGACGTCATCGACATGCTGTTCCGCACAGCGCCGCGCGCTGCCCTGTACGACTTCTCGCGGCCGTATGCGACGCTCGATGCGAGCATCTACGTGGACGCCGCGATCCCCGGCATCCATGACGTGCACGCGCTGCGCGGCGTGGCGGTCGGGGTGCAGCGCGGCGACCCCTGCGTGGACCGCCTGATGGAGCTGGGCGTCGCATCGCTCCATGCCTATCCGAACTACACCGCGTTGCTGGCGGCGGCGGACGCCGGCGAGATCGGTGTGTTCTGCATGGACGACATGCCGGCCAATTATTTTCTGTACCTGTATCGCGGCCAGCAACGGTTTGCCAAGGCGTTCACCCTGTATTCGGGACAGTTCCACTGGGCCGTGCGCAAGGGGGATGCAGCAACACTCGCGCGCGTCGAGCAAGGCATGAACAGGATCACGCCGGACGAACGCGCAGCCCTGCGGCGCAAATGGTTCGGCCAGCCAGTCCAGTTTCGTTCCTACCTGCGCCTGCTGGCGATCGCCGTCGCCTGCGTGCTGGCGGCAACCGCCGCGGCGCTGCTCTGGATCCGGGCGCTGCGCCGTGCGGTTCGGGCAGCCACAGCGGACGTGATGCACAAGCACGCGCAACTGGAACAGACGGCGCGCGACCTCGTTGCCGACCAGGCCCGGCTGCGTTCGGTCCTCGAGGGCAGTCCCGATGCGATGGCGCTCAAGGATGCCGGCCTGGTCTATGTGCACTGCAACCGCGCCTTCGAGGAACTGGTCGGGCTGGGACGCGACAGGATACTCGGACGCCGCGACGAATCATTGTTCGATGACCGCGAATTCGTCGCCCTGTTGGCGCGCGGGGATGCGCAAGTCCTGCGCAGCGGACGCACGTTCCGGAGCGACGACGTCATCCAGGTGCGCCATGGAGAGAAGCGCTGCCTCGAACTCATCAAGGTGCCGATCCGTGACCCGGCCGGCCGGGTGGCTGGCGTGCTGGCGGTCTCACGCGACGTCACCGCGCGGCGCCAGACCGAGCGCGAGCTGAGCATCGCCGCGGTGGCGTTCGAAAGCCAGGATGGCATGCTGATCACTGACGCCGACGCCGTCATCGAGCGGGTCAATGCGGCCTTCACGCGCATTACCGGTTTTGCGGCCCGGGAGGCGGTAGGCAGCAGCCCGCGCATCCTGCGCTCGGGCTTGCACGAAAGCGCATGCTACGACGAGATGCGCAGCGCGCTCACGCTGACGGGGTACTGGCACGGCGAGCTCGTCAACCGGCACCGCGACGGCAACCTGTATACGGTACGGATGTCCATCAGCGCCGTGGCCGATGCGCAGGGCAAGCCGATGCACTATGTCGTCAATTTCCAGGATATTTCAGCCGAGAAACAGGCGCATGCGCTGGCGACGCGTCTGCGGCAGTTCGACGCCCTGACGGACTTGCCGAACCGGGCCATGCTATCGGATCGGATCGCACGCGCCGTCGTCGATCGCGTCGGGACGGCGGAGTACGGCGCGGTCATGATGATGGGCCTGGACCATTTTCGGAAGATCAACGATTCGCTCGGGCATGCGGCGGGCGACCGCCTGCTGGTGGAAGTCGCGCGCCGCTTCCTTGCGGCGAAGCGGGACTGCGATGTGCTGGCGCGTTTCAGCGGCGACAGCTTCGTGTTGCTGTGCGAGTCGCTCGGGTCCGACCGGCACGTCGCCATGACGCGCGCACTGGCCATCGCCGAGGCCGCCAGGCATGCCATGGCCAACCAGGTGGTCCTGGACGGTCATCGGTTCGCCTGCACCGGCTCGGTCGGCGTGACCCTGTTCCAGGATGGCGCCACGGCGGGCGACGCCTTGTTGCGGCAGGCCGAACTGGCCATGTACAAGAGCAAGAAAGGTGGGCGCGACAGGGTGTCGTTCTTCGAGGATGCGATGCAATCCGAGATCGATGAGCGCAACTGGATGGAGGACGCGCTGCGCGAAGCCATCGCGAAGGATCAGCTGGTGCTGTTCTACCAGGTGCAGGTGGACCTGGATGGCCGTGCGATCGGGGCCGAGGCCTTGTTACGCTGGAATCACCCGGAACGGGGAACGATTTCCCCCGCCGTCTTCATTCCCCTGGCCGAAGAAACCGGGCTGATCCTGCCGGTCGGCCGCTGGGCGCTCGCGACCGCATGCCGCCAGCTCGCGCGCTGGGCGGACGATCCGCTGCTGCGGACCCTGACGCTGGCCGTCAACATCAGTCCCCTGCAGTTCAAGTCCGATGGTTTCGTGGACGACGTCCTGGCCGAGGTCGCGCACAGCGGCGCGCCGGTCGGCAGACTGAAGTTTGAAGTGACCGAGAGCCTGGCCATCGACGACTTCACCTCCTCGATATCCAGGCTGAACGCCCTGAAGTCGCACGGCTTCCTGATTTCGCTCGACGACTTCGGCACCGGCAATTCGTCGCTCAACTACCTGACCAAGCTGCCGCTCACCCAGCTCAAGATCGACAAGTCATTCGTCGACGAATTGCCCGGGAGCGAGCGCGATGCGATGGTCGCGCAGACCATCATCGCCATGGGGAAAGGGCTGGAACTGGAAGTGATCGCCGAAGGGGTGGAGACCAGCGAGCAACGCGCCTTCCTGGCCGCGCACGGTTGCCATGCCTTCCAGGGATATCTGTTCGGAAAGCCGATGCCGTTGGAAGAATTCGAAGCCATGGTGCGCGCGGGGCGGTGGGCCGGCACGACGACAGTCCATGGACCGGTCGATGTCGTGTCGCGAGCGGGATGACTTGCGCCATCGCACCAGACAAGCGACCGAAAATGCGGCCATCGCGCCCGCTTCCGGCCGCAGCCACGGTGCACTCAGGGCAGGGAGGTGTCGCCGCCGGCCCGTGCGACAAGCGCGGCCAGTTCCTTCCTCGACAGCGGCTTGGTCAGGCAGGTGACGCCGTCGCCCAGGGGCTGGGGCGGAACCTCGTCGGCGGAGAGCAGGATGCAGCGCAGGCCAGGCTGGAGCGCGCGGGCACGCGCGATGAGCGCGTCGCCATTCATCAGCGGCATGTTCAGATCGGTGAGCAGGACGTCGAAATGCATCGTCTCGCACAAGGCGAGCGCCTCGACGCCGTTGGCGGCGACACGCACCCGATGCCCGGCAGCCCTGAGCGACCGCTCCAGGAGGTAGCGTATCATTTCGTTGTCGTCGACAACCAGAATGTCATGGTTCAAAGCGGTCTCCGCTGCGTGTGCGCCTGGCCCGCGGCGCAGGTCGGCGAGGCCGGCAAGGCCCGCGCTGCCCAGGACATCGCGACCAGCCTGGCTGGATGCCCGGCTTGCCCGCGCATCGCCGCGGCGACCAGAAGGTAGAGCTCGTTCGCGAATGTCATCTCGTTCCTTCGTCGTGGTCCCTGGGGCTTGTCGCCTGCCGTCACTGCCGTTTGCCGCCGTCGGCATGCCGCCTTCCCATGCGTGCAGACGGTCGGGCGCGCCCCCCGGAGCATACGTGAGCCTGCGCCTGCCAGCCATTGGCGGAATGTCGACACCCTGTCGCAATCTGCTTGACTTGCGGCCCGGGTTTCCAGCTGGAAAAATCAGCAGATAAATGCGAATCGCATTACCGACCCTCTCATCCCTATGCCCAATCCTCCGCACGTCCATGCTGCGACCCGCGCTGCCTCGTTCTCATGCGCACGCGGCCCGCGTCTGCGCGCCAGCGGATCCGCATCCGGGGCGGCGGCGCGAGCGCCGCGCCGCGTCCGGCCCGGCCCGGGCGCCGACGCACGCGTGCGCGCTCGCGTCGTCCCCGCCACAGGGAGCGAGTGATGCGCCCGCACATCGTTGCCGTCATGCGCGCCCGCATGCGGCGCCTGGGCGTGCGCGCCCATTCGGTCTGGCTGTGGCCGATAGGCTTCTTCGCGACGCTGGCCTTGTCCACCATGCTGTCGCATTCGCTGATCGACGATATGCGCAGGCAGCAGGCAGTCACCATGGCATCGGCCAGGGTGGAGCGCGAGCTGCAGGAGTTACTGCAATTGACGGTCGACGTCGAGAGCGGCACGCGCGGCTTCGTCATCACGCGCGACCCGGCCTTTCTCGAACCGGCCACGCTGGCGCTGCCGCGCATCGAGGCTGCGCTGGAGCACCTGCGCAGCGTGGCGCGCGACCATGCCGATGTCGCGGCGGCGGCCGCGATCGTCGCGCTCAAGAAGGAAGTGCGGTCGCGGCTTGACGAGGCATTGGAGATACAGGCCGACGCCGCTGCAGGCAGGCCCATCCGTATAGAGAAGATGCGCGCTTCCAAGCAGCTCCAGGACAGCATCCGGGTGCTGGTCGGCAAGGTCAGCGGCGACGAACGCGCGCTGCGCATGGCCAGCACACAACGCGCCACCGCGCTCGAGGTCCAGCTCAAGGCGGCGAACGCGACGACGACGCTGGTGCTCGGGCTCATGGGCGTCATGTGGTTTCGCGCACGGCGCCGCCTGAAGCGGACCGAGGACAGCTATCGTCACCTGTTCGCCAACGCGGCCAACGGCATGGCGCTGGTGGGCGCCGACGGCGGCATCGTCCAGGCCAACGCCAGCTTCGCGGCCATGGTCGGGCATGCCGAGCCGGCGCTGGCGGGCATGGCGCTCGCGGCGCTCGAGCCCGAGGGCGAGCGCGGCGGCGCGGCCGAGGCGCTGCGCGCGCTTGCCGGCGGCCACCAGGACGCGGTACGCAGCGAACGGCGCTTCCTGCGCGGCGATGGCGGCGAGGTCTGGCTCAGGTCGACGATGTCGAGCGTGCGCGCGCGCGCCAACGGCAAGGCGCAGGTGCTGTGGGTCGCCGAGGACGTGACCGAACAGGTGCGTAACGGCGAGTTGCTGCGCCGCTCATCGGTCTTGCTCGGCAACGCCGGCCGCATGGCGGCGATCGACGGCTGGTTCCTGGCGCTGCCCTCCGGCGCGCTCCAGCTCGGCGGCCACATGCAGCAGTTGCTGGGCCTGGACGATCCGGCGGGAGCGGGCCTGATGGACCGTTTTCCGGCGCAGTCGCGCCGCAAGCTGCTGGTGGCCCTGGCGTCGTGCCGCCGCCAGGGCGTTCCGTTCGACGTCGAGCTCGACTTCATCGGCGCCAGTCCGAAGGTGCTGCGGGTGATGGGGCAGCCGGCGGCCGGAAGGCATGGCATGTCGGGCATCGAGGGCGCGGTGCAATGCATCACCGAGCAGCGGCGCATCCAGCAAAGCCTGCGCAAGAGCGAGCAGCGCTTCCGCGCCGCCGCCCAGGTGAGCAATGACGGCATCTGGGACTGGGACATCGCGGCCGGCATGATGTGGCGCAGCCGCAGCATCGCGGCGCTGGTCGGGCGCTGCATAGAGGAGCCCGATTTCGGCCTGGAGGCCTGGCTGCAGCTGATCCATCCGAACGACCGGGCCGGCGTCTGCGAGGCGTTTGCCCCGGTCATGGAGGGCAGGCAGGACGAGCTCAGCGCCGAATACCGGGTCAGGCGCTCCGACGGCAGCTATGCCTGGATCCAGGACAATGCGCGTGCGCTGCGCGACGAGCATGGCGTCATCGTCCGCATCGTCGGGGGCATGCGCGACCTGACCGAGCGCCGGCGCATCCAGCAGGCGTTGATGGGCATGGCGGCCAGCGTCCCGAGCGGCAATCCACAGACGTATTTCCAGGCGCTGCTGCAGCACCTGGTGCAGGCGCTGGGGGCGGACGGCGGCTTGATCGCCAGGCCGGTGGAAGGCATGCCGGGCAGGATGCGCACCATTGCGATCCAGGTCGATAAACAGGAGCTTGAAGAGCTCGAATACGATCTGCCCGGCACGCCCTGCGCGCCCCTCGCAATGGAGGACGAGCACATCATTCCTGACGGCCTGGCCGAACGCTGTCCGGATGCGCCCGGCCTGCCGGGATTGCGCGCGCGTGCCTATGCCGGACGCCGGCTTGCCGGCGCCGACGGACGCTTTCTCGGCGTCGCCTTCGTCCTGTTCCGTGAGCCCCTGGTCGAAAACGAGGTGCTGGACACCGTCCTGCGGGTCATCGCCAGCCGCGCCCAGGCCGAACTGGAGCGGCTCGACGCGGTGGCGTGCCTGCAGCGACAGGCGGCGTTGCTGGACCACGCGCGCGAGGCGATCACCGTGCTTGGCCTGGACCTGGTCGCCCGCTACTGGAACCAGGGAGCGCAGGCCTTGTATGGCGTGGACGCCGAACTGGCGCTGGGACGGGAGGTCGGGCATTGCTACCAGGACCAGGACGTCCCGCGCGCGGCCCTGGCCGCCGTCCTCGAGCACGGCGAGTGGCGCGGGGAGAGCGTGCAGCAATGCAGCGCCGGCCGCAGCCTGTCGGTGGATGAGAGCTGGACCCTGGTGCGTGGCGCGGACGGCCAGCCGGACGTCATCCTGCGGGTCGGCAGCGACGTGAGCGAAAAGCGCGCGGTCGAGGAACAGATCCGGCGCCTGGCTTACTACGATCCATTGACGGGGCTGCCGAACCGGCGCTTGCTGCTGGACCGGGTCGCCCAGCTGCGCCTGCGCAACGCGCGCCAGCAGCGCTGTGGCGCGCTGCTGTTCATCGACATGGACAATTTCAAGCGCCTGAACGACGGGCACGGCCATGACGCCGGCGATGAATTCCTGCGCCAGGCCGCGGCGCGCCTGACCGCCTGCGTGCGCGCCGAGGATACCGTGGCCCGGTTCGGCGGCGACGAATTCGTGATCCTGCTCGAGGGGCTCGACCCCGATCCCGCGGCCGCCGCGCGGCAGGCGCGCGCGGTCGGCACCAGCGTGGTCGGCGCCTTCCGGCGCCCGGTGGAGATCGGCAAGATCGTGCACCAGTCGACCGCCAGCGTCGGCGTGGTGCTCGTGCGGGATGGTGAGGAGCCCATCGACCAGCTGCTGCGCCGCGCCGACCAGGCGATGTACGAGGCCAAGAACGGCGGACGCGACGCGCTGGTGGTGGCGGGAGACGCGCCCGATCCGCCGGCGCTGGACGAGGACCTCGCGCGCGACCTGAGAGAAGGCCGCCTGCGCCTGGACCTGCGCTGCGAGGTGGATGGGGGAGGAGTGCCGGCCGGGGCCGTGGCGACGCTGTGCTGGCCGCGCGCATCAGCGCCGGCGGTCGAGGGTCACGAGGTGTTCGCGGCGGCCGAGCGCTGCGGCATCCTGCCCGAGCTGGAGGCCTGGATGCTCGGGCAGTGCGGCGCCATCCTGGCGCGCTGGAAAGGAAACCCCGCCATGGCGCACCGGCGCCTGACACTGGCGCTGGCGCGCAGCCAGCTGCGCGACCCGCACTTCGCCCGGCGCCTGACCGGCATGCTCGCGGCTGCCGGCGTGGACGCCGGGAGGCTCGCGCTGGAATTGCCCGCGGCGGCCCTGGGGGCCGGCACCGCTGGCGCCAACGTCGATGCGCTGCGCGCGGTCGGCGTGCGGCTCGTGCTCGCCGGATTCGCGATGGACGCGGCGGCGCTCGCCCTGTTGCGGCGCAATATCGTCGATGGCGTGTGCCTCGCCCCGCAGGTCGTGCATGCCTGCCTGGGGTCGGCCGTCGATGCCGCCCTGGCGCGCGCCATGCTGGATCTGGTGCGCAGCCTGGGGCTGCCTGCCATCGCGGACGGCGTGACCGAGCCCGGACAGCAGGCCTTCCTGATCGCGGCCGGGTGCGGGCATGTGCGTGGGCCGCTGCTGGGCATCCTGTGCGACGACCCGCCGGCAGGCGCGGGAGCGGCGCCGGCGGGCATGACGGGAACGGACATCGCCACCGAACTGATGCCATGAGCGATGTAGTGAGCCAGATTCGTCCGGTCCGCCGGTCCGCCGGTTCGTCCGTGCGTTGGGACTGGTATTTTCCCGGCGGGACCGTGCGTTGCGGCGCTTCCTCCGATCGGGCGTTCGCGCGCGCGATCGCCGGCGTCGACAGCTTCGAGGGCTGGATCGCGCGTGTCGCGCCGGTGGACCGCGCATGCGTGGAGGCTGGCCTGCGCGCATGCCTGGCGCGTGCGGACGGACACTGGCGCGCGTCGTATGCGCTGTGCGTGGGCGAGGAAGCGCCGCTCCCGGTGGTGCACGAGGTATTCGCGGTGGAACTCGACGGCGGCCGGCGTCACCTCGTGGGCAGCGTCGCCCCGGCGGCGGCGACGATGACAACGGCGGGCGCCGGGCCGGGCGCATGCGACCTGGCCAACATGTTCGATGTCGCCGGCGACGCGGTGCTGATATGCGATATGCGCCAGCGCGTACTGTACTGGAATCGCGCGGCTTCGGGCCTGTACGGATGGCGCGCCGCCGAGGTGCTCGGACGGCCGCTGCGGGAGCATGTTTGCAAGGACATCCCGGAACCCGAATTCGCCGCGGCGGTGCGCACGCTGATGCGGCACGGCGACTTTACCGGCCGCATGACCCACCGGCGCCGCGATGGTGATGCGCTGGCCATGCATACGCGCTGGATCGTGGTGCGCAATTCCCTGGGCCTGCCATGCCTGACCTTGCTGATCTCGAGCGACGTGCGCGAGCGCGCCGAGCTGTATGAGCAGATGGCGCAGGCGCAGAAGCTCGAGGCGCTGGGCGCCCTCGCGGGCGGCATCGCCCATGATTTCAATAATCTGCTGACGGTTATCATCGGCAACGCCGACGAGCTCGCGGAGGCGCTGCATGGCCGCAGGGAGCTGGCCGAGCTCGCGCTCATGATCCAGAGCGCGGGCCAGCGCGGCGCGGAGCTGACGCAGCGCTTGCTCGCGTTCGCGCGCAGCCAGGCGCTCGCCCCGGAACTGATCGATATCGGCACCGTGCTGCAAGCGATCGAGCCGATGCTGCGCCGCAGCTTGCCGGAAAATATCAAGCTCGCCGTCGATGTCGAGAAAGACGCCTGCACGGTCTTCGTGGATCGCGGACAGCTCGAGACGTCGCTCCTGAACCTGTGCATCAACGCACGCAATGCCATGCCCAGTGGCGGCGCGCTCGCGATCCATGTGGCGATGGCGCTCGCGGGCAGCGACACGGCAGCCCTGGCCGGCTGCGTCGAGGGCGGCCCCTGCATCGCGATCTCCGTCAGCGACAATGGCAGCGGCATCCCTGCCGATATCCTGCCGCTGGTGTTCGATCCGTTCTTCACCACCAAGCCGGGCGGCAGCGGACTTGGCCTGAGCATGGTCCAGGGTTTCGCACGGCAGTCGGGCGGTCGGGCGACGATCTGGTCGGAGCCGGGCAGGGGCACGGTGGTCACGCTGTATCTGCCGTGCGCCGACGGAAAGCCGGTCGCGGCTGCGCGGCCGGGACCGGCCGCGCAGCATCATGTGCGTTCGGTGCTGCTGGTCGAGGACGATGCCAGCCTGCGCGCCCATGTGCATGTACTGCTCGAGGCGATGGGTCATACGGTGACTGCCAGCGCGAGCGCCGAAGAGGCCCTGCGCCTGCTGGAGGCCGGGCTGCATGTCGAGGTGTTGCTGGCGGACATCGGACTCCCCGGGATGAGCGGCATCGATCTGGCCAACGAAGTGCGCCGCCGGTGGCCCGGACTGCGCATCCTGCTCAGTACCGGCTATTCCCCCGAGAGCTTCGGCGGCGCCCATGCGCTGCCCGCAGGCGACGTGTTGCACAAACCCTATGGCAAAGCGGATCTGCGCCGCGCGCTGGATCGCGTCTGAGTGCTGTCCGCCTGAATCCCGCCCGCCCGCATGCCCTCCGTCCGATGCCGGGCGCCGCGACGCCCGATGGCATGCGCACGGAACGCGCGGCGGCGCCGGACATCGCGGCATGCTGGCCGCCCGCGCAACCTCAGGCGATCATGCCGTGCTGCAGCGCATACCGAACCAGATCGGCGTTGTTTTTCAATTCCAGCTTGAGGAAGATGCGGCCGCGGTAGGTATTGACCGAACTGATGCTGATGTCCAGCCGGCCCGCGATCTGCTTTACCGGGCAGCCGGTGGCGAGCAGGCGCAAGACCTGAAGTTCGCGTTCGGTGAGCCTGTCATGCGGATGGCGTGGCTCCGGCGAGGCGATCTCACGGGCCAGCAGGTCGGCCAGCGTATCGCTCAGGTAGCGCCCGCCGGAATGGACCCTGCACACCGCGGTCACGACCTCGTCCGCCGTTCTCGATTTCCACAGGTAGCCCGCAGCCCCGAGCCTGAGCACGGCGATGCCGAACCGTTCCTCGCTGTGCGAACTGAGCACCAGCACGCGCATGGCCGGATAGATGCGCATGGTGGTGCGAAGCGCCTCCAGTTCATCCTGGTTGCCGAGACTGAGATCAAGAATGAAGACGTCGGTCTGCGTCGACGCGAGCACGGCGATCGCCGACGGCAGATCGGCCGCTTCGCCGACCACCGCGATCCCGCTGTCCGTGGACAATACCTTCTTGACGCCTTCCCGCACCAGCTGATGGTCATCAGCGATCACTACTTTTATCATCTTGTTTGGACGCTGTGCGCGCAGGTGCAGGCGTGTGAATTCGCAAAGGGGCAAGTGTAACAATATTGCGCGGACAAGTCTGTTATCGGGCTCACTTAATTGCCTATTTGAAAGATTGATTGGGCAAATGCGGTCCCGTAGGCGGCAGGCGACCGCTACGGTGCGTGCAGGGAGTCGCTGTGCAAAGGGGGGGGGCGGCGCCCCGCTGGCGTGGCGGGTAGCGACGATCCTGGTGCACCAGCGAAGGTCTTGCCAGATTCGCTCCGGCATTGCTGGGAAAGCCGGGTCTGGGTGACGCATCAAGGTGGAAGAAACAAAGCGAATGATCCGTGCACGCGGATTATATAGCCCCATTGATGACTCGTAGCTATGGCAACAGTCGTTTACTCGGTGCGAGATTGACCTGGTGTCGTGTCAGAATCGACCGGGCGCCGTTCGATCGGTGACGGCCTGTCGTAAAAAATGCGATGCACCGACGCGCCGTGCATCGCTATGCTGTCGATCAATCGGACATGTGCGTTCCGCCGCACGTCGGATCGCGTCCCGGCCGGTGTCATCGTCGGCGTCGCCGAAGAGTGATCGACCTGTCCACGGTCCTGGCTTGCGCGCCGCGGCCGGGGGGGCCGCGCAGCCCCGGACGCGGCGCATGGCTCGACGGGGTCTGGCGCTCGCTGTCTGCAACCGCCGGCGCGGGCGCCGGCAAGCAGAATTACGACAGCGTGTCGTAGACGCCCCGATTGACGGACGCCGTGCCGGCATTAAGCTTGCGCTCTGGATACGACCATTTAACGCAAGGCCCCCTTGACCGACGCCATCAATCTTCCGAACAAGCCCAGGATTCTCATCGTCGACGACAATGTCGACGCCGCCGATACGCTCGCGCTGCTTTTCTCACACTTCGACTGTGACCCGGTGGTCGCTTATTCGGGACCGGATGCACTGACCCGCGGGCATGACCTCGAACCCGATCTGATCCTGCTCGATATCGGTATGCCGGGCATGGACGGCTTTGAAACCGCGCGCCGCGTCCGCAAGACGGATTGGGGAAAGGCCTCGCGCATCGCCGCCCTCACGGCCTGGGGCGACGACGCCACGCACCAGTGTATCGTTCTTGCGGGCATGGACGCCCACCATGTCAAGCCCTTGCGCATCGAGAAAATAGCCGACCTCGTCGAATCGTTGCACGCCTCCCGGGACGGTTAGCCGCCACGTATCGCACTGCTATCAAAAGACGGAGCGCCCATGCTCAGCGTTCTTCTCCTGCCCCGAACCATCCTGTCGGCCGTGTTCATGCCTGACGGGCGTGACTTTCCCGCCTCCCGCCAATCCACGTCGGCTGCCACGGTCGACGTCACCGCCAGACCCGTCACGGATCGCGCCCTGGTTCGCATGCGCCGGTGCGCCCGCATGCCGGCGTGCGTCCGATCAGGCGCCAGCGACGGGGCCGGCGTTGCGCTCCCGTTCGGTGTGGTATCTGGTATTGACGTCATGCTAATGTCGCCATTGTGTTGACATTAGTGAGGCTAGCGTTGGGATATGACGGTGGACAGGTTGAGTGACCCGCATTGCATCGACAAGGTGCTTGGGCTGGCATTGATGCTGTCGGGAGACGAGACGGCCATGCTGATCCTCGAGGCCCATGAAGGCGGCCGGCGCCATTATTGTTCTTCCCCGGACGGGGAGTTGCGCGAGGCGATCCTCGCGCTCGACGCACGGACGGCGGGCGACGTCGACCTGGCCGATGGCGCCCTGCACGAGCTCGGGCTTGCCCCGCATGGCGTCGTGCGCACCTTTCGCAAGGTGACGCGCAGCGCGGCCGGGCCGCAAGGCCGGGTGAGTTGCGTCCTGGCGACCGCAGGCCGGACGGCGCGCATGCCCGCGCCCGGCGTCGTCGACGGCCTGCGCCTGGCCGCCGACCTGCTGCTGGCGGCAGTGTGCGGCGATGCCTGCCGTGACGCCCCGCAAGCGCAGCCCGACGGCGCATCCGGCCGGCAAGCGCGGCGCCGGGAGCCGCAACTGCGCATGCAGGCCGAGATGCTGGACAATGCAACCGAGGCCATCGTCGTGCGCGACATGGACAACCGGGTGCTGTACTGGAACCAGGCAGCCGTGCGGCGCTACGGATGGTCCGGCGACGAAGTGCTGGATAGGCCCGTGTCGCAGACGCTGTATGCCTGCTGCCCGGCGGGGGAGTTCGAGCGCGCGATGCGGATTCTCGGGCAACGGGGCGTTTTTTCGGGGCGACTGCCGCATGCGACGCTGGATGGACGCGTCCTCACGATGCATGTCCATTGGATATTGGTGCGGCACGACGATGGCGCGCCGAGGGCGATCTTGTCGGTAAGCTGTGATCCGAGCGAGCGACTCGCACCGGAGCAGCGTGCGCGCCAGACCGAGAAGCTCGAGGCGCTGGGGCGGCTGACGGGCGGCATCGCGCATGACTTCAATAACTGGCTGACGGTGATCATCGGCAATGCAGACGAACTGGCGAATGCCTTGGCCGACGATGAGGAGCTTGGAGAAGTCGCCCGCATGCTCCAGCTCGCGGGCGAGCGTGGAACGCAGCTGACCCGGCGCCTGCTGGCCTTCGCCGGGCGCCAGGCGCTAGCGCCCGAAGTCGTGGTTGTCGGCGAGGTCGTCGACGCACTGCGCCCGCTGATCGCACGCGCGCTGAACGACAGCATCGACGTGCGGCTCATCAACACCGGCGCGCAGTGGCGTACCTGTGTCGACCGCGGCCAGCTCGAGGCGGCAATCCTGAACGTCGTGCTCAATGCGGGCGATGCCATGCCCGGCGGCGGCCGGGTGACGATCCTGCTGACGCTGGCCGAAGCCGGCGCTGCAGACGACGCCGGGCTCGATCTGGAGCCCGGAGAGTACGTGGTGATCGCCATCGCCGACGATGGGCACGGCATGGCGCGCGAGGTCATCGACCGGGCGTTCGAACCCTTCTTCACGACCAGGAGCGAGTCGTCGCGAAGCGGTCTCGGGCTCAGCACCGTCTACGGCTTCGCCAGGCAGTCGCGCGGCGACGTGACGATCGACTCGACAGATGGCGTCGGCACCATCGTGAAGCTGTACCTGCCGCTTTCCGGCATGTCGGCACAGGCGCCGGCGGCGTCCGGGGGCGCACTGCCGGCCCTGCGCGGGTGCGCCGTGCTGTTGGTCGACGACGATGCGACCGTCCTCCAGCTTGTGCTGGGCCAGCTGCGCGAGCTGGGATGCGATGTCACGTGGGCCTGCGATGCCGGGCAGGCGCTGGCGCACCTGGCAGGGGCGGGGCGCGTCGATGTGCTGTTTTCCGACGTCGTCATGCCGGGCATGTCCGGCATCGAGCTGGCCAGGCGAGCCCGTACGCTGCGGCCCCGGCTGCGCATCCTGCTGGCCTCCGGCCATACGGTTGAGGCCATGGGGCGCGACGGGGAGCTCGATGCCGACGTCCGGCTTCTCAACAAACCCTATGGCAAGTCGATGCTGGCCCGCGCATTGGCCGAAGTGCTCGACGATACTGGAGGAACGACATGATGACGACCAAGCGCGCTAGCCCGGCGAGCGATGCAAGGCAGGCAGGGGGACCGTGCGGCCCATCCTGCGGGCGATTCGCGGACCGGATGGCGGGCGCCCGCATCCGGGCAGGTGAGGCGCGATGACGCGATCCCCAATGAGGCAGCCGCCTCCCGGCGCAACCTTCGTCGACGAGGCCGAATTCGATACCGCGCGGCGCCGCATGCTGGCCCACGCATCGCTGACCGAATACCTGGCTTCGCCGGTCCAGTTGCAACAGGTGGCCGACCAGCTCGTGGCGCGCATGCGCGACGACGTCGAGGCGGTGGCGATCTACATGGAGACGCCGGATGGCGGCCTGACCCTGCAATCGCACGCGGGCTTCTTGCGCGCGCCGCCCGAGCACGCGGTATCGGCCGCCACGATCTGCTGCGCGGAATTCGCGGAAGTGACGGACCTGGCGGCATTCGGCGCGGCGCGCCGGCTGCAGGCGCTTGGGCCGAACCGCCCCGAGTGGGTCGGGGACCGGCCTTGCTCGTTCGCGGCGATTCCTTTCGAACTGGCGTCCGGCCCAAGCCCGGGCGGACTCGCGCTGTTCTTCCTGAACGCGTCCAGCCACGATCCGTCTCTGGGCGCCCTGCTCGATCTGTGCATGCAGGGCGTCTCGCGGGCGCTGGCGCCGGTCACCGGCGCCGCGTCGTCCGGGAAGGGCGGGGGCGCGCCGATCCGCGTCCTGCTGGTCGATGACGAAGCGCTGCTGGTCGCCCACGTCAAGCGCATCCTCGAACGGGCCGGCTTTGCATTTCATTCCGCTCACCTGGCGCGCGCCGGCTTCGAGCTCGCGATGGCGATCCGGCCGGACGTGATCCTGATCGACAAGGTGATGCCGGACATCGACGGCATCGAACTGCTGCGCCTGATGCGCCAGCAAGATGAGCTCAGCACGGTCCCCGTCATCATGCTGTCCGGACATGCTGATGAAAAGGTGCGCGTGGCCGCGCTGGAAGAAGGGGCCGACGATTTCGTCATCAAGCCCTTCAGCGCGAGGGAACTCGTCGCCCGCATCGAGGCCAATGTCCGCCTGGTCCGCCTGCGCAGGGATGTCGTCTGGCGACAGGGCGAGCTGTTACGCCTGCAGCAATCGCAGCAGGAATTGCGCACCTTGCTCGACACCGTGCAAAAGGTGCGGCATGACGAGCGGAGGATTCTTTCCCGCGAAGTGCACGACCAGCTCGGCCAGGTGCTGACCGCGGCGAAGATCGATATCCGGCTGTTGCAGGAGCGCCTGGCAAGCCCGCTCGCGCCGCCATCCATCGCGGAAATCAGGCATGAACTCGCGAGCGCGCTGTCCAGCGTCGACATGGCGATTTTTTCTGTCCAGGATATTTCTGCGTTGCTGCGCCCGCCCGCGCTGGAGGAAGGGCTGCTGGCGGCGTTGCGCTGGCAGGCAGCCGACATCGAGCGGCGCGCGAACATCGTGTGTGAAGTGCGGTATGACGACGAATCCTATGTCGAGCCGGCGTCGTTCATTGCCGGAGAGCTGCTACGCATGTGCCAAGAAGCGCTCACCAACGTGCTGCGCCATGCCGAGGCGACCCATATCGTGGTGCAGGTCATCGTCCGCGCCGAGCATCTGCTGGTGCGCATCTGCGACAACGGGATCGGCATCCGTCGCGCGAGCCTGACCGCGCCGTCGTCGATCGGGCTGCGCGGCATGAGAGAACGCGCGGCGAGCATCCGCGCGCAAGTGCGCATCCACGGCAGGGCGGGGAGGGGGACCATGGTCGTGATCCGGCGTCGGGTGGCTTTTTAAAGGCCTGGCGGCGCCAGGCCCGGCGCGCCCGGGCAGCGGGAGGGTGGGGGGCGCGGCTCCCGTGTGCCGTTGCGGCGCATGGCAAGATGGCAGCCTCGAGGGTCGCAGTGCGGTGAGCGCATGGGTGTCGTTCCTGCCGCGGCCAGTGCGTCACGCGGTCATCCTGTACTTCGGCTTACAGCACGCGACGAATCAGGCGGTGAAGTGACGTAGTGCCGCGGCAAAATGAAGCCCTGCTCGGCAAGAAAACGCCGAGTCCGGCATCATGGTGCGTCATTCACTTCACATGGAAAGAAATCTGCATGTCTGATCTCCTGCAAACCTTGCAGTGGCGTTATGCCACCAAAAAAATGGATCCTGCTAAAAAGGTCGCCAAAGAGAAGATCGACCGCATTCTCGAGGCGGTACGCCTGACGGCCAGTTCCAGTGGGTTGCAACAATACGAGATGTTTGTGGTGACGAACGATGCCCTGCGTGAACAGATCAGGGAGCATGCCTGGAACCAGGCCCAGGTGACGGAATGCTCGCATCTGCTCGTGTTCGCCGCGTGGGATACGTATACCGCCGAGCGCATCAATGCGATGTTTGATCTGGTGAACGCCGAGCGCGGCGCCAGAAACGAAGGTTGGGAAGCCTACCGCCAGCAATTGCTGGCGACCTACCCGCAACGCGACGCCCAGACCAATTTCGAGCATGCCGCGCGTCAGGCTTACATCGGCCTCGGCAGCGCGCTGATCGCTGCCGCTGAGGAAAAAGTGGATGCCACCCCGATGGAGGGCTTCGATCCGGCCAAGGTCGACGAGATCCTGCAGCTGCGTGAACGTGGATTGCGTTCGGTAATCCTCTTGCCTGTTGGCTATCGTGCGGATGAAGGCGACTGGCTGGTCGACCTGAAGAAAGTGCGCCGCCCATTGTCGCAGTTCGTTACCGAGTTGGCATAGGCAACAAGCCATCCCGGCAGATCCGGTCATGCTCAATGCTCGGCACGGATCTGTCGCGGACTCTGCGGGTCCCCGGACGACAGTCACGGGATATGGCGCGGTATCGCCGCAGGGCGATGACCGACCCATGCATGAATCAATGCGAAAAGCCAGACCGGCTGACGCCTGGTCTGGCTTTTAAGTGTCTGGTCGGGGTGAGAGGATTCGAACCTCCGGCCTCTACGTCCCGAACGTGCCAACTGCATCCTTTGACCCGCTCCGTTGAGGGGTAAGACTATTATAAATCAATAACTTGCGCTTAGCTGCGCTCTGTTTCGCGCAGCTTCGCGTGGGGGTAGTTCGACGCCTTCTGCCACTGATTTGCCACTGCCGCCTCAAGTGCCACGCCTCCATTGGGGACAGCAAACTGTTCAGATTGCAGCTCAGGATACGTTTTTTCAACCAACTGCTGAATAGTTGGCTGGCACTCCGGGACGCATCCGTTAGCCCCCGACTCAAGTCAGGCTCAGGTCTGACTTATACACATCCATATTTATCCTGGCTTGCTGAGTACGCTTCGAGAGGGTGCCGTCGTAAGAAACGCTGAGTTGGCGCAGCGGTGAACTCGGAAGGGGGCGTAGGCACCTGTGACGACCGCATGAATGACGACGCAGCACTAAGCTAGCTCCTTCTAAAAACATCAAAATAAATTATCAATGTGCTATGCTTCCCGGCATTACATTATGGCAATTCGCCCGTAGCCAGAGCGAAATCGCGGCGATTCTTTTGGGGATGAGATGATTCTTGGGACGGTGATTGAGTGGTCACGTACTTTGCCGTTATGGCAACAAGACGCAGTTCGGCGGCTCTACTCATGTGCGAAGCTCTCTGCGTCGGATTTTGATGACATCTATGCACTTTTACGTCAGGAGCATGGCATCCCGGATGTCAAGCTAAGAGTTGCTGAAACCTTATCAGGAGAGATTTCAGAGTCCAGAACACCAGATGGTGCACGTGTGCGCCTTACAGCTGTCAAAGACCTGAAGAACGTCAACGCGTTGGCAGAAGAGCAGGTTTTGCCAATTCAACAAGCAGGCATTACCGCTATATATGGCCACAACGGTTCCGGAAAATCGGGATATTCGCGGGTTCTGAAAAGAGCGTGTCGCGCGAGGGACCAAAGTGAGCGCATTCTGCCTAACGCGCAACTTGCCTCTTTGTCTAATTCTCCCGCCGAGGCAGTTTTCGAATTGCTCGTGAACGGGGCCACCGAGGACATAAAATGGGTCGACGGAACAGTAGCGTCAGACCTGTTGGCTCATGTATCGATTTTCGATGCGCACTGTGCGAAAGCTTATCTCAATACCGAAGATGAGTTCTCATATCTGCCCTACGGCCTTGACATACTTGAGGAACTCGCAAGGGCATGCACTCGACTGAAGGGCATGCTTGAGGACGATTGAACCGCCCCGGCTTTCGTGGAGGCCGGTTAGTGTGAGTCAGGCCGGGATAGCCTGACTGCTCAACTGCTTGTAATAGTTTGCCTCAGCTT
>NZ_JBNDJE010000035.1:0-18923 GCF_050434805.1 Massilia sp. UYP11
AGATGAAGCTAAAAGGGCTGAGTCCTGTTCAATACAGAACCCAGCCCTCGGCACTTCACTGAGACCAACCGTCCAACTTTACGGGGTCAGTTCACAGCGCCCCTTTTTTCGGATCACATCGTCACGCCGCCGTTCAGCAGCACGACGCCCGGCTTCCCCCATACCGCGCCTCCTGGCGCTCGCGGAAGAACTCCTCGTACGTCATCGGCGCCTGGTCCGGATGGGTACGCTCCATATGCGCCAGGTAGGTGTCGTATTCGGGCAGGCCGACCATCAGCCGCAGGCTCTGCCCGAGGTAGTTGCCGGCCTGTTTCAGGGTGCCGAACATCACTGCACCTGCGCGGCCGGCATGGCGACGTACGGCGACTCCTTCGCGGTCGGCGCATGCGTTGCGCGCGCCGCCATCACCGTGCGCACGCCGTAGAACAGCACCGCCAGCACGACGAAGATGAAGAAGCCGGCCAGGCTGGCGTTGACGTAGTCGTTGAAAATGATGCGCTCCATGTCGAGGATCGACTTGGCCGGCGCCAGGATCTCGCCGGCGTCATGCGCTGCCTGGTACTTGTTGGCGTGCGCGACGAAGCCGATGCGCGGATCGGCATGGAAGATCTTCTGCCAGCCGGCGGTGAGGGTGCAGGCCAGCAGCCACAGGGTCGGCAGCGCGGTGACCCAGGCGTACTTGGCGCGCTTCATCTTGAACAGCACGCAGGTGCCGAGCATCAGCGCGATACCGGCCAGCATCTGGTTGGCGATGCCGAACAGCGGCCACAGGGTGTTGATGCCGCCCAGCGGATCGACCACGCCCTGGTACAGGAAGTAGCCCCAGGCCGCGACGCACAGTCCGGTGGCCAGCAGGTTGGCCGGCAGCGAGTCGGTTTTCTTGAGCGACGGGGCGAAGGCGCCCAGCAGGTCTTGCAGCATGAAGCGGCCGGCGCGGGTGCCCGCGTCCACCGCGGTCAGGATGAACAGCGCCTCGAACAGGATCGCGAAGTGGTACCAGAAGGCCATCATGCCCGGTCCGCCCACGACGTTGGACAGGATGTGCGCCATGCCGACCGCCAGGGTCGGCGCGCCGCCGGCGCGCGAGATGATGGTGTGCTCGCCGACGTCCTTGGCCATCTGCTCGAGCGCTTCCGGCGTGATCACGAAGCCCATCTGCGACACGGCTTGCGCCGCCGATTGCGCGGTGGTGCCGAGCAGCGCGGCCGGGCTGTTCATGGCGAAGTAGATGCCGGGGTCGATGGTCGACGCGGCGATCAGCGCCATGATGGCCACGAACGATTCCATCAGCATGCCGCCGTAGCCGATGAAGCGGGCGTGCGACTCGTTCTCGATCATCTTGGGCGTGGTGCCCGACGAGATCAGCGCGTGGAAGCCCGAGACGGCGCCGCAGGCGATGGTGATGAACAAGAAGGGGAAGATATTGCCCGACCACACCGGGCCGGTGCCGTCGATGAACTTGGTCACGGCCGGCATCCGCAGGTCGGGCGCGACCACGATGATGCCGATCGCCAGCGCCAGGATGGTGCCGATCTTGAGGAAGGTGGACAGATAATCGCGCGGCGCCAGCAGCAGCCACACGGGAATCACGGCGGCGACGAAGCCGTAGCCGATCAGCATCCAGGTCAGTTCGGTGCCGGTGAAGGTGAACATCGGGCCCCAGGTCGGCGACTCGTGCACCCACTGGCCGCCGATGATGGCCAGCATCAGCAGCACGAAGCCGATGCCCGAGATCTCGCCGATGCGGCCCACGCGCACGTAGCGCGAGTAGATCCCCATGAACAGCGCGATCGGGACGGTGGCCATCACGGTGAAGGTGCCCCACGGCGAGCCGGTGAGGGCCTTCACGACGATCAGCGCCAGCACCGCCAGGATGATCACCATGATCATGAAGGTGCCCAGCAGCGCGATCATGCCGGGGATTTCTCCCATTTCGGACTTGATCAGGTCGCCGAGCGAGCGGCCGTCGCGGCGGGTGGACATGAACAGCACCATGAAGTCCTGCACCGCGCCGGCGAACACGACGCCGGCCAGGATCCACATCATGCCGGGCAGGTAGCCCATCTGCGCCGCCAGCACGGGGCCGACCAGGGGGCCGGCGCCGGCGATCGCGGCGAAATGGTGGCCGAACAACACGTTCTTGTTGGTCGGCACATAGTCGAGGCCGTCGTTGTACTTGTAGGCCGGTGTCTGGCGCGTGGGGTCGAGCCCCATCACCTTGGTGGCGATGAACAGCGAATAGAAGCGGTAGGCGATCAGGTAGACGCAGCCAGCGGCCGCGACGATCCAGATGGCGTTGATGGTTTCACCGCGCTTGAGCGCGATGTAGCCGAGCGCAAACGCGCCCACGATGGACAAGATAATCCATCCGAGCATGCTCGTGATACGTTTCATGGGGTGACTCCTCCGAAGTGGATTGATGCTTTTGCGCCAGTACGTGCCGACGCGATTATTTACAGCATGCCGTCGAGTATCTTGCACTATTGTCAGTACCGCAAGCGCATAATTACGCAGTCGCTGCGTAATACTACGTAGTCCCATTTGTGACGTCGGACGTAGAATGCAGGCCTTCGAATCCGATCATGCAAACGGGATATGCGGCTAAGGCAAAAAGTGATCGTGCTGGCGGTCGTGCCACTGGTGGTGGCGCTGTGCGCGATCGCCCTCTACGTGCGCCAGCAGGGGGTGACCCTGGCGGCCGAGCAGCGCGCCACCATCCAGCACGCCTACCTGGCGAGCAAGGAGGCCGAGCTGCGCCACTACGTCGAGCTGGCGGCGCGCTCGATCGCGCACCTGACGCGCACCGGGGACCGTGGCCCGGCGACCCAGCAGGAGGCGATCCGCATCCTGTCGAGCCTGAGCTACGGCGAGGACGGTTACTTCTTCGTCTACGACACCCGGGGCCGCAACCTGATGCACCCGCGCCAGCCGGAGCTGGTCGGCACCGATATGTGGGAGTGGCGCGACTCGACCGGCGCGCCGACCATCCAGCGCCTGATCGCGCTGGCGGGCGGGGGCGGCGGCTTCCTGCGCTATACCTGGGCCAAGCCCTCGAGCAACCGGCCGGCGCCCAAGCTGGGCTACGTCGTGCCGGTCGCGCACTGGAACTGGGTGATGGGCACCGGCATTTACCTTGACGACGTCGAATCGGCGCTGGCGCTGGTCGACGCCCAGCAGTCGCGCAATATCGAAGAGACGCTCTTGTGGATGGCGGTGCTGGCCACGGTGGCGGCGGTAGGCGTGGCCGGCGGCGGCCTGGCCCTGAACATCAGCGAGGGCAGGGTGGCGGATGCGAAACTGAAGGCGCTGGCCCAGCGCGTGGTGGAGTCGCAGGAAGAAGAACGCGCGCGCCTGTCGCGCGACCTGCACGACGGGATCAGCCAGGCGCTGGTCTCGGTCAAGCTGCAGCTGGAGGCCGGCATCATCCGCCTCGACGGCGACGCCGCGCGCCGCGAGCAGGCGCGTGCGGGGCTGGAGCGCACCGTCGAGCAAGTCAAGACGCTGCTGGGCGAGGTGCGCCGCATCTCGCACGACCTGCGGCCGACCTTGTTGGACGATATGGGCCTGGCGCCGGCGCTGGACCATCTGGCGAGCGAATTCTGCGCGCACGCGGGCGCGCCGGTGCGCTTTCGCGCGGCCGGCGCGCTGGACGCGCTGCCCGAGATCGTGGGCACGGTCCTGTTCAGGATCGCGCAGGAAGCGCTGACCAACGTCGAGCGCCACGCCCAGGCGCGGCACATCGACATGGTGCTCGAGCGCGTGGGCGACCTGATCAGCCTGAGCATCGCCGACGACGGCGTGGGTTTCGATACGGACGGCGTGGCGGTGCATCCCAAGCGTGGCATCGGGCTGAGGAATATGATGGAGCGCATGGAGGCGATCGGCGGGCAGTTCGCGATCGTGTCGTCCCCCACCGGCACCCGGGTGGTGGCCAGCATCGATTTGAAGGAGCAACGCAGTGATTGGTGACGTGAGCGGTGAAGCAAAGGAAGTCAAGATCCTGTTGGTCGACGACCACCCGCTGGTGCGCGACGGCCTGCGCGCGCGGCTCGAATCCGCGCCGCGCCTGGTGGTGGTGGCCGAAGCCGGCTCGGGCGAGGAAGCCCTGGCGCGCGCCGGCGAGTTCCACCCCGACCTGGTGCTGATGGACGTGAACATGCGCGGCGGGAGCGGCATCGAGGCAACGTACCAGCTCACCGCGCGCTATCCCGGCATTGCGGTGCTCATGTTGTCGATGCACGACAAGCCCGAATATGTGAGCCAGGCCATGGCGGCCGGCGCCCGGGGCTATGTGCTGAAGGACGCGCCGGGCAAGGACATCGTGCTGGCCATCGAGACCGTGATGGGCGGCGGCATTTATTACAGCGCCGCGCTGGCGCGCCAGCTGGCCAACCCGGCCGGGCCGGGCGACCAGCTGACGGTGCGCGAGCACGAAGTGCTCAAGCATATCGCGGCCGGCCAGTCGAACAAGCAGATCGCGCGCGACCTCGATCTGTCCGTGCGCACGGTGGAGACCCACCGCCTGAACATCAAGCGCAAGCTCGGCATCGAAGGCCAGGCGGAACTGATCCGTTTCGCGGTGCAGCGCGCCGGCAACAACTGATCGCGTAACTGAGAGTACCTTTTCGATATCCACCGGGAAACATCGCGGTTGCTTTATAGTATTCGGTGCAATAAGATTGCCTGAATAATATTGAGAAATATCATATGGCCGAGCAGGGACATTTTCCGCTGGTAGCAATCGATCCTGTCGCCAATGCCCAGAACGAATGGGTGGCGCTGCGCCTGCGGTTGACGCCGGGGACCGACCTGCCGCAACGGCTGCAAGCGGTGTTCGCAGGCGCGGAGCTGCTCGCGGCGATCGCGCCGCTCGACTGCCTGCTGCACCTGGATGGCGCGGAGGCCCTGACGGCGCCGGTGCTGGCGCTGTTGCCGGCCAACCGTGTCGGCCTGGTGATAGAGGCCCGGGCGCTGGCGTCCGGCAGCGTCGCGCGCCAGCTGGCCGAGCTGCACGCTGGCGGTTACCGCATCTGGCTCGACGGCGACGTCCCCGAGGGCGCCAAGGGGCCGGCGGTGCTGCGGCTCGCGGCGCGCGACTGCCGCGCGCAGCGTGACGCCGCGCTGGCGCCGGGCCGCCTGGTCTCGCTGTTCGGCCCCCACCTGGCGTACGGCGTCGACGACGCGCGCTGCTTGTCAGAATGCGAGAACGCGGGCTTCGACTGGTTCAGCGGCGACTACGCCATCGACCCCGATGCCGCGCCGGCGCCGGACGACGACGGCAGCTCGCGCCGCCGCCTGTTGACCTTGCTGGGCCTGCTGGCGCGCGACGCCGAATCGCGCGAATTGGAAGACCAGATCCGGCAAGACCCGGCGCTGGCTTATCACCTGCTCAAGCTGGTGAACTCGGCGGCCTTCACGGTGAGTACCGAGATCACGAACTTCGCCCAGGCGATCACGGTGCTCGGCCGGCGCCAGCTGCAGCGCTGGCTGCAGCTGCTGCTGTACGCGCGCCAGCAGCCGGACGGCTTGCCGAACCTGCTGCTGCTGCTGGCGGCGCGCCGCGGCGCGCAGCTGGAAGACTTGAGCCGCCAGGCCGGTGGCGATCGCGCCGCGCAAGACCTGGCCTTCATGACCGGCGTGTTCTCGCTGCTCGACCGCCTGCTGCACATGCCGATGGCGGCGATCGCGGCCGACCTGCACCTGCCGGACGAGGTGGCCGGCGCCCTGGTCGAACGGCGCGGCCGCCTGGGCGCCTGGCTGCGGCTGACCGAGACGCATCCGGGGCCGGCGATGCTGGAAGAGGCGCGCGTGAGCCCGGCCGCCTGGTGGACCAGCCAGTTGCACGCCTATCACTGGGCGGTCCAGGTGAGCCGCAATGTCTGACCTGCGCGAACTGGACTCCTTCGACTTCGTTGGCGGCACGACCGCCGTCTGCGACGCCATCCTGCGCCTGCGCGGCGAAGCCCTGCACCTGGAGCTGGGCCGCCTGGCGGCGCTGCTGACGGGCAGTCCCGAGGGGCGCTTCGTGCCGGGCGCCGGCCTGGTCGAGCCGAATGACGCGGGCGCGCGCATCCTGCGCCATGCGGTGGCGGCCGGCATCGAGCAGTTCGGCTGGTACGAGGTCAGCGGCGGCGCAGGATATTGTCCCGAGACCGGGCGCAAGCTGGTGGCGCTGGCGCACCTGACCGCGAGCCTGATGCAGACGCACGCGCTGGCGCAGCGCTCCACCCACGCCTATGCGCAGATGGAAGCGCAGCTGGCGCACCAGTCGCAGATCCTGGACCAGATCCACGAGTCGGTGCTGACGATGGACCAGATGGGCTACATCACCAGCTGGAACCGCGGCGCCGAGCAGCTGTTCGGCTACACTGCCCTGGAAGCGATCGGGCGCAACATCCTGTTCCTGTACGCCGACGAAGGCGACGGCGGCGACCTGCAGCCCGACCTGTTCGCGGAGCAGGGCGGGCGCATGATGGAGGTGCGGCGCCGGAAAAAGTCGGGCGAGGTGTTCTGGGCCAGCCTGTCGCTGTCTCCGCTACGCGACCTGGCCGACCGGCCGGCGGGCCTGATCGCCTATCTCACCGACATTACCGAACGCAAGCAGGCCGAGGAACAGCTCCACCACCTGGCCTACTACGATGAGCTGACCGGCCTGCCGAACCGCACGCTGTTCGCGCGCCTGGTCGACCAGGCGCTGGCGGTCTCGCAGCGCAACGAGACGGCGGGCAGCGTGCTGTTCGTGGACCTGAACCGCTTCAAGCGCATCAACGACACGCTCGGGCGCCGCATCGGCGACGAGCTGCTGCGCCAGGTGGCGCAGCGCTTCAAGGAAGCCCTGCGCGACGAAGACGTGGTGGCGCGCCTCTCGGGCGACGAATTCGCCGTGGGCCTGTCGGACATCCGCCAGCACTTCGAGGCGACCACGGTGGCGCAAAAGCTCCAGGCCGCGCTCGACGCGCCGTTCTTCATCGGCGGGCACGACCTGCGCGTGGGCGCCAGCATCGGCATCAGCGTGTATCCGCAGGACGGCAACGACGCCGAAACCCTGCTCGGGCTGGCCGACATCGCGATGGAGCGCGCCAAGCGCGCCGACGCCAATCCGGACCGTAGCGTGGCGTTCTACAGCCAGGACATGAACAAGGGCATGCAGGAGCGCATGCGCATCGAATCGGGCCTGCGCCATGCGCTGGGCAATGGTGAACTGATCCTGTACTACCAGCCCAAGTTCGAGATCGCCAGCGGGCGCATCGTCGGCGCCGAGGCCCTGGTGCGCTGGGTGCATCCGCAGCGCGGCATCGTGCCGCCGTCCGAATTCATTCCGCTGGCCGAAACCACGGGCCTGATCGTTCAGGTGGGCGAGTGGGTGCTGGAACAGGCCTGCGCGCAGGCGGCGATCTGGCAGAGGTCGGGAATCGCTCCGTTCAGGCTGGCGGTGAACGTGTCGGCGCGCGAGTTCACGCCGTCCTTGCCGTCGCGGCTGGCCGACACGTTGATGCGCTATCAGCTCGATCCGTCGTGGCTGGAGCTGGAGATCACCGAGAGCACGCTGATGCACGACTTCGAGCGCGTGACGACGATCATGGACCGGATCACCGCGCTGGGGGTGTCGTTGTCGCTGGATGATTTCGGGACCGGGTATTCGAGCTTGTCGTATCTGAAGCGCTTCCCGATCCACACCCTCAAGATCGACCGGTCGTTCACGACCGGGATTCCGACCGATGCCAGCGATTGCGCGATCGCGGGGACCATCGTCAGCATGGCGCGGCAGCTGTGCCTGCGCGTGATCGCGGAAGGGGTGGAGACGCTGGATCAGCTGGAGTTCCTGCGCGACGCGGGGTGTGACGAGGTGCAGGGGTATCTGTATGCGGCGCCGTTGCCGGCGTATGAGTTCGAGCGGTGTTTGCGGGATAACTGGTTGTTGATTGGGTGAGGTGGACGGTGCAACCTGCCGGCAAGCACAGCAGCGCTTCGTTCACGCGCGCCAGCCTCTGCACGTCGTTCCCGCGAAGGCGGGAACCCAAGCTCCATGCCTCACCGCAACGCGCGAACAACCCTGACCAGCCCAGATGATTTATGTATAATGCCGGTTCCTCATAGGAAGCGTGGCCGAGTGGTTGAAGGCAGCAGTCTTGAAAACTGCCGACGGGGGAACCCGTTCGTGAGTTCGAATCTCACCGCTTCCGCCAAGCATACTGAACAAGAGCCCCGAAATCGGGGCTTTTTTTCGTCTCCTCATAGGAGAAAAGTCAAAATCAGTGTCCACCGACGCCCACTAGAACCTACCCACATCCACGCGCGAGGGGTGGGTAGGAATATGGGTCGTTTCAAGAGTAAAAACCTTGGCGGAGACCATGCCGAAAGGTGGGTAGACACTGATGAGCTACACGATCAACAAGCTTTCCGCGGTCAAGGTTCGTTCTGTGACTCGGCCCGGCATGTATGGCGATGGCGCCGGGCTTTGGCTGCAGGTGTCGAAAAGCGGCGCCAAAAGCTGGATCTTCCGCTACGCCTTTTGTGGCCGGCGCCGCGAGATGGGGCTCGGTTCCTGTCACACCGTCGACCTGGTGCTGGCGCGCGAAAAGGCGAAGCAATGCCGTCTCGTGCTGCTGGAGAAGCGCGATCCGATCGAGGAGCGTGACAAGGCCAGGGCGGAGTATGTGCACCAGCAGGCCAAGCGCGTGACTTTCGACGAATGTGCCTCAGCTTACATCGCGGCGCACCTCCGCCACAAGGAGAAAATGCTCATCAACATGCGCGTGCAGATGCAGTTCGTATGCCGAACAACAATCAGCAAGGTGCATGAAGTGCTTCCTTTGCTTGACGCTGCAGTCAGGAACCCCGGGCTCAATGACTAGCATCGAGCAGGCTCGCTCGCAGTAATATTCTGGTTGGGGCATCGACTTGTGCGCTGCAGGCACGTTGTCGGTCTAACTTCGAAGCGATGTTCCATGCCAGAACTGGGCCTTTAGCGTGATTCCCGGATTGGCAACGCGGCGATTAATCCGTACAATCACCGCATGAACTGCGGCGATTACAAGTTTATCTGGCAGGCCCCTGACTGGCCGGACTGGCGGTATGACCTCGAGGCGCTGGTGTCGCCGCTCGCGCAAGTCAGTCAGAAGCAGGGGCTGCTGCTGGGCCGGCTCGTCGATATCGGTCTTGGGCTGCGCGACCAAGCCAGTCTCGACGCACTGACCGACGACGTTCTCAAGACCAGCGAAATCGAGGGCGAACATCTGAACGTCGCCTCGGTGCGCTCATCCATTGCGCGGCGCCTCGGCGTCGACATCGGATCGCTGGCACCGGTGGACCGGCACGTGGAAGGCGTGGTCGAGATGGTGCTTGATGCCACTATCAATAATGCATTGCCGTTGACGCGGGAGCGTTTATTTGGCTGGCATGCGGCACTCTTCCCGACTGGCTATTCCGGCATGAGCAGGATTTGCACTGGTACCTGGCGAGACGATGCTCATGGCCCCATGCAAGTGGTTTCCGGACCGATTGGCCGACAACGCGTACATTACGAAGCCCCGCCTGCGGAGCGTCTACCTGGCGAGATGGAGCGCTTACTGGAGTGGATCAACGCGCCAGTTCATGCGGAGCCGGCGTTGGTCCGCGCAGGGCTAGGGCATCTGTGGTTTGTCACCTTGCACCCGTTCGACGACGGTAATGGCCGCATCGCGCGTGCCATTGGCGATCTTCTGCTGGCGCGCGCCGACGGTAGTTCGCAGCGCTTCTACAGCCTGTCGGCGCAGATCCAGCGTGAGCGCAAAGCGTATTACGACATTCTGGAGCGAACGCAGAAGGGTAGTTTGGACGTGACCGAGTGGCTTCTGTGGTTCCTGCAGATGCTTGGCGAGGCGGTGGATCTGGCCCATCATGCACTGGATACAGTGCTGGAGAAGGCACATTTCTGGCAGCGCGTCGCGGGCATTGCGCTCAACGAGCGGCAAGTCAAGATCCTTAACCGCCTGCTCGATGGTTTCGAGGGGAAGCTCACCAGCAGCAAGTGGGCGGCAATTGCAAAGTCGTCGACAGATACCGCGCTACGAGATATTAATGAACTCGTCGAACTGGGTATCCTGCAGCGCTCCGGCGCTGGGGGGCGCAGTACCAGCTATGAGATGGTACGAAAACCAGTAGATCCTCAGCCTTGACTCGATGCCACCGACTGTACGGATTTCGTCATGAGGAAATTGATGTGTTCGTCATGACGAACTTTTGCAAGCGGGCTACGGCTTCGGGACGGGCCCGCTAGCGCGAATGCACTCGACGGCCCACTGTTCGACTTCGCTTTTGATCCAGGCCGATGATCTACCTTGGAGCTTCACGGGTTTCGGAAAATCTCCTTTCTTGACCGCGTCATACACGCTGCTGCGCGACTTGTCGCATTTGGCCAGTACCTCCTTCAGTCTGATGAACCGCACCTCCCCCACAACTGCTCGATGCGCGGCGTTCTACAGGCACGTTAGTCGCTTGGTGATCCATGGATGCCTCCAGGATGAATGTGAACGACGATGTTCTGCGGCCCCACTAGCCGACTCGCTCAGGTATCGAGGCACCTCGCGTGGTTTCGGACTGGTACGCTGGCTCCGACTAACGTGGCTGTGACGCATTTGATGACAGTCTGTCATCGAGTGGCTGCCCTATGGCCCCGCCTGAAAAACGCATGGACTGTTCCACCCGCGAGCGCAATAATCGAGTCCGACGCTCCAATGCCCATGCCCTCATGACCGACACCGACGTTTCACCTCCACTCGCGCTGCTCAGCGCCGAACAGCGCGACGAGCTCGAGTCGCTTCTCCAGCCGATCAGCGAGTACTACCCGTCCGGACCGCCGATCCGCTTCGATCCCATCTATACGGAAATCCGCCTCGCGCGCGAAGAAGACGATCCGATCTTGCCGATGGGGGGATCGGAGCGTCTCCTGAAGCGCGCCGACTGGGCCCGGATCGAGGCGCGTTGCAAGGTCACGTTGCGCGAGCACGCCAAGGATCTGCAAATCGCCGCCTGGATGACCGAGGCATGCACCCACCAGCAGGGGATGGAAGGGCTCTTACGTGGCCTGCTGCTGGTCGATGGCCTGCTCGCGCACTACTGGGAAACGGTGCATCCGCAGGTGGACGAGGATGGCGACCCTGCGTTGCGGGTGGCGCCGCTGGAGTGGATGAATCGTTCGTTGTCGACGACAACCAGAATGAAGATTCCATTACTCGGTCGTACGGGCGGGCCGCTCGACAGGCTCACGCTCGCGGACTGGGAGCGCCTGTCAGGCGATGAGGCATCGCCGGCAAGAAAGGACGATCGGCGAGGCCCGGGGGAGGAAAGCGGCGAAGCGCTGCACACGCGCGCCGGCGTCGTCGACTACGCCACAGCGAACCGGGGCGCCGACGCTGACCGTAGCGCGCAGCTGGTCCGTGCTTGCCTGGCCGTCATGGCGTCGATCGAAAGGTTGACCGTGGCCCGTCTCGGCGACGATGCGCCAGACATGTCGACCCTGCGCGACACCTTGCGTGCAATGGAACGGGCAGCGCGCGAGCTGACAGCCCCACGGGAAGGTGACGTCGCACGGCAGCCGGTCGCCGCGCCGATGATGCAAGGGGTGTCCCACGAGACTGCTCAACCGAAGGAGGAGAACACCGGTGGCGCCGGGGAGCGCGACATCCCGCCATACGGCCTCGCGCAAGCGGACGTGGCAGACCAGCTCCGCCGCCGAATCGACGCGCTCTGTGCCGCTGCCGGCATCCACGCGCCCAGCGGGGCCGAGCGTCTGATGGCCATGCAGATCGCACTGCTGCTTGACCAGAATACGATCCTGCAAGGTCTCGCGAGGAACCAGGCCGGACAGACGGGTAGCGCGGCCAGCGCCGATGCCGCCGACTTCACCGCGCTGGTCCGTGCAGTCCTGGCCGCCAAAGCGCCTGCGCCTCGGTGAGTTGAAAGCATGGCGGTCGGTGCTGCCAGCGCCATCGCTCCGCCAGCACTGCAGTCCCGGCGATATGACTATCGGGCGGCGGCTGTTCCCGGCTTCCAGACATAGATGCCGCCATCGGCCATCAGGCTCATGGACAGCGTCCCGCCCTGCATCGTGTATGAGCGGACATACGCCATGTCCCTGGCGATGCGGGTGTCGAGCGACCCTGGCGGACACATCGCCCGCGTCAGCGCCAGCTTGCCGAACGTGATCGCGCCCCGGCCCGCCTTGCCCGCCTCGACGGTGTAGGAGGTCGTGCCCCGGTTGCAGTCCAGCTGGAACTCGGCGCGGCCCTCGGGCGTCAAGCGCATGGCATAGACCCGGTCCGGCTGGACTCGCGTGATGCCTTGCGCGTCGTCCATGGAGTGGATCTCGTGCAGGCGCCAGGTGGTGCCGGTCAGGCTGGCTTCGGCGTTGTGTCCGGCCGGATCGCCCGCTGGCGCCGTGGCTGTGCTGCAGGCGGTGCACAGGATGGCCGCGATTGCGGCGGCAATGCGCGATGGTGTCGACATGGCTGGTTCCTCATGGGATGTCCGGGAGAGTCCCGGTTGATTGTGTGCAGCATGATCCCATCCGCGGCCGATTGCGGGTGCACTGTTGCGTCCTCGCCCGCGGGGCGGGGGCGCAGCGGCCCTACGCCGACTTGCGCTTCTTGCCCCCGGCCGCGAACATCTCGATCTTCTTGGTCGGCCCCGACACGATCAACAGGTCGGCCGAGCGGATCGTCGTCGCCGGCAGCGCATGCTGGAAGTCCTCGTTGGCGCGCTTGACGCCCACCACGGTCACGCCGAAGCGCGTGCGCACGTGCGACTCCGACAGCGTCCGGTTATGGGTCTCTGCAGGCGCATGGATCTTGGCGATCGCAAACCCGTCCTCGAACTCGATGAAGTCCATCATGCGCCCCGTGATCAGGTGCGCCACGCGCGCGCCCATGTCGGCCTCGGGGTAGATCACGTGGTGGGCGCCGATGCGCTGGGCGATCTGGCCGTGCTCCGGCGTCATCGCCTTGACCCAGATATCCTTGATCCCCAGCTCGGTCAAGACCATCAGGGTCATCAGGCTGGCCGCCAGGTCCGAGCCGATGCCGACGATCGCGTGCGAGAAATCGGCCACGCCCAGCTGCAGCATCACGTTCTCGTTGGTCGAGTCGGCCTGCACGGCATGGGTCAGGCGGTCGCCCCACATCTGCACCAGGTCTTCGCGCGTGTCGATGCCCATCACGTCGTGGCCCAGGCGCATCAGCGATTGGGCCACCGCGCCGCCGAAGCGGCCCAGGCCGATGACGACCACGCTGTCGCCGGAGGAAAACGCGAACTGCTCTGTGAAAATTCTACCCAACAATTGGATGCTCCTCGGGATAACGGTAAGGCATGCGCCGCTCGCCCAGCACCAGCGAGGTCGCGAAAGTGATCGTGCCCACCCGGCCCACGAACATGAGCAGGGCCAGCACCAGCTGGCCGGACACGGGAAGGTCGGCGGTGATGCCGGTCGAGAGGCCCGCGCTGCCGAAGGCGGCGATGACCTCGAAGATGACCTGGTCGGTCGGGAAATGCGAAATCCGCAGCAGGGCCATGGTGCCGAAGGCCACGACGACGCTGCCCAGCACCAGCACCGTGATCGCCTGGCGCTGGGCGGACGCGCCGACCCGGCGCCCGAAGGCTTCGGTATCGGTATGCCCCTTCGCCTCGGCGATCACCAGGAGCACCAGCACCGCCACGGTGCCCACCTTGACCCCGCCCGCGGTGCCCGCGCTGCCGCCGCCGATGAACATCAAAAAATAATGCAGGGCCCAGGTTTCGCGGGTCAGCGCCGCCACGTCGACGGTGTTGAAGCCCGACGTGCGGGCCGCCGCCGACATGAACATCCCGTTCATGAGCTTGTCGAACAGGCCGAAGGCGCCCAGGGTCTGCGGATTGCGCCATTCGAACAGCAGGATGGCGACGTAGCCCAGGATCAGCAGGATCAGGGTGCCGGACAGGGTCAGCTTGGTGTGCAGCGACCAGTGGCGCGGATCGCGAAAGCGGTGGCGCAGGTCGTGCAGCACCGGGAAGCCCACGCCGCCGATGATGGCGGCCAGCATCACCGGCACCAGGATGCCGGCGTCGCCCGCGTAGCGGATCATGCTGTCCGGGTGGATCGAGAAGCCGGCGTTGTTGAAGGCCGACACCGCGTGGAACAGCCCCACCCAGCCGGCCTCGCCCCAGGCCATGCCATAGTCGGACCGCAGCCTGAGCGTCAGGATTGCGGCGATCGCCAGCTGGAACAGCACCGACACCACCAGCACCACCCGCGCCACGCTCGAGATGTCGCCCATGCCGATCGAGCGCGTCTCGGTCTGGGTCATCAGGCGCGTGCGCAGCTTGGGCGAGCGGTTCACCATCAGGCCGAGCAGGGTGGCGGCGGTCATCATGCCCAGGCCGCCGAGCTGGAACAGCACCATGATGGTCGACTGGCCGAAGCCGGACCAGTAGGTGCCGGTATCGACCAGCACCAGTCCGGTCACGCACACCGCCGACACCGAGGTGAAGAAGGCCACCATCAGCGGCGCGGCGCCGCCGTCGGCGCGCGCCAGCGGCAGCATCAGCATGACGGTGCCCGCGAGGATCGCCAGCAGGAAGCCCAGGGCGACCGCACGCGCGGGGTGGATGACCTTGTTCATCGGCGGCCTGGTCTATTTCGCTTGCGTTGGCGGATCGACGTCGAAGTCCATGGTGTCCAGGTCGCGGTCGGAGGCCAGCGGCGCGCCCATGAGCTTGAGCCAGGTAAAGCCGATCACGCCCGCGATCACCGACGCAGCCAGGATCGACATCTTCGAGGCATTGATGATATCCGCTTGTCCGACGAAGGCGAGGTTCGTGATGAAGATCGACATCGTGAAGCCGATGCCGCCCAGCATGCCGGCGCCGAGCACGTGGCGCCAGGCCAGGTCGAGCGGCAGGCGGCACACGCCGAGCGCGACCGCGGCAAAGCAGAACAGCAGGATGCCGACCGGCTTGCCGAGCACCAGGCCGAGCAGGATGCCCAGGCTGTTGAGCGAAGTCAGCTCGGCGGCCCAGTCGGCGCCGATCACGATGCCGGTATTGGCCAGCGCGAAGATCGGCAGGATCAGGAAGGCCACCGGCTTGTGCAGCACATGCTCCAGGCGGTGCGACGGCGAAGCGGCGTCGTCTTCCTGTGCGGAATAGGGGATGGTGAAGGCCAGCAGCACGCCGGCGATGGTGGCGTGCACGCCCGACTTGAGCATCAGGAACCACATCAGCGCGCCGCCCAGCAGGTAGGGCCACATTGCCAGCACGCGCAGGCGGCTGCTCATCAGGCGCAGCACCACGAAGACCGCGAGCGCCCCGAGCAGGTAGGGCACCGACAGCTGCGCGGTATAGAACAGGGCGATGACGATGATCGCGCCCAGGTCGTCCATCACGGCCAGCGCGGTCAGGAACACCTTGAGCGAAGCCGGCACCCGGTTGCCCAGCAGCGCCAGCACGCCGAGGGCGAAGGCGATGTCGGTGGCCATCGGGATGCCCACGCCGGCTTGGGTCGGCGTGCCGCCGTTCAGGGCGAAGTGGATCCCGGCCGGCACCGCGATGCCGCCGGCCGCCGCCAGGATCGGCAGCATGGCATTGCGCAGGTCGGACAGTTCGCCGTTATACAGCTCGCGCTTGAGTTCCAGGCCCACCAGCAGGAAGAAGATCGCCATCAGGGCGTCGTTGATCCACAGTTCGACCGTGAGACCGGCCAGCGGGATGTGCCATAAGCCCAGGTACGAGGCGCTCCAGGCCGAATTGGCGATGGCCAGGGAAACGAGGGTGCACAGGATCAGGATGGCGCCGCCGGCCTTGCCCGATGCAATGAATTCTTGGAATGTTCTCGAGAGTCGTCGTTCGATGCGCATAAATATCTTCCAGCCGCGACGGCTGGCTTGCCGTCCGGGATGTCTCATGAATAGGAAACCCACGGTCCGGCATGGCCCGGGATGGTCCATGTCGAGGTGAGCGAAGGCAGGGAGCGATACGGTCGGCGCCGCAGGGCCGAGGTAGTGCGAGCGTGATGGTCGAGTGACATGATAACGTGCGTAGCCGGGCCGCGTGGCGGCCCGACCAGCGCAAATCCTGTCATACCTGAGCAGTATGATCACCCAGGCAATATTATAGACGATGGCGCCGCAGGTGGCGCGCTTTGGAGACGGTTTTATCCGCCTGCCCAGGTTCAACGGCGGGACGCGCCCGCCGCGTCGATCTCGGCGCCCCAGGGGTCCTTGAGGGCCACCGGCTTGCCCGATGCCGCGAAGTCCATGATCCGGTCTTCGGAGCGCGCATAGCGCGGCCATGCCGGCAAGACCGCGCCGTTCGGATCGCCGCGCTTGGCGAAGTTCACCATGTACGTGCTCATCGCCTTGCCGACGGCAACGTCCTTGCGCGTTGCCTGCTCGCCGTACTTGACGGCCACCGTATCGAAGAAGAAGGGGATGTCGGTCGCATGGCCGGCGCCGGCGCCCGGCTTGGCCAGCGAGTCGGCCACGTACGAGAAGCGGTAGGCCCAGACCGGCAGGCCATGGTCGGCCAGGGTCGCCGCCAGGCTGCGCGCGCCGGCGACCATATAGCCGGTCTTGCCGCCGATGTCGGCGCTGGTGGCGCCGATCATCACCGGCACCTTGTGCATGCGGCCGGCGCCGAAGGCGGCGCCGGAATCGATCGCCAGGCGGCCGTCGGCGAACGGCCCGTGGTAGGTCGGCATGCCCTGCATCCGGAAGTTGGCCAGGTTCATCCCGTCGACGACGCTGTCGGCCGGCAGCGCGCGCAGCCTGGCGAGCGCTTTCGGATCGTCGGCGCCGATGCCCTTGCCGGCGGCAAAATGCACGCCCGTTTTTTCGGCCTCGGCCAGCGGCGTCGGCGCGATGCCGCCATCGCCGCCCGACATCAGCACCGCCTTGGCGAACAGTCCCCGGCTGTGCGGCGACGTCAGCAAGAAATTGACCGACATGCCGCCCGCCGATTCGCCGGTGATGGTGACGTTGCCAGGGTCGCCGCCGAAGGCCGCGGCATTGCGCTTGATCCACTGCAGCGCCGCGACCTGGTCCATGAAGCCATAGTTGCCGAGAGGGGCTTCGTGACCGGCTTCCCGGGTCAGTTGCGGATGGGCGAAGAAGCCGAAGCGGCCGATGCGGTAGTTGAAGCTGATGACCACCACCCCCTGTTTCGCCAGCTCCGCGCCGGAATAGGTCGGCGGCGACGAGCCGCCGTTGACGAAGCCGCCGCCATAGATCCAGACCAGCACCGGGAGCCTGGCCTTGGCGCTGGCCGGTTTCCAGACGTTCAGGTACAGGCAGTCTTCAGCGGGTTGGGTGCCGAGCGGCGCGGCGTCGCTGGGGAAGGGCAGTTGCATGCAGTCCGCCGCATAGCTGGCCGCCTGGCGCACCTCGCTCCACGGCTGCACGGGCTGCGGCGCGCGCCAGCGCAGCTCGCCCACGGGCGGGGCGGCGAACGGGATGCCTTTCCAGCTCGCGATGCCGGCCTCGATCGTCCCCGCCACCCTGCCGCTGTCGGTCGCCACGACCGGCCCGGGCGCCGCGAGCGCATGGGACGTGGTCATGGCCAGTGCGGCGGCGAGCAGGGCGGGGAAGGGGATGCGCGGCATGGGAGTCTCCTTGGAATAGTAAAAATATAACAGTGCCATGGTAACCGAAGCGCTCAGCCGAAACCGGCGAACGCTTCCTTGAGGAAGTCGACGAACACCCGCACCCGCGGTGACAGCTGGCGGTTCTGCGGATACAGCACGTACACGGGCAGGGCCGGCGGCGCGAGGTCGGGCAGCACGACCTCGAGTTCGCCCCTGGCCAGCTCGTGCTCGACGCGATAGCGCGGCACCTGCACCAGCCCCAGGCCGGCGAGCGCGCCGGCCGTGTACATGTCGGCGCCGGTGACCGACACCGGGCCGGGCAGGGTCAGCTGCCGTAGCGCGCCGGCGACCAGGAATTCGAGCGGATAGGGCCGGCCGGTGGCGGACGAGATGAAGTTGACGGCCTGGTGCTGGTCGAGCGTCGCGAGCGTGGCGGGCCGGCCATGGCGCGCCAGGTAAGCCGGGCTGGCGCAGGTCACCTGCGCCAGCTGCGTGATTTTCTGGGCCACCATCGACGAGTCTTGCAGATTGCCGACGCGCAGCACGCAATCGATGCCTTCGCGCACCAGGTCGACCAGGCGGTCGCCTTCGCCGATCTGCAGTTCGATGTCCGGATAGCGCGCCAGGAAGTCCGGCAGGCGCGGTGCCACGACGCGGCGCGCCAGCGCGGCCTGCAGGTTCACGCGCAGCAAGCCAGTCGGGGTCGAGCGGGTGAAGACGCTTTCCATTTCGCCGAGGTCGGCCAGCAGGCGCACACAGCGCTCGTAATACGCCTCGCCGTCGAGCGTGGGCGCGACCACCCGCGTGGTGCGTTCCAGCAGGCGGGTGGCGAGCCGCGCTTCCAGGCGCTTGATCGCGTTCGTCACGGTGGCGCGCGGCAGCGACAGCTCCTCGGCCGCCAGCGTAAAGCTGCGCCGCTCCACGATGCGGGTGAAGATTTGCATCTCCTGGAAGCGGTCCATATGCGTGCTCATTGCTAATTTCCTCGCGCCAATCGGCAAAACCGGATCGTGACATGACCGAATGTCTTGTTCCCCATTCGCGATTTTTCTGAAAATGCTTGTCCTAGCATGGCGCCAAAAATGAATACAATCTTTGCTCAAAGAAATGCTAGAGTGAGTTCACTGCATTAAAGTGTTGCGTTCTATCCAAAATCTTCAACTACTAGGAAATTTCTTGTATGCATTATTTCCAGTGATGAATTTATCGGCAGTTTCAGCGCTATCATGACGGGTTATTAGGTGTCAAGTCCCGCCTGTTCATAAACCCGCTTAACGAATAATTCCGGCCGTCTTTGTTGCCATTCCTTGAGTGCGAGGATGGGCGTCTTTGC
>NZ_JBNDJE010000036.1:0-15580 GCF_050434805.1 Massilia sp. UYP11
ATCTTGAATTCCTCTGTGTACCGCTTACCGCTCATATCTTCTCCTTGTGCCCGATATTATGGCTCAGGAGTGTCTACGATAGTCGTGGCGATTCAGTCAATCCTAGCCGAACAAGGCGAAGGTTAGAAGCTCCACATCAGCTATCGTGAGTGCTGTCCGAGGTGAACAGGAAGATTGCCTTGTCGAACCTAGCGTTGCTCTTATTATGAACTGAACGCACATACCTGAAATGTCGCTTCAAGCGACACTCGTTGACTACTACTCAACGGCGAAGGAATCCGTGCGTCTCTGATAAAATCTAAGCGCTAGGACAATTTACTTGGGAAGTAACTTTACCCGACCGTCTTTTCCCTCTGCGGCCCTTCGTCCGTGCGGTATGGCGACAACTCGGCCATCTCGGCCTTCACGTGAAGTTGCGCCCTTCGGAACGCACACGACGCGTCCATCCCGACCCTCCCGAGAGGTACCGCCATGCTTGATCGCCACAACTCGACCGTCGCTTCCTTCCCTCGATGTGCCACCAGGCGGAACCGCCACCACGCGTCCATCGCGTCCCTCACGAGACGTGTAGCCAGAGGGTACTTTTACTTTTTTATGATCGCTGCCGGTTCGATATCGATCTGCCATAAGGTCTTCTCCTAAAGTGGTATTTAGTCGAAACCTAATGCAATTTCGCAACTCGGCCGCGGCGACGTGACTAGCGAAGAAAAGACGTCGGTGCAAGAACCTCTACCGATAGGCTTGTCCCTAAAATCGCTTGGTACACCGTACGTTCAATTTCAGCCCGATCGTGAGATCTCCAGACGTAGCAAAGAGCTGCATTTCGGGTTAACGAGGCTCCTGTCCTAGTATCGTTCGTTACCAGTCTTCCATCTGACGCTCGTAAGACATAATTCGTGTCCATATCTCCTCTGCTTAGTTAGGCATTTCCTTTAGTGAGGTCCGCAGACTAAGCCCCTTTCAAACAAAAATCAAGCCAAAGCTCATACGAATAAAAGGAGCGGGCATTCAACCATATTGCGAGTCCGTGCTAGACACTGAACAACGCGAATCACGCGACTTCAATTCCTTCTGCACGTGCCTTACTTAATATCTCTAACAAGACCAAGCTCTGTTTTTCCGTAGGAATCTTCTTCGGAATTTGCGTCGCAATGCTAAGAACGCCTGCCTCTTTGGGGGTCACAAGCTGCTTTCTTGAAAGTACACTGGATAGATGCGCCCATTGCAACGCAGGAATATTAAGTACCTGCTTCTGAGCATCAATGCCGTTATCAATCTTTTGGGTTCTTTTTGCCGATTGAGCGTCAACGGCGACCTCATCTGCAGAGATGAGTTCCCCCCAGAACTCAGCTGGCAGGCTCGCTTCAATTTCAGGAATCCGCGTCTGAATTCTTGACCAGCAAGCGTCCTTTTTGCACCACTCTGATATATTGGATACGCCAGCTGTAGGTTGTGTGATGTCATCGTTCACAACCTTCGAGATTGCGCCCAAGGTACTTTCCAAAACCTTATTAATCCCTTGATTATTCCAAATGCGCAGAAAGTCCAATGCGCTATCTCGACGCCTGCTAATCTCGCTCAGCACGGCAATCGAGTAAGCAACAACGTTTGCGCGATAACCCCCGTTATACCAAGGCTGTTCAGAAACTAGTTTCTCGGTTGCGCGGAATATCAACCCCCGCGCAATGGCACGTCTATAGTAAAACTCATTAAAGTCGTCCGAAGATTTTTCCCATTCCTTGCCAATCCTCTGCGCATACTTCGCAAAATTCTTTTGTGCGCCGAGATTGACCCATTTCGGATGCTCGTCCCACACGTTCTCGAATTTTGCTAAATCGGTTTTGGTGAACATCTGAAATTTTGGATGTGCCGTCTTAAAACGTTTTTGATCGGCCGCAGTAAGGTTGTTTTGCGCATCGGCATACTGTCCTCTAGCACGCTCATAAAACCATTTCGTTTCCCGAATTGCGCCTGGCAGCGCTGGGGCCCATATGCGCCTCGAGTATTCCTCGATTCGTATGTGAAAGGGATGATTCGAGAAGAAGTCGGCAGCATTAACCTTGTTCTGGGTATTGGCATATTCCGAAATCTTGGGCACTATAATTTCGCTGTCATTACTGTCGATAACAGACAATTTCATCTGAACAAAAATTTGACCAAGCGCAGCCTTATCCCGGCGGCGTGTATGGAAAAGCGATGCAGTCGTTTGCCCACCGTTCACAATCTGAAGATCAACAATTCTTTTGATCTGCATCCCCGTATCTGCGCTAATCGTCTCGACACTTTGGGCAGTGGCAGTAATACCGTTGTTGTACGCAAAAAACATGCTTGGCTCGTTCAATATCGTACTTCGTATGCCTTGATTAACGGAGCCTCGTGCCTGGAGAAATGTCCTTACATTCTGTTCGAGAAGCCGTGCCCCAAATCTTTCGTATAAATCGGAAAGAATTTCTGCTGGCATAACGATCAGGTAAGACTGGTAAGCGTTCAATCCTAAATGAGCGGGCAAACAAGAAATGCCGGCACCGAACATTTCGATGAAATCTAAATTCAGAGCTTCTTTATGTCCGCGAGAGGTTCGTTGCCGGTAGAGGCGCGAGATGTCCCATATATGAAAACTTGTCAAGATGCCTGTCGTTTCGCCGTCGGGCAAATCTTGAACCTTGTCGCTAATCGTCCGCTCGGAAACAAGTATCACATTGATTTTGCGAATTAAATCTTTTCGATCAACGATTTGCCTAGCTAGGCCGTATTCTGGTGACGTGACTTCAAGCTCGCTCGCTAGGTTCTTATTCACGCTAGCTTCAAAGAAATTGGCTACACGTTTAAATGCAGCCTCTAAGTCGGTCTTTGTAAGGGTCTGCAGTTCGTTTCGACAGTCGAAATCCGCTACGAACAGATCGAGAGTTCCTTCGTCGTTGAACCAATAGCCGTCTACACGCATTCCACGCTGGGCTCGATAGTGGCAAAACTCAAAACCGTCTACAAATCCAGTTTCAATAAACTCCGATGTAACGGCGTCCATGAAAGCTGCAAGTTGGAAAGTGCTCTTTGCTTCAGCATCAATCAATATTTCTCGGCGAAATTCCTCGAAAAATTCCTCTTTTGAAATCTCCACTTATGACCTCTCCAAGATCAGCGAATCTGAACACATGTACGCCTTAATAGATTCAAGTTTAATTTCATAAGAAAGCCGGGTGATACCTTGGGGTAGGCCAGATCGCACAAGCTTCGGAAAGCCTTCCAACACTTGATAACACTGAGAGTTGCTCACGACAAATCTGGGGGTGTCATATTCAGGCAGTGGAATGTAGCCAAAGGAAGATAGTTTTTCTGAAAATGCTTCAAGCGCTTTATCGTCTGTTAACTCCAACTCAATTATCCGGATTATGTCGTTCAAAGAGTTTGCATGATCGGAATCAGGCATGTCGCTGAGTTTATATATCATCAAAAAAAGATTGCTGGACAGTGTCTCAAGCTGATCTTCAGACGAAATCCTTACGCTGTTGCGTTCCCTCCCACTAACTGACTTTATCTCAACAGCGGTATCACCAAAAATAAAGTCTTGATGAACACTGTCAATTCCGCACCAAGCGTCCAACGCCGCAATTTCTGATAGGCGCCGGGTATAGAGTGAACGCAGGAACTGAAGCTCTGCAAACAAGCCTTGTATCTCTTCAGCCGACAATAGCCTTAGTTTCCGCCCAGCGAGAAACGCTTTCCAGCGCTTAATATGAACAAGGACGACTGATAGCGCAACGGAGGCATCGGAGACCGGAACAAGACTGGCGATGAGTGTCTTGCAAAGCCCGAAGAACAAGTCTCGATCTACGTGCTTCTCTAACGTTAGAATAAGACGCTGTTTGAATGGAACCTCACCATTTCGGAGGTCCACGGTAATTCCATGCAGAGTTATCACGTCATTACGAAACTGTGTGCTGTGATCCCCATCTAGCTCGATAATTAGAAGGCAGTTACCCTGCACGTTCTTACCCCAAAAAATAGGAATGGCGGCTGTTCCAGCTACTTTCCGCACATTAAAGTCTGCTTTGGGGCTGCCAATATCGTCCCATGGCGTTTCGCTACTCGTCATAGTCGTCTTCATCATCTGGGTCGTCGTTGAGCGATCCAGCCATTTGTTCCAGCCATACCTTATTGGCTACGATCTCAACTTCAGTGCCAAAAAGACCGCCAGGGAAGCTTACGCCAAACGCTGGAATACGCTGATCAATTGACTCGTTCCCCTTGGGACAGAGAGCGTGCAACATCAGCAATGGTTTGTTCCTAGCAATGCGGAAATGATAATCTGCAGGGTTTGCGCTTGTGTTACTCGTATCTTTCGACGCCTCATTTACGGCTTGTGCGAGCTCAGTCTCGCCCAAGCCAAGTGCTTCGTCCCCTCGACTTGCAACCCTGTAGCCATTTAAACGCCAGCTATCCGTCGTGAAATTCTCAAATTTCCGTTGCTGCGTTCCGAGCCTATAGGTGCTTGCGGCCGAGGTCGTGTCACCAATCGAAATCAGCAAGACATCACTTAAACCAAATCTGTCAGTAATTGCGGCAAGGTACTGAAGCAACAATGCCTTTTGTAGTTCGAAACCCTTGTGAACTTTGAAACGAGTAATAAATTTTTCAATTTCTGACGTGGCGACGTCTTGAATAAACCAACCTTTATCCGTTGCAACAACTTTGCCGCCGAAGCCTCGCCGCCAAAACTCTTCAATAAGCTCATCATTGAATTGGTTAACTGGCGACTTAGTTGGCAGAAGCGTACTCTCGACAAGCTTCCCAGTAAGATTTTGTTTTACTATAATTTTTTTGCCACTACGCATTTTATTGGCCGCAGTGATCAGGAGGCTATCCGGATGAGCCTGAACATAAAGACCGAAATCTTTCGGGCTCATCTTATCCCGGCGCATTCGCGTGATTTGCAGCCTCAGCTCATCGGATGCGTTCGCAATGTATGAATACCAATCAATAGATTCCTGCGGTAAATGCACTCGGCAAAGATCTTCAAATCCAAGACGGTACCCAAACCATCGGCCCATTTGCATGAGAGTATCGTACATCTTTGTATTTCGATACATGTAGCTTATGGTGAGGCCCTCAATCGTTAGGCCTCGGGAAAGGCTGAGCCCGCCAATGGCAACCGCTGTAAGACCGATGCCATCTCTTTCATATTTTTTGTAATCAAGCACCTCGTCGCTTTTACTGTTTATGACGTATATGCGGAGGTGATCAAATACGCTGTTCAGCGCTTTCTTTACAGTGTGCCATTCAAAGCCGCAGTCTGAGAATTCCTTATCGAATGCGCTTTTAAGCCCGGTCATGTATTCGTTTTTGTTCGACACCTCCTCGGGCATCATATAGTTAGCCTTGACGGCCTCGCGAATTCTTTTCTCGCGCAAGCTTACAAAATCCCTAACGACCTTTTGTGTCGCCATAAAACGCGATATGTTAATCAGCATGGAGCAGTGTTTTTTTTCCTGCCCACGCAGATTTCGGATCGCCCGCGCTACTATGAATTGATCGAAGGCGGCGTAGAGGCTTGGGGGAAGCTCTAGCAGAGCGTCGTCCTTTTTATGTGAAAAAGGAAGGTATTTCTCGCAATCATTTATCGGGCAGAGAATTCTCGCACTTGACTTTTCTTCCAAGAATACTTTTTCAGGCCCGAAGTAAGTGTTTGGCGCGTCAAGCGAGTAGATGAAATCTCTAGGGAAGAGCTCTTCTCGAACGTCTTCATCGTAGGCTTCAGGGTTAATGAAGATGTTCGCGAATGGGGTGGCGGTGTATCCGACATAGCACGACTTTTCGAACAGGCCGAGGATGCGTCGTATCATGGAATTCGTACGTGTCGGACTGACGTCTTCCTTATTCGTATTAATGGAGGCGTTATCAGCTTCATCGTCGATGAGGAGCATTGGTACGTCTGATATTCGGCCATCACCTTTCGCGTTCAATTCTTTTAACCACTTATGCAGTGCGTCAAGCGTCGTGACATTTTTCTTGATTACCAATATTATTGGTTTGCTAAAATCATTAATTTTCCAGCCGCTTTTTGCGGCTGTATTCTTGTTGAAGTCCTCGTTTATGTTGGTAAGGGTTGCTGGATGCGGAAATTTTCCATATGTCCCTACTCCGATCGGAACCCGGTTTTCAGGGTCGCTAGACCTGCCGATAAAGCCTTCATCGACTCTTTCTTGCGTTTGCTTTCGGAGGTTATTGTGAATGCCTGCAATTACAATAATGAATTTGTATCCGGCATCAGCAGCCTTCCCAATAACACCCATGTAGTTCGCTGTCTTACCTGATTGGACGTGGCCGATCACTAGACCTCTACGATTCCAAGATCCATCGCTCGTTGGGTCTTGAAGATGCGAAAGTATCTTCAGGCCAACGTCGCTCAAAGAGCGGACAAGCGTCGGTTGCCATTTTTCCGAAATAAGATATTTTTCATATGCGTCGGAATACGTCCATTCAATTTCTGTGCGTTTATAGACCCACTCGTCGTCATGATTCGCTTCGATATTAACTAGCGACACTCCTGCGCCCATACGTGTGTCTATCGCTACCATTGCTTCTTCGATAGCGCTCCGCAAGTCGCCTTCATAATCGAATACGACTGCTAATTGCTTTGCTTTGGCCTCGACTTCTTCTTTCGTGGGCGGATCTGACTTTCGGAGAAGCGCAGCGATCAGCGAACTCACAAAGCCTTTGTCCATCTCCATATGGTTTATCGTATTCATGCAAAGCTCTCGCGAATGAATTGTTCTGCCAGTTCCATATTGTTCTCGAAAAGTTTCGTGGATTTCAAAATTTCACGGAATGTTCGCTTGTCCGCTGCGGTACTGCCAGTAATCACTTGCCTTAGAGCTAACAGCCTGTCCATGAATAGATTATCGTCAGGTAGGAGCTGCCTTATTTCGCGAGGGTTAGTTGAGTAGTCAGAATAAATCATCTCAATCGGCAAGGCCGTTGCTACCATTTCCATAAGAAGCCTCAACTGTTGTTTTCCGTCGCTGTCTAGGCGCTCGCCTAGACCCTGTAGAACAGGATGCTCAGAGTTAACTACGTAGCGGACATAGCCGTGGTCCGCGTAGCGTTCCCAAATCGGTGCAGTATTTTCTTCAAAGAGCTTCTGCCCTCTACCGCGATGTACTCTCGTGCTCCGGGTAGATACTTGGGAAATTATTTGGCGTAGTCGTTCGCGGACAGGATGGGGAGGGCGTGCACGCGACTTCTTTATATCGATGGTCCATGATTCGTCAAGGCTGTTTGGGAAGTCTATTTGCACCCGAGCCAGTTTGGTCGACTCTCCCTTAGGTATCAATCTGAACCAATCTCCCCAAGCCATCAGGCGGCCGTTTCGATAGATATAGGCGCCCTGGTTGGAGATAAAATCACTTCGGTTTTGATAGAAGTCGTATTCGCGTGTTGATAGCCGGCTGTGGTGGGGAAGAATATATGGCTGCAATTGAACCGCAACTTCTCCGATATAAACTACTTCTTGGGGCAAAATTTGAGTTGCAGCGTTATTCCGACAAAATGGGTCGAAAGGCTGTATTGAATGGCCGTTAATGGAAATGGAGATCTTCTTTCGGCCTTTTAGTTCACCGGATAGATATCGATGAAATACTAGTGAAAGATGCTTTTCTAGTACGTCGAGTTTTTCGTTGACTATTTCGTCACGGCGACCGCCAATTTGATCTTCAAGCATGCGATCTAATTCTGCCCAGATTATTACAGTCCCATCCCCCGATAGCATTCTACTTTGAGGAAAATCTGATGTTTCTGTATCGTCGAGGATGGAAAGAATCCAGTCATCTCGAGCATCGATTTTATCCAAGCTCCACGTGGCGCCGCTGAGGCACGCGTTCTTCGCACTGATTACGGTTAAGGAACGGCACTGTGAGAACGAAGCAGTTTTTAGACCGAGACCAAATCTGCCCAAGTCGCGTGGTGATCGTTTCTGTTTCGGATTTGCGGTGCCATGTCGCATTGCGTCCACGATCTCGTCTTCGTTCATACCCCAACCGTTGTCTACAACCGCGAGTGTTGGCGAAGCTCCTGTAACGTCGCAGACTATGGAAATATCGGTTGCGTTAGCAGAAATGCTATTGTCGACCAAGTCGGCGACAGCTGTTTCGAGCGAGTACCCTAGGTCTCGCATGGACGCGGAGAGGCAGGCAGCGCTCGGTGGGAGGTGATGATCGCGAGCCATTTGTTGCCGCTCCTTGTTGACTGTGCACTTCGATGACTGTTTGGGGATTCGGCCCCAATAGTGTTACCAAGCAATTATACCCGGCATGCAGCCTGTCCGGCAGCATCACTTACATGTCACGGTGAGCGATTTGAATGGGTGACTTGTAGAGCGGCCGGAGCGGCAGAGCTGGATCTACTTGTGTTGCATCGTATGGTCGAGCGGCTCTGCGGCAGGTTGCCAGAGTGAGCCGCTCGGTAAGTGGAGGACAGTCAGACAAGGACGTTCTTCACTAAGCTGGCTATTCGATTCGCTAGTAGTGGGGGGACGGCATTTCCGACCTGATGAAACTGCTCAGTTCGGTTGCCCATAAAGAAGTAGTTGTCAGGAAAAGTTTGCAACCGGGCGGCCTCGCGAACAGTCAAGCTACGGCATTGCGTCGCATCGGGGTGGATAAAATAGTGACCGTCTTTAGCGATATGGCTAGTGATAGTTGTAGAGTGGGCCCCATATCGTTGTACCTTGAACCTGTCAGCGAACTTGCCTGTTTCCCAGTTATCGTGATCGGGGCGCAAGCCAGATAGGTCAAACTGTTGATGCCCTTTTGGTGAAAAGCCTCGCAGCTCTGCAAACGTTGCGGCGTATGCGTATCTTCGAAGATCGCCTGTCATATGGGCACGTGCCTCATGATTTAGCCATTTATTCAGATTCGGGTCCAAATACCACTCCCTGAGTTCAAGCGGTAAGACGCTGTCGCCGGCACCAGAAAATCGATTGCTGCCGGTTTCTAAGTTATATTTAACTCCAAACGCAGACGACAGCAGCGCACAACTTAAGTCTGCGTCACCCTTTGCGTTTGCTTCAGCCGCCAGTGAGCGGAGATGATCGATCACAGTATTTGCCCATACGGAGCTTGAGTCTTGTTCGCGGGTTAGACTACTCCTGAGGGCTGGAAGGCCACTTAGCACGTCTTCCACAAGGTGAGATGGGACATTCTTGCTAAGTCGACCTGCCCGCACATTGATGTCGGATCGAATTCCTAAAAGGATTACCCTATGCCTAGCTTGGGGCAGCCCGTGCTCTTCTGCTTTGATTATGAAGTCCCTTGGGTCAATCGAGCTTACGTCCATTCCCTTTTCGAACGTCGTATCAGTCACTAACGAACAGATTTTATATCCGAAGTTTGATGGCGCCTCCCCAAGCGCTGCTCCTGGATCACATAGGTCCTTGAGGATGTGATGAAAGATTTTTTCACCATCAACTTTTGCGGAAAGAATTCCTTTAACGTTTTCCATCACGAAAACAGCGGGGCGACGGCTTCGGATGATTCTCAGGTACTCTTTGTAGAGGAAGTGACGATGATCTTCTTCGGCCTTGTAGCCAGCCTTGCCGAGATTTCGTGAACGGCCTACCAGCGAATACGCTTGACAAGGTGGGCCACCGATGAGAACACATTCTTCGTCTGCACTTAGGAGACTGTCTAGTATGGCGTCTAGCTCATCATTGTCTGACGGCTTGCCAAGCTCGAACTGGCGGGCCTCACGTTGCGCCTCCTCCCAAGCAGCCTCCGTCACGCTGTCGTATGGGGAAGGCGCATCGCCATTGCAAAAGCGATAGTAGCGACGGGCATCGCGTGGGTTGTGCCTTACACGCCGAAAGTAGCTGCGGAGCGACAGGGTCTTATGAGCGGAGGTTTCCATCTCAGCTGATACGATAATCTTGAAAGCCCGACCGTCGTCTAGAGATGAGAAGCCCTCACCTAGGCCGCCAGGTCCTGCAAATAAATCAATAATTGGTATAGTCATCACGAATACAGTTAGGCGCACTCACCGAGTGGCCTGTTGAAGCAAATTGGGAACAAATGATAGATATTGTAGATAAATTGGTACGATCACGAATGATGGCGGCAAATAAAGCTAAAAACACTAAGCCGGAATTGTTGCTCAGACGGTTCTTACATGGGAAGGGCTTTCGCTACAGAATCCACGTTCGCAGCTTACCAGGTTCACCCGATTTAGTGTTGGCAAAGTACAACTTAGTGATTTTTGTACACGGCTGTTTCTGGCATCAACATGCCGGATGCCGTTTTGCCACGACTCCAGACGAGCGGCGTGAGGAGTGGCAGGCGAAATTTGCAGGGACCCTGGCACGAGACGCTCAGCATATTACAGCGTTGCGTCAAGGCGGGTGGCGGGTATTCTTAATATGGGAGTGCGGCTTGACAAAAGGCCAGGCGGGCCAGTCCTTAGAACGGCTTCCAGAGGCAGTCAGGGACGCCTCTCTGGACTTCATCAGTTGGCCCGAGCCTGCTGTAGGGTTGAGCAAGCGCTCAACATGAAGGGCGAGCCTCGGTTCAGCCGTCATCAGGCGGAACTAACATACACGGGTTGCCGTTGAGTCGAAACGCATCAGCATGTAGGTAGTGTAGTGTTGCTCTACCCAGTGACATACCTAGTCGTCCGTTACGTAAGTACTGAATTTCACTTATTGGCGAAGCTGGCGCGCAAGCAGCCGCTTGCAGTGTCAATCTGGGAGTCCAACTCACCGGCGGCTACTGCCGCCTTGAGCATATCGAGCGTAGGGATCAGTTCGGCCATGGTGCCGACTTCGATTGCGCTCTTGCCCTTCGCAAGCTCAAGAACCTTCGCCCCATACTTTACGATCAGGCAGACCTTGCCGCTGTCTGCGGTAAACCACCATGCCTTGATACGTTTAGGAGCCTCCACGCGGCGCACGTCGCCAGTCTCGCGGTCTTTCACTTTCCGGGTGTGCATGGGCGCATAAGTCTTACCTTCCTGTGCGCCCTTCGCCAGCTCTGTTTGTTCCCAAATTTTCGCAATCAGACGATTACGACGTTTAACAACAGGAGGGATATCAGAAGGACGTTTTGCAGATACCAGTTTCAGCGAAGTCAGTGTGTTCATTTGTTTGCCTCATCAGTTAATTAGTACACCAATGATGCAGTCGCGTTATCACCTAATCAACTATTTTTCATAGCTTTCGAATTGCTCATGTTTAGTGGTGTTTTCGCCCTGTGACATACGGTGCCCTACCTGCGATATATCGGTTTGCTTGCGCAATTTTGTCATAAGACAAAAAGTCACGCCGTATCGCAGTGACCTCGCACGACCGCCAAATTTCGCGGTCATTTCTTATACTCTATATCTGGGTAAATTCACTTCTGATTCAGATATCTTTCTTCATATCTGAATGCAACGCGAAGGGCTGAGCGAGCAGCGAAGACCAGCGTCAGCATTCCCTTGCATCGGAGCGAATAGCGAAGAGGCAAGGTGCCGATAGGCAAAAAGACGAAGTCGGCAAAGATGACTAACGAATTTAGTCAGAGAAGTGGCTACCCAATTCAATGGGTACTGGAATTTGAATGCGCATATGTTCAGGACAAACATCTGTTGCTTGAAGCACCAGAGCATCAACAGCGCATACCGTCTTTGCTTCGCGACAGATGGCTTGCTTGTTTCTGCGTATTGCATATGACGTGGTTTAGCAGGAAAAAAATTTACTCAAGATTATTCTTAACCCTCGCTGTGGTTAAGATCATTTTCCGCATCATGCAACACCCTCGCTTATCGTATGCCTCGCTGTTGGCTCCGCTTAGTCTATGCACCCGGTTTTTACGTGAGTGGTCGTTGCTGCTGTGGTCCCAGTACCGCTAAGTTGTCCTGGCAGCTTTCAGTCGTTGCGACTGTGGCGCTATTGCGTTATCAGTATCAGTGCCTTATCTAAGGGCAGCCGGCTTTTCTAACGTGTGAGCCTTGTGGAGATCGGTGGTTTGTGGCTGATTGTAATCTTGCTCTTGTAACTATATTTAGCTCCATGTGAGGATACAGGAACCAAAGGAAATAGCAATTATCTTTGTTTATTGGCTAAGTCCCTGAATCTTCTAGATTCTTCTCCCGATTAGTCTTGCGTTGATTTCCCAAACCAAAGAATGCATCCTCCGCTCCGTGGTTTTCTTATATTTTCAGGAGTTGATGATGGCGCAAGCAAAAACCTTATCGGAAAAAGAGTTGAAGCGCGTGCTTGCGCACATCGCCATCGGTAAGCATGCTGCACGTAACAGGGCGATGTTGCTGATTACACATTGGGCAGGTTTGCGAGTAGGGGAGGTAGCTGCGCTGTTGATTGGCGACGTGCTTGCAACTGATGGGTCGATCAAGTCGGAAATTCGATTGTTGCCTGAACAAACGAAGGGACGCCATGCGCGCACGGTATTTGTTGGGGAGCGTCTTCGCAAGGAGCTGACCGTGTACATCGCCACGCTGAAGAATCCAACACCAGAGAAGCCACTGTTTTACACCCAGAAGCGGCTTGGTTTCACGGCGAACACAATGTGCCAACACTTCCATTGGCTGTACAAACAAGCCAATATTGATGGAGCCAGCAGTCATTCCGGACGGCGCACGTTCATTACCAATCTTGCTAATAAGGGCGTCGGGGTGCGCGTGCTGATGGCATTGGCTGGGCACCGGAACATATCGACCACCCAGGTGTATATTGACGTTAACGACGAAATGCAACGTGCTGCTGTCGATTTAGTCTAACTGCGAGTGTCACTTTAACCGACACTTCACAGTTTCTATGCTCGCTTCGGACGCGCCGTCAAAATTTCCAAGCGAATGACGTGAAAATGGTCGCGATTGCACTTGGGTTTCTAGTGGCTCTGAATAATGTAGTCGCCAAATTTCAGGGTAAATATCGCGGCGTCGGACGCGACAACTTCTGAAATTACGAAAACGAAAATTCCTTTCGGCGAACGCACCATTTGCCGATACTCGAATTCGGTTGTAACTTTTATCTCCATTTCGCAATTATCTGCATACTTCCATACTTCCATAATTCGAGAAAATGTGTTTCTCCGATGCAAGTGGGTCCATCAATAGTGGAAATCAAATTAAATGCAATGGGATCAGGCTCCGTACAAATTCCGTTAACCATGAATTCATAGACGTATTCGCCATTACATGTTCTCCGATATTCTCTAATAAATCTCATTCCGTTTCTCTCCATTTGATTGCATCTATATTTATTTTGGATAGCTAGCTGCCGAATTGGTGTAGGGTGCTGTGCAAAGGCGCGCTGCGTCGCTGAGGTAGTCGGAAGCGCGGCTATTGGGTTGTCGTCTGAACCGACAACCCAACATTTTCTATTGTTCTGCCGCCGGCTCCTGACCGTCGCCCGGTTAGCTCGTCACAGCGGAATTCACCACGGATTTATCTTCGAGCAGATCAGGGTGCAACTCGGTAGGGCAAGAATCTTTCTGCGGTATATAGAACGTTACTTTTCCATTCCTGCGAGCGATTGCAATTGGTAGCCAGGTACCTTCGCTTGGAATCAATTCCTTCAATTCGTCCGGTGAATGCTCAAAGAGAAAAGACGTTAGGGGCGTCCATGACGCGGCCAGCGAAGTATCAAACAAGGTCTTCAGGTTGCCTTTGTGCCTATTTTGAGCGCGCTGTTGCTCTGAATTTTTTTGTTCCTGCTCGCACTCAAAATTATCGATTTCGGTTTTGATTTTGTTAAGACCGCCAAGCTCTCTCACCCAATCCCCGAACGTCTTCTCTGTTTGGTCTTCGTTATGTGCACGGATAAGAACCTTTGCGTCGGCTGAGGCTTGTCTCCGGTCTGACTGGCGAAAAAGCTTCGAGAGTAGGTGGAACTCAGTGGTTTGTTTGTTGCGACCTTTCAAGCCATTAGCTTTACATTGCTCATACAGTTCATCCATAAGTATGCTGCTTACTTCTGGTGTCGTGTCGTCAAAGTACGCTCGCCGAACGCCGAGGATTTTTGCCAACCCGTTAATAGCTTTTTCTTGGACCTTCCCGTGATATTTGTCTATTGTCTCATCAAGGTTTTTTCCTGAGCTATAAATTTCGCTAAGCTGTTCTCGAAAAAAGGGGAGGACTTTTTCTTTATCAAAAACTGGGCGGGTAAACGTTGAAGTGGTAGATTGGGTTAGGTTCGTTTGGTGTTTCGGTTGAGCTTGTTGTTCGGATTGCTGCGCGGATTTTATGCCGCTATTGGATTCAGAAAATGCATCGACATCTACCGTGGTCGTCGCATCAATATGGGCGATTTCGTTCGAAGCAATCGAACCTGATTGATCCATTTCGCGGAATTTAATAACATTCCATTTATTGAACTGATTCAATTTAGCTATGGATGCGTTATTGTCAATATAAGACGCATTGATTCTGGTGGTTGTTGTCATCATGAAATCCTTTATGTCGTTGGGTTGGTTTACGTAATGTCGTTCACGCTAGCGTTCTGTGCGTGTGCTGCTCAACGACAGTGCTATCTTAGGTTCGCTAGCTGATATAATCTCTAACTACAATTCAGACCACGATTCTGGTTAGTGTTTTTTAGACATGAATAAAGACCGAGAAAGCGACCGACTGGCTCGTTTGATGTTGTTAAGCCAACAGAAATACGGGATTTCTGTTCAGGAGGACTGGCGTCACGAGAGCTTTTTTCGGTTTTTACAGATAAGTCCCAGCTATCATCTCGCGCACCAAGTAGCAACGGGGGGAGTCCAGGATTTGGCAAATGTCGGGCACGTTCCGCGCGACTTTCTTGACGTGGTAAAGACTTACGAGGCCTTTGGGGACGTTTGGCAGACTGATTTCTGGAATTGGTGGGTGAAGCGTGCCCAGTATCAGTTTGGTCTGCGGTGCCCGCCGAGAGTTCATAGGTTTGCAACACTACAGCCCGGTGCTGAGGCGAATCAGCAGAGCTTATACGAGGCGCAAGCTTGCCTTGATCAGTACTTCTCTGCCGATCGACTTGCGGAAGGGAAGCCGGGCAGTCTTGTGGTTGCAGTTCCCTTACATGCTGATCGCGCGACAATCTTGCGCGAAGTGTCGAAGCTGATGGACGAGGCTGAGCATGAAGCGGGACCGGATGCGGATTCTGGGCAGTTCAAATTTCTAGTGAACAAAATTCGTCGGCAGACACTCGATGAGGCGCGACGGGTTGCGTGGGCCAGAGCGGCTGCGCCGAAGCAGCCCCTGTATGTGATAGGAAATCGAGTAGGGATCGCGGCTGCGTATATCACGGAAGAGGGCGCGAAGGCACCAAAAGACAATAGGCGTGATCTGATGGTGATCGTCACAAGTCGGCACCTCAAGCGTGCGCTTGTCTTTTCGGAAAACGCAGCGCGCGGAAGATTTCCTTGTTCTGACGAGGTGGATAGTATCGCTTTCGATTTCAATAAGCTACGGTCCACCATCATTGCCTACCGAAACTGGATAAAGGCGGAGCTTGCTCGCCTTAAGGCCACCTCGAATAACCCGCTCTCGGCGTGAGCAGAGCCAGGCGAAACGTGAGTCCGCGCTCCAGCATCGCTCAGTAGCGTGATTTTCA
>NZ_JBNDJE010000037.1:0-13767 GCF_050434805.1 Massilia sp. UYP11
ATGATAGTGCTGCAACCAGTGTGAAAGTAGGTTATCGTCAGGCTAGTTATATAGAAAAACCCCACCAGGTGATCCTGGTGGGGTTTTTTGCTTTCGGCGCCGATATTCTTCGATGGCGATCTGCCTGCACATCTGATTCTCCAACGGTGATCGAACGCGTCGGCGGCAAAGCCGCCAACGCTGCGCTGTTTTAGTTCCCTAGTGTTATCAGGTTGTCCAGCAGGCCTTCCACCGAATCCGCGATCCGGTCGAGACTTGCTTCGCGCAACTGCGCCGTGTCGACCACATGATCGCTGCGCGAACCCGCCCACTGGAGCAGCGCGCTGCAGGCTTCCGGATGATCGAACAACCCGTGCAGGTAGGTCCCCAGGATCTGGCCATCCGCCGATACCGCGCCCTCGCCACGACCGTCGATCGAAAACGCGGGTGTATGCATGGCCGCCCCATGCGATACGCCCATATGGATCTCGTATCCGCTGACCCGGCGCCTGGCGTCATCCACACCGAAGGCACACACGCCCTCGACCCGGGTCAGCCGTTTCTCGCGCGTCAGCTCGGTCTCGACCTCCAGCAGGCCCAGTCCTGCCGATACGCCAGGCGCGCCCTCGACCCCATGTGGATCGTTCACCGACCGGCCCAGCATCTGGAACCCGCCACACACGCCGATCACCTTGCCCCCATAGCGCAGGTGGCGCGCAATCCGTTCAGGCCATCCATTCGCCTCCAGCCAGGCCAGGTCGCCACGCGTATTCTTGCTTCCCGGGAGAACGATCAGATCGGCGCCCGGAATCGCCTCTCCCTGCCGCACGAAGCGCAGGTCGACGTCCGGATGCGCGCGCAGCGCATCGAAATCGGTGTGATTGCTCATGCGCGGCAGGCTGGGCACGACGACCCGAAACGCGCCCTTGTCGGCCTGCGCCGCCTGCACCGCATCCTCGGCATCAAGGAACAGCCCGTGCAGATAGGGCAGTACCGCCAGCACCGGTTTGCCGGTCTGTTGTTCGAGCCACTCGAGCCCCGGTTCGAGCAGCTTGATGTCGCCACGGAAGCGGTTGATGACGAAGCCGATGACGCGATCGCGTTCCGATTGCGACAGGCAGGACAGCGTGCCGACCAGGTGCGCGAACACGCCGCCGCGATCGATGTCGGCCACCAGGATCACCGGGCAGTCGACCGCCTCGGCAAAGCCCATGTTGGCGATGTCGCGATCGCGCAGATTGATCTCGGCCGGGCTGCCCGCGCCTTCGACGATCACCGTCTCATATTGCGCCAGCAGGCGCGCATGCGATGCGAGCACCGCGCCCATCGCCACCGGCTTGTACTGGTGATAGTCGCGCGCATTCATGTCGGCGCGCACCTGGCCGTGGATGATGATCTGGGCGCCGATGTCGCTCGACGGCTTGAGCAGCACCGGATTCATGTCGGTGTGCGGCTCGATGCCGGCGGCGATCGCCTGCAGCGCCTGCGCGCGGCCAATTTCGCCGCCATCGCGCGTGACGGCGCTGTTGAGCGCCATATTCTGCGGCTTGAATGGCGCGACCCGGATGCCGCGCCGCTTGAGCAGCCGGCACAGCGCCGCGACCACCGTGCTCTTGCCGGCGTCCGACGTCGTGCCCTGCACCATCAGCGTCCGGTAGGGAAAGCCGCTCATGTCGATCGACGCTGACGCGCCTGCTCGAGCACTTCGCACATCGCGGCCGTGCCCTGGACCATGCGCGGTCCCGCGCGATTGAGCAGGTTGCCATCCAGCGTGAACAGGTTATTGCTGCGCACCGCGGCCAGGGTGCCGTAGGCTTTCCACAGCTCGACGCCGCCATAGTTCTTCTCGGCGGTGGCGATGATCGCCTCCGGGTTGGCCTGCAACACGCTCTCGATCGAGACGACCGGCGCGGTAACGGTCAGCTTGGCGAAGATGTTCTCGCCGCCGCACAGCTTCATCGCATCGGTGAGAATGTGCTTTCCGCTCAGCGTATACAGCGGCTTGTCCCATACCTGGTAAAAGGTGCGCACCGGAGAACGGTTCGCATACTTCGCGCGCAGGCCGGCCAGCTGTTCGCGCAACTGCGTCGCGCTCGTCCTGGCCGCGGCGTCGGTGCCCAACAACTGGCCCAGGCGCTGCACGGCGTCGGGAATACCGTCCAGGGTTTGCGGGTCGCTCTGGAATACCGGGATGCCCAGTTGGCGCACCATCTCGATTTGCCGCTCCGAACTGTTATGGCGCCAGGCCACGATCAGGTCGGGCTTCAGCGAAACCAGGAGTTCCATGTCGATTTCGCGGTTCGAGCCGATGCGCGGTATGCGCTTGGCCGCTTCCGGATAATCGCTGTAGTTCACGGCGCCGACGATCTGGCTGCCGCCGCCCGCGGCGAACAGCAGCTCGGTGACGCTGGGCGCCATCGACACCACCCGCAGCGCCGGCTTGGCGACGGTGACCGTCAATCCCGCGTCATCCTTGACCGTGATCGCGGCCTGGGCGTGGGCCGCCAGGGCCGCCGCGGCCAGGCCGGCCAGCAGCATCGTTTTCTTCATTGCTTGCTCCATTCGTGAAGTACTCGTTCAAGACGCCGCCAGTCATCTTCGCCGGCGGGCAGGCCGACCCGGATGCCGCGCGCCGCATCGCGGAACAGCCGGCACCAGATGCCGCGCGCCGCCATGTGTTCATGAAAGGCTTCGGGCCGCGCCTCGGGCCACCAGCGAAACAGCGGCGTGCCGGTGCTGGCGATGCCGTGCCCCTGCAGCAGTCGCGTCATCCGTTCACCGGCCTGCGCCAGACGGGCTTGCGTATCCTGTTGCCAGTCCGTGTCGGCCAGCGCCTGCAGCGCGATCTCCTGCGCCGGACCGCTGACCGCCCAGGGCCCGAGCAGGTCGGCCAGATCCGCCAGCACGCGGTCGTGCGCCGCGACGAAGCCCAGGCGCAGTCCGGCCAGCCCGAAGAACTTGCCGATCGAGCGCAGCACGATCAATCCCGGCTGCGCCGCGTACTGCGCCACGCTCAGCGCGGGCATGGTATCGCCGAAGGCTTCGTCGACCACCAGCCAGCCGTCGCGCGCATGCAGCCGCGCCGCCCAGTCGAGCAGGCGTTCGGGCGCGATGGTCTCGCCGGTCGGGTTGTTCGGATTGACGACCACGACGACGTCGCTGTCGCCGACCGCGGCATCCAGCTTCGCATATGGCGCCAGCCGCCGTGTGTGGCCGTGCAGGTTCCAATGGTGCGCGTGTTCGGCGTACGAAGGGCTCGAGACCGTGACACGCGATGGCGCGCGCAAGCGCGGCAGGGCCTGGATCGCCGCCTGGGTCCCGGCCACCGGCAGCAGTTGCGGCGCGCGATAGAACGCGCACGCCGCCGCGAGCAGGGCCGGGTCGGACTCGGGCAGGCGGCGCCACGCCGCGCTCGACGGCGCCGGCGCCGGATAGCCATGCGGATTGATCCCGGTCGACAGATCGACCCAGTCGTCGCGGCCAAAGCGACGCGCGGCGTCGCGCAGGTTGCCGCCGTGTTCAAGCATATGACACTCCGGCCGCCAGCAGGCAGACCACGCCGGCCCACAGCCACGTCGTGCGCAGCACCAGCCGCCAGGCGCGCAGGATGTCGCCGGCGCAGGCGGCAGGCCCGAGGCCCAGCGGCGGACGCTGTTCCACTTCGCCATCGTAGACGGCGGCGCCGCCCAGCGACACGCCCAGGGCGCCGGCGCCGCTGGCCATCACCGGCCCGGCGTTCGGGCTGCTCCAGGCCGGGGCCTGGGCGCGCCAGCACCGCCAGGCGCGCGCGCGACCGCTGCCCGCCAGCAGCACGTACGACAGTGCGGTCAGGCGCGCGGGCAGGTAGTTCAATGCGTCGTCGATACGCGCCGCGCAGCGGCCGAACAGGTTGAAGCGCTCGCTGCGATAACCCCACATCGCATCGAGCGTGTTCGCCAGCCGGAACAGCACCGCGCCTGGTCCGCCCAGCAGGATGAACCAGAACAGCGTGCCGAACACGGCGTCGTTGCCGTTCTCGAGCAGCGATTCGGCGCTGGCCTTGGCCAGGTCGGATTCGTCGGCGTGCGCCGTGTCGCGGCTGACGATGCGCGCCGTGAGCGTGCGCGCCTGCGCCAGCTCGCCGGCGCACAGCGCCGCGTGAATCGGCAACGTATGGTCGCGCAGGCTGCGTAGGCCAACGCAGACATAGAGCAGCACCGCATGCAGCCATGCGCCGGCAAGGTCGGTCAGCGCCAGGCACAGCAGGCTCAATGGCAGGACGGCGAGCGCCCAGGCCAGGCTTCCACGCGCCAGGCGCGACTGCCCATGGTTGAGTCGCCGCTCGATGAAGCCGGCCAGCTTGCCGAAGCCGACCAATGGATGCCAGCGCCGCGTCTCGCCCAGCAGCAGGTCGAGCGCGACGCCGGCGACGAGCAGCAGCGCGATCGTGGACAGCGACAGGCCGGTCAGCACGGCGCTCCCTTCAATACCAGCGGCAGGCCGGCCGCCACCAGCACCGCGCGGTCGGCGCGCGCCGCCACCGCCTGGTTCAGGCGGCCGGCTTCATCGGCGAAGCTGCGCGAGATCGCGCCCCAGGGCACGATGCCCATGCCGACTTCGTTCGAAACGAAGATCACGTCGCCCGCAGGACCGGCGTCCAGCAGGGCCAGCAGCGCCGCGCGCTCCTGATGAAAGCGTGGCGGCAACTCGATCGCGCCGACCTCGGGATAGTCGCGCCCGTCGCAGAACATCAGGTTGCTGAGCCACAGCGTCAGGCAGTCGACCAGCACCAGGCGCTGCGGCGCGCACCAGTCGCGCAGCGTGGGCGCCAGCGCCAGTTCTTCTTCGACCGTGCGCCACTCGGGTGGGCGCCGCTCGCGGTGATGGGCGATGCGCGTGGCCATCTCGCCGTCGCCGGCGCACGAGGTGGCGACATAGACGACCTCCTTGCCCGATTCGCGCGCGATGCGCTCGGCCCAGGCGCTCTTGCCCGAGCGCGCGCCGCCGAAGACCAGGGTCACGCTCACGGCCGCGCTCCGAACAGGGCGGCCACCGCGCGCGGATTGGAAGGGAAGTAGCCGTGGAAGTAGGACGCGAACAGCGAGCCGACCCGGTAGGCGGCTTCGCCCTGGGCGCCGGTCCGCTGCTTCACGGTATGCGCTTGCGGCGCCACCTGCGAGTCGAGCACGGAATAATGGAAGGTATGGCCGCGGATCTCGCCCTGCGGCGTCGGCATCGCATGCATGCCCAGTCCCCCCAGGCGCTTCTGCATCCTGACTTCGCCGGCGAGCAGCCCGGCCATCTCGAAGCGGCGTCCCTCGCCATCGGTCAGGCCATCGGCGAGCGCCATCATGCCGCCGCACTCGGCGACGATCGGCACGCCACGCGCGTGCGCCGCGCGAATGGAGTCGCGCCAGCGCTGGGCGGCTTGCAGCTGCGCGCCGTGCAGCTCGGGATAGCCTCCCGGCAGGTAGACGGCATCGGCGTCTTCCGGCACCGCTTCGTCGGACAGCGGCGCGAAATACCTGATGCGCGCGCCCAGTTGCCCGAGCAGGTCGATATTCGCCGGGTAGACGAAGACGAAGGCCGGATCGCGCGCGATCGCGATCGTGCGTCCCGCCAGCAGCGGCTCTATTGGCGACAGGGCCGTGGCCGTGGCCGTGGATGCGGGCGTGATGACGGGCAGCGCATCCCACGCCGCCCCATCGACATCGATGTCGTCGGCCAGCGCATCCAGGATGCGGTCCAGCTCTTCGACCTCGCCCGGCAGCACCAGGCCCAGGTGGCGCTCGGGCAGCTGATCGTCCTGGCGCGCCAGGGTGCCGATCAGCGCGATGTCGCGCAGCGACTCCTTCACCATCGCCGCGTGGCCGCTGCTGGCGACGCGGTTGGCGATCACGCCGGCCATCTCGACGGGGCCATAGTCGCGCAGGCCCTGCGCCACCGCGCCGGCGGTCTGCGCCATCGCCGAGGCGTCCAGCACCGCCAGCACGGGGATGCCGAATTCGCGCGACAGGTCCGCCGCCGACGGTGAGCCGTCGTACAGGCCCATCACACCCTCGACCAGGATCGCATCCGCCTCGCGCGCGGCGTCGTGCAGGCGCTGGCGGCAGGCGTCGACGCCGACCATCCACAGGTCGAGATTGTGGACCGGCGCGCCGCTGGCGCGTTCGAGCAGCATCGGGTCGATGAAGTCGGGGCCGCACTTGAACACCCGCACGCGCTTGCCCATGCGCACGAGACGCCGCGCCAGCGCGGCAGTCACCGTCGTCTTGCCCTGGCCGGACGACATCGCCGCCACCAGGACGATACGGGCGCCGGTCACCATTCGGTCCCCGCCTGGGCCGCGATGCCCGCCTTGAACGCATGCTTGACCACGTTCATTTCGGTGACGGTATCGGCCACCGCGATCAGTTCCGGCGGCGCGGCGCGGCCGGTGATCACCACGTGCTGCATCACCGGACGATCGAGCAGGTCGGCGATCACGGTGTGCACGTCGAGGTATTTGTACTTTAGGGCGATATTCAGTTCGTCGAGCACCACCATCCCGATCGCGGGATCGGACAGGAACTGCCGGGCCAGCGCCCAGGCTTCCTCAGCCTTGGCGATGTCGCGCTCGCGGCTCTGCGTTTCCCAGGTATAGCCTTCGCCCATCGCATGGAAGCGCACCTCGTCGGGAAAGCGCCGCAGGAAGGTTTCTTCTCCGGTCGACATGGCGCCCTTGATGAACTGGATTACGCCCACCTGCATGCCGTGGCCGAGCGCGCGCGCCACCATCCCGAACGCGCTCGAGCTCTTGCCCTTGCCGTTGCCGGTGTTGACGATGACGATGCCGATTTCCTTGTCGGCCGCAGCGATTTTTGCATCGATGACCGCCTTCTTGCGCTCCATGCGGGCGCGGTGGCGTTCGTTCAGGGCAGCGGTCTGGTCTGGCGTCATGTCGGTCATGCGGAACCCTCCTTGGGGATGAAGATGCGGCGGCCTCCGTGTTCGATCATGTCGATCGGATGGCCGAGGTAGTCGCCCAGCAGCGCCGGGCGCATGATCTGGTCGGTGGGGCCGGCGGTCCAGCGGCCATCGCCCATGAGCAGCAGCACGTGGGTCGAGATGCGCGCAGCCAGGTTCAGGTCGTGGCCGATCATGACCACGGTCCGGTTCTGCTCGCGGCACAGGCGGGCCAGGAGCCCCATCACGCTCACCTGGTGCGCCAGGTCGAGCGCATTGGCCGGTTCGTCCAGCAGCAGCAGCGGCGTTTGCTGGGCCAGCAGGGCGGCGATCGCCACCCGCTGGCGCTCGCCGCCGGACAGGGTGCGCACGTCGCGCGCGGCCAGGTCGTCCACTTCCATCGAGGCCAGGGCCTGCAGGGCGGCCTGGTGGTCGTCGCTGCCCTCCCAGTAGCGGTCGGCGTGGTAAGGGTGGCGCGCCGACAGCACACTCTCCAGCACCGTGTAGGCAAAAGCGTCGTGGCGCGACTGGGCCAGGAAGGCGCGCTCGCGCGCCAGCTCGGTCAGCGGCCAGTCTCTCAGCGCCCGGCCGTTCACCTGGACCGATCCGGCGTTGGGCGGCTGCAGGCCGGCCAGGGTGCGCAGCAAGGTGCTTTTTCCGGCGCCGTTGCGGCCGATGACGCTCCAGCATTCGCCGGCGCGGGCGGTCCAGTCGAGGCCCCGCACCAGGGTGCGCTCGCCGACGGACAGCAGCAGGTCGAGGGTGGAGATTGTGCTCATTTCGTGCTCATTTGCGCAGGCGGTGCAACTGGTAGAGGAAGACCGGTGCGCCGATCATCGCCGTGATGGCGCCGGCCGGCAGTTGCTGCGGCGCGACGATGGTGCGCGCCAGCGTATCGCACAGCACCAGGAAGGCGCCGCCGGCCAGCACGACGGCCGGGATCAAGACCCGGTGGTCGGGCCCGAAGGCGAAGCGGCAGGCGTGCGGCACGATCAGGCCGACGAAGCCGATCGAGCCGGCGCTGGTGACCGCGCTGGCGGTGAGCAGGGCCGAGACGAAGAACAGGCCCTTGCGCAGCGCGCCCACGCGCACGCCCAGCGTCACCGCATTCTCGGCATGCAGCGCGACCATGTTCATGGCGCGCGCATTGCGCATGGCATACAGGAGGCAGCCCGCCAGCACCAGCCAGGGCGCCAGGCGCAGCGGTGCGCCAGCCAGGTCGCCGATCAGCCAGAAGATCATGCTGCGCAGGCGCCCCTCGGGCGCGATCGACAGCATCAGGGTCACGATCGAGCCGCACAGGGCCGAGATGATCACGCCGGTCAGGAGCAGCATCGAGGCGCCGGAGTCAAGCGCCTGGTCGCCGCGCAAGCCGCGCCGGGCCAGCAGGTAGAGCAGCATGGCCACGCCGATGGCCCCCACCAGCGCGGCGGCGTCGACCATCAGCGTGGAGGCCATCAGGAGCAGCGCCAGCAGGGCGCCCACCGAGGCGCCCGACGACACGCCCAGCACGTACGGATCGGCCAGGGGGTTCCTCAGCAGCGCCTGCATCATGAGGCCGGCCAGGGCCAGCGCGCCGCCGGTCGCGAACGCCACCAGCGCGCGGCTGGCGCGCAGCTCGAGCAGGGAAGCGGAGAGCGAATCGGGATGGCCGCTGGCGAGCTGGCGCAGCGCGCCGGGAATCTCGTCCAGCGGCACCCGGATCGAACCGGTCATGCCCGCGAACAGCAGGGTGGCAATGGAAAACGCCAGCATGGCGCCGACGATGAGCGTGGCGCGCTGGCGTAGCGGCGGGACGGATGCTTGCATGCTGGCCTGTCGGTGTCGGACACCCGCGGCCTGGTTGCCGCGGGCAGGGGTTATAGCTTAACGGATGCCGTAGCGCAGGGCCGCGAACCAGGTGCGGCCGCTGGTGCCGTAGTTGCGCGCGATCTCGTACTGCTTGTCGGCGACGTTGTCCAGGCGCATCAGCAGCGACCAGTCGGGCGTGAATTGCCAGGTCGTGTGCAGGTTCAGCAAACCGTAGCCGCCAAGGCGACGGTTGTTGGCGGCGTCGTCGAAACGCTCGCCCGACACCGTCAGTTCAAGGCCGGTCTTGAGCGTGCCCATCGTGTAGTCGGCGCCGAAGCTGGCGTGCTTCTTCGCACGGCGCGCCAGTTGCTTGCCGGTGGTCTCGTCGCGCGGATCCTGCCAGTCGAGGCTGGCGCGCAGGTCGACGCCCATCAGGCGGGTGCTGCCTGCCAGCGAGAAGCCTTCGAGCAGCCCTTCGTTGACGTTGTAGGCGCAGCTGCGGTTGACGCCGTCCGGGCACGGGGTGCTCGACACGATCATGTCGGTCAGGCGGTTGTGGAAGTAGGTCGCATCCAGCCGGTAGCCGTTGCCGTCGTAGCGCAGGCCCACTTCGCGGTTGCGGCCTTTCTCGGGCTTGTTGGTTTCCAGGCCGTAGCCGGGGAAGTACAGCTCGTTGAAGGTCGGGGCGCGAAAGCTCGTGCCGACGCTGGCGGTGGCGCGAAGGCCGTTGCCGAAGTCATAGCCATAGCCGGCGGCGCCGGTGTTCTTGCTGCCGTAGACCGAGCGGTCGTGGCGCGCACTGACGTCGGCCAGGTGAGGGCCGCGCCTGGCCGAGTAGGCGGCCGCATACGAATTGGTGATGCGCGACCGGCGCATCGAGTCGACTTCTTCCTTGCGGTGCGTGTACAGCAGTTGCAGGGTGTCCTGGCCGATGGCGATGTCGTTCTGCCAGCTCAATTCGTCCTGCCGGGTGTCGATCCGGCTGGCGCCGGACGGCGTCGCATTGGTGAAGTTGCCCGACTTGTCTTCCGAGCGCGCGTACTGCACCGTGCTGTGCCAGTTTGGCAGGATCTGGTTGCGCATGAAGACCGCGGCGGTATTCAGGTCGTTGTCGCTGTGGACGTCGTAGCTGGCGGCGCCGCTGTCGTACTGGCTGTACAGGCGGCTGGCCAGGAACTGGGCCCCGATCTCGTGGCCCGGCGCGAGCGCCATCGTCACGCGACCGTTGGCGTTGCGGCGACGGTAGCCGTCTTCGTCCGGGTTGTAGCCAAAGGCGCCCGGGCGGGTCGACGAGAAACCGTCCGAGTCCTCGTAGCCGGCGCCGAACGCGTAGCTGACGGCGTTCGGGCCGCCGCTGCTGCCGTAGATGCCGGCATCCAGCTGGCGGGTGGCGTTGCTGCCCACGCCGACCGAGCCCGTGACCACCGGCGCGCCCTCGCCCTTGCGGGTGAAGATCTGGATCACGCCGCCGATGGCGTCGGCGCCGTACAGGGTGCTGAGCGGGCCGTAGACGATCTCGATGCGGTCGATGGCGCCCAGCGGGATTGCGTTCCAGCTGGCGGTGCCGGTGGTCGCCGAACCGAAGCGCACGCCGTCGATCAGGACCACGGACTGGTTGGCGTTGGCGCCGCGGATGAAGACGCTGGTGGCGGCGCCGGCCGCGCCGTTGCGCGAGATTTCGATGCCGCGCTGGCGGCGCAGGATGTCGGCCACCGAACCGGCGCCGGAGCGCGCGATTTCTTCGGCGCCGATGACGGTGGTGTCGGCGATGACGTCGGCGGCGCGCTGCGCGGTGCGGGTCGCGGTGACGACCACGGTGTCGGCGGTGGGCGTGGCGTCAGGCGCAGGAGCAGGCGAAGGAGCCGGTAAAGGAGCGTCGGCGACGGCGGCGGACGAGATGACGGCGAGGGCAAGCGAGACCGCGGCGGCTTGCCGGGTTACTGGAAAATTCATGAATTGTTTCTTATCAAGGGCAACCAGCCGACGTCCCCGTAGGCCAGATTGAACGGCATCGCGCGAGGCGACGCCACCTTTTGGCCGGTATCCGGGCTGACAAGTATGGCCGTCCGACCTTCCCATGCTCGCGCACAGTGGTATGAGGGGGCGGTTTGCCGCATGGCTCGGGGAGAGCATGCGGCACTTGCTTACCGTTGCGGGGGCAGCACACGTTGGCCCTTGAAAGGAGCTTCGTGTTTCCCGTTTAACTGCGACTGCGAACGCAGGCGCGAGCACCAAAACGCGCCCATTATAAGGCGTCGTCAGGTTTCCAGCATCATCACTTCGCCATAGTCGATCCGGTGTGGCGCCTGGGCCGCACGTAGCGCGGCATCGAGTAGCGTGCCGCCGAGGTACAGGGAATGCAGGAGGCGCATGGTGCCGGCGTGGCAGACGATCAGGGCCTGTGGGTGTTCAGCGCGCCGGATATCGGCATCGAAGGCCGCCACGCGCGCGGCCACGTCCATCACGCTTTCGCCACCGCCGGGGCGGTAATGCAGCAGGTCGGCGCTCCAGGCGTCGATCTCGGCGCGGGGGATGTCGTCCCAGCTGCGCATTTCCCAGGCGCCGAAGTCGATCTCGGCCAGGCGGGCGTCGAATACCGGCGCCGGCGAAAGCCGCTGCGCCAGGACCGCGCTGCGGATCAGCGGGCTGGCGTAGACCGGCATCGCGCCGGGCAGTCCCTGGCCCGCCAGTGCGGCCAGCACCCGTTCGACGTCGGCCTGGTTCGCCGCCAGGTCGCTGCGACCGTAGCAGTGCCCGGCCGGCACCTCGGGCCGTGGGTGGCGCACCAGGTAGAGGCGCATCAGCCCAGCGCGCCGCGGCCGAGCGTGGCCAGCACCGCGAGATAGATCGCCACCTCTGCCAGCTGCTGCACGGCGCCGAGGCAGTCGCCGGTATAGCCGCCCAGCCGGCGCGTGAGCTTGCGGGCCAGCCAGCAGGTGACCACCATGGCAGCGACCACGGCGGCGGCGATCGCGGCCAGGTCGAGCAGGCCGAAGGCCAGCAAGCCAAGCGCGGGCAGCAGTGCGGTGACGGCGGCGATGCCGAACTCCCGATCGCTCATGCGCACCGCCAGCGGCTTGGCCTTGCCCTCGGCGCGGGCGTACTCCATCTGCCAGATCAGGGAGGTGGCGGCCAGACGTGAGAGGGGATGAGCCAGCAGCAGGGCGCCGATGGCGCTGGCTGGCGGCAGGCTGGCAAGCAGGGCCAGCTTCGCACCGAGCATGCACACGATGCCGATCGCGCCATAGGCGCCGACGCGCGAATCCTTCATTATCTCGAGCGCGCGTTCCTTCGTCATGCCGCCGCCCAGGCCATCGCAGGTGTCGGCGAAGCCGTCTTCATGGAAGGCGCCGGTGAGGTAGATGGTGGCCGCGGTGGACAGCACGGCCGCCACCGGCGCGGGCAGCCAGTGCGCGGCCACCAGGTAGACGAGCGCGCCGATGCCGCCGACCACGACGCCCACCAGCGGGAAGTAGCGCGACGCGTGGTTCAGCCAGCCTGGTTCGAAACCGACCCAGCGCGGAATCGGCAGCCGCGTGAAGAACTGCAGCGCAATGAAGAACAGGCGCAGCTGGTGCGTCATGCCGAGCGTTCGCTGACCTGCGCCGAGGCGAAGGTGGTCATCTCGTTGAGGAAGTTGGCGGCGGCGTGCAGCAGGGGCAGGGCGAGCGCGCTGCCGGTGCCTTCGCCCAGGCGCAGGCCAAGGTCGAGCAGCGGACGGGCGCCGAGCTCCTCGAGCAGCAGGGCGTGGCCATGCTCGCCCGAGCAGTGCGAGAACACGCAGTAATCGAGGATGTTCGGCTGCAGGCGCGCGGCCACCAGCAGCGCGCTGGTGACGATGAAGCCATCGATCAGCAGCACCTTGCGCAGTTCGGCCGCCTTGAGCATGGCGCCGGCCATCATCGCGATCTCGAAGCCCCCGAAAGTGGCCAGCACCTCGAGCGGCTGCACGGCGTGCGCGTGACGGGCCACGCTGGCCGCGACGACGTCGGCCTTGTGGCGGACTCCCTGTGGCGTGAGGCCGGTGCCGGCGCCGACGCAGCGCGCGAGCGGCTGGCCGGTCAGCTTGTGCATCAGGGCCGCGGCGGACGTCGTGTTACCGATGCCCATCTCGCCGAAGCCGATCACGGTGCCGGGCAGGTCGCGCGCCAGGGCCATGCCGTGTTCGAGCACGGTCGCGCATTCCTGCGCCGTCATGGCCGGTTCGAGCGCGAAGTTGCGGGTGCCGTTGGCAACCTTGCGGTGCACGAGTCCCGCGCGTTCGCCGAAATCGTGGTTCACGCCGGCGTCGACCACGTGCAGCGCGCAGCCGTTCTGGCGCGCGAACACATTGATGGCGGCGCCGTTGCCCAGGAAGTTCTCGACCATCTGCCAGGTGACGTCTTGCGGGAAGGCGGAGATGCCTTCGGCCACGACGCCGTGGTCGGCGGCGAACACCAGGATCGCCGGCCGGTCGATGCTGACCCTGGTCGAGCGCTGGATCATGCCCAGCTGGGCGGCGAGCGATTCCAGTCGTCCGAGGCTGCCGAGCGGCTTCGTCTTGTTGTTGATGGCGTCCGCCAGGGACTGGGCGAGGGCGGCGTCGGCGGTCGGGACGATCGTGGGAATCATATGGACGTATATAAAAGGGTAGGTCGCAGAATGCGGCGGCTACGATATCACAGTCGTAAACCTTGCAAGACGGCCTTCGGCTTGCTATAGTCTCGCTCCTCGACGCAGACGCCGCCTCACGGTAGCGAAAGCGAAGAGAAAAAAGAGGTTGACGAACGATGAGAAACACTTCATACTCTCGCCTCTCTGCTGCTGACGAACACAACGCTTCGAAGCAAACTGCAGATGCAGTACCGAATAAAGTTCTTTAAAAATTAACAGTCGATAAGTGTGGGCGTTTGATGAAGGTGCCAGGAACTTCGGTTCTTGCATACTTAAATTATCAAATGTTCACAAAAAAGAAATACGTTGCTTCAGCAATGAAGTAACGGTCAGTATTTTGAGTGAGCGACTCGGCTAGCAATAGCCGATGACTCGAAAGAGTCAACAAACAGAGATTGAACTGAAGAGTTTGATCCTGGC
>NZ_JBNDJE010000038.1:0-13427 GCF_050434805.1 Massilia sp. UYP11
GACTGCTGAACCCAGCAATCAAGTCGTCGAGCATAGCCTTTGCTCGGAACAAAGGCCAGCTACGGCGAGGAAAATGATCGCACGGCACTGAACAGGTAGGTTCGATTCCGCCCCGGGCCACCAAGAATAAACAAGACGCCACCCCTCGGGTGGCGTTGTTGTTTTCCGGTGCGGTATTCCTTCCCGTGTCCGCCGGGCGAACGCCCGGCGCCGGCAGCGTCGCACGGGCCAAGGTCCTCGGCATGGGCACGGCGCCCACGCTGGCCGCAGTCAGTGCACCTTCGGCCGTGGGGCGTGGTGCCCCCTCGTCGCGTGAGAGGCATGCGCCCGCGCGGCAAAGCGCATGGCGTCGATCAGGGACTCATCGTCGAAGCTGCCTTCATACCGCTCGCCATTGATGAAGAACGTTGGCGTGCCGGCCGCGCCGCTGCGCACGGCGCTCATGAAGTCGTCTTTCACCTTGGGAAGAAAGCGGTGGGACGCCACATCGTCGGTGAAAAGCTGCATGTCGAGCCCGAGACGCTGGCCCAGCCGCGTCAGCAGCACCGGGCTGAGCAGATCCTGGTTCTCGTAGATCAAGTCGTGCATGAGCCAGAACTTGCCCTGGGCGCCAGCCGCTTCGGCCGCCTCGGCCGCCAGTTGCGCCATCGGGTGGATCTGGGTCAGCGGCATGTGACGGAACACGAAACGCATCTCGTCCCTCACCGTCGCCAGCACGTTCTTCAGATAAAAGTGCGCCGCTCTGCAGTGCGGACATTGAAAATCGCCATACTCAACCAATGTTACCGGCGCATCCGTCAGGCCCAGCACGTGGTCGGTGTCATCGATTGGCTTTACTAAACTCATGATTTCCCCCCATCCATTTCTTCGAGCGCCTTGAGGATACCGTCGGCGCCCGGGTTGATGCCGATCGGGGAAACATGAGCCCAGCGCACCACGCCTTCCTCATCGATGACGAACAAAGCCCGTTCGCTCACCCCTTCCCCGCTCCGGTATACGTTGTAGTTGCGGGCAACTTCGCCCTTGGGCTCGAAGTCGGACAGCAGCGCAAGTTTGTAGCCGCGCTGCTCGCGAAAGGCGGCATGGCACCAGGCGCCGTCGACTGAAATGCCGAGGCAGATCGCGTTGTGTTTGGAGAACTCGTCGCGCAGCTCGTTGTAGATTGCCAGCTGGTCGCCGCAGATCGGACTCCAGTCGGCCGGATAGAACGCGAGGACCACACGCTGGCCACGAAAATCCGAGAGCTTTACACGCTGGTCGGGAGTGGAATTCAGTTCGAATTCTGGTGCAGATGTGCCCGCCTTTAATGCCTTCATGCTGACCTCCTTGATCGCTTAAAAACCCGGTAACGCATAGCTACGGGAGGTGGCGAGCTAGGTCCACTATATATCAGATGGCGCGGAAGGCAAGGCTGGTAAAAGATGACCGGCTTGCACGATTTTCGAGCCCGCGCATGAACGAATCCGCGCGCTGTCGCCCGAGGACAGTGGCATCATGTTCGCGTCACGGGCAAGGGTGGGAGAGATCAAATGGAACAGAAATACTATGCGATGGACTTCGCGTTCTACAGTTCGATGGGCGTGTACGACTTCGACGACTGCTGCGAGATCAGTCACGCAGTCGGCTACGATGCGATGCTGCTGTCGGTATGGGACGGCCGCAACTGGGCGCAGGCGGAGCAACTGGCGAGCATGAAGTCGCGTTTCGGCATCGATCCGGCCGGCGTGTACGTGGTGCTGAACCTGGCGCAGGGCGAACAGGATCCGCGCAACAGCGGCATCCTGACCATGCTCCAGACCATGCCCGAGGGATCGACGGTTCAACTCGCGATCCGGAGCGCCGCACCCCATCTGCGCCCGTCCGACCCCGCAGGCGACGCGCCGGTGGCGGCATGGCTCCAGCGCGCGCTGGCCATCGCGGCGGCGCGCCACATCCAGATCCTGCTGTATCACCACCTGTCGTTCTGGGTGGAGAAATTTGCCGATGCGATCCGCCTGTGCACGGCGCTGGCGCATCCGAACCTGGGCGTCGTGTTCTGCGGCTACCACTGGTACGCGGTCGAGGGCGCCGGTCTGGCGCCGCTCCTCAAGCAAGCGCTGCCTTACCTGCGGCAGGTGAACCTCTCCGGCAGCCGCCGCAGCCCGCTCGGATTCGGCCAGGTCGCCACCATCGAACCGCTGGACACCGGGGAAATGGATAACTTCGCGGTGATCGCACTGCTGCACCGCCTCGGCTACACGGGCATGCTCGGCTATCTGGGCTGGGACGAAGGCGGCGACCCATATGGCAAGCTGGAGCGCTCGCTGCGGGCGCTGAAGGCGATGCGCACCCATGCCGAGCGTCATCCGCGCTGGGCCAACCATATCGATGCGCAGGCGTGACCTGTCCTGCCTCAGGGCGGGCACGGCATGCCGGCCCTGATGGAAACTTCGCCGTTACATTCGGGCCGGCCGGCTCAAATCATTTCCAACGGCATCTTGTGGTCGGGCGGCGGGAACGCGCGGTCCAGCTCGGCAAGCTCGTCGCGCCTCAGGTGAATGTCGAGCGCGATCCGGTTCTGCTTCACATGCCCGGGCATGCTGGCCTTCGGGACGGCGATCAGGTTTTCCTTGCGCAGCACCCAGGCCAGGGCGATCTGGGCCGGCGTGGCGGAATTTTCATCGGCGATGCGCCGAAGCACAGGATGCCCCATCAGGCGGCCCTGCTCCAGCGGCGAATACGCCATGACCGGAATGTGACGCTGCTCGCACCATGGCATCAGGTCGTACTCGATGCCGCGCCGGGTCAGGTTGTACAGCACCTGGTTGGTCGCAACCGCCGCCCCGTCCGACAGGCTGGCGACTTGCTCCATGTCCGGCACATCGAAATTACTCACACCCCAGTAGCGGATTTTTCCGGCGCGGATCAGATCGTCGAAAGCGGCCAGCGTTTCCTCCAGCGGCACCGCGCCGCGCCAGTGCAGCAGGTACAGGTCGATGCGGTCGGTCTTGAGGCGGCGCAGGCTCTTCTCGCAGGCCGCGACCGTGCCTTGCCGCGTCGCGTTATGGGGAAGCACCTTGTCGACGATGAAGGCCTCCGCCCTGCGTCCTTCGAGCGCCTTGCCGACCAATTCCTCGGACGCGCCGTCGCCGTACATTTCTGCCGTGTCGATCAGCGTCATGCCGACGTCGATGCCGAAACGCAGCGCATCGATTTCGTTCTGGCGATTCTCGGTACGTTCCCCCAAGCCCCAGGTGCCTTGTCCGAGTACCGGCACTTCCTCGCCCGAGGGAAATTTAGTCTTGCGCATGATTGCTCCTGTCGTGATCTTGCATTGATTTGAAGGGGTCACATTATCCTGAGAACGACCTTGCCGCGCACATGGCCGGTGAGCACCTCGTCGAGTGCGTCCTGGGCATCGGCGAACGGCACGATGTCGTGTAACGCCACCTGCAGCGCGCCGTCGTCGACCAGGCGGGCCAGCTCCGCCAGGCGCGCGCCGTTTCCGCGCACCACATGGTGCGAAATAATTTCCACACCAGGCCGGTCGACCGATACCGAACCGGTCAGGTCGACCATCTTCCCGCCCTCCTTGAGCGCCCACACGTAGTCGTTCGCATCCTCGCCGCGAACGCAGTTGAGGACCTTGTCGACGCCGCCGGGAAAGACCGCCAGGATTGCCTTGGCCAGGTCGTCTTCGTCGGTATAGTCGATCACCGCCTCGGCGCCCAGGTCGGCCAGGAAATCCCGGTTGCGGCGGCTGGCGGTCGCGCCGACACGCGCGCCGAACAGCGACGCGATCTGTACCGCGAGGTGGCCGACCCCGCCGGCGCCGGCGCTGACCAGCACGATCTCGTCTTCCTTGACGCCGAGCAGGTCGATCAGCGCTTCATACGCGCTCAGCCCGGCGATCGGCAATCCGCCGGCCTCCATCAGCGCGATCGAGGTCGGCACGCGCGCGACGTAGCTGTCGGGCACCAGCATGTACTCCGCCCACGACCCATTGTCCGCCAGCGGATAATTGTAGGCGTACACATACTGGTCCTTGGCAAAGCCCTCGACCTGCGCGCCCACCGCCGCGATCGTGCCCGCGCCACCCAGGCCCAGCACCAGCGGGAACGAGCGCGCCACGTTGCATGCGCCGGTGCGCACCAGCTCGTCCCAGATGCCGACTTCGGCGCTGCGCATCCTGATCAGCACATCGCGCGGACCCGGTGCAGGAACCGGAAGGTCGTCCATTAACACGATCTCGCCGCCGTAGCCGTTGATGGCCCAGCCGCGCATTGTTTCCGTCGAAGGTCCTGTGGTGGCCATTGCCGATCCCCTGTCATGACGAAGCGCCTTGCAGCAACATGCGGGCGGCTTCCGGCACTTCAAGCGTGTCCAGCCGGCGCCGCGCGCGCGCCGCCAACCGCGTCATGCGCGCCGCCGCTGACTTGGGTCACGGCGTGGGAGCCGTTCAGCGCGCTTGAGCGGGCCCGTCATCGTCCCCGTTCTGCTCCAGGCGCTCTACCAGAAAATCGATGAACGCCCGGATCCGCGGCGACAGATGCCGCTTGCTGGGATAGACCACCCTGATCGGCTCGGGCGCGGCCGTGAATGCATCGAGCACCGTCACCAGCCTTCCGTCGCGTATGGCGTCATCCAGCATGTAACGTGGAAGCTGCACCAGGCCGAAGCCCGAGATGGCGGATGCCCGCATGGCTTCGGAGCTGTCGATATTGACCCGGCCCGGTCCTTCGAACGTCGAGGCGCCGTCCGGTCCGGCGAAGCGCCAGGTGCGCCGCCTTTCCGCATTCACGAAGAAGATGGTGTCGTGGTCAGGCAACTGCCGCGGGTCGAGCGGCGTGCCGCGCCGCGCCAGATACGCCGGGGACGCGCACGTCACCATGTGCTGCCATGCGATCGTGCGGGTCAGCACGCGCGAATCGGCTGCCGGCTCGCCGATCCGGATGGCGATATCGAAGCCTTCCTCGACCACGTCGACGAACCGGTCCGTGAACGAGATATTGGCCTGCATTTCGGGCCACAGGGAAAGGAAGGCATTCAGCACCGGCAAGATGTGGCGCTGACCGAACGACAGCGGGGCCGTCAGCTTCAGCGTGCCGCTTGGCTTCAGGCGGCGCCGGGCCATCATTTCGTCGACCTCTTCCAAGTCTTCGAGGATCTGCCGGCACCGCTCGAACATGGCGTGGCCCTCATCGGTCAGGCTGACGCTGCGCGTGGTGCGGTTGAGCAGACGCACGCCGAGTTGCGCCTCCAGCCGTACCACACTCTTGCCGACCGCCGACCGCGTCAACCCGGTCGTCTTCGCGGCATTCGTGAAGCTGCCTGCTTTCACCACCGCGACAAAGGCGGCGATATCGCCAATTCTGTTCAGTTCCATCTTCTACCTCGGTCGGGGGCCGGCCGGTTTCCCAATAAGGGAACCACATTCCCCAATTATCTCATTAAGATGCGCATATGTTTTATGGCGCTGCAAATCCATCTCGGAATCGCCCGAGCGCCTTACCCAACAGGAATCGATACCGTGACCGACAAGAACACGCAAGCACAGGATCTGCAGGACCACGCCGCCTACCGGCGCGTCTTCACCCCAGGAAAGCTCAGCTTCGGCTTCATCATGCCGCTGGAAGCCTACCCGGACTCCCCTTTCCCCACCTTGCAAGACCATACCCGGCTGGCGCGCATGGCCGACGAAGCCGGTTTCGCGGCGCTGTGGATGCGCGACGTGCCGTTCTACGACCCGCAGTTCGGCGACACCGGACAGATGCTCGACCCGATGGTCTACCTGGGCTACCTGGCTGCGCATACCAGCCGGATCACGCTCGGCACGGCCGGGATCGTGCTGCCCTTGCGCGACCCGATCATCGTGGCGAAACAGGCGGCGTCGGTGGACCAGCTAACGGGCGGCCGGCTACTGCTGGGACTATCCACCGGCGACCGGCCGGTCGAGTATCCGGCCTTCGGCGCCGATTTCGAGAACCGTGCCGAACGCTTCCAGGAAGCCATTTCCCTCATCCGGACGGTCACCGAAGAAACCTTCCCGCGCGCTGAAACCCGCCATTACGGCAAGCTGGAGGGCAAGCTCGACCTGATCCCGAAGCCGAGGGCGAAGCGCCTGCCACTGGTGGTGGTTGGCCGTGCGCGCCAGGATCTGGACTGGATCGCCCGCAATACGGATGGCTGGATCGGTCATATGAGCGATTTCAGCCGCATGGATGAATTGCTGGACCGCTGGCGCGCCGGCGCGCAAGGCCAAGGCTTCAAGCCCTACGGCTACGGGTCGTTCTTCGAGCTGGACGCGAATCCGGCAGCCCCGCTGCGTTACCTCGGCAACCGCTTCACCATGGGACGCAAGGCCTTGATCGACTTGTGGACGCTGCAGCAGGAACAGGGCGTCAACCACGTGGCGCTCAATCTGAAGCCGTCGCGCCGGCCGGTGGAAGAAGTGATGCAGGAACTGGCCGAATTCGTGCTTCCCCAGTTCCATAACCAGTGAGGCGGCGAGAATGCATATTGACGTGAGCAACCAGGATTGAAAATCCTTGTGCCGGTGGTTCGATTCCGTCCCGGGCCACCAGGGACAAATGAACAGCCACCTTCGGGTGTAATACCGTTAAGTTAAGCTGCTGAAGCTAGCCGTCAAATACGACGTTTTTACGCTAACTCAAGAAAACTTTCGCCTTAACTTAACGTCATTACACCTTCGGGTGGCTTTCTTGTTTGTGGGCGCGCTTTACGTGTTGCCGGTCAATCAATCCTCATTCTTTCTTTTCTTTGAATTCAGCATCAATCACCCTGTCGTCGATGCTTCGGGAAGGCTGTTTGCCAGCGAATCTGAAGACAGACAATCGCATCCGATCGAAAACAGTTCGCTTCAACCAGGGGAACAGGATCAGAAAAGCCGTCGTGAACCCAGTGAACACCACGGGCATGTAGGCGCCCAGCGACAGGAAGTGCAACGAGCAGAGTACAAGCAAGCTCACTATCACTGGTCGACGGACGGGTTGGGGTAACAGCCCAACAATGCGCAGCTTGCCGTTGATTATCCAGGGAATCCTTGCGAACAGACCGCCAAGAAGCAAGCCTGCCACGAACCGGCCTGTACCGAGATACTCAGCCAACACCCCGATGACAAGGAAACCGGTATAGGTCATCGCGCCGGCCAGGACTGCCAGCACGAACAAAGCAATCGCGATCGTTAGTCTTGGTTTGCCTATGGCCGCGCTGACTAAAAAACGTAGAATTTTTGTGCCCCTTTAGATGCGAAGTGGATTGCTGCCGCAAATTTTAACAGCACGCTTCCATGCCAACGCTTTGCAAGCATGACCGGATAACGCCGAATCTGGCCGGTCTTGCGCTGTATGGCAGCGACGGTCTTGGCACTCGACACACAAGACCATGCCCACTCCCCGAGTGGGCATGGTCGTTTCATGCACCCGCCGCCGCTCGCGCGGCGTTCCGTCCGTTCAGGGCTGCGCCGGATAGGTGTACGAAGAGCCGATGCCCAGCGGCAGTTCCAGCGCCCAGAACCCGAGCAGGAACGCAGTCCATATGACGAGCAGGCTGAGCGAATAAGGAAGCATCAGCGCGATCAGGGTGCCGATGCCGGTCGACTGCACGTATTTCCTGCAAAAGACGATGATCAACGGGAAGTATGGCAGCAGGGGCGTGATGATATTGGTCGAGGAATCGCCCACCCGGTAGGCCGCCTGGGTCATGTCGGGCGACACCCCGAGTTCCATCAGCATCGGCACCATCACCGCCGCGATCAGGGCCCACTTGGCCGATGCCGACCCGATGAACAGGTTGACCGTGGCGGACAGGAGCACGATGCCCGCCAGCGTGACGCCGAGCGGGAACGCCATCTCCTTGAGCCACAATGCCCCCTTGAGGGCGATGAGGGCGCCGAGGTTGGACTGCCCGAACGCGAAGATGAACTGCGCGCAGAAGAATGCCATGACCACGTAGTACCCCATGCCGCTCATCGCATGGCTCATGCCCTTGACGATGTCACGATGGTTCTTCGCGGTGCCGGCGACATAGCCATACACCACGCCCGGGATCAGGAAGAAGATGAAGATCAGCGCGACGATCGACTGCATCAGCGGCGCGGACGAATGCGTCAGGGCGCCGGTTTCCGGCGCGCGCCAGGCCGAGCCTTCCGGCACCAGCGAGAACACCAGCAGGGCCAGGCTGACGAGCATCGCGATCCCGGCCCAGCGCAGGCCCCTGGTCTCGTTCGGCTGCAGGGCGTCCATGGTGGGCAGCCCGGCAGGATCGCCGTCGACCGGCGACTTCGCCAGGCGCGGCTCGATGATTTTGTCGGTCAGGAACCAGCCGACCAGGATCACGAGGAAGGTCGACGCCGTCGTGAAGTAGTAATTGTTCAGCGGATTGATCACGATCGACGCGGCGGCCGGGTCGACCGACAGCCGCGCGGCGACCTGGGTCAGGCCGGCCAGCAGCGGGTCCAGGCTCGACGGCACGAAGAAGGTCGCGGAAAAGCCGCCCGACACGCCGGCGAAGGCGGCCGCGATGCCGGCCAGCGGATGACGCCCGGCGGCATAGAAGATGACGGCGCCCAATGGGATGACCAGCACGTAGCCGGCATCGACGGCGACGTGGCTCAGGATGCCGACGCCGATCAGCACGGGCGTCAGCAGGAACATGGGGGTCACCGCCAGGATCTTGCGCAGCCCCGCATTGATGAAGCCCGTGTATTCCGCCACGCCCAGCCCCAGCATCGCCACCAGCACCACGCCCAGGGGCGGGAATGAGACGAAGGTAGTGACCATCTTCGCCATGAAGTCCGTCAGGGCCGCCGGCGCCAGGAGATTCCTGACCTCGATCGGCTGGCCGGTGCGCGGGTCGATGTCGCTGAAGACCAGGCCGGACATGGCCCACGACGTGGCCCAGACCACGGCCAACAACAGGGCGAACAGGATGGCCGGATCGGGCAGCTTGTTGCCCGCCACCTCGATCCAGTTCAGGACACGGTTCAATCCACGCGGTGTGGAACCAGTTGCTTGTGCAGTCATCGTTGCCTTTGCTTGACGAGGAATGTTGATAAGTGCGATACGCGCAGCGGCGAGCGCGCCGGTACGCTGAAAATGCTGGCTAGCTGTTATTTCAAAGACACATCAGGCGCACATATTACGCAGAAGCCGGGCTGCCGAAAAGCTTCTTGATGAGCAAATATCGCAGGGAAGCATGCGCGTATTGACGGTCCGCGCCTCAAACATGGCCGCCCGAGCGGCCGTGTTCACCCGCGCCCTGCCTCACCCGCGCCTTGCGCCTGCGCCATCCCGAGCGCGGGCAAGGTGACCGTCAGGAACGACGACACCTGCCCGATCAGGTCGGCCGCAGGGGTCACGGGGATCGTCGATGCGGCCTTCGCTTCCTCTTCGGAGGAGAACAGCGGTTTCATGGGATTCCTCGGGGTTGGTATGGCAACATCGATAGCTTACCGCTGGACAATCGGCCTGCAAGTGTTTCGGGTTGATCAACCCATCACTACTTCATGTGAACCGCTTCTGCTACCATGGTTCCCCCGGGAGAAAACGAGAACGACGGACCGGCCAACCGCGATCGCGGTGTCGACGCCGTCCCGGTTCGCCATGAACCGCATCATCAGGATTCCAGCCCACAGGCTGGCGTTTCAGACTCCCGGGTAGCAACCCACCCTCAATACGGTTACGCCGAGCCTACAAGGTGACGCCCGCCGATGTGACGACCCCCGGCCGCCAGCTGGCCGGCGCCTCCGTCCGCGCGCGACCGCGCCGCACATGACGTCGAAAAAACGGCGCCGATGGCGAGGCACCCGAATTCCGACATTTTCAATCTTTAGGATCCACCATGAAATACGAATCCGTACACCAGTTTTTGCAGCACGTTGCCGACCGCAATCCCGGCCAGGGCGAATTTTTGCAGGCCGTCACCGAAGTGATGGAAAGCCTGTGGCCATTCATCGAACAGCATCCCAGGTATGCCGAGCATGGCCTGCTCGACCGGCTGGTCGAGCCCGAGCGTGTGGTGATGTTCCGCGTCGCGTGGGTGGACGACCACGGCCAGGTACAGGTCAACCGCGGCTACCGGATCCAGCACAGCATGGCGATCGGCCCCTATAAAGGCGGCATGCGCTTCCATCCCTCGGTCACCTTGTCGGTGCTGAAGTTCCTCGCCTTCGAACAGACGTTCAAGAACGCGCTGACCACCCTGCCCATGGGCGGCGGCAAGGGCGGCTCCGACTTCGACCCCAAGGGCAAGAGTCCGGGCGAGGTCATGCGCTTCTGCCAGGCTTTCGTCAGCGAGCTGTTTCGCCATGTCGGCGCCGACACCGACGTGCCGGCAGGCGACATTGGGGTCGGTGCGCGCGAAGTCGGCTACATGGCCGGCATGATGAAAAAGCTGAGCAACCGGGCCGACTGCGTGTTCACCGGCAAAGGCCTGAGTTTCGGCGGCTCACTGATGCGGCCCGAGGCCACCGGCTACGGCACCGTTTACTTTGCGCAAGAAATGCTCAAGACGCGGGGCCGGTCGTTCGATGGCCTGCGCGTGAGCGTGTCGGGCTCGGGCAACGTGGCGCAGTACGCCGTGGAGAAGGCGATGTCGCTTGGCGCCAGGGTCGTCACGGTGTCCGACTCGAGCGGCACGGTGATCGACACCGAAGGATTCACGTCCGAGAAGCTGGCGATCCTGATGGAGGTGAAGAACCACCTGTACGGCCGCGTCAGCGACTACGCCGAACGCACCGGCAGCCGCTTCGAAGCCGGCGTGCGCCCGTGGCACGTGCCGGTCGACGTGGCGCTGCCTTGCGCAACCCAGAACGAACTCGATGCCGATGATGCCGCGGTCCTGATCCGGAACGGCGTGCTGTGCGTGGCCGAAGGGGCCAATATGCCGTCGACCATCGCGGCCGCCAAAGCGTTCGAGGCCGCGGGCGTCCTGTACGCTCCCGGCAAGGCCAGCAACGCCGGCGGCGTCGCCACCTCGGGCCTGGAGATGAGCCAGAACGCGGAACGCCTGTCCTGGCCGAGCGAAGAGGTCGATGCCCGCCTGCTGCAGATCATGCAGGGCATCCATGCGGCTTGCCTGAAATACGGCGCGCGCGCCGACGGCAGCATCAGCTACGTGGACGGCGCCAACATCGCCGGCTTCGTGAAAGTGGCCGACGCCATGCTGGCGCAGGGCGTGATCTGACTCCGACCGCCACATCACGAGGCAGCGCCGGCCAATCCGGGCCGGCGCTCTGCCGTCGCAGGCTGGTCGATTGCACCGGTTCGACCTCATGTTATTCTTGCATTGCCCTGATCACCTAGAGAAGACATGACCCGCTCGCTCCCCCCTATCCTGTGCACTGCGCTGTGCACCGTGCTGTTCGCCGCCCTCCCCGCTTTTGCCCAGGTCAAGACGCCGGCCACGCCGGAAAAGATGAACCAGCTGTATAGCGACTACTGGGAAGACTACCTGCGCGAGAACCCGATCGCCGCCACCTTCAATGGCGACCATCGCTACAACGACCGCTTCGGCCCGACCTCGTCGGCCGAGAGCCGCAAGCAGACCCGCGCGCTGGCCGAAAAATACCTCGCCAGCAGCGCCAGGTTCGATCCCGCGCCGCTGCCGTCGGAAGACCGCATCAGCTATGACCTGCTGCGCTACCGCCTGCAGCAAGACCTCGACGGCCTGCGCTTCCCGTCCAACCTGGTGCCGGTGGACCAGTTCTCGGGCCTGCATCTGCTGATGGCCCAGCTGGGTTCGGGCGCCTCCACGCAGCCGTTCCAGACCGTGCAGGACTACGAGAACTGGCTCCAGCGCGCCGCCGGCTACGCGCCGGCCGTCGATCATATGATTGCCGACATGCGCACCGGCATCAAGCAGGGCATCGTGATGCCGAAGGCGCTGATCCAGCGCGTGCTGCCGCAGCTCGAGAACGTCGGCAAGGACGATCTCGCCACCAGCACCTATATGGCGCCGACCAGGAAATTCCCGGACTCCTTCAGCGCCGCCGACAAGGCGCGCCTGCTGGATGCCTATGGCAAGATGGTGCGCGAACAGCTGGCGCCTGCCAACCGCAAGCTGCTGGCCTTCATGAAGGACACCTACCTGCCTGCGGGCCGCGACACGGCCGGCATCGGCGCTCTTCCCGGCGGCAAGGATTGGTATGCCTTCCTCGCGCGCCGCTCGACCACGACCGACCTGACGCCGGAACAGATCCACGAAATCGGCCTCGGCGAAGTCGCGCGCATCCGCGCCCAGTTCGAAGAAGCCAGGGTCAAGGTCGGCTTCCAGGGCACGCTGAAGGAATTCTTCCATCACCTCAACAGCGCGCCCGCGCTGCGCTACAAGTCGCGCGAAGAGATCCAGGCGGCCTACGAGGCGATGCGTCCACGCGTCGAGGCCAAGGTCGACCAGCTGTTCGCGCGCGTGCCCAAGGCGCCGTTCGAGATCCGTCCGGTGGAAGCCTTCCGCGAAGTGAGCGCGGCCCCGGCCTCTTACCAGCGCGGCTCGGTCGACGGCAAGCGTCCCGGCGTCTTCTACTTCAACGCCTACAAGCCCGAGACCCGCACCAACTTCACGACCACCGCCTTCTTCCTGCACGAAGCGATTCCGGGCCACCACTTCGAACGCAGCCTGGCGCAGGAAACGACCGGCCTGCCGGCCTTCCGCCGCTTCGGCGGCAGCACCGCCTTCTCGGAAGGCTGGGGCCTGTACAGCGAAATGCTGGGCCAGGAAATCGGCATGTACGACGATCCCTGGCAGTGGGTGGGCCGCCTGACCGCCGAAATCTGGCGCGGCGTGCGCCTGGTGGTCGATACCGGCATCCACGCGAAAGGCTGGACGCGCGAACAGGCGATCGCCTACTTCATGGACAACGTGCCGCAGAACGAGGTGACGGCGGTGCAGGAAGTCGAGCGCTATATCGCGATTCCGGGCCAGGCCCTCAGCTACAAGATCGGCGAACTGAAGCTGCGCGAACTGCGCACGCGCGCCGAACAGACCCTGGGCAAGGACTTCGACCTGCGCGCCTTCCACAACGAAGTGCTGTCGCACGGCGCGGTGCCGCTCGACGTGCTCGAAGCGGCGACCGACCGCTGGATCGCGGCGCAAAAGAAGGGCTGATCACGAAACGCCAACCGCATCAGGTTGGCGTTTTTTTTACCACTCGTGTCTGGCTACTTCCAGCATTAACAGTAGAGTTCATCAACTCATCGAGTTTCTGTAAGGGCAAACTTCGCGGTTGCGCGGCCGTTTGCGCTGGACCAATCGCCTCGGCCGTGGCCCGGCAGCGCCGATTCTCCAGTCCGTTCCTCCAGACTTGTGCAAAGCTGGTCGAAATTGCCTAAACCAGCTCGCTGCTGGATTCCTGCTTCACCGGGGCCGGTTTCACGCCGTGCTCGCGCACGGCGCCAGCGCCTGCCCCTCCACAGGCTGTCGCGGTAGAA
>NZ_JBNDJE010000039.1:0-11539 GCF_050434805.1 Massilia sp. UYP11
ATCTTGAATTCCTCTGTGTACCGCTTACCGCTCATATCTTCTCCTTGTGCCCGATATTATGGCTCAGGAGTGTCTACGATAGTCGTGGCGATTCACATCGTGGCGGTCGCTCCAGCCGTGGCGGGAAATGACCAGTGAAGGAGAAAGTGGCTTTTGGCTTGGCAGTTACAGCCGAATCTTGCACAGCAGCGAGGCTGAAAACTGGTGGAGGCGCATAGCTACCAATACAGCACCCGGAACATGTTCCGCAATTCGCGCCCTTGTGACTACGCATGCGCTCACAATCGCCAGACGCAGCGTCGTCTCCAGAGGTGACGATATCACTAAGGTTCGCCGAGATTTCAGGCGTGGGATATACAACTTGTTGAGCGCTGTCGGGGTCAACTTGATGATGCGCCATGCTACAAGCGAACTGCGCGACCCCGGCGATACTCTGTATCGGCAGGGTCACGAACAATAGGCAAAGCAAGAAGGTTTTTAACCGGTGGTGCATATGGCAACCTTAGCATGGTCATCGAACACCATTCCACACGTTTCGCACGGGCACCAAGCACGCCACACTCGACGGGCCACTTGTTCGAATGCGATGTAAAGCTGCTTTGAGTCAATCGGTACTTGCCTAAGCGAACACGCAAGGTAAACACAACGTTCCCTACTGCGGTCGCGTTACACCTTGAAATCGTCGAACGAGACGTTGCGGTCGTCTATTCCCTTCGCGCGGCATTCTGCATGTAGCGTTGAGCATTGCTGGAGGGCCGCATAGGTAACATTCGAGCGAGGTGGGGGAAGGCCACATCCGTGTTAAGCGAAGATCACGACTAGTCGGCTGCCTAGTTAAGAAGTGAGACTTTTCTTCATCCGTCTCACGTATCAAGCTGTGAAATACGGCTAGAATGTCACGGACCGCCGTTACCTTTCCAAACCCGATGCGACGCTCCTTCCCCGCACTGTTCAGATGCATTGCACTTCTCCTCGTCATGACCTTCATGACGTCGGGCATGGCGATGGCATCGTACGTGTGCCCGGAGATAGTCGGCAAGCAGGCGCCCATGCAGATGATGGATGGGGAGCTCTGCGCCGGCATGGACATGGAGCGCCCCGTCCATTGTGCCGAGTTCTCGGCTGACACCAAGGCGTCCGTCGACCACCATAACCCGGCTCCTGCGCTGAGCCTGCTGTCTCCCGCCGGCCTCGTTCGGATCGTCGCACCCGTCTCGACGCTTGCGGTCTCCCTGCCCTGGCTCGGCGACCTCCCCGCGCCGGACGCTGACCCGCCCTACCTGCGAACTCTGCGTATCCGAGTCTGACCACCTCCCGTCTGGCATGTGCCCGGCCAGTTGCCGGCGCTCGTTTTCATTCGCGGAGGATGTATGTATTCTTATCTCATGTCACGTCATGGCGTGCCGGCCAAGCCCGCACGCCTTGGCCACGCTCTGGTCGTGGCCTTGTTCCTACTTGTTCCGAGGGGCGCATCTGCTGCCCCCGTTGGGCTTTCCCTGAACGAAGCCCTGGCACTTGCAACGTCCGTTTCGTCCTCAGCAAAGGCGGCACAGGCCTCGGTCGCCTCAAGCGAGCATGCTGCCGCGCGCGCGGACCAGTTGCCCGACCCTACCCTGAAACTGGGCATCGATAACCTGCCCGTAACGGGCCCGGACCGCTTCCGCCCCAAAGCCGATTTCATGACAATGCGCCGGATCGGCATCGAACAGCAATGGGTTTCCCGCGGCAAGCGGGAGGCCCGGACGCAGGTGGCACGCCGCACGGTCGAGGCCGCCGAGGCGGCGCATCTCGACAAGGTCGCGAATATCCGTGTCGAGACCGGAAAAGCGTGGCTGACCGTGCTGTACAAGCAGCGAGCGGTCGGCCTGTCCAGGTCGATTGCGCACGAAATGGAAAGCGAACTTTCGGCCCTCCAGGCATCGCATCGCGGGGCCAAGGCCTCGGCCAGCGACGTCCTTCAGGCAAGAGCCGAGCTCGTGCTCAGCGGCGACGACGTCGATGCGGCCGAGCAGGACCTGCAGACCGCGCTCCTCCAGCTGCGCCGCTGGACCCGCACCGACTCCAGGGCCGTGTCTGATGAGGGGCCGAATCTGGACACTGCGGCAACCCGCTTGGCGATGTCGAACCTGGAAAGCATGCATCCGGCCATCCTCGGCGCACGCCGCGCCGTCGACCTGGCCGACGCCGACGCGGGCGCGGCCGTACAAGAAAGCCGGCCCGACTGGTCATTCGAAGCCGGCTTCGCCCAGCGCGGCGGACAGTTTTCAAACATGGTTTCGTTTGGCGTCAGCATCCCCTTGACCATCCACCGGGCGCAGCGCCAGGACCGCGAGATCGCGGAGAAAGCCGAACTGGGCACACGGGCAAGGCTGGAGTACGAGGAGGCTTTGCTCGAGACACGGTCGGCTATCGAGGCCCAGTTGGGGCAGCTCGAGAGCCTGAAGCGCCGCATCGCCCGGCTCGAGAAGGAACTGCTGCCGACGGCGGCACGGCAGGTCGAGACCGCGCTGGCCGACTATCGCGGCGGGATGGGAACGCTGACCTCGGTATTCAAAGCCCGGCGTGCCGCTCTCGCGCGCAGGCTGCAGGTTAATGCGCTCGAGCTGGAGGCCGCACTGGTGTGGGCGGGACTGGAACTGCGCCTGCTTCCGCAGGACTTGGCAAGTGCCGGGAGGACTGGCAAATGAAGCGCTCCCTTGCAACGAAGACTCTGATCCTTACTGCTGCGGGTGCCCTGATCGGGTATGGGGGCTACTGGCTGGGCGCGAACAGGTCTCCAGGCGGCTCCGGCGGACACGGCGACAGGAGCGCGCCGGCCACCGCCTCCCCATCGGATCCGGGCAGGCGCGTCCTGTATTGGCACGATCCGATGGTTCCCGGAAAACGCTTCGACAAGCCCGGGAAAAGCCCGTTCATGGACATGCAGCTGGTCCCGGTGTACGCCGACGGCGGTGAAACGACCGGGGTCAGGATCTCGCCGACCCTCCAGCAGAATCTCGGTATCCGGTTCGCGACCGTGCGGCGCGAGGTAGTCACCGAGTCGCTCGATCTGGTCGGCACGACCCAGTTCGATGCCAGCCGCGAGGAGGTCATCCAGAGTCGTACCGCCGGCTACATCGACAGGCTTCACGTTCGCACGCCACTCCAGCAGATCAAGCGCGGTCAGTCCGTCGCTTCGGTATTCGTCCCGGAATGGATCGCCCCCCAGGAGGAGTATCTTGCGCTCAGACGGGGCGGCGACACAGCGCTTGCCTCCGCCGCTCGCCAGCGCATGCGCGCACTCTCGATCCCCGACTCTCTTGTCGCGGAGCTGGAGCGTACCGGGCGTGTGCAGACGCACCAGCTGCTCACCTCCCCCGTTTCCGGGGTCGTCAGCGAACTCGGGGTGCGTGAAGGCGCCCAGGTAACACCGGGCATGACCATCGCCAAGGTAGTCGGCATGCAAACCGTCTGGCTGCTTGCCGAGGTGCCGGAAGCCCTGATCGGCTCCGCTCGAGCCGGCATGCGGGTGAGCGCGACGGCGGAAGGCAATGCCCGGCAAACCTATGAAGGCAAGGTGCGTGAAATCCTGCCAGGCGTGAACGCCGCTACCCGGACTGCCCAGGCCCGCATCGAACTGGACAACCGCGACGCATCACTGATGCCTGGCATGCTGATGCGCGTCCGGCTGAGCGCTGCTGCAGCACAGCCGCGCCTGATGGTTCCGACCGAGGCCGTGATCGCATCGGGTACACGTTCCATCGTACTGGTCGCTCAGGGCGACAGCCTGCGTCCTGTGGTCGTGACAACCGGCCGCGAGATCGGGAATGACACCGAGATCCTGAGCGGCGTGGACGAAGGCCAGAAAGTCGTCATCTCGGGGCAGTTCCTGATCGATTCCGAAGCGAACCTGAAATCGGTCCTCCCCAAGTTCGAAAGTGAAATGCCGGCGGCACCCACCAATGGCGGCGGGGCCCAGACGCCTGCACCCAACCGTATGGACGCCATGAAGAAGTCGCCGAACGCCGCTGCACAGCCAGACAAGCCAGGCAAAGCGGCAATGGTACATACGGCGGTCGGCAAGGTGGAGCAGGTCTCGGAAGATGCCATCACGCTGTCGCACGGGCCCGTCCCGACACTGCAATGGCCGCCCATGACGATGGATTTCATGAAGCCTGCGCCTGATGCATTCAAGGACATCCAGGCTGGCCAGACCGTCGAATTCGACTTTGTCGAGGGTGCCGATGGCTACCTGCTCAAGCGGGTCGTGGTAGCGAAGGACGGCAAGCAATGATCGCGCGCATCATCCGCGCGTCGATCGCCGCCCGGGTCTGGGTTCTCCTTGCCGCCGCCCTGCTAGCGGCATGGGGCGTCCACTCGCTGCGCACGACCTCGCTCGACGCCCTGCCCGACCTTTCCGACACCCAGGTCATCATTCGCGCCCAGTTTCCCGGCAAAGCGCCGCAGCTGGTCGAAGACCAGGTGACGTATCCATTGACCACTGCCCTGCTGTCCGTGCCCGGAGCGACCTCGGTGCGGGGGTACTCCTTCTTCGGCGACTCGTTCGTCTACGTGCTGTTCGATGACGCGACCGACCTGTACTGGGCGCGCTCGCGTGTGACGGAATACGTCAACCAGGTACAGAACCGCCTTCCCGCCGGCGTGCGGGCCGAACTGGGACCCGACGGTACCGGCGTCGGCTGGGTATTCGAGTATGCGCTGGTCGACAGGACCGGCCGGCACGACCTCAGCCAGCTGCGCGCCCTCAACGACTGGTTCGTGAAGTTCGAGCTCAGGACGGTGCGCGACGTCGCGGAAGTCGCCAGCATCGGCGGCATGGTCCGGCAATACCAGATCGTCCTCGACCCGGACCGCTTGCGCGCGTTCGGCATGTCACACACCTGGGTGCTCGATGCGGTCGCTCAGGCCAACCAGGAATCCGGAGGCTCCGTCGTCGAAATCGCGGAAACCGAGTACATGGTCCGCTCGCACGGCTACCTACGTTCTCTGGAGGACTTCCGCAACATCGTCTTGAACGCGAACGAAGCCGGCACGCCGGTCCTACTGGGGGACGTCGCCTCGGTGCGCCTGGGGCCCGAGATGCGGCGCGGTATCGCCGAGCTCAATGGCCAGGGCGAGGTCGCCGGCGGCGTCGTGATCATGCGGTCCGGGAAGAACGCACTCGACACCATCGACGCCGTCAAGGCCAGGCTCGAAACGCTCAAGCATTCGCTCCCGGAAGGTGTGGAGATCGTCACGACCTATGACCGGTCGACGCTGATCTCGGCATCGGTGGCGAACCTGGGGAGCAAGCTCGTTGAAGAGTTCATCGTAGTCGCGATCGTGTGCGCGGTCTTCCTGTTCCATGTGCGTAGCGCGCTCGTGGCCGTGCTCACCCTGCCCTTGTGCGTGCTGGCGGCATTCATCGTCATGCGCTACCAGGGTGTCAATGCGAACATCATGTCACTTGGGGGCATCGCGATCGCCGTAGGCGCCGCTACCGATGCCGCGCTCGTCCTGGTCGAGAACGTCCACAAGCACCTCGAGAGCTATGCGGAAACCAACGCGGCCAGCGCGCCCGACGCCAGGACCCGCTGGGAAATCATTGCCCAGGCATCGGTCGAAGTCGGGCCGGCACTGTTCTTTTCGCTCCTGATCGTGACCCTCTCCTTCATCCCCGTGTTCGCGCTCGAAGCCCAGGAGGGCAAGCTGTTCTCGCCACTTGCCTACACCAAGACGTACACGCTTGCGGCGGCCGCCGGACTGGCCATTACCCTGGTTCCTGTACTGATGGGCTATCTCATCCGGGGCCGGATCCCGAAGGAGTCCGCCAACCCGATCAATCGCCTGCTCATCAAGGGTTACCGCCCGCTGCTCGACGCCAGTCTCCGGCACCCGAAAACCACGCTGGGTATCGCCATGATCGCGCTTCTGCTGACGGCCATCCCTATCTCGCGGCTGGGCGGCGAGTTCCTGCCGCCCCTGAACGAGGGCGACCTCCTCTACATGCCCTCGGCCCTGCCAGGCCTGTCCGCCGCAAAGGCAAGCGAATTGTTGCAGCAGACCGACCGCTTGATCAAGACAGTGCCCGAGGTGGCGACCGTTTTCGGCAAGGCGGGTCGCGCGGAGACCGCGACCGACCCGGCGCCGATGGAAATGTTCGAAACGACGATCCAGTTCAAGCCGAAGGACCAGTGGCGGCCGGGTATGACCACCGAAAAGCTGGTGGAGGAGCTTGACCGCATCGTGAAGGTGCCTGGGCTATCGAACGTGTGGGTGCCGCCGATCCGCAACCGCATCGACATGCTCTCCACCGGTATCAAGACGCCGGTAGGCATCAAGGTTTCCGGGCCGGACCTGGGCCAGATCGATAAGGTGACGACGGCCATCGAAGCCGCCGTCAAGACGGTCCCCGGCGTCAGCTCCGCGCTTGCCGAACGGCTCAGCGGCGGCCGCTATATCGACGTGACCATCGACCGGCTGCGCGCCGCGCGCTATGGCATGAGCGTGGCCGACATCCAGACGGTCGTATCGACGGCGATCGGTGGCGACAACGTGGGCGAAGTCGTCGACGGGCGGCAGCGCTTCCCGATCAACGTGCGCTATCCGCAGGACTACCGCGATTCGGTTCAGGCCTTGCGCGAACTGCCGGTCGTCACCGCGCGGGGCGCGCAGATCCGCCTAGGCGACGTGACGACGATTGTCGTGATGGACGGGCCTCCGATGATCCGCAGCGAAAACGCGCGCCTGTCCGGTTGGGTGTATGTCGATGTCCGCGGTGTCGACCTTTTGACTGCCGTTCGCGCAATGCAGGAGCGCGTCCGGGAAAAGGTCACGCTGCCGCCGGGTTATTCCGTCGGCTGGTCGGGACAGTTCGAATATCTCGAGCGCGCTTCCGAGCGCTTGAAGACCGTCGTCCCGCTTACCTTGCTGGTCATCTTCCTATTGCTATACCTGGCCTTCCGCTCCACGGCGGAAGCGCTCCTTCTGATGGCGACCGTGCCGTTCGCACTCGTCGGCGGGTTCTGGCTGGTCTGGCTGCTTGGCCACGCCGTGTCCGTTGCAACTGCGGTCGGGTTTATCGCGCTCGCAGGGCTCGCGGCAGAGTTTGGTGTCGTCATGCAGGTCTATCTGCGCAATGCGCTCCAGAGCCGGCTCGATGCCGGGCGTGCTTTGACCAGCGAACTGGTGATGGAAGCGATCACGGAAGGTGCGCTCCTGCGGGTACGTCCCAAGGCGATGACGGTTGCAGTCATCGTGGCCGGGCTGCTTCCCATCATGTTCGGAAGCGCGGCCGGCTCAGAAGTCATGCAGCGCATTGCGGCGCCGATGATCGGCGGAATGGTCACTGCACCGCTGCTGTCCTTGTTCGTCATCCCGGCAGCGTGGCGTCTGTTACACGAACGCTCCCTGCATGAAGCGCGCAATGTTGGTGCCTCATCGGGAGATCACAACTAAGGATATGAAACTGTAGGTAGTGCCGGTGCGCGGCCCTGTGCATGGGACGCGTACCGGGCTGAATCACTGCAAGATCCCGTCGTCCGCTGGCGTCCTGGAAAGCACGGATTTGCTATTTGGTCAACGCAACCGGTATACTGGTTCCGAATGAAACATCTGTGATTGTCGACGCCTCTCGGTGATGCAATAATCGATCACGCACAACCCTGGGACTCCGTTCATGCTTACAGCCTTGTTGTTTGCCGCCGCCTTGACTACTACCGTTATCGTAAGCTCGGACGACAGTTACCACGTCCCGCAGATCGAGCGTTCGATACTTGAGGGTAAGTGCCAAGACCGTGAACTCAAGCTCACCGAGCAGCGCGGCAAGATGACTTTGGCGGTCGACGGCGAAACGCGCGACATCAGCGGCAGCACCTTTGCGAAAAGCTACCTCTCAGGCAGCTACCTCGGGCGCTTTACGATAGCGTGCCGCAGAGACAATCAGGGCTTCTCGCTCAATTTCTTCGGCGTAGAGGTTCCAAAAGACGGCGTCCCTAGCCCCGCGGCGGGGGCGATCGGCTACGACTCGACACTGTCCGTCACATCGGACTCAGCTATTACCCGGCAAGAGATCGACCTCTACCAGTTCAATGTGAAGCGAAACGGATATTGGCTTCAATAGTTTTGCTTGCCATGGCATCGTGCTGTTCCGAGAAGTGCCGCCGATTCTTGAAGCCACTGACCTCTTCCGTGGCATGCACTACCCACGTTGCTGTAGCGTCCACAAACTGTTTCCGAAGCACTACGAACGCTAAGGGCGCCTGTCTGGTAGTTAACGCTAAGTAGTCACCCAAAATTCATCGTGAGTTTGCTCCCGAAGCCGCTCATCAAGGACTGAACCTCATCAAGCAGATCTGTGCCGTTCTTGGCAACGAAGCGGCGCCAGTAATGGTTGGCGCGCTTCCACAAAATCTCGATTCAATTGAGTTCAGGGCTATAGGGCAGATACAAGCCATCCTTGGCCCACTGGCTCCGCTTCTTGTTTATATGGTCGCCCTTGTGGATGCTGGCGTTGTCAATCAAGACGATTCGTGGGACCTCGTGCAGCTGCGCCACAACCTGGTCGAAGAACGCGATTACATCATCGTTCGGAAAGTTTACTACGCAGATCGTTAAGGAGAGAGAGTTCGTGTGAGCAGGAACTCGGGGGTTATATACGGTTCTGTCGAATTAACGGAACCGCCACTGGGATCGGGTAGACTTTTACGCCCAAGCCTGTGAACGATGACCAGGCTCCACTTCGAAGGAATGCGTTTCCTGATCGGCGTCATCCTGGTGCGCATCCGTTAATATGCGGCTTACCCGCTGAGCTACCTGCACATTGGAGAAGTGATGGAAGAGCGCGGCGTATGGGTTGACCATTCAATCATCAATCGGTGGGCGATTCCCTTCCTCCTACTCATCGAGAAAATGGCTCGCAAGCACAAACGTCCGATCGGCAGCCGTTGGTGTATGGACTGCGCGACAATCGCAACCTCAGCGTATCGGTACGCGTCGGGGTAACGCGCGATATGCCCGATGTGTACCTGCCCGTGCATGTGCCTGCCACATTCTGATTTCATTGCGCCACCGTCCAAGCGGTGGCGATTCATCATTTGTTCTAGCAGCCTTCGATGGCCTTCTTTACCTGCTCACGTGCTGACACGCATCAGACATTATTATCATTATGTCGGCTGATTCCATCACGGCTCCCGCACTAGTTCGCCCGCCACACCGTCCCGTCCCAGGTACGGTAAAAATTATGGCTTTGGTGGAAAGATTCGTATAAAATCGACGCATAGAGATTTTCCAAGTGTCGTAACTAGTTGATTGATAAGGATTGTCATGGAAAGTTTCCCGAGAAAAGAGTTGGTGAAGGTGGTTCAATCGGGAATGACCGGTTCGCGTAGCGCGTTCGCGCTCGCAGTTGGCCGGTTTGCTTCAAAGCTTAAACAAACCGACTTGGCGCTAGCCCAAGAGCTTGCGCAGTTCCTCTCTGTTGACAATGTCATGCGCGGCGCCGGGGACTTCGTCCCGACGCCAGTAGATGCCGATTCGCGAATGGAGCTTGTAGAAACCATCTTCCCAGTGGTTTTGCCAAAACGGCCTGTCTTTAGCAACACGGTTGACGGCGTGCTGTCAGGCGTGATGAAAGAATGGCGCAGCCTCGAACTGCTAATGCAGGAAGGCTTGGCGCCGGCAAGGATGTTGCTATTTTGCGGCAAGCCTGGCGTCGGCAAGACGCTTGCTGCGCACTGGTTGGCACAAGAACTCAAGTTGCCTCTGCTGACGTTGAATCTGGCGACGGTCATGAGCAGCTATCTTGGGAAAACTGGCAACAATGTACGCGCTGTGTTCGATCATGCAATCTCTCGACCATGCGTCTTGCTACTCGATGAGTTCGACGCGATCGCAAAGCGGCGCGATGACGACAGCGATGTCGGCGAACTCAAGCGCTTGGTCAACGTGCTCTTGCAGGCCCTCGACGACTGGCCAGCGAACTCGCTGTTAATTGCGGCAACGAATCACGGTGAACTCCTCGACCCTGCAGTGTGGCGCCGGTTCGATCACGTCGTCCAGTTCGAGCCCCCTTCACCGGAGTTGATTGTGGAGTATTTGCAGGATCTGCCGATGGGCGAGAACATCCGCCGGAATCTGGCTGCCCTGCTGCACGGGGAATCGTTCAGCTCGATCGGCCACCTCATCCATTCGTCTCGTAAAACCGCCCTCCTCGAGCAATCGGCGCTCGTACCGATTCTGGTCAAGAATGCCTTGCAGCTCAGGATGAGAAAAGGCGACATGGTTAAACCGCATGAAGGCGAGATGCTTCTGTTGCATCTGGAAGGCCTATCGCGACGGGAAATCGCATCTCGGCTGGGGAAAACCCATCCTACAGTGAGCAGTGTCATCAAACGTTACCTCGGGGAGTAATCAGGAATGGCGGCAACGAACATCATTTTGGGATACGGCGAGACGCTCACGCAGCCTTTCACGCTCAAGCGCGGATCGGGACTTAAAAAGTACCCGTATAACATCGCGCAGCAGCGAGAATTCTTGGGCAAGCAACTTGATCTGTTATTGCACACCCATCATGCACAGCCGCCGGCGCTCAAGCCTCGCGGCGAGTCCGTTGCCAGGTTTACGTTACATCCTGCCTTCCTCGCTAAAACACATCATCCCAATAACCTGCTCAAGGCAAGCGGCTTGCGTTGCGTGGGAAGTCGCTCAGCTCGCGTAGTGCCGCGCGACGTCGCAAGCAGCCGCCAACGTGCAGGTGAAGCGACCTTCACCGCAGCTTTGTATGTCGCAGGTACCGAGGTAGCATTCAGTAAGTTGAAGAGAATGCTTTTTTCGGAAGAGATTTCCGAAACGCAGCAGAAGGCACTCTGTCGATTCGAACTCCTGGAGGAGTTCAGCGCTGCGGACAAGAACTTCGCCAGGAATTCGGATCAAGCGCTGGCCTCTCTTGAGGTTGTCCTGCATGCCGCTGTCGAAGATGCCGACATCATCAAAGCGTTCGCATCCTACGTCGCCTCGCTAGGTGGAACAGCTGAAGTATCACGTGCGCTGAGCGTATCTGCCCTGACATTCATTCCAGTGCGCCTGGCGGCCGCTAAAGCGCAGGATCTGGCAGCGTTCCAATTTGTGCGGGCGGTGCGGGTGATGCCGTCATTACGTATCGGCGGCAGGGACATGCGTAGCTCGAGCGTCGTCGCGCCTGCTTTAACTGAGCAGCCGGCGATCGACACCAAGCTGAAGGTTGCAGTGTTCGACGGCGGCATCGGTCACACCGACCTGGGCCGGTGGGTACAAGAGACAATCTTGCCAGGTGCAGAGACGACCTCGGCGGCCTATCTCAATCATGGCAACGGTGTGACCAGCGCTCTGCTGTTCGGACCACTTGACGAAGATAGCGAGCAGTTCCCGCGCCCTTATGCAGACGTGCATCACTACCGCTGCATCAGCCCGTCGTTGCAGCTTTCCGATAAGGCCACCTCTAAAAACCTCGGCCGAGACGCCTGCGGCTGGGTAAAATCCTGACATCGAACCAAGCCAGCGAGTGCCGTCATGATGAAACCCC
>NZ_JBNDJE010000040.1:0-10057 GCF_050434805.1 Massilia sp. UYP11
CTGTCGGTAAAACGGGAGGTCTTCATGTAGAGCTTTCTGTATCTTAAGTAGAAAATTCTACTTCTGATCGCGCTCTTTTTGCGGGGGGATTACCCTTTAAGGTTTTGTTTCCTAGAATTTGTTCCATATTTTCTCCTTATTTATCGTAAATTACATTCCAACCCCAACGGTTATGTATTTCGCTCCACTTTGGAACTAAGTTTTTTATTTTGAGCAAATCACGTTGTTCGCAATGAACAGAAAGCATGTGATGGGCATAACGGCAAAATCCAGCCATCGTTGCATTCTCTTGTGCGTGCCATTCCATCTCGTCCTCAAGGTACTTAACATCAGCTAAGTTTAAAACTCGATGCCAAAATAAATTACCGTAAAAAGCGGATTGTTCTCGCATCGCTTCTTTAATCCCATTAATATCATTGACGACAGCCTTGCATACACCCATCATAAAGCGATGATCGACATAAAAATCGGTCGGGTCATATACTTCAATTGTTTTTTCGTCTTTCATATGATTTCCTTTATACGTGATAGCTTGCAGTTGTTCTCATCTCCTTTAAGAATTCGTCCATCTCTCTTGCAGAAAACAAAATGTCTTTGTATTCGTCGCCGTACTCAAAAATGAAGTGTGTTTCGCCATCATAAATTTCTAACTGACAGATATTCGCTTGGGCAAGCTCTGTGTATTCAAGCCTATCCATGAGTTTCTGATAGATATAACAGGCTCCAAGTTTCGCGCTCAATAGTGCCTCTGCCTGTTTGCCATAGAGCTTAAAGCCAGTCGCCTCTACTTCCTTCACTTCTGCATTCCACACCGTAGAGCACTTCATAGCAGCATCCAAAGTCTTGCACCAGGTGGAGGTGTCCTCTGTTTTGGTCAGATTGAAAGTCGGCTCAACATCAAACCCATTTTTATTTGACCAGGTGAACTTGAGTTCAAAATTAGTCATTCGTCCGATTGCGCTCAGAACCTTCAAGTAGTGATAGGTTGAGTCAGAAAAGTAATCCGAAAAGGTCTGTTTGTTCGTGTTCTTCATTGTTGCTCCTCAAGTTGTTTATAAATTATTTTCCATCCCCATGCCTCGTTGGTTGAAAAGTAATGAGGACATACGCTCTTGATATTCAAAATATCCCTTTTGTCGCATAGTTCTAATAGAATGTCTCGCGCAAGTCTCATAAGTTCAATTCCGTCTTCGCAACCTAACCCGTTTTCGCACCGTTCAAGTACCGCGTACTTGAAGTCCACATAACATTTGAAGGTTTCGTATTCATCCTTCATCCTGCCGCTCAATGTATTAAGTTCTAAACATTCTTTAAAATCCTGAATATCTTCAGATACCATTTCGCATGCGTTAGCATAAAATGCGTTCGTTGCCGCTTCTTGCATAAATTTACTGCCTTCCATATTTTCTCCTTGTGGTTAAAAATCTTTCTTCCAGGTGATACCTATTGCAGACTCAGCTTCACCATGTTCATATTCACTGTTTAAAATCTCTTCAAGGAGCTTATTAACTTTCTCCTTGAGTAGTCCCTTCACCTTGTTGGGGTCTTCGCTAGAAACATCCACCCTGATACTCAAGGTGGTGTCAAAGCATTCACTGTATGTCGTTTCCTTATTCATAAAGACTGCCTCCATCGTCATGGTTAGGGTTGTAGCTACTTCCATGTATTCTTTGCATATGTCTTTCCTATTACTTAGTTGGTTGAGAGAGTCGCTGTATTTCTCTAAACGCATATTCTGCAAAAATTGCACGAACTGTGACCGTTGCCCAATCATCTGCTTCCAGGTAGCTGTTAGCGATAACCCCAACTCCGAAGAACAATTCGTTGTTTTTCTTTAGGTACGCCTTCGATTGAATCGCTGCATTTTTCTTAACTTCGCAAAGCTGCTGTTCAGATAGATAAGAAATCTTAATTTCAGTGAAGATATGCTCAAACTCCACCTCCCAATATGATTCGACCATTGAGCAGACGATGTCTGACGGAAGTTTTTTTGCATGTCCTTGAACTATTTCAGAGGCATATATATAAGCGCCTTTGACCACTGTATCTAACCACAATTTACTTTTGGATGGTTCGACAACATCCGTCACAAAATCAGTCAGCTCCATGATTACTGGAATGCACGAAATAGTCTTATCTAGGATTTTTTTGCCAAGTTTGCTGCCAATTTTGTTTTCTCTTGTGTGGGCTTTATGCAGTTCATTAAATCCCATTGCCAATTTTTTTGCAGCGATTTTGTATGCAATATCAGTTAGTGTTGTGTTGTTCATTTTCATGCTCCTTTAGTTAGTGTGATTTGTTCTACAAATTCATGAAAGACTTCTATTGAGCGAATGCTTTGCTCATCAGTGATTTCTTCGTATTCTTCTTCGTCGTCTTCATCTTCATCGTCCTCAATTGGGTTGTTGTCTGCGTCAGTGACATCGCCAATTTCAGGTTGTGCGATTCCGTAAATCATGTCCTCTTCATCGTTACCACATCCAACAAGTTCTTCAGACTTCGCATACACACGGTCCCATGCAATGCTTTTTGCTTCTTCAATATCTGCGCACTCCACGTCAACATAAAAGCAAAAGTTGGTATTCACCTCCACGCGGTATAGTTTGATTTCGTCGTTCATTTCTTCTCCTTAGTTAAATATTGTCTGCTTCTGCATCCTCTTCGGCTCTGCTAACTTCTACTACTTCAGTTCGGTAACATGATTGGTCGCAATCTTCCCAATCGATATCTCCTTCCTTAGCCATTATCCAATCAATCTCTTCAGCTTCAATTTCATCCTTGGCCTCAATAATTACAGTTGCTGTTTGCGGAAGGTAGCCCTCCATATAAAGCTGAAATTTCATAGTTGCCTCCTTGGTTACATTAAGCCGCTTGCTCGTACTGGTCATCGTTCTGTGCAGGTTCATTGGCCTGCGGCTCATAAATCACTTCGTATTTCGCTGTCTCTGCCTGGTGCTTAGCCATCTCATGGAAGGTGGCATTCATTTCAAAGCCAATCGCGTTGCGTCCCATCTTGATAGCGTTCATCAAGGTGGCTCCTGAGCCTGAGAAGGGGTCCAGAATCACGTCACCAGGATTGCTATGATTCTTGATAAGAGGTTCGATCATCCAGGTGTACTTCTCGGTAGGGTGCTTGGTCTTCTTCTTGCCAATTGGCCCTTCATACACTTGAGTCATTTCTGACTGCTCACCGAAGTTGAACGTGTTCGGCTTACCTTTGCTGAACCAAATTGCCTCTTCGATTTTTGACCTATAGTTCACCTTACGCATTGAAGGGACAGGGTTCTTTTTAGAGAAATACACTTTGTTCTTAAAGGTCAGTCCGAATTCCTTCTCAATCATGTAGACGATGTATCCTGTGTATTTGCGGTCCAGGAAGAGAATCATGCTCGCGCCGTCTTTCATGACTCGGTTCATCTCTGCAACAAACGGCTTAAACCAGTTCCAATAATCTTCAACATTTGCCCATGCGTCTTGGAAGTCGTTACCCCATGCTTCGTTGGTTGATACAAACTTCCCGTTTGATTTGGTGAGCTTTGAAGCATCTGCGATACCGTACGGAGGATCGGTCAGTAGAAGATCAACCGAAGCCTCTGGCATATCTTTCATACCGATCAGTGAGTTCATATTCAGCAGGTGGTTTTTATTCATGTTCAGGTTCATGTTCATTCCTTATAAAGTTTAGGTTTCATTTTTCTGCAAACTCATTTATGTGTTTCGTTTGCATGGACTGAACTTTACGCTTCGGGATGATCGTAAAAATTTGAGATAGACGGCATCTCAAATCGATTTGAGTTAGCGAAAATCTCAAATCAACATGAACATTGGTCGCTGATTCAGGGGGTGATAAAATCCTTACCAGGTCATCAATGGAGTCCGCGGTGAAGAAACCGGAAAAGAAGAACGGCAAGCTGGCAGGACTAGCGAAAGCTCGCACAAAGGCGTGGTTTGACCATGTGTACAAGCGGGTAGGGGCGTCCTCCGTGCGTGACCTGTCCGCAAACCTAGAGAGCAAGGGTGTCAAGGCGACATGGCTCAACTACAGCAGTCTCACCGTGGCGCCGAAGGAAAAGACGCTGATGGACGTGGAGAGGGTGCTTAGCGGAAGTAGCTGGGAATTCTTGGACGGTCCTGATGGGATACCGCTCTGGCCGGTCCTCGAGGGCGACAAGACCAGGGCGAAGCTGTTCTTGACTCGGGTGTTCGCTCTCTACGACTTCTACAGTCCGAAGCGGACTCTCATTGAGAAGTGGGAAGCTCTGGCCGACCTACTCATGAAGGAATGTGTAGGCCAGGTGTGGGCCGGCGTTCATCACGAGTTCGCACAACTTGTCCAAGATCCAACTCGCAACGACATGCGGGACGCGATAGGGAAGGTGACACTCAAGCCCAAGTTCCTCATGGCCATCATTGCGCTCGCCGTCCAGAGCTACACCAGCGAAGACAAGGCTTCATGGGACTATGCGAACTATTTCATGTCCGCGATTGATGGCGAGCCTATACGGGTGGTGTGGGGTGAAGCTGTCGCTGACTATCTTACCGAATGGACGAAAGAGCGAAGCTAAAAACAGGAAGTTGACAATCTTGAAAAATCTGCTAGATGTAGATGACTTTTCATTAAAGCGGCTAAGCATTTGAAATGTTATATATGGTATACAAACTAAAAAAGCCCTCATATTGAGGGCTTCTTTCTGTTTTGCTAAGAGGATAGTTGACTTCTTTGTAGAATCTGCTAAATGTAGATGTAATATCTGGCGGCATTTATTTTCTATTCTCTTCAACTTACTTTTCATAGCTTGGTCGCGTATATGAAAAGCCCTCCAAAAAAAAGCCCTCAACTTGAGGGCTTCTTCTTTATGGTAGGTGACGAATAATCCTATCGTAGAGCAAAGTCTGAAAGTCTTGAGCACTACCGTAGACCATGTGAACAGTGACAAGTTGTTTGCTGTCGTCAATGTCATACAGAGCTTTAGTGTGGTTCGCATGAAGCATGATCCGGTAGTTCATGATTCCGAGATCTTCCAGTTCCTGAACTCTGATACCTTTACTGCGGGGATTGTCTTTGAGGCCAGTGAGCTTGGTAGTGATCGTGTCGTATGACTGCCTAGCTTTGTCGGCTCCGAACTTTTCCCTGACATAACGGGTCTGCTGGATGATCTGTGCTTGTGCTGACTTCAGAATTTGAACTTTGTAGGTCATTCAAGTACCTGCTTTCAGTTCAACTTCTTCTTCACCGAAGATAGCCGCCTCCATGTCAAGCATAGCGTCTTCCAGTGAGGATACCTTACCTTCGGCCTTCTCCATCTGGCCTAAGCTCAACAGTTTGATGAGGGCATTTGTCTCTCTGGCGCGGTAGTGCTCTTCAAAGCTCACACACACAAAGGAAGGAACACCGTTCTGTGTGATCACAACGGTACCGGACTCTTCTTGAAGCTCTTTGGCAACATCTGCCGTGTTCGTCTTCAGGTAGGAGATGGGGCGGAAACGCTTAGCAAGTTCCATGATCGGCTCCAGGTTGATTGGTGGTACTAAATTAGGACAGAATTTAGTATATCCCTGTCCTCCTACTGCGTCAACCGAAACATCGCCATGTATGTTGACATATGAATAAATCCTGCTATCTTTAGTATTGGCTGTTTCTTGTTTTGATAGCTAGATTAAAATTCCTTTGTTATAAAAGAAGGCTCCTATCCACATAGGGGCTTTTTTTTTGCTTATAAAAATATATTACACACTCCTTGCCAAACCGTATTTTAGATTTTCCTTTCTTCATCTTTTCCGTTATTTCATGTATAGAAATTTGCATGTGTAGACTTGTGTCTTCATTTTAATTTGATATAACTCATATATATAACAAAAACAATAAGGAGTTTTATCTATGAAGAGTTTTATCTTTCTGCTGATGCTAATGTTAATGCCTCAGCTTGCTATCGCCGTAGGGTTTGAGCCATCTTCCGACGACATATCTATCAAAATTCTAGCTCAAATGTTCGGAAGTCTACTTAGTGATGTAAGCGGTGGGAAAGATGCCTTCGGCTCTGCTATCTCAACCTTCAATAGCGGTGTGCTTATGATAGGTGGGGTTCTAGCTCTATATACAATTCTAGCTGGTACTTTAGGTACAGCGCACGATGGTGAAATGTTAGGCAAGAAGTTCTCTTCTGTATGGCTTCCCATTCGTTACTCAATTGGCACTGCCATAGTTCTTCCAATTCTTCCAGGCGGTTACTGTGTCATGCAAATGTTGGTAATGAGCTTAATAACTCAAGGTGTCGGCATGGCTGATGCAGTTTGGGCTTCATACATGACTAAACCATCTGTCGGTGCAAACACAACTCCCCTAATTACAACCAAGCTTCAGCTTATGAAAGCGGTTGAAGATACTTTTGTGGCAGGAGTTTGTGTGGAAGCACACAAAGCGCAAATGGAAGCAAGCCCTCCAATCTTAGGTTTTGCTCTTAAGTACGATTGGAATGTAGCTCTAGACGGTGACACATATTTCTTTGGTGATCAGAAAGGACTTACTTCTTACTTCAGTAAGAGAGCATGTGGTTGGGTCAAATATCCAAAGAAAATTGAGAATGCGCAGACTGCTCAAGGTGCAACTACAACTAACACAGGATTGTTAGGACCATTAGACAATCTATTCAAAGCTCCTGACGTTTCAGTTCTTAACGATGCTCACAGAATAGCAACTGCAACTATGATCACTTCTGTTCGTGCTGTAGCTGCTGAAGCTGTTGCGAACAAAGAAAAAGTTCCACAAGATGCAAAGAAATATTATGCAAAGCTAGGTTTAATCGCTGACAAATATTTAGCTTCAATTCAGTCCGTTGGAAAGACATTGGCTAGTAAAGACAATGACTCAACCTCTGCTGCAAAGAAATATGGCTGGTTCTTGGCTGGTGCATATCATAACAACATAATTCTCACAAACGGCCAGATCACTTCTGCAATGTCTGCATTTCCTGCGACTTCTGCAAACATATCTACAAATGATGATAACGGTGCTGTTGATGAGGACGTAAAACCATATCTTATCGCTGACCAGGTGTTAGCTGCTCGTGGTGCTGAGTACGGTTCACCAAGCTCAATCAGTGACGTCAATAAGGCTGAGGACGGCAAGAGACATCAAGAAATAGGTACAGGAGGTCGCTTCGCTGCTGCAATTACTGAAGCATTCACAGGTTTGAATATCTATGAGTTGAAAAACGAGACAAGAGGTATTGAAATAACATTAGAAGCAATGGGCACAAAGTTACTTATGGCTTATGGGACATTGACACTTTTAATGACTGCATTCTCTGCTCTTGCTCTTGTTCCAGGGACGGCCGGGGCTATCGGTGCGGCGTTACAAGTCACCACAAGTATGTTGGACTTACCTGTGAAAGCATTGGCAGCAACCGGGTTCGCCTGTGCCTACATTCTTCCTAATCTTCCATTCATTATTTGGCTAGGTTGTATTGGTGGCTGGTTGATCCAGTGCGTGATCGCCATTTGTGTTGCACCTTTATGGGCCGTTATGCATTTACATCCAAACGGTGATGATTTAGTAGGTAAAGGTGCCAACGGTTACATGATGGTTTTAGGCTTATTGCTTCGTCCAACATTCTTAATATTTGGCTTCATCGCAACTATCGTTTTAAGTCAGGTAGTTGGAGAATTCATCAACAAAGTGTTCTTCCAAGTTTTCAGCTTCAGTCAAGTTGACGGCACACTAGGGTTCTTCAAAATCTTAGGTGGGACAATTCTTTATGCAATCATTAGCTTTGCATTCTTAAAGAAGATCTTGAGCCTAATGCACGTAATTCCAGATGAAATCATGCGTTGGATTGGTGGCGGTGTTGACCAGTTAGGTAACTATGCAAAAACTATGGGTGACAGTTCTCACAGTGGAATGACTGCTGCTGCTGCTGGTATTTCTGCTGCAAGAAATAATATTCAAATCGGTGAGCGAAACGGTAAGCAAATTTCCGACACATTAGGAAAGCTATTCGGTAAAGGAAAAGGCGACGATGGCGGTGGCGGCTCTGGTGGTGGTAGTCCAATGCCAGGCGGCGGTAAGGTTGCTGCTATAACAAAGGAAGGTGGCAAAGGCGCTTCACCAGGTAGCGAAGAGAGAAGTGAGTCTAAGGGTTTCCTTGGACTTCAGGCCAATAATCCGGTCAACATTGCTAAGAACAATCTCATGGAGAAGATTGATCAAAGAAGTGAGACAGACGAGGACAAGAAGGCGGCTAAAGAAGGTATAGCCAGTTCATTTAAGAACTTGAGTCCAGCAGAAGCACAATATTTTATGGAAGGCGTAGAGTCTCGTTTTGAGACTGATCCAGGTCAGCCAGCGAAGAAATCCGTGAACTCTGCTTACAACGACACATTGAACAAGAAGTTCGGTAATGGGACAGGTTCAATTGCCGCAATCGTAGGTGGCGGTTATCACACTGAAGGTGCGAAGTCTATGATTGCTGAATATCAGGGTGTTCATTCTAAGTTGAGCCAGAAATTCGGTGCGGATGGTGCAAATCAAAAAATTGAAGAAGGAAACAAGCAAGCATTTAACGCTTACAAGAACGATCCTAATTCCATAAAGCAGGGTGGCAACGTTCAATTAAAGGAATTCATCCAACTTAGATTGAGTGAGTTGTCAGCAAAAGCGGACGAATAAGTGTAATCAGATATCAGAGCCTCGTTATGGGGCTCTTTTTCTCGCTTGACTCTGAAAAAAATCGACGCTATAGTAGGTTGACAATATGACAAGGAGTCTTAAATGAAAGCTGCGCAAATGGAACAAAATTACTGGAAGGGTTGGGATGTAATCGGATCGATCCTCGGTTGGTCCATTGGCACGGCTGTCTTTGCACTCGCTTGCTTTGTCTATTACATGTATTGCACCGATATTTCTTCAGGCCATACGAGGCTGGATTTCGGCATGTACGTGACGCTCATAGGGTGGTCAATCCCAACCATGATTTATTTAGCTTGCTTCTGTGCGAAGATGAGAAGAGTCTTCGGTAAATGAGAAAAGCCCCTTACGGGGCTTTTTTTACGACTGTGAGATTAGAAATTCTTTATTTTCCAAAATTTTGAATCAGTGTCAGACCAAACTGATGCAACTCTATCATTGATGTGCCAAGTGCTTCATGGGCTGATTCTGTGGCTTCATCTTCAGAAATGCCTTGCTGATGCTGAATAAGCTTTGCAATTGTCATAGTCGCATAGATCGGTGCATGTGTCAGCGCTGGTATCAGGTAGAGGTGTGCTTGGTAATTTCTTGCTACATAATTCTTCAACAGATCAGAGTCTTCCTTTGCATCCTGTAGCGAATATTCAGGCGTGAAGATAGTATGCAAGGCAATTTTATAACACTGCGCGACGGCCGTTAATAGTTCCTTGCTTGGTGTCTCCCCACTGAATGCACTCTTCATTACTGGGGTGAACGGACCTTCTTCCATATCAACGAAGACATAACGTACAATTTCCGTTCTAGCTATATTAATGGCTTCCTCATCAATACCCTCCAAAACCAGTGGAGTAGATGCCTGTTGATTACGGGCTTGCTGACTGACTTGGGCGGGTTCGGCTTTTTGTGGTTCCTGAGACGCCAAAAACTTACGGTTGTATTCTTCAACCTTCTTAGCCAGATCGTCAGAGTCAATCGGCTCGTTGGTTTTTTTGCTAAAAATTCCCATATGGTTCCTTAGTTACCCTGCGAAATATTGTAAATCTCATCCTGTGGTCTGTTCTGGTAAGCCTGAATCCACATAGTAGCGGTCATGTTCGCCAGAGCTAGAAGAGGGAAGTCCATACAGAACGACTCGGTGACTAGCAAGGGTTCGTTCATGTGACGCCTAGACTGCACAGTGTAAGTGAACCCATGCCATACGCCAACTTCTTCCTTCGCACCAGGTGGCGGCTCATCCAGGCGAACGAAACCAACACGCATGAGGTCACACTGTAGGCTGTGTCAGCAGCGGTTGTAAACTGATACAGGCAGCGATTGAAAACTGATACACCATTTTGAGAAGATGGCCGCTTTGCGGAGCGGCCTTGAAACCCA
>NZ_JBNDJE010000041.1:0-8323 GCF_050434805.1 Massilia sp. UYP11
TGGGCTGAACACGGACGGTGTTCGGCGACGGGGGTGTATCAGTTTTAAATCGCTGAGACGACGAAATCTGTATCAGTTTTCAATCGCCGTTGACACGGCCAGAGCCTATGGACTTTTCTGATCTGTCAAAGCAGTTGCAGGACATGAAGACTGAAGACCTACCAGGCGTGCCAAGTGTAGATCCTCGGGTGAGGGTAGATGACGCTCGGTTGAAGAGGGAAGACGCTTACTATGGTGAGCTACAGACTGGAAGCAACCCATATGTGAATTAGCATGAAAAAGGCGCCGTTTCTGGTGCCTTGTTTTTTTTGTGTCTTAAAGAGCGGCCAGAGCCATAGAGTTGCGGTAGTTGCCCTTGCGTGCCATGCTCATCGCGTACTTGGCTTGCGGTGTTCGTAACTCCGTGTGGCCGTAGTCCTTGAAGGTCCAGTTGCCTCCCCAAACCAAACCAACGGATTTCGCTACCTCTCCCATAAGCTTGTAGCCCTTCATAGTCCACGGATCGCTCGGGTCAGTCATGAGCTTTCCGTTCTTCATAAACGCACAGTCTGCGGCAAGACCATACTGGTGGTAGCTCTGATACCCCTTCGCCTGTGTGACGCCACTGCTCAACGAATCCTGACGCTCAGCGGTTCTGTGTCCTTCGATCATGGTCATGTCGTAGCCGTGTTGTTGCTTCATGACGATGAACATACTAGCCAGGCGGTTTGCATAATCTTTGTTCAATTTAGAAAATGTTCGGCTGATACCTTTGATCTTAGGAAGAATTTTAATATTCAACTCAGCAAGTTCTGGCGGTAAATCTTCATGCTTGTGTTTTATGGAGCCTCCTGCTAAGGAAGTTCCGAATGTGACTGCTGCAATTAAAGTGATTGCTAAATTTTTGTATATTCCTTTCATATGTTAACCTTTTGTAGTGAGTAATTTAATAATAGCAAAGATATATCAAAATGCAAGGTTAAACATGGTTGATTGGATATCCGCATATATGAAAAAACCCCTTTCGGGGCTTTGTTTATTGTTCACCAGCTTTCCTACGCATAGCTGTGATTGCATTTCCATTTTTGAATTTACTTACTTTGCTACTCACTTTTAACATGGTCTCAAGTTCGTTCGCATCTCTATGCTTCACTTGAGGTGCTTGTCTTTCAACTTGAGGTCTGAACTGTGGTGTAGCAAGAGGCTTACGCTCACGCTTAGGAGCAGGCTTGCTAGACTCATATTCGCTATAAGCTTGTTCAACTTCACTCTCATCAGGCTCTTGGCCCTTCAGCTTGGCAAGTTCTACGTCAAACAACTTCATTTCGCAGTCATGTTTCTTCTGGATGTGACCGATGTCTTCAACTGAAGGATCAGCTAGTTCTTTTTTATGAACGTCCAACATATTCCTAAAGGCGCAAGATTCAGCTTGTCCAGCATGATAAGAGTCGTTAAGACCAAGGCTACCAAACTTCTTGTAATAGTCTTGAGCGTTCAAATCGCTGTGTCGTCCGAAATGGGTAATAGTCTCGCCATTTCTAGTGAACCAAAAGTTGCGAACCTTAGAAGGATCTAACCCCTTGTTTTCTTCAGCCTCCATCACGGCTGTCATTTTTACCTCTGGCAAAGGCTCTTGTGCTTTTTGTGAAAAGAAGCTTGAACTACCAATTGCTTCTTGCATTAACATTTCTTCTTCAGTCATATAGTCTCCTTAGTTATTTCTTCTAATACATACGTTTTTTCTTGGGACTGTGCTTCATCGAAGGGTCCCAACACTTCTTTCAATACTCGCTCACGCTTCTGATCTACCATTTCTTCTCTAATGTTTGTCGTGAGGATTTCGGCTTGATGAACACATCCAAAAACGAGTGTGATCAAAACCAAGTTGCCTGTCGTCTTGTTCATTAATTCTCCATTTGTTATAAGAATATATATAACAGAAAAATTCTGAAAGTCAAAAAAAGGACTCCGAAGAGTCCTTGTGGTGTTTGACCAGGTTATCTAGCCATTTCAGCGTCTTTGTTTTTTGCTTTTGATTTAGATGGAGCTTTTTTCTTCTCTTCTTGCACAGGCTCTTGCTTCTGTTCTTCCACCTTAGGCTGCGCAACTTCTTCTTTTTTGTTAGCGACCTCAAAAGGAACTTTTACGGAAGTAGGATCTGCGGTAGCAGCGTACTTTATGCGCTCTTGCTCTTTCTTCGCTTTGTTTTCTTGAGACTTCTCAGGGTTATAGTCACTCACTCGTATCTTGCTATTCTGGCTCCAATTGAAAGACTTAAATTCACCTTCAGGGCAAAGCTCACGTACTGCTTTCTCTCTGTTCTGTAATAGCCAGTCGTTACCTTTTAGTAGGTCGGCTGTGTTTACAGCATGAATATGAACGGTGACAATTTTCCCTTCTTCAGGATCTTTTCTCTCAGAATTTCCGGTGTGGACAAAAGTATAGAATTTTCCAGCCTGAAGAACTTCGCCACCTACCCAATTTTTTTCCGGCTTACCTAACGATACCTTCAATCTACGTGAACCTATTTCAAATGCATCGTCGGGTGCAAGAGCTTGAATCTGGTCAGTTGGCTCGCCGTCCCTCCCGTTCTTGAACTTGAATCTTCCCATCTCTTGTAATCGTTCTTGATTTACGCTTCTAGCATGATTGATAGCAAAATTGAAGCTCGTGATTTCTTCAGGGGTAGATAGCTTTTCTACATTAACTAAGATATGAACAGAACGCTCTTCTTTGAACTGCACTTTTCCATGCTCATCTTTCTTTATAAGATTAAGCATTCCCCAGTTTTCCTTTTGGCCGGGTGTGATCGTGCCATCTTTTACCAATCCTTCCATGACTTCAGGGCTGAAGAAACCGGTTATATCTTCGGGCTTTAACTTAACCCCTAGTACTTCGTCTTTATCTTTCATCTTGCCAGTCAACTTCCAGTAGCAATCGTAGAAGTTTGGACACTCTACTATATAGACTCCGTTTTCAGGAATTGCATATACCTTGATGCCGTCTTGTTCGCCTGTGTTTACTCTTGCTGCTGATACGTGATTTTCTCTATCCATAATCTTACTCCTTATAGTTTTTATTATGTCTTACTAAGATAGCGCTAAAAAAATCAGTGTCAACTATTCACATCTTGCTATTGACTTAACAATGTAAAATGATATAACACATATATAACTAATTACATAAGGAGAAGTTATGCAGAAATTTATAAAAGGTGTTGTGACGTTTGCTTTCGCTTTGTCTTTTGGATCAGCAGTAGCTGAAACTAACGAAGTTCGTTTGGGGTATCAAAATGGTTTAACCTATGCTCCATTCTTGTTCATGGAAAAAAATAAGACTATTGAGAAGCATGCAGAAAAGTTAGGTATCAAAGACTTAAAGGTAACATTCACAAAAATGAGCGGTCCGGGTCCAATCAACGATGCATTAATTTCAGGTGCGGTAGATGCTGGTGCGGTTGGCAATCCAAGCTTGTCTTTATTACATAGCAAAACCAACGGCAAAGTTAAAGCCATTGCGAGCTTGAGCTACATGCCAATGCTATTAAACACAAGTAATCCAAACGTGAAGACGATTGCTGACTTCACAGAGAAGGACAAAATAGCTCTTCCTACAGTAAAGCAGTCAGTCCAGGCAGTGACATTGCAAATGGCTGCGGCACAAAAATTCGGTCAAGCTAACTATGCAAAATTGGACGCCTACACAGTATCCATGAGCCATCCTGAAGCTGCTATTCAGTTGTTAGGGGGTAAGTCTGAAATCAACAGTCACTTCACCGCCTTACCATTCCAAAATCAAGAGCTAAGAGAAGGAAAAGGTAAGATCCATACTGTTGTGAATTCCTATGACGTTTTAGGCGGAAAGACTACTTTCGTTTTAGTAGCAGGTACAACCAAATTCGCTACTGAGAATCCTAAGGCATACCAAGCATTATCTGCTTCTATTGAAGAGACTTTGAAGTGGATAAACGAGAACAAGACTGAAGCGGCAAAACAGTATATTGAGCTTTCAAAATCAAAAGAGTCATTGAAGGAAGTGCTAGACCAGATGATGAGTCCAGATGTTGAGTTCAACAGCACTCCACGCGGAATCATGAAGTACAACGAATTCATGGCAAAGGTAGGCACTATCAAAGAGCCAGCGAAATCATGGAAAGATCTAACCTTCCCAAATTTACACAACAAAGCAGGTAACTAATCAACACTACATAGGGGCGACCATTTCAAAGGTGGTTGCCCTTTTTTACAGGAGAACATATGAACGAAGGAAAAATATTAGAAATAAAGAACTTAACGGTGCAATTTAAGACTTCCAATACATTGGTGACAGCCTTGTACGACGTATCAATTGATGTGCATAAAGGTGATAGGTACGTGATTGTCGGGCCTTCCGGTTGCGGTAAGTCTTCATTATTGAAAACTATAGGCGGCAACATCAAGCCAACAAACGGGACAGTGAAATTGGACGGCAAAGAAATTCATGAGCCTTCAATGGACGTAATGAATGTGTTCCAGGGCTTCGACCAGCTTATGCCTTGGAAGACAGTTTTTGAGAACGTAATGTTCCCGTTAGTTGTAGGTTCAAATATGAATTTCAACCAAGCCAAAGAAGTAGCTCTTCACTTCATCAACAAGGTCAAGCTTTCAAAATTTGCAGACTCTTATCCTCATCAATTATCAGGTGGGATGTACACCAGGGTAGCTATCGCACGAGGTCTTGCGGTTGAGTCCAAAGTGTTATTGATGGATGAGCCATTCGCGCCATTGGATGCACTTACCAGGTCGCACTTGCAGGACGAACTAAGAGCCTTGCTTGCAGAGAGCGGAAAGACTTTGTTGTTCATCACTCATGACATACCTGAAGCGGTCAAGCTCGGCACAAGAATAGCTGTGTTGTCAGCGAATCCAGGACAGTTGGTTGAAGAGATTAGAGGGGTAGAGTCAGGTTCAAGCAAAGAGTTAGAACAAAGAATCAGCAGTTTGATACAACACTAAAAACAATAATAAAGGAAAAATTATGGAAGAAAATCTAGTTAGACCAGACATCAAAGGCAACCCAAAACCAGCGGAAGAGATTGGCTGTGTGGCGAAGCCACTATCAAAATTGGAGAGGCTATTCAACACTGCATGGTTTTGTAAGGCTGTGCTTCTAATATTGGTTCTTGGAGGGTGGGAGTGGTACGCAGTGTTCTTGGATAATGCGTTAATGTTCCCAACGTTCACAGATACAGTCAAAGCATTCGGTAGCCTTATCATGTCCGGTGAAATGTTCGTCAAGGCAGGCTACACATTAAAAATTCTTGGAATAGGGTATTTAGCGGGACTAGCATTGGCTACTCTTATCACTGTCTTGGCAACATTCAATCGCTTCGGACAGTATGTAATGGAATTGCTTACCTCAATCGTTGCGCCACTTCCTGCGGTTGCTCTTTTGCCATTGGCTTTCATTTGGTTCGGTCTTGGAAATGGCTCATTGCTTTTCGTGTTGATCATATCTGTTTGGTGTCCAATCGCTCAAGCAATGCACAGTGGCTTCAAGTCAGTGCCAACTACACTTCGCATGGTTGGTCGTAACTACGAATTGAAGGGCTTCAGATATGCTCAAAAGATTTTGTTTCCTGCGGCGTTTCCAGCAATTTTGACTGGTGCAAAGATAGGTTGGGCGTTTGGTTGGAGAACATTGATTGCTGCGGAACTCGTAGCGGGTGTCTCATCTGGTAAGGGCGGTATCGGCTGGATGATCAATGAAGCGAAGCAGAACTTAGATATTCCTGTAGTGTTTGCTGGTCTTGTGTCAGTGATTGTTATCGGTCTAATCGTTGAGAACTTTGTTTTCAAGCCAATCGAGAACAGAACAGTGAAGAAGTGGGGCATGCAGTCATAAACTGAAATTCATAAATTAGGATGCCCCTTTAGTGGGGCATTTTCTATTGTTGTCAATGCTCAAAGTATTGCTATTGTCATAAAAAAATATATACTTGATATATATAACAATAAGGATAGAAAAATGGAAGACGAATACGAATTAGAAAGGATGATGGCAGACTTTGAGTTTCCTGCTGAGGAAGCGGACGGTGACAAACTAGAAGCAATGAAGGCCGAAGGCAATGAGGTTGTAGAGTTTAAACGATGGTTTAAGAGCAAAGCTTCACCAACATTCAAGAACCTAAATGGAATCAGTAGGTTTATTGACTTCATTTCTAATCTACCATCTGAAGAGCGAAGTGCAATACGCGAAATGTTGGAAGACAGAATTCTAGGCAATCCTTCCCTTGAAATCACGTTTATGCTGAGCTACGGCATGCCTTTTGCTCTTAGTGAATATTGGGACGGTATGAGTCTAATGACCGAAGAATTGAACGAGATCAACAACTCTGTGAGTGAGGAAGCTCTTAGAAATATCATGTTGCTTCGTAGTGAATTAAAGACGTTTGTGTCTGCTATCAATAAGGGCTCACAAGTCGCAATCCAAGAGATTGAAGAAGCTGGACGGCGCCAGGTGGTTGATAATGAATTACAGTTGAAGAAGCATGAGAAGTCACTAGATGCGTTTGCAAGCAAGGTTCAATCCGATATTGAAGCTATTGCCAAGAATTTTGAACAAGGGATCGCAAGTAGGAAGTTGAACATTGACGCTGAGATTGAAGCCGAAAAGACAAAAGCTAGAAACATGGTCTACAAGGAGATCTCAAGCAAGGTTGAGAGTGTTGCGGATAAGGCTTTTGGGAAGGTGCATGACAAATACACTTTAAGGCACGCTTTCTACAATGCTGGAGCAGTAATCGTCGGCATGGCTGTGTTCACGATATTGACTAAGCTATTTAGCTAAGATAAAGCCCCTAACGGGGCTTTACTCTTACTTCTTGGTTCATCAGAATTATCGCTGTGTCTCACGATCTACAGTATCCCAACCTTCCTTCTTCTTTTTCAACATGGCAGCTAACCATGCCTTCTTGTCGGTTGTCTTCGCTGAGGAAGCATTCTTAGCTACTTCACTTCCATGTTTGAGATGTGATAATAAATGACTGTCCAAGACGGTTTCTATCGCTATATCTTCAAGAACCGATCCTCCTAGAGAGTCCTTTTCCTCTGGAAGCAGAAAGATTTCTTTACGTTCCTCTTTTGCTGTCGCCTCATCAAGTAATTTTTGTCCGTAGTCAGAATCTATTTCAACTTCTTCTTCTTCCTCAAAATCGTCAGCCCATTCTAGTTCATCAACATTAGAAGCTGATGCTTCTTGTGAAAGCTGAAACTGAACAATAGGTGCAGATTTCTCTAAACTCGCTTTTGGCACGCTGCTCAACATCTTCACTATGTCTTCTTCAGGTACAAACAAAGGTCTCTCAACGGTGCCTCCCAACATCCATTCAGGCTTTTCAGGCTTGTATAGGGTAGGGTAGCTTGAGATTTCTGCTTCAAGAATATACGCATTACTCATGTTGCCAGGAATGTATAAGTAACGAACATAGTTGCGGCGTGTTTCAAACTTACTTCCAAGTTCATTAATTTCATCTGGTGTGATCACTACACCTTCATGTTCTTGATAGTTTACGGATGTGGACTTACCATTGTCCTGGTAAGTGGTAGATTCATGACGTTTTAAGATAGTCTTCTTGCCCAACTGATTAGAAATCATCTCAGCAGAGTCACCCATATTGACGCCCATTATAAAAACATTTCCAGTATTGGCTTGTAAAAATTTTAAAAAATCGTCTCCGTACAACTCTCGTAACTGAGATAGATCTTGGCAAGCCAAATAAATTGTAACGCCTTTGGATGCAAACATTTCCATTCCGGGACCGATGAATTCCTTAAGATTTCCAAGAGCTTGGAACTCGTCACATACAATGTGGAATCTTCGTATGCTTGGGTAGTCCTTTGATTTGTCTTCAGGGAAGTACTTATCATTGATGAGACCTGCCATGTAGAAAAGCATACCTCGTATCAATGCAACTGTCTGATCTTTGAAACGTCCTGATGGTTTGATAAGTAAAATCTTTGTTTTTGGATTTTCATCTAGAACCCACTCTCTCAACGAGAATTTAGGCTTAGCTTCATACTTGTCCCATATCGCAGCTTTGGTAATTATTGGCTTGGCAAACTTCGCATAGATAGCAAGTTTAGGATCTACAAAATACTTGTGCATGTCGTCGCTAACAAATTGCTTGGCTATCTTTATTTGCTCACCAATAGGTTGAGATACCAAATTTTTAAGGTCGCCCCATGTCCAGCTACCTTTACTGTTCAAATGCTTAAGGCCACCTCGAATAACCCGCTCTCGGCGTGAGCAGAGCCAGGCGAAACGTGAGTCCGCGCTCCAGCATCGCTCAGTAGCGTGATTTTCA
>NZ_JBNDJE010000042.1:0-8046 GCF_050434805.1 Massilia sp. UYP11
CCAGCTCGGCCTGTGCTCGATTTGCTCAACAAAGCCGTCTGCACATCTGCGATCCAACTGCAAGCAACCGCAACGAACTGCTGCTGTCTCTACCAATATTTCTTGCTTGCCCTGTGAGCAACATCGCCATATACTATATTGAAACGCTTTTACCATCCGGTATTGGCTGCGCATTCAATCGGTATCGGTCCTTCGCTAGCGAACTGCTTTCGGGCACGTGAAGAAAGCCGCTTCGCCGCAAGTGGTGGCGGTTCGGTCATCATTGCATTCGGCTCGCTGGAAAATGCGTGAATTGCTGTCTGTTTAATAACAGGAGATATGTCATGGTCAAACTCGCGTTGTTCGTTCGTCTTGAAGCCAAGCCAGGTAAGGAGAAAGACGTAGAAAGCTTTCTGTTAAGTGGTCTTCCCCTCGTTCAGGCAGAGCCAGCTACTACAGCTTGGTTCGGCATCCGCCTGGGGCCGTCAACCTTTGGCATCTTTGACGCGTTTCCAGATGAGGCTGGGCGGCAAGCTCATCTTTCCGGCGAAGTCGCGGCCGCGCTCATGGAAAAAGCGGGTGAGTTATTCGCCCAGCCGCCGTCAATCGAAAAGGTTGACGTTCTTGCGGCAAAGCTGCCGGGCTGAGCAAGCCCGACAAGTCGCTCAAGTCGACGGCTCACTGGCGGCGCCAGCGAGTCGTAGCTTGGCGCGGGCGTTGAACGACCGCTTCATGGAATCGACAAGGCCTGCTTACGGGTCGATAGTGGTCGGCCGCAACATTTTTGATGAAAGGCGTCTTTGACGCGGTCACGCTCTCGAAGGAGCTGTTCAAAACGGTATCCGAGCAATCTAAGTTAAGCTTGCCAAGCCTCTTAAGTTTGCAAAAGAACCGATGGATGCCGTACCTGTTTGCCGCCTGCATGCGCAGCGCTGGCGCCCCCTTACCGCAGGCGAAATCGCCATGGCATCGCTGCTGTTCCGCGACGTCATCGATTACACGCGCGTGCGCATCCACGGTAATCCCCCCACAAAAAAGCGCGTTTAGAAGTAGAATTTTCTACTTAACAGAAAGCTCTACATGAAGACGTTCCGCTTTACCGACAGCCAGATCATCGCCATCCTCAAGCAAGCCGAAGCCGGCAGCCCTATCCCGGAACTGTGCCGCGAGCACGGCATCAGCAACGCCACGTTCTACAAGTGGCGCGCCAAGTACGGCGGTATGGATGCGTCGCTGATGGCACGCATGAAGGAACTCGAGGACGAGAATCGGCGCCTGAAGAAGATGTATGCCGAGGAGCGCCTAAAGGCCGAGATTGTCGCGGAGGCGTTGACAAAAAAGTGGTAGCGCCATCTCTGCGGCGAGAGATGGCGCAGTGGGCCGTGACACAGCGGTCAGCCACGATTAACCTGGCGTGCCGGGCGTTTGGCATCAGCCAGACCTGCTACCGATACAAGGCCAAGCTGGACGCGGAAAACAGCGTCATCGCTGATTGGCTGGTGCGATTGACGAACAACCAGCGCAACTGGGGTTTTGGGCTGTGCTTTCTGTACCTGCGCAACGTCAAAAAATTTAAATGGAACCACAAAAGGGTCTACCGCATTTACCGTGAGCTCGAGCTGAACCTCCGGATCAAGCCGCGCCACCGCCTGGTGCGCGAGAAGCCGCTGCCCCTGGCCGTGCCGACCGCGATCAACCAGAGCTGGTCCATGGACTTCATGCATGACCAGCTTGCCGACGGACGCAGCATCCGCCTGTTCAACGTCATCGATGACTTCAACCGCGAAGGCTTGAGTATCGAGGTCGACTTCTCGCTGCCATCCGAACGCGTCATCAGGTCGCTGGACCGAATTATCGAATGCGCGGCACACCGGATGCGATCCGTTGTGACAACGGTCCAGAGTACATCAGCGCCGTGACCTTGGCTTGGGCAGCCAGACGTGGAATCCGCATCGATTTTATTCAGCCCGGCCAGCCTCAGCAAAACGCTTACGTGGAGCGTTACAACAGGACCGTGCGGTACGATTGGCTGGTTCATCACCTCTTTGAAACGCTCGACGAGATCCAGGAATTTGCCACTCGCTGGCTGTGGACCTACAATCACGACCGGCCCAACATGGCACTCGGCGGCATTACACTACAACAGAAACTTGCTCTTGCCGCTTAACCTCTACTTTTAGCTCGCTCTAAAAATGGGGAGATTACCATCAAGCCAGTGATCGACAAGGTCTACGCCTTCCAGGACACGGTGCAGGCCTACGAGCACCTGGCGCGCGGTGCGTTTGGCAAGGTCGTGATCAAGGTAGCCGACTGATTTTGGCCCCCAGCCGGCCGGAAGCCCCGGCCGGCGATACGGCCAAATCCACGCACAAGGAGCAAACAATGGACGACACTACAGTACCGCGCGAGTGGCCCTTTTCCGAGCACGTCGAGCATCATGCTGGTTTCCGGCGAATGTTCGCGCCCGGCCGGCTGACACTCGGATTCATCTTGCCACTGGAGGCATACCCCGATATGCCGGCGCCGACGATGCGCGATCATGTCACCGTCATGCGCTACGCCGACCAGGCAGGCTTTGCAGGTGTATGGGCGCGTGACGTCCCACTATTCGATCCGATGTTCGGTGACACCGGACAGCTGTACGAACCGTTCACCTATTTAGGCTTCCTCGCCGCCAGCACCCAGAGCATCGCACTGGCCACAGGCAGCGCGGTAATCACCCTGCGCCATCCGCTGCTGCTGGCGAAACAGACTGCATCGGTCGACCAGCTTTCCGGCGGCCGCATGGTACTTGGCATTTCGTCAGGCGATCGCCCGAGCGAGTACCCCGCATTTGGCATAGAAGGCGATTTCGAGACGCGCGGCGAGCGATTCCGCGATGCGTTCGGGATGTTCCGGGCCAGTTTGCAGGAAGCGTTCGCCGTGCACGACTCCGAACGTTTTGGCAGGTTGGATGGGAGTCTGGACTTGCTCCCAAAGCCGCCCCACGGACGAATTCCGGCCATCGTCACTGGACGCAGCCGCCAGGATCTGGAGTGGATTGCGCGGCATGCGGATGGCTGGCTTTACTACTTCGTCAATCCCGAACACCTGGCACCGATCGTGTCGACATGGCGCGACGTTGTGCAGCGGGAGACGCAGTCGGGCATCTTCAAGCCGTTTGCCCAAGGCCTGTTCTTCGACCTGGCTGACGACGCAAATCACCCCTTGATGCGCATCCATTCCGGCCTGCGGGTCGGGCGCAACAGGCTGATCGACTACCTCGGCGGCTTGCAGCAGCTGGGCGTGAACCATGTCGCCTTCAACCTGAAAGCATCGCGCCGGCCGGCTACCGAGGTGCTGCAGGAGCTTGCCGAATTCGTCCTGCCGGCGTTTCCGTCGAACTTGATCATCAACAGCGATCGCCCCGTCCAGTAATGCTGTCGGACGGGGCGAAGTCTTGCCGCGCTTCCACGCTGAGCAAATACGTTGCAGCGCTCTCAAACTGTCATCACGATCTTGCCGAACTGCTGGTTCGATTCGAGGTATTCGTGCGCTGCCACGACGTCACTCAGCGAGAAGACCCTGTCCACGAGCGGCCGGAGGATACCGGCTTCAATTGCTGCCGAGATAAAAGTCCGGACGCGCTGCAGCGCTGCTGCATCCTCGGTCACTTCCGTGTACACGAAACCACGCACAGAAAGACTGCGCTTCAAAGCCAGCTTCAGCGGAAACGGCGTCGCATCGGGACTGAGTGCGCCGTGCACGACAATCGTTCCGCGCTTGGCCATGGCCCCTGCGAGCTGGTTCACTTGCGGACCGCCGACCGCGTCGAACGCGCACTGGATCCCGTACGGCGCCAGTTCGCGCAGGCGGCTCTCCAACGGCTCGTCTGACGTGCTGATGACGGCTTCGGCTCCAGCAGCCAACAGTGCATCGCGCTTTGTGCTGGTCAGTGTCACCGCGATGGGCCGCGCACCCACCTGGCGTGCAACCTGTATCGCAGCCAAGCCTACGCTGCTTGATGCAGCGGTGATGGCAATCCAGTCTCCTTTGCCAAGTCCTCCGGCCTCCACGAGACCGCCGTATGCGGTCAGATAGGCCATCCACAGGCCAGCTCCCTCCACCGCGGACAAGCCGGCCGGTTGCGGGACAAGGTGGGTAGCGGGAATCAACGCATGCTCGGCATAGGTGCCATATCTGCCGAGCTCGAACCCGGGCAGGACGCCGACCATGTCGCCGACCGCGAATCCTTGCACCGACGGGCCAAGTGCAGCGATCATGCCAACCGCCTCGAAGCCCAGCATGGATGGCAGTTGCGCCTTCTCGAGATACTGGCCCATGCGGAACATCTTGTCCGCCCGATTCAAGCCGATCGCCTGCACCTCGATGAGTACTTCGCCATCTGCGGCCTCAGGGACACTGCGCTGCTCCAACCGCAATACACCCGGGCCGCCAAGTTCATGAAATCGAACCACCTGCGACATGGTCATACCCATCCTTCAGGAAGCGACGTCGATCACGATCTTGCCAAGGGCCTTGCCGGCCTCCTGAGCGTCATGCGCGGCATGCGCGTCGGCCAAAGTGTAGCGCCGTTCGTCGACCAAGGGTTTCAGTTTGCCCTGCTCCGCCAGGCGGGTCGCCTCGCGCAGGATGTCGCCATGGTGGGCTCGTCCTTCACCGCTCAACATGGGGAGCAGCACGAAGATACCGGACAATGTCACGCAGCGCAGAGAGCCTGGCGCCAGATTGTGCTCCGCGAAAGCGTAGCAGCTGAGAACGTGTCCATAAGGCCTGGCCGCAACAAGTGAGTCGTCCAGCGTCTGTCCGCCGACGGTGTCATAGACCACGTCGAAGCCAACGCCATTTGCATACTTCGCGACGTAGTCCACGACCTTGGCGTCGCGATAATCGATGGGCGTAGCGCCGTAGCCTTTGATGACGGCGTGCTTAGCCGCCGAGGCAGTCGCATACACGTCGGCGCCGAGCGCACGGGCGATCTGCACTGCCATGTGACCAACACCACCCGCGCCGCCCTGGATCAGCACGCGCTGGCCAGCATGTACGCCGGCACGGTCGACCAGACCTTCCCAAGCGGTCAGAAACACCAGCGGCAACGCAGCCGCTTCGCGCATACTAAGGTTCTTTGGCTTCGGTGCCAACAGGCGAGCGTCGACGGCCGCATATTCGGCGAGCGTTCCCGGAATGCCACGCACGCCGCCAGCCAATCCGTACACCTCGTCGCCGAGCTTGAAGTCGCTCACGTCCTCACCGACCTCGACGACCGTGCCCGCCAGATCGGTGCCGAGAATCGCAGGCAGTTCGGGCATGGCATACGGCGCTGCACCGGTGCGGATCTTGTAGTCGATCGGATTGACGCCGCTGGCAGCGATCTGTACCAGCACTTCGCCCGCTTTCGGTGCTGGCCGGGTCGCCTGGGTATCGATGAATTTGCCGTCGGCGTAGTCGTTCAGGACGAGTGCGCGCATGGTGGCTTGGGTAGTCATGTATTGGTTCCTTGTGAATGTGGCCCTTGGGGGCAAACTGAATGTGGGGTAATATTGATCCATAAGGTCCCGCCTGTAAATTAGGCACTTTTTAGGATCATAGGCACCTATAGGTAACCATGGCTTCCACCGTTCGTCATCCCCCCGATCCACTGGTCATCAGTGAAACCTGTCCACCGCGGCGTATCCACATGCTATTGACGCCCAAATGGACGTCCATGGTGATCTACGTCCTTAGTTTCGGTCCGCTACGGACTGGCCAGTTACAGCGCAGCATGCCGGGAATTTCGAAGAAGATGCTCACCCAGACCTTGCGCGAGCTCGAAGCCGACCAGCTGTTGTCGAGGAAGGTGCACCAGGTGGTTCCACCCGCAGTCGAATATTCGCTGACGGAGCTTGGACAGAAGTTCGTCGAGCCTTTGCTGGCACTTTACGATTGGGCCGAAGCCAATTTCGTACTGCTCGATAAGGTAGAACGCAACAGAGCAGCTTCCGGCCAAGCTGAGATCGTCGAAGATGAAAGCGAAGCCTTGCCGCTTTCCTGAATCGCCGAGCTGATTGTTGTATTCGACGATAACAATTCGGACTCTATAATCGGCTTTTGCCGGCGCCTGGCCGCACGCGGCCAGGCCGTACCCACTACCAAGAAAGATGTGTCGATGGAGCTGCTTCAATCGATGCGCCTGTTTTCCAGGCTTGCTGAACTCCAGAGTTTTACGAAGGTCGCTGAAGCGCTGCAGATGGGCCGCCCCCAAGTGACGCTGGCCATTAATCAATTGGAAGCATCGCTCGGCGTGCGTCTGTTCCAGCGCACGACGCGCAAGGTGAGCCTCACCGCGGAGGGTGAGGCGTTTCTGGTCAGGGTCGCAGGGATTCTGGGCGGGGTCGATGAAGCGGTGACCATGTTCGGCGCGCCGGGCGACATCGTGCGCGGGCGTCTCCGGATCGATATTTCTTCCGCCCTGGCGGTGGAATCCTTCACGGATTCATTGAAAGCTATGGAGTGATGGAATTTACAGCGGGTCGGGTAACTGACCTGATATGGTAAAAATACCGCGTGCCTTGTTAGATTGACTTATTGAAGTCGTCTGCTACGCGGGATCATTGGAAAAAGTCGAGCTTTGAGACGATTTAGAAAGTAGCAAAGTGCTTCCGCGCAATCTTCTTTCCTTAACTTCCCGAAATGAAAGAAAATTGCGCGAACTAACCATTTATTGTAAAACCTATCGCCTGCTTTAATTTTGTGAATCGTCTTTTAGCATGCGCCAATAAATAATATTTTCTTTATTTATTAGGTTTCAGCACGACTTTGGTCCACCCTTCGGCACGTTTATCAAAATTCCGATAGCCAGTCGGTGCATCCTCCAATGCAAGCTCGTGTGAAATGATCTGCGAGGGCGCCGCTTTACCTTTATGAATTAATTTTGCCAAATAACGGTTGTAATGCTTGACGTTGGCTTGGCCGGTGCCAATCTTCTGACCCTTGAACCAAAAATTGCCGAAATCGAAGGCAATTTTACCTTCCTTTCCTAACGCGTCTGGACTCTTTGGATCCTGCGGGAGGAATACACCAACCACGCCGATGCCGCCAGTGGCCTTGACCGTCTGCACCAAGTTATTCATTGTCAGATTTGGCACTTCCTTACCGTGCTTGTCGCAACACTGGTAACCAACGCATTCGCAGCCGCAGTCGGCGCCCTTGCCGTTGGTAAGGTTCAAGATTTTCTCGACGCCGGCGCCTCCGGTGTCGTCGATCGCCACCGCGCCCATCTTTTCGGCCAGAGCCAAACGATCCTTGTGCGTGTCCACGACGAAAACTTCGCTTGCGCCTTTAATGAACGCAGACATGGCCGCCATTAGGCCGACCGGGCCGGCGCCGTAGATCACGACCGATTCACCCGGCTTAAGGCCAGCCAATTCGGTAGCGTGGTAGCCGGTCGGGAAAATGTCCGACAACATCACGTAGTCATTTTCCTTTTCCTTAGCGTCTTCCGGCAGTACCAAGCAGTTGTAATCGCCGAACGGCACCCGTAGCAGTTCGGCCTGGCCGCCACTGTACGGACCCATGCCGGCAAAACCGTAGGCAGCCCCGGCCGTGCCTGGGTTTGCCGTGAGGCAAGCGCCGGACAAGCCCCGTTCGCAATTTTCGCAAAAGCCGCAGCCGATGTTGAACGGCAGACAGACAACGTCGCCGACCTTAACGCGCTCGACGGCGTTGCCGACCTCGATGACTTCACCCATGTTTTCGTGGCCCAAGATACGGCCCGTTTCCAGGTTGGTACGGCCTTCGTACATGTGTAGGTCGGACCCGCAGATGTTGGTTGTCGTGATACGGACCAAGACGTCAGTCGGCTTTTCAATCTTGGCGTCCGGCATGTCTTTGACCTGGACGTCGCACGGGCCATTATAAACGAGTGCCTTCATGATTTTCCTTTCAGAACGAGGGTAAATTCATCGCGAGCAGCGACGTTAGGAGGAGAAAGAATATAACGAAATTCTTCACAAAGGCGCACTGTTGAACGCTGCAAAGATTTACGCCTGGGCCGGCTTTGTTGCGTAAATCGAGCGAAGGCCGAGCTAA
>NZ_JBNDJE010000043.1:0-7302 GCF_050434805.1 Massilia sp. UYP11
CCAACATGGCGCTCGGCGGTATCACGCCAAAACAGAAATTGGCACTCGCCGCTTAACCTCTACTTTTAGCGTGCTCTAAAAATGGGGGGATTACCTTACGATCTTACAGAACACGTGGAAGGCTGATTAAAGGGACGAACGGTGCTCGTGATTTCGCTCTAGCAGTTTCCTATGATATTACTGATGAGGCGAAGATAGCTGCTATTAGCACCTAGACCAATAGGTCGTCAACCAAAGTGGATTGCTGACGGTATCGCCGGTGGTAAGAAGCTGGAAGATCTGCGAATCAAGAAGTAAGGCTCTGCCAGGTAGGACAAGAGAAATGCCCCGTTTGGGGCATTTTTGCTATCTAGCTCATGTTTTAGGTAGGGCAGGGACTCGGCTTAAAGTCTACGAAGACCACATGGTCAACAACGTATGTAGAGAAGTTCGCTTCAGGCAGCATGGTAGTCAGCAGCTTCATGATGGCCTTAGTCGGCGCAGTCCAGCCGCTCCAAATGATGTTTGAGTCGTCGTCCAGGACTAGGTGTTGTCGCTTTTTCATCTGGCACCTCCAGCAAGCTCACACAAAACTTTGTCTACAGTGAAGTGAAGAAGCCCTTCGCTCACGTGGCCGTCTTTTGCACAGATGGATAAGTGAGTGATCATAGCGCGGGTGTCGTCGTTGATCTTCTCCCTTGTGCCTATTGCCTCAAGAATGCTTACCCCTTTAAGCAAGTCAAACTTCTCAAGTCTTCTTGAGAATTCATAGCCTATAAATCTGTGATAGTCCAGGCAATGTCTGAAAGCAGATTCATACTTTCCTCGTGCCGTTAATTTGTCAATATGTTTGAACATGTTGAGCCTCCTTTATTGTTATTATTTCCAACATGGTCTTACTTACTGTTCCAGCTTAAAACCCGCTCTTGCCACTGAAGCTTTGCGAAAGTATGCAAATCTATAAGTCTTAGTCTGTATTGTTCTTGTGCTGTCAATGTTTGTGTAACCATGCTCGTTCCTTGTTTATGTATATATTATTAATATAGTAAAAATTTGAACGAAGTCAACGGATGGATTGAAGATAACGATATCGAAAGTAGGAAATGAAAAGATCCAGAATTTCTGGATCAGTTGAGGTCAAGCTTTAGATTTGGGATTGCAGGATTTGCGTTCGTCAGTTGTGAATGTTCTCGGCAACTTGAAACGTTTGTCATTGAGGTAGGTGAGATCCAGGCGGTGTTGCTTGGACATAGTGATGGGTGAGAATCGGTCCAGTTGTCGTGCCTTACTGAACGATTGTTTGATGTAGCGGTCTGCTGTTTTGCGGTCAATCCCGTTGACCTTCATGAAGTGCCTGATCACTTCCTCGCCTTCGCCTTTATGCATAGCGAACCCTATGTGGTGGATCATGTGGCAAAGGTGGCACAGTAGCTTCAAGCCCGTAAGGGACTGTGTACGCGGCCAGGTGAAAGACCAGACTTCATGACACTCAAGAGGGCCGGCGGCGCCGCAACACTGACACTTCGGTGTTTTAATGAAGGTGTTGCCCATCATGACTTTCTTGATCTTGATCCAGTCGCTCTCAGGGACGGCGCTACGCACGTTTAACCAGTGCATAGAGCGTGGGATAGGGTCAGGTTGGACTTTGAGCCGTGGAAGCTCGTGAAGGTCGCTGTAGAGCTTTGCTGCGGTGTAGGCGGTTAGGGCGAAGCCAAGGGCAAGTAGAGAGTCAGATAACATAGCACCTCATCGTATTCGTCTATGGTGTGGTGTCTTCTGGCCTTGCTCAACCTTAGGAGCTTGCTGGTCTTTCACTATGGCTTCAACAAGGTCTTTGGGCTCCATTGGGAAGAGGTGGTTCTTGCTCTTCTCAGCCAGGTGAATGTCTATCTTGCCGTCGCTGTGGATGCCGACGAAGCCCAATACTTGAGTGCCAAGTAGCAAGCCTGCTTGAACACACTGCGGGTCATTCTGTTCAGGTAATCCGACAAGCTTGTAGCCGTCATACTGTCCAAGCACGGATGGGGATTTTTTGATCATGGTTATTCCTTTGCGCTGATTTGGGTTACAAGCTCATATGAGAAGACTGCGAACAGAGTAGAGAAGGGCGCTTCTGGATTGCCGTCTAAATGTTCTTTGACCTTCTCGTGTGCTTCGTGTGCGTGCTGCCTCACTACCTCGTTGTAGCCAGATGCAAATGTCTTCTCAAACTTGCCTCTACCAGGTAGTGAAAGGCTGCGTAAGATGGTCGCGTCGTAGTCCTGTGCGAATCGTGCCAAAGCGCTCAAGCCAAGATCTAAATGGGTAAGCTCGCGGGTGGTCGGCAAGATTGCCATGATTGCGCTCGTGCCTCGTCCGTTCGTCTTCACTTCAACACTGTAGATACCCTTCTTTGTGTTGCTGTCCACTAAAGTTAAAGTGCCTGTATTTTTAGCATAGGTCTTTACTCTCACCTCAAAGCCAAGATCTCGTATTACTTTGTAATGCTCATTTAATTCATAGTCAGTAAGTTGTTTCATAAGTCTCCTTTTTATTTTTTCTTTACTGTGTCAATCACAACATAGACTAAGAAGGCAAGGATAAGCAAAGCAGAGAGTGTAGAACTCATGTCACTGCTTTGAATGTTGTAGATACTTGAAATTGATTCTAAATAATCGTTCATGGTGTCTCCTTGCTTGTCCGTTTAATCTGTGTGTTATATAGTACTTATAGTGGAAATATTCCCGAAGTCAACTAATTGGATATCAGGATGGTCGTAGTTTTTTGTATTTAATCTTGTTGTAGCTCAAGAAGCTTCTGAACGATTGAACGGACTTGCTGTAGCAAGAAATCTGGCGAAGCTCTTCAATCGTGTGATTCTCTGTCGGTAAAGTCCTCAAGAATTCTCTAGTGCTTGTTCTTCCATGAGAACGCTTGCATTTGATATCAAGAAGATGAAGGACATGGCGAAGTGTGCTGATTGCCTTGGTGTATTCAAGTAGATCAGCAATTTGATTGATAGTGAGAGATTCCGTATCTACGTCTTTTAGCTTCTCTATATAGATGTGTTTGGAATCATGCGTGCGGCCAGTGTTCATTTCGTTCATCTTCATGACTTGATGAACTCTTTGCTTGCTCATGCCGCAAATTTCGCCCACTGCACTATATGTAATAGAGCGGTCTTCGGATTCAAGTTTAGCTATTGCACTCTTTATTTTGTCTATGCTTTTTTCATTTTTCATATATTAGAAATAGTTGTTGTCGTACTAATATATGAAAATGCTCGGCAAAGTCAACGATGTAGAAATAAGAAAACCCCTTTCGGGGCTCAATTAACAAAACGGATTTGGTAGCCACTCAGGTTTACTCTCATACCAGGTCTTCACGCTGCATAAGTTCTGGTGTCTTATTTGGAATGCTCTGAAGGAGTACTTGAAAGCACTGGCAAGACAGAAGGAAGCGATTGATAGCCCTGCTAGTCCTTGTAGTAAGCTGCCCTGTACAACACAGTAGATAGATAAGGAAATCAAGAAGACAGCGAACCCAAGTGAGATCCAACATAACCAGGCGAAGTTGCGATAGTTCATCTTCAAGTCATCTTCGTTCACCCCTAATCTGATCATGGCGTCTTTGAAGCTCTCTTTGCGTGCATTGGCTATTGTCTTCTTTGGACTAAGCAATGTGCTCGTAATCTCCTTTGTCTCTGTCGAGAACTTCTTTGTATCTTCATATCCAGTCAACTTCTTTGCTGTCCCTGTAATTGAGCTACTTCGTTTTCCAAACCACTGCTTTAATTTCTCCATACTTATTCTCCTGTTTCTTCTTAATATAATAGAAACAAAATCAAAGTCAACGGGTTCAATCAGTTAGGATATCGCTTAGCCGCCTCCGACATTTCGTTAGCTTCTCTTGCAAGTTCTTCAACCCCATACTTGTCGTCGGTGATGCGAGCATAATTCTGGCCGATTTCAAAACAGTGAAAATTCTCTATAAGAATTTGGTTAAGCTTTCTATCTTCCGATAATTCGGCTTTGAACAACGTGTTGTATATATATGCTTTTATCTTTTCCATAGATCATCTCTCCTGTTCATATTAATCTAGTTAAAACGAAAGCAAAGTCAACAGTAACAACTTAGCCGAAGGCCGGATGTCCTGAAGGACCAAAACCATCTAGACTCCTTATTTAAAAACATGCCGAAGGCAATGAGTCCTGAAAGGACAATGTGAGGGCAAAGCCCTCAAGGTGATTTTGATTTTGTTTTTATTGTCCCCCCCCGTTCCCCTTATCTTTAAAGAAAGAATATATAGGGGGGAGCACCTAAACCCGCATGAATACTATGCTTCAAACGAAAATCCCCCCGTACCCCCCGTTCCCCCTATGTAAATTTTAGGCAATTATAATTGTTGTAAAAAGAACACATTAAATTAATCGAAATATATAGTTGTTTTTTCTGGCTTAAATTTAATTCGATGGGGGGATCATTAAAAACCACGTCCAAACCCGCATGCCTACTAGCTTTGAGTGATCCCCCCAAATTTTCAATGTTCGGGGGGATCAATAAGTACACACCATATTTCTTTATTTTCATAACTACTGAATTAGCTATGTTATTAAATATTGTTATTACAAGTTGACAAATATTAATATGTCATTACAATATCAAATACAACGACAATAGGTAATATATGAGAAATAAAAAAGACAATTCAAGAAATAAAAACTTCAACTGTAGAATTGAAGCTCAACTTCAATTTGAACTAGATGAAATAAAGAAGGTGGCTGGCAAAAACTGGTCTGACGACGTAAGGCTTTTTTTATGGGGAAAGGTGGAAGAGTACAAGCAGCAGAATCAAGTGAAATTTCTACATTGAAGCACAAAAGAAAAAAGCGATTGTTGTAGCAATCGCCTTTATTAAAACTAGTTCATAACCACCGAAAGGAATGAACAACAATTAAGGATAAAATTATGGTAACAGAAAATTCTAAAAAGTCAAATATAGATTTTGACGATCTTAATCAATTCGGTTGCGAGTTCGCAAGCAAAGAAGATTTGGCAAAGTTCCTACAGTACAAAGAGCAGTTCAAAGAATACTACTTCTTGAACTTAAGCGGTAAGCCTGCGATTTTGAAAATGTACACAGGGGAAGAGGGCTTAAAATATGAATACTCATCTATATATGACTTCAAACAATTTCATGTAGAAGAGCATTTCATGGTTGAAGGTCGCAAATATCCAGAGAAGCGCTATTTTTCTGATCAGTGGTTGGAAGATCCAGCATTAAGAACACGCTATGAGAAGTGTGTGTTTGATCCATCAGGCAAGGACTTAGGCGACAAGATATTCAATTTTTGGACTGGATTCGTTGAGCCTATTAAGGGCGACGTGTCCGTGTTCTTAAATCATATTGATATGTTGATTGACGGCACATCAGAACAGAAGGAGCACTTGGTAAAGCTTATTGCTCACCAGATTCGTTTCCCTCATGTTCAGTCAGGTACTAGTGTCGCTCTTCGTGGGCCTCAAGGCGCAGGTAAGACAACTATATCAATGTGTATCGCTGCCATGTGTCCGAATCACTGCAAGGTTGTAGACGATACTGAAGACCTTTTTGGCTTCAACAGTGAGACTCTTCACACAAAGTATTTCTTCATGGAAGAAGCTGTGTGGGGTGGTAACAAGAGTTCTGAAGGTAAATTAAAGAATGCTATCACTGCTGATACTCGTGCAATCAAGATCAAAAATCTAACTGGTACAACAATCAAGAACTATGCTTTCTATATCTTTACTAGTAACGAAGATTGGATGGTGCCAGTAGGGCCAGGTGATCGCCGCTTCAATGTGTTTGACTGCACCACAAAGCTTGAGTCAACACCAGGATACTTTGAGAAATTCTACGAATGGCTTCATGGGGAAGGTAAGCATGCATTACTTCACTATTTCCTATACGAGATAGACCTTGAAGGATTCAATCCGAAGAAGGCAATCGATACCAAAGCGAAAACAGATTTGAAGACTTTAAGCTTAAAGCCGGTTGAGAAGTTCTTGTACAATTTATTAAGCAGTGAGATTGACTATCAGCCATTGCTAACAGGTGGGTGGGAAGAGGAAGTGCGCCTAACTCGTGCGGATCTATACAGTTTTTTCTTAGAAAATACTTCCACAAACAGAGTGGAGCAGGGTGAATTTTCAAGGAAGCTCGCTTCAATATTTGACTTCATTCCAAACTGGAAGGACAACTGGAAGGATCGTAAGCACGGTGGATACTACAAATTGCCAAGTAAGGCAGAATGCCGCACTATGTTTGCCAAGTTCTTAAAAGAAGATCCAGCTATGTTGTTCCCTGTGGAAGAGGTTGCAGTAGCCTCAGAAACGTCCTCTGGAAGCGATAGCAAGCCAGCAGAGAAGAAGCTATGTCCAGCAGTCGTTGCGGCGCCTGTAGAGCCTGTGAAAGCTGTTGTAGCTGACGAGGTAGAAGCGAAGCCTCAAGAAGTCATCAAGAACATCAAGGCTGAACTACAGAAGGCGAAAGAGAAAGAGTGGGTTGCAACAGTTGCGAAGCCAAAGCCTGAAAAAGTGAAGTACTCATCGAAGCTTGCATTCGTAAAAGACCAAGTTGGTGAAGTAGGCCAGGGTAGCACGGTATAAGGGAGAGCCCTTCGGGGCTTCTCTTGTGATCAAAGGAACGCATGGTAGAAAAGCAAAAGCCCCTCATGGGGCAATTGTGGTGTTACTCAACGGTAGTAGTGCAGCTTAGTTAAAGAATCCAGTAAGGACGCCTTGGTCGTCTTTTAAAGGTTGTTCACTGTACTGTAGCTCTCCAAATGTCCTCGTGTTTTTCTTGGATGAAAGCGACTTGACTAATGCACAACCTTGAATCGTCTTCTCTGCTGAGTAAAGGATAACGTTCACTGAGTCCTTCTTTTCAGGGTGATTGTTCAATGAGCCGTATTTCTTGTACAAATCTTTCCAATCCTGCTCACTTCGCTTTACACCATCAACAAGCATGGAGCCTTCAGCAGTGAGAATAACATATTCAATATCAAGATTTTGAACTAATGGCTTGATAATCGAAACATGGTGTGAGGTCGGAATCTCGCCTAAGTTTGGCACAACAGTCACATTTCTGTCCTTGTCAATTAGCATATAGACTGGTGGAACTACGTCTGCATGTTTGATAGTCTTGCGAAGAGCATAAACACTTCTCTCAACGATTCGTTCCATGTACGAAGGTAGGTTAAGCTCCTTTGGTAATCCCCCCATTTTTAGAGCACGCTAAAAGTAGAGGTTAAGCGGCGAGTGCCAATTTCTGTTTTGGCGTGATACCGCCGAGCGCCATGTTGG
>NZ_JBNDJE010000044.1:0-6728 GCF_050434805.1 Massilia sp. UYP11
TGATAGTGCTGCAACCAGTGTGAAAGTAGGTTATCGTCAGGCTAGTTATATAGAAAAACCCCACCAGGTGATCCTGGTGGGGTTTTTTGCTTTTCAGTCTAGATCGCGCTCTTGAAGACAAGGAAATTCGCCAGTGGGATGTATCCGAAAGCAAATAGGATCATCGTCGATTCCGATCGTCAGGTGCAGCGCCAGAACCCTGCCGAAGTGGTGAACGCGATCAGGGATATCCTTGCGAAGCACAGGTCAGGGCACTGCGCAACAACAGTTGCACGCGCTGCGTAGGGCGAATCCCACAGTCCACCGAAACGTTCTCTGATACTTCCTCCGTCCTCCCACGCGCATGATCGAAGCTCTTGTTCAGTAAGCGGAGGATCGCAATGAAGTCGAAAGAGAAGATCAAGGGCGGAGACAACCGTGCACGCGGTATCGCAAAACCAAAAACGTTGATGGTTGCCGAGGGCAGCCTGCAGTCGAGGGCGCCCGGTTACGTCATGCCGGGCGGGCTCGACACGCCTTTCCCGAAGGGGAACACCGGATCCATGCAAGCGGACTCGTCTGGACGTGGCCAACGCGCCGGCGCCGGTTCGCAGAGCGGCGGCTGGAGCGCGCGCCAGCAGGCGCAGCGTATGCAGGCGCGCGGCGAGCAGGACCGCCTCGGCGAGTCGCGGCAATCCGGTCACGGCATGGAGCAGTACCAGCAGGCCGGGTCCCAGGAGTCTCCGGTCGGTCCCGATAAATCGCGACAAACCGGCAACGGCGCCGCCAACCAGCAACGGCAGGGGCGCCCTGACGAACCGGCGTCGGATGCCGGCAGCAAGCGCAAGGGCTGACAAAACCAGGACTTTGAGCGTTCACGAATACAACTGACCCGGGCCTGGCCCGGGTTTTTTGTTATCGGAGCAGGACACACGGTGAGCCATCCCACTGCCAGCCCACGTAAATCTGGTGCACAATGCCATTAACGACATTGTCATTTCATCCATAGGAGAAGCATGAACGAACAGGTCGCACGCAACGTCGTGCTGGTGCGCTCGATTGAATACGCCGACGTTGCCCACACGGTTCTGAGCGACGACGATCGCATGTTCGCCACCCGCAGTGCGCGCGAGCTCGCCGCCTGGCAGGCGGCGGACAGCCATATGGCGGTGAACCAGCATCACTTCCTGCAGCAACGCGCGGAACAGATCCTCAAGCGCCTGGGCGAACGCACGCCGGCCTTCGGCGCCTTCGCCCGGCGCGCTCCCGGCATGGGCGGTATCTGGATCGCGTTGCCATTCCTGGCCTTTGTGCTTGGCGCCGCGCTCGACCGCATCGCCGATCCGCACCGCGTCGACCTGCTGTCGGCGCCGCTGCTGGCGATCGTCGCCTGGAACCTGCTCGTCTATCTTGGCCTGCTGGTCTGGGCCATCGTACCCGCCGCGCGCCGGCGCAAGAGCGGTACGCCGCTGCTGCGCCGCCTGAGCGTGGGCAAGGCGGTCGCGCCGCGCAAGCTGCCGACCGCGCTGGCCGAAGGCGTCGCCCACTACCTGGCCGATTGGGCCGTGCTGAGCGAGCCGCTCACGCGCGCGCGCCTGGCCCGTACCTTCCACCTGGCGGCCGCCGGCTTCGCGCTCGGCGCCGTCGCCTCGCTGTATGCGCGCGGCCTGCTCACCGAATACGTCACCGGATGGGAGAGCACCTTCCTCGATGCGCAGCAGGTGCACACGCTGCTGTCATGGCTGTTCACACCCTCGCTGACCGTGTTCCCGTTCCTGCAGGGCTTTACGTTGGCCGAGATCGAGCAGCTGCGCTTTGGCGGCGGCGCCGGCTTGCCGGTCGGCGACCGTTGGGTCCACCTGTATGGCGCGACCCTGCTGCTACTGGTGATCCTGCCGCGCCTGGTGCTGGCACTGGTCGCGGGCATGCGTGCGCGCCATCTGAAACGCCACTTCCCGATCGATCTCGACCAGCCTTATTACCGCAAGCTGGCCGACAGCATCGGCGCCGGCGCCCCGGCCGTGCTGCGCGTGATTCCCTACAGCTACACGCTCGACGAACCGCGCGACCGCGGCCTGTGGGCGATTGCCGCCGCAGCCCTGGGCGGACAGGCGCGGGTGCAGTTGCTGCCCCCGGTAGGGTATGGCGTCGAGCTCAAGGACGCCTTGCGCGACACGACCCTGAAGGAGGCCGGCATCACCGCGACCACGGTGCTGTTCAGCCTTGCCGCCACGCCCGAGAAGGAAAACCATGGCGCGCTGCTCGACTATCTGGTCAAGCGGGTGCCGCGCGGCGTGGCCGTGCTGCTCGACGAGTCGCCGCTGCTCGAGCGCATCGGCGAACAGGTCGGCGGCGAGCGCGTCGCCGAACGCCACGCGCTGTGGCGCCAGTTCTGCAGCTTCCACGGCGCCTCGGCCCATGTGGTCAACCTGCTCCAGCCCGACAAGCACCCGCTTGAACTGGGCGCGGGCCTCGCCCTGGAGCTGCGATGATCGCGCCCGCAAAAATCCAGTTCGCGCTGGTTTCGCACACCAATAACGGCAAGACCACGCTGGCGCGCACCCTCGTTGGGATGGACGTCGGCGAGATCCGCGACGCCGCCCACGTCACCCAGATCTCGGAAGGCTATCCGCTCCTGAGCACTGAGGAGGGTGATTCGCTGGTGTTGTGGGACACGCCGGGCTTCGGCGATTCGGTGCGCCTGCACAAGCGGCTCGCGCTGGCCGGCAATCCGATCGGCTGGTTCCTGCGCGAGGTGTTCGACCGTTACCGCGACCGCCCGTTCTGGCTCAGCCAGCAGGCGCTGCGCGCGGCCAGGGAAGAGGCGGACGTTGTGCTGTATCTGGTCAACTCGTCCGAATCGCCGCAGGACGCCGGTTACCTGCCGCCCGAGATGAAGATCCTCGAATGGCTCGGCAAGCCGGTGGTCGTGCTACTCAACCAGGTCGGCCCGCCGCGTCCGGCCCAGGAGGAGCTGGCCGAACCCAAGCGCTGGAAGCAGCACCTGGCGCAGTACCAGGTGGTGAAGGAAGTGCTGCCGCTGGACGCCTTTGCCCGCTGCTGGATGCATGAACACGTGTTCTATGAATCGGTGGCGGGCCTGATCGACGAGGAGAAGCGCCCCGCCTACGCGCGCCTGCTGGCAGCCTGGGCCGAGCGCAACCGCGTGCGCTATGCGAGCGCCATCAACATGAGCGCCGAGCAGATCGCGGCGGCGGCGCGCGACAGCGAGCCGCTGGGCGAAGAACGCACCGGCATGCTGCGCACGGCGCTGAAGGCGGTCGGCATCGGCAAGGACGAGCAGCGGCGCCAGGATCTCGCGATGGCGGCGCTGGTGCAGCGCCTGAACGACGGCATCAACCACGCGACCGCGCGCATGCTGTCGCTGTATCGCATCGATCCGGGGCAAGCGGTGAACGTGAACGCCCGCGTGCGCGAGAACTTCGCGGTGCGCGCGCCGGTGGACAAGGCGCAGGCCGGGCTGCTCGGCGCGGTGGTGTCGGGCGCGGCGACCGGCCTGTCGGCCGATGCGATGGCGGGTGGCCTGACCCTGGGCGCCGGCGCGCTGTTGGGCGCGATCGCCGGCGGCATCACCGCGGCCGGCGCGGCCTGGGGTTTCAACCAGGGCACGGACCGCAACCAGGCCAATGTGAAGTTCGCCAATCCTTTCCTGCAGACGCTGCTGACGGGCGCCATGCTGCGCTACCTGGCGGTGGCGCACTTCGGAAGGGGGAGGGGAAATTATGTGGAGAGCGAGGCGCCGCCGTTCTGGCAGGCCGAGGCCGAGCAGGCGCTGAGCGCGGTCGGCATCGATGGGGATCGCCTGTGGCAGGCGGTGCGCGAAGCGCCGGACCTGGGCGCCGCCACCAGGCTGGTCGAAGCGGTGCTGGCGCCGGCGGTGACGGCGACGCTCGAGCGCCTGTATCCCGACGTCGCGCTGCCGGGCGCGCCGGCGCAGGCAGCGCCGGCAGCGCCGACATCGGACAAGGACGCGGTTACCGGAACTGGTACTGCGCGCTGACGCCCAGGATCCAGTTGCGGCCCGGCGCCGCTTCGTAATAGCGGCGATTGGTGTCGCCCACGATGACGGACCCCACGTAGTCGCGGTCGAACAGGTTGTTCAGGCGCGCGAACTGGCGCAGCTTCCAACCGCCCAGCTGCTGGCTCGCCTGCACGCGGGCGTTGACGATCGCATAGCCCGGCGCCGGCGTGGCGCTGTTGGTGTCTTCCGCGTACACCTTGCTGTTGGCGATGGTCTCGAGCGCCGCGCCATAGCGGCCGGCCGCTTCCTTCCAGCCGAATTCACCATAGAAGCTGGTCTTCGGCAGGCCGGGCAGGCGGCTGCCTTTCGGTACCGCGCCAAAGGCTTCGTCGTAGACCGCGTGCAGCATGCTCAGGGCCAGGCGCGCGTTCCAGCCGGCGCCGAGTTCGGCGTCCACCGACAACTCGCCGCCCTGGCGCAAGGTGGCGCTGGCATTGCGGTAGCTGGTGCGTCCACCCGACGAGGCGTCGACCACCAGTTCGTCCTTCGTCTTCACCTGGAACACCGCGGCGTTCACGCGCACGCCGCTCGCCACCATGGCCTTCACGCCGGCTTCGAGATGGGTGCCGATCGCCGGTTCGAGGGCGAAGTTGAAGCCGCCGCCCGTGCCCGAGTAAAACGATTCGTTCATCGTCGGCGTCTCGAAGCCGCGCGCCGCGCTGGCATACACGTTCAGGGTCGGCGACACCTTGTACAGCACGCCCACCAGCGGCGTCGTGTGGCGGAAGTCGGCGCCGCCGCTATCGTCGCCATTGGACAGGTAGCGGTCGTTCACGTCGAAGTCCACGCGGCTGTGGCGCACGCCGCCGCTCAGCACCCAGCGGTCGCGCTCCCACTCGACCTGCACGTACGGATCGACGCTGGTCACCTCGTTCTGTTCGTCGCGCCGCAGGTTGCCCTTCACGCCGAAGGTATTGCCGACGAAGTTCTCGAAGCCCTGGCGCGCATCCTTCGAGCGCGCCAGTTCCAGGCCGGCCGTGGCGCGCATGGTGCCGCCGGCGAGCTGGCGCACCGCGCGCCAGTTGGCGTCGATGCCGTAGAAATCGCGATCGAAGTCGATCACCCCGCCGGAGTGGCTGCTCGGCGCCTGGAAGCCGCGCGAGAACGACTGGTACTGGACGACGCGGCGGTTGCCGCCGTAGGCGGTCACCTGCAGGCGGTCGGCGCCGAACCTCTGTTCATACGTCGCGCCGAACTGCTGGTGGTCGATGCTCTTGCGCGTGTCGTAGCGATCGGCCAGCGTGCGCTGGGGCGTCTGGGTATCGGTCGTGTCGATCTCGCCCGCGCGCGGGTCGCGCTGATAGGTGGCCCAGGTGACGCCGAGCGGGTCTTGCGTATCGTCCTGGCGCAGGCCGCTCGCGGTCAGCACCAGGCGGCTGGTCGACGAGGGTTCGACCACCAGCTTGGCATAGGCCTGCTTGCGCGTCGCCGCGCTGTGATCGCGGTAGCCGTCGGTCTCGAAACGCGAGGCGTCGAGCAGGTAGCCGATGCCGCCGCTGCGGCCGGAAGCATTGGTGTCGAACTTGCGCTGGCCATAGCTGCCGCCGGTGAAGCTGGCTTCGACCGTGGGCGTATCGGTCGGTTCGCGCGTGAAGAGCTGGACCACGCCGCCGGAGTGGTTGCCATACAGGGCGGACATGGGGCCGCGCAGCACTTCGATGCGCTCGGCCAGATCCAGGTTGAAGGTCGCGGCCTGACCCTGGCCGTCGGGCATGGTGGCGGGGATGCCGTCCGCCACCAGGCGCACGCCGCGCACGCCGAAGGCGGAGCGGGTGCCGAAGCCGCGCGAGGAGATCTGCAGGTCTTGCGCATAGTTCTCGCGATTGCGCACCACGATCCCCGGCACGGCGACCAGTGCTTCGGACGCATTGACGCGCATCTGGGTGTCGCCGATCTGCGCGGCATCGACCACGTCGATTGCGGCTGGCAGGTCGAAACTCGTGTGTTCGGCGCGGGTGCCGCTGACCACGACCACGTTCATCGGGTCGCGAATCTCTTCGGCGAGGGCTGCCAGGGGCCAGCAGGCGCAAACGGCGGCGATCGCAGTACGGCGCAAGACGGTGTGCTTCATTTTTTCTCCATGAGTGCGTAGCAAGCGCGGGACGGTAGGCGCCTTGCCAATCAGCCAAGGAATATACCTTGCAAGGGAGTCTTACGTGCGCACGGAAAAAATCCAGCAACCTGATGGACGGGTGAATGGCTGAGGCATGTCTCGTTCGGGGCCCCTTGCGCAACCCTGTCCGGGTTTGCTATAGTTCGCCTCCGCTTCGGCACTGGCCGAAAAATGTTAACGTAATCAAGTGGTTACGTTGGCAAGGTTGCAGAGAAATCTGAGGCGAAGCGAAATGAGGGGTTGACGAAAAACGAAAAACACTTCATACTCTCTTTCCTCTGCTGCTGACGAACACAACGCTTCGAAGCAAACGGCAGATGCAGTACCGGATAAAGTTCTTTAAAAATTAACAGTCGATAAGTGTGGGCGTTTGATGAAGGTGCCAAGAACTTCGGTTCTTGCATACTTAAATTATCAAATGTTCGCACAAAGTATTAAACGTTGCTTCAGCAATGAAGTGACGGTCAGTATTTTGAGTGAGCGACTCGGTTAGCAATAACCGATGACTCGAAAGAGTCAACAAACAGAGATTGAACTGAAGAGTTTGATCCTGGCTCAGATTGAACGCTGGCGGCATGCTTTACACATGCAAGT
>NZ_JBNDJE010000045.1:0-6538 GCF_050434805.1 Massilia sp. UYP11
GGACTGCTGAACCCAGCAATCAAGTCGTCGAGCATAGCCTTTGCTCGGAACAAAGGCCAGCTACGGCGAGGAAAATGATCGCACGGCACTGAACACCTAAGCACCAAGATGGGAACGGCCTCGATACTGCTCAGGGGATTTGTGTGCTTACTAATAAATCTCTTTTCCTAAGTAGGTCCGCAGCCCTTCCGCAGTGCCGGTTCCAAGACCTATGCACTCGCAACAACTACCATTTCGATGTCGAAAGTTTCTCGTAGATAAAGGTTTGTGACTGCGAGAAGTTCCTGCTGCCCTGAAGTGATCTTGTCTTTTGAGAGCCCAGGCTGAACGATAAAAACTTTGAATTTCACATCTAGAAGCTCTGCTTTATTCGCAATCCCGAGTAGCGTTCGGGCATCGCCTTTTTCGAATCGAGAAGCATTTTTGTTTTTGATCCGACTTGCATCGCGTGCCTGCATATGCGTAAAAAGCCCCCCGATATTTCCGCGCCAGTAAACACTCCTCTGGGCTTGACCGCAGACTACGTATAGGTCATCAATTCGTGCCCCCGGAATCGATTCTTTTGAAAATTTACAATGGTATAAATTTATCTGAATGCACTTATCTCGTACTTTTATCGCGATAACGTCTGCCACCTCGCGAGCATCATCATCATCGAACAAAATGTCGAACTGCTCATCAGGTTGTTGATTGCGCAATTCGGAGAGCACCCTGTACTGAATTGAGTCCGTACGTTTCCCTACACCTTGAGATTCCTTCTTGATATTTACTCCACTCCAGTCCCAGTGGAGGATACGACTCGAATCAAAAACTGCTCTTTTGCTGAGTGCGGGGAGCCTGAATATTTCGTTTGAAACCAACATGCTTCCGTCAGCAAAGAAAATTGTCGGTGGATTCGTTTCAAACCACGCTGCAATATCAAATTCGCGCCTCCCGATGAAGATAGTTGAGGTGGATACAGAACGCGGAATAAAGCTAATTCTTGCTTCTTCAAACTTCAGCTCATAAAGCGCTTCCGCTCCCTCAACACGGACCCTAATAACAATTGGGCCATCTGGCATGTTGTCAACTAGCTCAAGTGCCACATCAAAGAGCGGCGCAGAAACGGTTCCGATCTGAATCTGTACGTTCCGCTCGGGCTTCTGCAAGAGAACGCTATCCCACTCAATCGCAATTGGGACGACCTGAGGACGCGCCGAAATCGTCTCTGGCAAGATCACGTTCCTGAATATATCAGCGGTCGAGATGCTATCGTCAGTAAGTTTGCTTCCTACCACATGACACCAGTCTACCCACGCAGCGAGATCATATGCAATTTTATAGGACCAGACTCGTCCTTTTTGGGAACATCCATAGGTGACTTCATCGCCAGCTTCGTACCCTTTGCCGAAGAGGTTCGATTTCGTCTTATTTTCCCGTAATGCGTCGCTGAGTGCTTGTCCGATGTCTTGGCCAACATGCATAGAAAAACGGATAGCTTTACTGATAACATGACTTAACCCGAGATTCATGATGACGAACCGATTTACGTTGTGCAGGCACCGGAAAATGCTTTCACCTCTAATCAATTCGACATCACTGCCACCAACAGCCTTTGCTACGTCTTCATGCAAGCTGCTGTTATCGGAACTATTTATGAACAACAAGCCCTGTGTTTCGTTCCAGTGAACAATATATAGATTCCAGTTCACGTTGCTGAGTTCGCGCACATCGCCCCACGGCACGGCTTCTTCGTCCTTTGTCACAAGAACGAGAGTCTTCGTTTCTAAGTTTACAGTTGGACCAGTGTAAATGCGTGAGAATCCGATTCCTTCCACTACTCTATGCGGCATCCAATCTTTTATGGTCGTTTTGTAAACCACCGCACTCATTTTTGGAAAGATATTTTGGATTGGAAGAGAAAGCTTATCCGGATCGAATCCGCCGATAAACTCCGTTCGGCGAATCTGATTTTCGGTAGCTCCTTCACTTAACACTTTAAGGACCGCGTTCCAGTCTGCATTTTCGGCATAAAGGTTCTGGAGTCCTTGTTCCACCGCCGCATCGGCGATGTTGGCCACGACGGTGGCATTCCCGATTTTGTCAGTCGTTCTAGTAAAGCGGCCTACAAATTGAAGCGTGATCGCTAGACTCTTGTGCATGTCATGGAGCGCGGCTATCTTGAGTTCCGGCAGATCAAAGCCTTCACCCAGCATATCTACGCAAACAACAATTCTGGTCTCCCGGCGGCGTAGTGCAGCAAATCGTTCGGTACGCTCCGTTGAAGTCAGTTCGCTATGGATTAAAACTGGTTTATAATGTCCAGCCAATTGAAGGTAAAGGCCATGAATTTCTTCCGCGCGTATGATTGAAACGGCACGCGCCATCAAGATATGATCGCAACCTGCTTCGATGTCTTGTGTCAATGCAGCAGTCGCGGCTTCTAAGATCGCGCGGTCAGCTGAAGCGGGGGCGAACTCGCAGACCGAACGAAATTGAATAGGTTTGAAATATCCGCGCTGCTGAGCTCGGCTAAGAGGATAATTAAATATTACTTTTCCTCCGACTAGCTTACCATCGGTCCTAAACGGCGTAGCCGTGAATTGAAGGACAGGCTTACCTGAGAAGTACGCTTTGAATCCGTCCCATGTTTTTGCTGAGATGTGATGCGCCTCATCTATAAACAGGTGGGAGCAAAGACCCGCGATCCTGGCTTGGACATCGGCGCCACACATCCCGACAACATTCATCGTTGTAACAACAACATTGCATCGCGAAAAGAAGTCGTCTGCGTCTTCAATACTTGTGAACCGCTTCTGCGCGATGCCGACAATGGGATATTCAGCGGCAGAATCCACAATGCCGAAATGCTTCAGCCAGCCTAAGGTTATAAATTTTTCGGATATCTGCTCACGTAACGCCACCGTCGGGACCACAACAAGGAGCCTTTTTATCCGCTCACTTATCATCGTCGCTAGCATTGTCTCCGTCTTACCTGTTCCAGTAGGCATCACGACCGTAGCCGGGTCGCTCGACGAACGCCAATGTCCCAATATAGCGTGGAGCGCCCCGATCTGCGGCTCCCGCAGACCTGGATTGACCGATCCATCATCGTTCGTCGTCTCTTCTTTAAAATGGACGCTGTCAATCCAGCTCTGCCGTACACTCTCGCACAACGAAGTCGACGCGTCGACAGAAAGTGAGGCCGGAAGAAGTGTTGCGGGATGGATCCAGGCCGTCCTTTTCTTCCCGCGGTTATTAGCTATAGGTTGGACGTGCGGCGCTTGGTCCACGACATGTAGAACGCCGTCTACGCCTTCCGGTAATTCCGTAGTTCGGTCCCCGGCGAGTTGCGCGACGAATCCATTCGGAGTGACGACACGTATGATACCGGCGTCGGATAGACCGTGCTCTTCCGAGAATTTACTTCGCATGGAAGGCTGTCGCAACTGGACAAGCAAATTTCCACTTCCGAGTTTCCCATGAATTGCGAACAAAGGAGGTAAAACTGGAGCTAAAGCGATCGACATCGGTAGCCTAACATTAGATTTCAGTTAGGAAAGTATAAATATAATATTATAATTATCGCAAGCAGTAATTCAACTTATTACGACCGCGTCGTGGACGTCGTGGTGACTTGTTCAAGTTCAGCTCTTGACATGGAGACGCACGGACTACGTGACAGACCGGTACAGCGAACGCAACGAGCGACGCAAAAAGCAACCGATCGAAGCATCTCTCCTCGTTAGCCGCCAAGGCCGGCCTCCCCCAGCTCTCAGGGTGTGAACAAGAAAAAAAATCGTGACTGGCCAGTCGCCAAGGCCATCGGAACAAAGCGGAGTGATGAGATCAGGGCAGTCATCAATACCGGCCGAAGGCGCTGAAGCGCTCCCTCACGCACCGTCTGTTTCCACGGCAGCCTTTTCGCTAGGCCGGCGATGGAGCCCGCCATCACCAGCCCGTTCAGCACGGCTACCCCAGACAACAGGATAAAGCATACTGCTGCCGAAATCGAGAGTCGCAGACCGCGCAGCCAAAGCACCGCGATGCCGCCGATCAGGGCCAGAAGCACTCCAATAAAGATAACTTCAACTGCGCGCCATGAGCCAACGGCTGAGTAAAGCAAGACGACGATTAACGCGAAGCAAGCCGACACAACCACTGCCAGCCGCATGCGTGCACGCTCTGGGTTTTCAAACTGTCCGCCCCAGGTGAGCCATACGCCTGTCGGCACGCGAACGCCTGCGTTGATGTGACTTTCCGAAACAGATGCGACGTTCTAGAAATTACTGGGACTACCGGGTGTGAAATAGCGAAGTCCACCGCTTCTTGCTGAGTTACACTGGCTGCGACGAACTTCCGCTTTCGGCCCAGGCTGTGTAAAAACGCTGACCTAGGCAAAATCGCAGGCAGGCCCGGCCATCCAAAACGGTCACCACGGCGTTTTCCGAGGGTCGCTAATGGTAAAGCGACCCGTGAAAATGTGCCGACATCGCGTTTTTACACAGCCTGGGCCAAGAGCAGACATTCAACTCCCACATCCACCAGTCGATCATCTACTTGCATGAAACCAGACTTCCACGACGTAGCAGGATTATGGGAACGCGATGGATCGCTTCGAGACATCTACGTGCAGGATACCGAAGCTGTGCATTGGGATCGCTTCGATCAACTGCTCAGCCATTACGAATGCTCGTACACCTTTGACGGAGTGGCGGCCCCATTCCCAGGATCTCGTAGCGTTCTGGGAAATCGTGAAGGTTCACACATGTTGTCGATTTTGTTGGACGGCGCGGTTGAAATTTGCTGTCACTTCTTCATTTTCGAGCAGTTAGAACTCGACATCTCGCCCAAGGAAATTACTGGCCCATTGGAGCATGAGGCAGTGTTGTCATTTGTCGAGAACTTGGCGGAGGCTCTGGAACTCTCTGCGGACATCACGCCCGAAAACTCAGAGCAAACGCCGTTTCTGACGTACGTGCCGCGAAGCAGGACATGGCGCATACATGATGATCCTTAGTGGCTATCAACGTCCGCAATGGGTCGGATGCAGCCTGTCGCGCTGCTCCCTATTTTTCGGTTTGGCAACCTGCTATGCTGGCACGAACGGCCTGGTTCGGCCATGAGCCGACTGTCATTCAAAGATAGGTATTAACCGATTAGTCGTCGAGGACACGAAAAATATGGCATTTAGTAAGCAAAGGTCAGAACAGCACCTAATTGATCAGGAGGGCGAGCAACTCCTTCGTTCAAAGCTACCGAAGCACTGGGTTATGCGGGAATACCGTCCCGACTACGGTTTGGATTTTGCCGTCGAAACTTTTAAGTCCGGTGAAGGGGAAGGACGACCAGGCATGTATGAAACGCTGGGCGAGCACTTTTTCGTCCAACTCAAAAGTATAGCGGCTCCAGCAGTACTGCCGCTTTCGATCTTTGGTCGTGGGAATGTGGAAAAAGGGCCTGAGGCTCTCGATCGTGCCGACAAAGTTGCTGAGGTCGACACGTATCGTTTTCAACTGGAAACATCAGAATTGGTTACTGTCGAACGCATGGGCATCGGTGTTCCTGTCTTGCTCGTTATTGCGGATCTTGCAGCTCGACGATGCTCGTTTGTGTGTTTGAATGACTATGTTGACAAAATATTGACTCCCCGGCACGCAGATTACCGAAACAAGCAGAGCCGCACAATACATGTTCCAACGAGTAACGAAATCGGAACTGAAAGAGGCTTGGTGGCGCTTCGATGGTACGCGAAGAGACCAAAATTGTTAGCTGCATTTCAGCGCTTCACCTATCAATACTCAGAGCTTCAATGGGCTGAAAATGGAAACTGGCGAGGGTTAGCGGAGGTATTTGCCCGCAGAATAGCCGCCTATGATTTTTGGGACGATACTGAAATGTGTGTCCCAATAGCTTACGACGGGGCTGGATTGAAGCGCTTCCTTGCGACGGGCCAACCGTCCTTTTTTCCTATACCAGTTGAAACCCCACACGGAGTCGATCGAGCAGAATTCGAAAATTACTTTAAAAAATTAGATGTCTTCGAACTTTGGCGGCAATTATCACTCCTGCCGAAGACTTATGAAGACGTTTGGCGTGAGTGGTTTCTGCCAACCGCATTAGGACACGTAGCCTCATGAAAAGGCGGGGAGAGCAATTCATTTGCTTTGCTAAAGGTGACCTCGAATAACCCGCTCTCGGCGTGAGCAGAGCCAGGCGAAATGTGAGTCCGCGCTCCAGCATCGCTCAGTAGCGTGATTTTTAAAGCGCCAGGCACGCTGGCCCGGGCAGGTTTGGCAACCGCAGGCTGCCGAACTGCTTTTTAAAACGGCGCCAAGCCGCGTTCCTTCAAAAAGAGGAGACGCTTGAGGTTGTAACTGGCCGCCTTCAACTGCAAGACGAACGTGGTGCGCACGATCCCCAGACAGCGTACCAGTTTGCCGCCCATCTGGGCCAAGGCCCCAAACACATGCTCGACGCGGGCGCGCGGCGTGGCGATCGCGCGGTTGCGCCGCTTCTGCGTCTCGGAAATGCCTTTGGTCGCATGCCCGCGCCGCTG
>NZ_JBNDJE010000046.1:0-5983 GCF_050434805.1 Massilia sp. UYP11
GATAGTGCTGCAACCAGTGTGAAAGTAGGTTATCGTCAGGCTAGTTATATAGAAAAACCCCACCAGGTGATCCTGGTGGGGTTTTTTGCTTTTCGGCTTCAGGTTCTCACCATCCTGGTTACTTGACGAGGCGCAACGAAAAGCAGAATTCGCTTCCTGAATTGTTTCTGGCTTTTAATATTCTTCCACAGCCAGGACAACTACATCACCGCGTTGACTGGACGTCACTGATCCCACCAATACACCAATCTCATCTGACCTTGGGGCGACCATGCATGAGCTCGGCTTCGTGGTACTGGCAATACTGGGTTATCCGTTTCTGGTCGCGTGGCTCATGGGACTGAGCAAGGCGAGCAGGATCGCCGAGCTGGAAGGGCAGGTGGCGGCCTTGAACAGGCGGGTACAGCGTCTCATGATGCCATCGTCACCCATCGCACCCGCGGGGCGTCCTGCCGACGAGGCTGCGGTGCCGACGCCGCTATCCGATCTCGCCAGGACTCCTCCCCCCGCCCCCGCGGCGGACGATACCATCGCCCCCTCGACGCCGCGAACCACAACCACCATCCTGGCGCCGGAGCCGGTGAAGCCTACCCGCCCCAGGGCTGCACCTACAGTCCATGAAGAACCAGTCCGGGAGCCCTACCTGAAGTCACCGCCACGCTGGCTCATCGCCGCCAGGACCTGGCTCCTGACCGGCAACCTGGTTGCCAAGCTCGGCCTCGTGATCCTCTTTATCGGCATCGGCTTCCTGCTCAAATATGCCGCCACGACCCTCATCATTCCGATCGAACTGCGCCTGGCCGCCGTGGTCCTGGCCGATTTTGGATTGCTGGCCTGGGGATGGCGCCTGCGCCTAGCGCGCAGGGAGCTCGCACTGCCGATCCAGGGAACCGCAATTGCCGTCCTGATGCTGGTGATCTTCAGCGCCTACCGACTCTACGCGCTGATACCTTCCGGTCTGGCGTTTGCGCTGCTGGTGTTCCTGACGGCTTTCACCTGTCTGCTGGCGGTCCTGCAGGAGGCGCCGTGGCTCGCGGCATTCGGCATCACGGGCGGTTTTGCCTCTCCCGTACTGCTGGCGAGCGGGGAAGCCGGCAGCCACATCGCACTCTTTACTTACTATGCGCTGCTCAACGCTGGTGTATTTGCCCTGGCCTTCATGCGTTCATGGCATCCGCTCAATTTGCTGGGATTCGTCTTCACCTTCATCATCGGCGCGGCGTGGGGCGGGCTCCGCTACACGCCGGAGCATTACTGGTCGGCGCAAGCCTTCCTGATCCTGTTCTTCCTGTGCTACGTCGCGATCCCTCTTGCATTCGCGACCCGGGAGAGAACGCGCATGAAGGACTACGTCGACATCACGCTGGTCCTGGGCACGCCGTTGCTCGCCTTTGGATTCCAGGTCGGCCTGGTCAGGGAGATGGAATTCGGTCTTGCCTTTACCGCGCTCGGCCTGGGTGGGTTCTATCTGGCGCTCGGCATTTTGTTGTGGCGCAGCGGGAAAGAGCGCTTGCGTTTGATGGTCGAGACCTTCGCGGTGGTCGGCGTCATCTTCGGCACGCTCGCTGTCCCATTTGCGCTCGATGCACGTTGGACTTCGGCTGCGTGGGCCGTTGAAGGCGCTGGATTCGTGTGGCTCGGCCTGCGCAGTCAGCGCCGGCTTGCATGGTCCTTCGGACTGTTTTTACAGGTCGGCGCCTGGGTGAGCTTCATTGCCGCTGCATCGAAGCTCGATGTGGACACCGCGCTCGCAGCCAATCTGTGGTTGGGATTCCTGCTGCTCGGCTGCAGCGCGTTTCTTATCGCGGCCAACTTGCGCAAGCATGCCGGCAAGGACGACAGCCTGCCGGAGCTTGCCAGCGTTGGCCTGTTACTCGCTGCCGTCGCCCTGCTTGGCGCCTGCTGGAGCGAAGCGGTGTTCCGTGCGGATGGCAGTACCTTGGCGAACTGGATGGTGGCCGGCGCGCTGTTCACGGCCGTGCTGTTGTATGCGATTGGCGTAAGCATGGCGTGGCCGATGGCACGCGGGCTCGCCCTGGCCGCCCAGGTCGCGGGCGCTGCCGCCGTGGGAATCATCTGCGCGCCGGGCTGGTCGTTCACCTCCATGCTCGAGACAAGCGGCGAGCAGCCGCTGTTGGGCGTCGTCATGCTGGCCGTCGCGGCATTCGCGACCAGCCGCATGCTGCAGCGTGTCGACCTCCAACAGGGCGACGCCAATCACCCGACAAGCGGGGTTGCATCGGCACTTCTACTGTGGGCGGGCATCTGGTGGTTCGGCCCGGTCATCAATATCGCCGCAGGCAGGATCGCCGACTATTTGCCGGCAGGTCTGGGTAGCCAGTATGCGCGCTGGACCTGCGTGTATGCAGCGGCGGTCGTGATCACGGCGGTGGTGGGCATGCGGCTTGGCCCGCGCCTGGCCTGGCCACAGTTGCGCTGGTTCGCGAGTGCCTGCTGGGGCATGCTGGCCCTGGTCACGGCGGCTTCCTTGCACACGCTGTATGCCAGCCACACGCTGCCGGAGGCCGCGGGTTGGCTTGCCTGGGCAATTCTTCTGGCCGGCGGCGAGTATGCGATGCTGCGCTGGAGCGCGAGCGGTCCGGAAATCCGCCCGATCCCGCTCAGACTGCTGCATGTGCTGCGCACCGCCGGACCGTGGCTGGCTATCTGGCCGGCCGGCGCCATCCTGATCGATCGTTGGCTTGCCGGGCCAAGCGAACCGCTCCTGGCGGCACACAGCGACTGGGCCAGCGATGCCGCCTGGAGCAATTATTTGCCGAGTTGGGCAATGATGCTTGCCCTGGTGTTCCTGCTGCGCCGCAGTCAGGCGGACAGGTGGCCGAGCGCGCCGCTGGCGGATTGGTATCGCACCGTCATCATCCCCAGCGGCACCGTGTTGATGGCGATGCTGGCGGTGTTCTGGAATGTGGGGCATGACGGAGCGATGTCGCCTTTGCCCTATGTGCCCTTACTGAACCCGCTCGATCTGACCACCGGCTTCGTGTTGATGCTGTGGGCGAACGCGCTGCGCCAGCTCACCAGCCGGCCCGTGCCGCCTCACGCGCTGATGTATCAGTTGAAGATCGGCGGCGCGATCGCGGCCTATATCTGGTTCAACCTCATCCTGTTGCGCAGCGCGGCGCATTACGGCGGCATCGACTACCGTCTCGACGCGCTCGCCGCATCGCAGTCCGTGCAAGCGATGCTGTCCCTGGTCTGGAGCGCAAGCGCACTGGTGCTCATGCGTTTCTCCGCGCGCATGACCATGCGGCGCGCCTGGTGGGGCGGGGCACTCGCGCTCGGGATCGTGGTAGCGAAGCTGTTCCTGGTCGACCTGGCCAACGGCGGCAGCATCGCGCGCGTCGTGTCCTTCGTCGGTGTCGGACTGTTGCTGCTGTTGGTCGGCTACCTCGCGCCTTATCCGAAAACAGCGCAGGCCGCGCCGTCAGCCGTTTCCGCTTGAACTGAACAGGGGATAACCATGTACGCGTTTTTCGAACGGCGCACTGTCACTATTGTTTTGGCGGCCCTGCCTGTTTCGGCCGCCATTGCCAGTCCGGGAGATGGACCGGCCAGCTATTCGCATATCCTCCCGCTCGGTGTCGACGCCAATCAGGCCGTCGTGCAGTTGCGGGTGCCGCGCGAAGTCTATCTGCATGCGCGCTCGCCGGAGCTGGACGACCTGCGCGTGTTCGATGCCGACGGCGCATCGCTGCCGTTCGCATTGGTCGACCTGGCTGCGCCGCCGGTGGTGAGCCGGCAAACCACCCCGGCCGCTGTCTTTCCCGTGCATGGCCCCGCACGCGATGCCGGGCGTGTGCATGACAGCCTGCAGATCCGAACGGGAGCCGACGGCGCCGTCATTTCGGTGACGGCGCCGACGCGTGCTGCCAGCGATGAGCTGGTGAGCCTGGTCCTGGACCTGCGACCGGCCGCGAGCGCAGCGCAGGTGGACGCGGCGGCGCCGGTGGGAGGGCTTGCATTGACCCTGCCGCCGGGAGCGGGAAGCTACAGCGCCTGGGTGGCACTCGATGTCAGTGACGACCTGCAAAACTGGGATGAGCTGGCCGAGGCAGCGCTCAGCTGGCTGGTCAACGACCAGGGCGCGAGCGTGCAGAAAGACCGTATCGGGTTCACGCCGCGGTCGTTCCGCTATGCCCGCATCCGCTGGTTGGACGGCAAGCCGATCGCGTTCTCCGCGATCCATGCCGAGTATGTGGTCGAGCGGCAGGCTGCCCGGCATCTCGAGACCATCGTCCTGCAAGGCTCCTCCGGTCGCGACGGACGGGACTTGGCCTATACGGCGCCCATCGCGATCCCTGCGCGCTCGCTCGGCCTGGTATTCACAGGGCAAAATGTCGTCATGCCAGTACAGGTCGGACAATACGAAGCCATCCGCAGCCGCAAGGCGGAAGGGCGAACCACGCCGCAATTGCAGTCACTGGTGAACACGACGTTCTATCAGATGGTCCAGGACGGGCGGCGTCGGGCTTCTGGAGACGTCGAGATTCCTGTGACACATGCCTCCCAGTGGATCGTGCGGCCGCAGACCGATGTGTCCGAGCGCCCGGGCCTGCGTCTGGGCTGGACGCCCGCGAGCATGGTGTTCGTCGCAGGCGGCAAGCCGCCTTACACACTGGCTTTCGGCCGCACCGGCGTGCGCCCGGCCCGGGTCGGGCTGCATCAGGTGGCGCCGGGATTCAGTGCGGGCGAGCTGGCCGGGCTGGCGGCGGCCAGGCCCGGAAATCTGGTGCGGCAACAGTCCTCCGGCCAGGCTGCGGACGATATCGCCGGAAGATCATCCGGAAACAAGCGGGGCTGGTTGTGGGCATTGCTCGTCAGTGGCGTCCTGGCGCTGGGTGCGATGGCATGGCATCTCTTCCGCCAGCTCAAGAGCGGCGCCCAGCGGCCAGTTGCCTGAATCGGTGCGCATGTAAAAAAGCCCGCCGGTTGGTGACTGGCGGGCTTGGCGACTGGATGATTGGTTCAGGCGGCGTGCATTCCACTGTTGATGCGCAATTCGAGCTTGTCCCAGAACCGGTCGTGGACTGGTAGCAGCAGCACATTGCAGACCGGCTCGAGGATGGCGACCAGGCCGCCGAAGGCGAGCGATCCGGTGGCGCAGTAAATGACTGCGAATGCGACGCCCATGTGCATCAGCGTCTGGCTGACCTTCTCCGCAGCGATCTTCATGTAGCGGTCACGTTCCGACGTTGCCCGGGCACGGACGGCGGCCCAGGCCCTTTCATGGAAGGGGAGCAGCAGGACGTTGATCACCGGTTCGATGATGATGGCCAGGCCGCTGAACACAACCGAGCCCGTCATCGCATAGGCGATCGTGAAAGCGATCGCCATGTGAGTGATGACCTGACTGGTTTTCTTCGCTGCGATGACCATGGGTTGACCTCTTCACTTCGTTTGCCGACTGTAGAGCCAAATGATAATGATTCTCGCTCATAGTTAAAAGCAAATAATATTGAAGATGTTGATAGCAATGTTCTATTGCTGGAGGTGCAAAATCGGTAAGCCGGGGGCTTGCGGGATGTGTCATCGATTTGCTATAGTCGCGCTTTCCCGACGCAGACGCAGCCTTCAAGGCAGCGAGAAGCGGAAGGAAAAGAGGGTTGACGAGATTTAAAAAACGCTTCATACTCTCTCTTCTCTGCTGCTGACGAACAAAACGATTCGAAGCACACAGCAGGGATGAAGCACCGGATAAAGTTCTTTAAAAATTAACAGTCGATAAGTGTGGGCGTTTGATGAAGGTGCCAAGAACTTCGGTTCTTGATTACTTAAATTATCAAATGTTCACAAAAAAGAAATACGTTGCTTCAGCAATGAAGTAACGGTCAGTATTTTGAGTGAGCGACCCCTGCAGCAATGTAGGGTGACTCGAAAGAGTCAACAAACAGAGATTGAACTGAAGAGTTTGATCCTGGCTCAGATTGAACGCTGGCGGCATGCTTTACACATGCAAGTCGAA
>NZ_JBNDJE010000047.1:0-4921 GCF_050434805.1 Massilia sp. UYP11
TGGGCTGAACACGGACGGTGTTCGGCGACGGGGGTGTATCAGTTTTAAATCGCTGAGACGACGAAATCTGTATCAGTTTTCAATCGCCGTTGACAGGCTGTTCAGGTGCTTGTTGAAGGTTAGGATCAGGTCAATCGCCTTGGCCTTCTCCGTGGGGCTGTCTGCCAATCCGAAGGCATCCATGAGTCGCTTGCTCTGGAAGTAGTAGTGGCCGTCGACGGCGATACCGTGGGCAACCTCTCTGTTAAGGTCAGTGATGCGAAGCTGTGTGATCATGGTTAGGCGTAAAAAAACCCCTGATCGCTCAGGGGCTTGTGGTGTAGCTGGAAGGCTTAGGCTTGAGTAGCGGCTGGTGCTTTCTTCGGCTTTGAAGCGAACACTTCCGCAGCGATCTTTTTCAGTTCAGTCTTACCTTCTTCAGTTTTTCCATATGCTTCATCTACGATATGAGCCGCCAAGTTTTTTTCGGTCTCGGCCAGGGTAGCTCCCTTAGTGCGAAGCATGACGACCTTCATAGGGCCAAAAATGTTCCTGCCAGAACGCAATTCCAAAGTTCGGCCTTGGCGGATAACTTCGTTTTTAACCAGCGTGCCATCGGTTGCAGCCTTCGGAATTTCAATGAACACCGGATTGCTGTCGCTTTTGAACACCTTGCTTGCACCTGCTGCCTTGACACGTGGGGTCTTGACAACTGGGGTCTGACCAACTTGCGATTGCCCCTGATCTGCTTTGATCAGTTTAAACTCCTTGGCTACTTGACCGATCACGTCGATGCTGATCAGTTTGGAATCAATCAGTTTTTTCATGTCATTGAATCCGAACGGACGAACGGTGCCTGCCAATGCTTTCACGGCTGCTTCGATGGCACTGGTATGCTCACCGCGTGCTGCAATAGCCTTGGTGTTTTGAGCCTGAAGAATGCCAAAGAGCTTTTGTTCTTGTTCGTCGGCTTCGCCTTCCAGAACACGCAGGGCGAGAGCCGAACGTTCTTGAGCATTCAAATTTGCTGCGGTTTCTGCCAATGCGATAGCCGCAACATCTTCGTTGGCACTGTCTGCTGGCTTGGTGTTGCCGGCGCTTGCAGTGTTCTTGCTCTCGTCTTTAGCAGTCGGGGCGTTCGTTGCAGCGGTGGCGGCTTTGGCGTTCATGGTCATTCCTTTAAGTGTGAGTGTCGTTAGTCTTCTTCAACACTTACTTCATATATTGTGTTGATGTCTTCATCATAGAATACGTGAAGTATACGGTCAACAACTAAACGCATGAAAAGATGAAAGTACAGATTTATTTATGTTGATTGATCAATATGAAAAACCTTAAACACACACTGCCGAACCTCTTTTGCTTCTACTGTTCAGATCCCAAACATCGAGTTCTTCTCCCATCCTCTAGAGTCAATATCCTCTCCGTACAGAGTGCTTGTGACTTCCTTCAAGTGCTGCTCTTGCGCACGGTCAGACTTGACAACATCTGAAAACGGATAGAGTCCCCCTGTGATCGCCAATGAACAGAGGGCGTAGTAGAAGGCTAAGTTGCCCTGAGCTTGTGCATACGTGGACAGTTCTTTGAAGATTTTCGCACTCATGGTGTAACCTGTCCCTGTCTTCAGGTAGTAGCAAATCTCCCAAAGATTTTCGTCTACACAGTTACGCATGAGGGATACGAATTCGTCGGATGTTCCCTTGAACGATGATGAGGAAACGTTGTACAGCTTGTCTAATTTTTGAGCGATAGACTTCAGGCGGTTGTTGCGGGACTCGCCGTTGACTTCACTTCGGAAGGGCTGCACGGTGTCTTGAATGTTGGTGGTCATTTAGGCTTCTGCTTGTTAGTTAACGGGTTGTAGTCGCTTGTATGGTTCAGGACACTACTACTAAAGTTTGCCGCCTGTGTCGCGTCTTGGAAGGCTCTTGGTAGGTAAATTTGCATCGAGCTTCTTGTTGAGGTTACGAAGCTCCACAACTTTCTGGAAGGCTGAGCTACCTCCTTCAATCTTGGAAATATCAAGGCTATTAGCAAGAAGCATGAGCAAGGTATCTTTGTACCAGGGGTCGCTTCCTTCATGTTCTGCCATCAAATCGGCCATGCTGAACTCAATCACTTCTTGTCCAAAAATACGCTTGGCTACATGGTTGATGTCTGCGCCACCTTCAATAAATTCTTCAAGCTGAGGGTAGAGGTGAGCAAAACCTGATACGGCCAAACGGCTGTAGAGCCATGCAGGAAGGTTCTGTTCTGGCCGGTCAAAGTGCTCAACATACTCAAGAACGACAGCTTCAATCTCGTCATTGTCCAAGTGCAAAGACTGAAAGAAGGGAAGGGGGAGGCGGTCGCCAGTCGGCACAATGAAAGGCATAGGGCTAGAGAACACAGTGTCCAGTCTGTTGAGGCGAACATGACTCTCTGCTGTAGAAGACACGGTGAGGGTGTCGAGCCAGTCCTTCACATCCCCAACACGGTATCCAATGTTCTTAGGCTTCTTGATGAACTTTGGTCCCTTGCCTGACACTCGCCATTTTTGAAGTGTGCTGATCGCTTCCCCGATCCAGCTTCCTAGCTCTTCTTCTCCGATAATTTTTGAGTTCGGGTAGGTGTCAAAATTTCCGTCGACAACCTGTGCAGTCGCATTGAGAACGGTTGGCTTGAGAACTTGAAGCAATGCGACCAAGTGTGTGGCCGTCAAAACTACATCAGGCGGGAGGTTCTGTAGCTTGAACAGAAATTCGTCAGGGGTCATGCTGCCATGCCTTCAAGGTTCGTCACTGGATTGAATTTTTCTACTTGGGCCAGTAGGTAGTCTTCCACCTTCTGCAACGACTCCTTGATGAGGTCGTAGTGCTTCATCAAGTAGCTCTCGTTCACATCGTTCATGACGTGCTTGAGGCAGAAATTCATGGTTCGTTCATCAACCTTGGCAAACATAGAGGCAGTACCCCATGTGCGGCGCAAGTCGTGGTGACTGATGATTTTACCGCACGCCTCACCAATATTTTTAAAGTGAAACTTGGCATCCTGTGGGACATGTCCGGTCTTGCTGTCGCCATACCCAAACACAAAATCATTGATCGCAAACTCCTTGCGGCGCTCGAGGATTTCCAAGCCGAGTTTGGTCAGAGGGAAGGTGTAGGTGATCCCGTTCTTCGTGTCTTCATACTTAATTTCTTGAAGTTCAAAATCTACCTGCTTCCACTTGATCGAAGCAATATCAATGGAGCGGCCAGCTTGCACCAGGGAGAAGAGAATGTAATCGCTCGCTACTGCGTTGTGGTCACGGTAGGCAACCGCTGCATGCCACCAGAGAGAGAATTCTTCCTTGCGGAAGTCAAGCATGCGGTCTCGCGTCTTCGTCTTCTTCCATTTCTTGTGGCTGGTCAGCACATCGAACGGGTTGCGGAAGTTCTCTTTGATGTCCAGTTCCAAACGAGGAATGATGAAATTATAGGCAGAGTTCAGATACTTGAAGCAAAGTTGGTGCGTGCGGGTGATCGGCTGAAGTCCTGTCGCTTTCTGTACTCGGGTCGGCTTGGCGACTGCGAACATGTTGAAGCGGTCAAGAACTTCTTCACGAGTGATTTCACGGAACGGACGGTCAAGCCAGTTGCTAAGTTTGGCAGGGCGGTCAATCTTCCACTGCAAGCCATCCTTCTTAAGCAAGATGATGGTCTTCTCTCCGAAGTACTTCTTGCAGTCCTCAATCCCATCAAGAGTGCTTTGCCGTCCTCCCTTGTTGCCAATGAGGTGTTGGTTCGTGTATTCGTCAATGAGCCATTCCAGCGTTTCAGTGTTCTTCTGCTTGAACTTCTGGACGGCTTCCAACGCTGCACGGCGCTCTTCGGTTGGATCGATTCCCGTTGACAATTCAGCAAGCTTCTTCTTGGCCTCAATCTTTGCGGCCTCAAGTGTCAGTTGCCCATACTTGCCGAGAGTGATCCTTTTCGGTGCCCCTTTTGCCACACGTTTGTATACAATAAAGGTCTTGGCAGTCTTGCCTATACGCAAGGCAAAACCAGGTAGAGTGCTGTCGTAGATCGTGACCTGTTTTCCGTCTTCGCAAAGTGGAAAGCTCTCGATCTCCTTCATGGTGAGCTTGGTCTTGCTTGGGTAGTCAAACATGCTGGTAGCCCCTGTTGTGTACGTTGGTGTGTAGCCTAGAGTATAGGGAAGGCTACAGTCAGCGTCTAGGCTACGCTCTAGGCTACGCGGGGCTGGCAAACAGTGGCAACGAGTGGCAAGCAGTGACTAGGCAAAATCGTTAAAAATCAACGACTTAAAGTGAGATCCCTTGGTAATCAAGGGGTTGAAAGTAGCAAAACAAGAGACTCATAATCCGTTGGTGCCCGGTTCGACTCCGGGGAGGCCTACCAAAATATATCTGAAAAATCAGGGGTTTATGTGATGTTCCTTGTGGCCCCTGATTCCCTTCCTGTGTAACGCGCTGGGTCGTGTAACGGCTGTGTAAGTAAATTCTTTCAACTAGGCAGCTCGCGGTGTGGAAATTCGACCGGTCGACGATGCTCCTTAGGCACATCAGCCGGTGCTTACTGGCGTCGGCCGCCGCTTATCACGATCTTTAAACATTTAGCGGAAGGTGTCCGTGACCCCAACGTCTTGTCGGCCATGGCATAGCACAAGTTGGCTAACTCGACCAAGTTCCGTGCCCGGTCTTCTGGCTTAGCGTCCCGAAGCGTCGCGCTTACAAGCTCTACCAAACGTTCGTCGTTCAAGGCGTCGCCTGTGGCGTGGCCGCCTAAATCGCGCAACCAGTCATCGAAAGCGTCGTCGCTCATGTCGGTCAAATCGAGTGGCATATATCCTTCTGAAGAAAATAGTGTGAATCGCCACGACTATCGTAGACACTCCTGAGCCATAATATCGGGCACAAGGAGAAGATATGAGCGGTAAGCGGTACACAGAGGAATTCAAG
>NZ_JBNDJE010000048.1:0-4171 GCF_050434805.1 Massilia sp. UYP11
CAACATGGCGCTCGGCGGTATCACGCCAAAACAGAAATTGGCACTCGCCGCTTAACCTCTACTTTTAGCGTGCTCTAAAAATGGGGGGATTACCACTGCAGCCCATACGCTTAGTGGGATCCGATTTGCGATCCAGACATCGATGCGGCTCCAGCGGCCGACTGACTCATGTTTCGGCACTCTTGTGCGCAACGGCGGCATGCGGCAGCGCAATCCTGGCAATGCTGCGCCTGGTGCTGCGCGCACTCGTCCCCACAAGCTTCGCAAATGTCGGCACACAGCTGGCACACTTGAATTGCGTGCTCGGTCGAGCGGCTCATGAGCTGCGCAGCAAGACGGCAGATCGCAGCGCACTCGTTGTCCAGTTCGATGCAGCGAGCCATCATCTTTGGATCCGGTTCCTGAAGGCAGGCCGCAGCGCATGTGTCACAGGCTTGAGCGCATTCGTAGCAAGCCTGAATGCACGATTGGAACTGATTTTGGATCATGATCTTCTCCTTAAGCGTTCATTGAAAGGTTGCCTCTTCCATTAATCCCGCACGCTTTTCAGCGTGTCTCATACGAATTCGCTTCTTTATTTACTCAATCCAGAACTAGAACCAGAACCGGATGCCGGCAACAGCCTGCACCTCGCTTTGGCCCCGCCCACGAATGCGCGTGAAGTCGGCGGTTTCGCCGAATTGCCGACTCCATGTCACCCCGATGTAAGGTGCAAACTGGCGTGTGACTTCATAACGCAGCCGCAGGCCCGCGCTGATGTCGGACAGGCCGCTGCCTATCTCACGTTCCGGATCGCTACGGCTGTAAAGGTTCGCTTCCACCTCGGGCTCAAGGATCAGTCGGGAAGTGAATAGAACCTCGTACTTGACACTCAGGCGTGCTGCCAAGCCGCTGCCAGGACGCCAGTACGCTGTCGCCTCGGTCTCGAACCAGTAGGGAGCCAGGCCCTGCACGCCAAAGGCTAACCAGTTACGGCTTTTGCCTTCGCCGCTATCGTGCCGGACACCTACTTGCGTGCTCCAGAATGTTGCAAACGCCCGGTCCCATAAGAGCTCAGTGCGCGCCGACTCAAGTGCCTCGCCACGGCGCTCGCCTTCCGCCTTCACCCAGGCCTTGTCGTAGTCGTTGCCATACCAGGCCTCGAACTCCACATTCTGGCCTTGCTCACCGTCGCCTTTCGCCGCCTCGGCCTTGTCGAACAGGACTTTCCAGAATGGCGCGTTGTCGTTCATCTCATGATTACCGAGGTGCGCGAACTTCGTGCCCTCGTTATACGCGTTCGGGTCGCGCGCGTCGGCCGGCGGTGGACCGCCTTGCATGCGCCCCATCTGCATGTCCTGTCCGCCGGCGGCGGGCGAAACTATGGCTTGGGCGGCATGATCCATCCCAGCATGGGCGTTACTGGCGGACGCTCCGGGGGGCGGTGCATGGCCCATCGCCGAGTGATCCATATTCTGCGCTTGAGGCGCGTTGCGTTGCCCCTGCACTGTCGGACTTGCTTGCGCTGGCATCGCGTGTCCTGCGTGCCCTGAAGCCGGGCTCTGCTCTCTTACCGGCTGCCCAACGTTTCCTGGTTCCGGAGCCGTAGGCGTGCCTGAGCGATTGGCTGGAGCTGTCGTATGATGGCCAGTATGTTCAGATCCTTGTCCTTGTTGCTGATTCTGCTGTTCCGCCCGTGATGTCTTTGCTTCCGTTGGGACAGAATGAGCTGCTTGTCCAGAACTTTGTCTGGCATCTGGTTTTGCAGGCACTGCTGGTTGCAGAACAGGCTTAGCTGGAGAGCTCGGCGGTGTCACGTGACCCATGGCCGCATGATCCATTGTCGAGTGAGTGTCCCCCGTCAATGATTGCACCGAGGGGACCTGCTGGACGGACGCAGTCGCTTGCGCGGCAGCATTCTGCGAAAAAAGCGAGGCGATCACCAAGGCATAAGGAATCGGCTTCCTCAGTTGATTCTTCATGACACTACTACCTCCCTGAACATTCCGGCTTCCATGTGATAAAGCAGATGACAGTGAAAAGCCCAGTGGCCCGGCGCATCTGCGGTCACCCGGAAGCTGACGCGTTGCGCGGGCTGAACGTTAATGGTGTGCTTGCGCACCTGGAATTGTCCGGTTGCAGATTCAAGCTCGCTCCACATCCCGTGCAGGTGGATCGGGTGATTCATCATCGTGTCGTTGACAAGCACAACGCGCAACCGCTCGCCATACCTGAAATGAATTGGCAGGGACTCCGAAAATTTCTGGCCATCGAACGACCACATGAAGCGCTCCATGTTCCCTGTCAGGTGCAGTTCAATCTCCCGCGTGGGCTCCCGAGGATCAACTGGTCCTCCAACCGTACGCAAGTCTGCATAGGTCAGTACCCGCCTGCCGTTATCCCGCAGGTTCACGCCAGGGTCGTCCAGATTCGTCCTGGGCATGTCAACACGCATGTCAACGCCCGGGCCATACTCAGTTCGCGCATGACGTACCTTCGGCGCTTGAGCTGGCTTGGACGTCGATGCTGTCGTCGACTGGCCATGGCCTGCATGCGAGTCAGCCGCTGTCGGCGCATCCTGTGCATGGTTTTGGTGCGTCGCTATGGCCTCACGACTTGCCGTACTGGATGAGGACGAGTTTTGCATTGCTCCATGGCCGCCGTGGCCGCCATTTGCGCCCGACATGGCCATTGCTCCCATCATGTCAACCATAGTGAGCCAGTGTGCCTCGTCAATTTCCGGAACAGGTGCCTGCATCCCTTGGCGGGGTGCGAGGGTTGCGCGTACCGATCCGGAGCGGCCGATGGACTGAGCGAAGATTGTGTAAGCCTGCTCTTCAGTCGGCTCGACGATGACATCGTAGGTTTCAGCTACCGAAACACGAATCTCGTCGACCGTCACCGGCTCCACATCCTGCCCGTCGGCGGTAACGACGGTCATTTTCAAACCTGGAATGCGCAGATCGAAGATAGTCGTTGCCGAACCATTGATGATCCGAAGTCGAACCTTCTCGCCAGGGCTGAATATTCCAGTCCAGTTGCTCTCTGAGGTCGAGCCGTTGATCAGGTACCTTAGTGCGCTACTGATGTTCCGGCTAGCCGTGACATCGCTGAAGTCAGTCGGCATCATGCGCATCTGATTCCACATCTTGCGCTTTTCAACCGCGCCCGAAACACCCATGCGCTGGGCATCTTGCATAAACTCACCGAACGTCGGCTGTTTGTTATTGAAGAAGTCGCTCATCTTTTTAAGATTAGCGAGTACGCGCTCAGGCTTTTCGTCGGTCCAGTCCGACAGCATGACTACGTAATCACGGTCGGCCGAAACTAGCTCACCGTTTTTTGGGAGCACAACGATCGGACCGTACAATCCTGTCTGCTCCTGGAAGGCTGAGTGGCTGTGATACCAGTATGTGCCTGCTTGCTGCACTTTGAACCGGTAGGTGAAGGTCTGACCTGGCGCAATGCCTGAAAAGCTTATTCCCGGAACGCCGTCCATTTCCTCCGGAAGCAAGATTCCATGCCAATGGATGGAGCTAACGGTCTGCAGTTGGTTGGTGACCCGGATGGTCACGGTATCGCCCTCGTTCCAACACAAAATCGGGGCAGGAACCTGGCCATTTACCGCGGTAGCGATCCGCGCGGCGCCCGTAAAGTTGACGGGCATGGGAGCGATCACTAGGTCAAAGTCGGTCCCGCGCAGAGTCCCCCGGTCGCTAGGCTGCGCAAAGAGTGAACGGGGATTCAAGCTTGCAAGACCGATCGCTGCACCGGCACCCTGCAGGAAGCGGCGGCGCCAGTTGCTATTGCAGCTAGCGTCGATATCGAACGAATTCATCTGGTTCTCCGATTAATCGATAGATCATTTGACGACCCAGAATGCGGAATGCAACGCATCGGGCTTCGTCAAAAATTTTTGGCTATGGGTGCGCAAAGTAGGCCAGCCAATACTGCCACTAATGAAGTAGCAAGTACGGCGTGATTCGGCATCAGCTTGATGGAACAGATTGTCCAACGGCCAGCGCTGCCCTGGCATGCTTGAATCGAGGAACAGGCACGCCGCGGACCAGCCTACTATGATGCGAGGGAATGAGAGGATTGAATCGCCACGAGTTTCCTAGACACTCGCGAGCCGCTTGAAATACTGCTTTTCATACTCGACCGGCGACAAGTCATTGCTGGAGCTGTGCCG
>NZ_JBNDJE010000049.1:0-3902 GCF_050434805.1 Massilia sp. UYP11
TTCATCATGACGGCACTCGCTGGCTTGGTTCGATGTCAGGATTTTACCCAGCCGCAGGCGTCTCGGCCGAGGTTTTTAGAGGTGGCCTTAAGCAACCTAAAGCAATTAACTGCTCGACTGATTTTCTGTCTTGTATTGGATGCCCCTTCCCAACTTCATCAAACCATGGTTGAACCTTGGCTCCTACTGCTCATGTTGCCCTTGGAACTATCAAATGGATTGCATATGCTTCTTGGTTGACTTGCCAAGTTTTTCAAGTCTTCCCCACCAATCTTTTTGCGATAAATGAGGCAAGTAAAAATCTCCAAACCACCTCACATGGCAACGCATTTCTATCTGCTTTAAGGCATCTCTGCGAATTCCTGCCAAAAGAGTTTGGTCTAACGCCAAATTTGCTAGGTGCCGCAACTCATCAGCATCTTTAAAAAATCCTCCTTGATCTAAATCGGCGACAATGCTGGTAATTAATTCTGAAAAGGTCGTCATCGTTTGATTGCTCCTGTGTATTTACCTCCTGCGGTTATGACTTGCCACCCTCCTCCAGTTTTGTCAGGTCCCCACTGTAGCTGAGGAGCAACTTTTCCTTCAAGCAACATTTGGTTCCGAGTTAGCGCAACAGGGCTTTCAAATTCTGCCGTATTGCTTGGTGGAAGCGCAAGCTTTTGGCGTCTTTCCGCAGGCGTTGCTCCAGCCGAGCATCGTGTGACAAATACTCCTGACGCTGCACCTATGTCGGATTCAGTAATTGTAAATTTCTCACCGGCTTGTCCGTGAGAAGCATATATTTGACCATAGAAGCTGCTTACTACCTCATGCCGCTGCTGTTTTGAAAGTCCACGTGCCTTCAAAAGTTTTCTTGCAGAGTTATTTTTGACTGGAATTCCTGCGCATTTGGTAAGGCCCAAGGGGTCCATCCACCCTGTTGGATTGGGTGCGTACCGATAGACATTCTCACCGCCATTCATTCCAACCGGGTCTTGGGTGAGATACCTTGCCGTATCCGGATCGTAATACCGATGCCGGTTGTAATGCAGACCGGTCTCATCATCAAAGTACTGCCCCTGAAACCGTATCGGATTCCGTATCCCAGCCTTGCGCGCCGCCTCGCTGATCGCCTCCTTCGCTTGCCCCCACGCCTTGTACTGCGCCGACCACGCAACCTTGCCCTCGTAATCCGTCAACTCTTGCGGCGTCCCCAGATGATCGCATTGATAGAAGGCGATCTCTTCCTTACCGAACGGCTCAGCTCCCTGCTCAACCTCGCCGTTCCACAGCGGATCGAGCGCCATGTCGTACTTGCCGCCGTTGCCCGCCATCAGCGCTTTCACATCCGTGGTAGGCGCCAGGCGAAGCGCACGGCTCCGGGTGGCCTGTACCAGCGGCACGAAGCTGTCGCGCTCGTACACATAATGCACCGTCCGTTCGCCCGCCGCGTCGCCTCGGCGCACGCTGCTTTCCAACGCCAGCGTGTCGCCATCCCAGCCGTACATGGTGCGGGCCGTCTCGCGAAAGGCGGCGCCATCCATCGTCCCGCTGCGCTTGGCGATGCGCCTTCCCAGCGCATCATAGGCAAAGGTGGTGACGCCATGCCAGGTGGTGGCGCGGGTCATCCGGTTGTACGCATCCCATGCATATTCGGACCGAATGCCGTCCTGGGTGCGTTCCACGAGGTTGCCGCGTTCGTCGTAGCGGTAGCGCACGCCGGCATATTCCCTGAGCAGGTTGTCCAGCAGTTTCGGTAGTGGGACACGGCGGCTGATGGGCTCCGGCTGCGCGGTGTCGGCCGCCTGGATGTTGCCCGCCGGGTCGAAGGCGAAGGTTTCATGGCCTAATGCGCTGTTCGCCACCAGCAGCCGGCCGACCGGGTCGTAGCGGTATTCGACGCGGCCGCGCCGGTTGTCTTCGAAGCTGGTCAGCTGGCCGGACGGATCGTAGCGGTAGCGCCGCAGGATGGCGGCTTGCATGCCCACCTGGACGTCGGGACGGTACGTGTCAAGATAACCATGCCGGTCCTTCCGGCCGACCTGCGCGATGACGCCGAGCTGCTGTTCGATCAGGCGCCCAAGCGGGTCGTACTGCATCGTTTGCCGCAGGCCATTGGCCTGGGTACGGCCGGTCTCCCGGTACAGCGCGTCGCGCTCGAAGGAGACGAGGTCCTGCCCGTCCAGCAGCAGGCCATGCACGTGGCCGGCGCCGTAGGTCAGCCACTCGATACGGTGGCCATCGGGGCGGACCGTGCCGGTGCGCTGGTTGAGTTCGTCATAGTGGTGGCGCCATACCGCGGTGCGCTTCTCTGGATGGAACGGGCCCTGGTAGTGCTGGTGTTCGCGCACCAGGTTGCCGGCATCGTCGTAGAACCATTGCAACCTGGCGTGTTCGTTGTTCGCTTCGGCCAACTGGCCGTTGGCATTGTAGGCGTAGGTCTCGATTTGTTCCGTTTGGCCGGGGACGGCGGCGCGGCGTTGCACGAGCCGGCCCATGGGGTCGAAGTCGAGCCGCGTGGTTACCCCGGCGTCGACGGTTTCCGCCAGCACGCCGCTGGCTTCGTCATAGCGGGATAGGGTAGCCTTGCCATCGAAGCCCTGTTCCTGCAGCAGGCGCCCGACGGGATCGTATTGAAAGCGGTAGACGCTGTCGTTTTCGTTTTCCAGTGCGGTCAAGCGGCCCAGCGCATCCCACTGGTAGCGCAGACTGTGTCCCAGCGCATCGGTCCGGCTGGCGATCAGTCCGCCCGCAGTGTAGCGGTAGGCGGTGACGCGTTGCAGTGCGTCGATGTGCGCAAGCAGCCGGCCTTCGGCGTCGTGGCGCAGTTGCTCCTGGCTGCCGTCGGGGTGGATGACGGCTTCGAGCTGGCCGGGGTGGTTGCCGCGATCGGCGCCTTCGCCATGCGCCTGTGCCAGCGTTTCGCTATTTACCGGCGTGTAGCGGTAGCGGGTCACATTGCCGGCGGCATCGATCCGCTTGACCAGGCGTTTGCGGTCGTCGTATTCCCACTGGCTGCTGTGCCCGGAACAGTCAAGGTAGCCGGCGAGCTGGCCGTTCGGCGTGTAAACGAGTTTCGTGACGCCGCCTTTGGCATCAAGGACTTCGACGGGCCGTCCGGCCTTGTCGTACGCATATTCGGTCTTGTTGCCGCGCGGGTCGGTTTCTTCGACCAGGTGGCCCTGGGCATTGTAGTCGCGCCGCCACGCGCCGCCTTCGGCATCGCGGATGCCGGTGACGCGGTGCTGGCCGTCATACTCGAAGTGAACCTGGCTGCCGTCGGCGCGGGTGTGGGTGAGCAGGTTGCCGTGGTCGTCGTAACGGTAATGCTCGCTGCTGCCGTCGGTGTGGATGTGGCGGACGACGTTCTTGGCGTCGTCGCGGAACAGCCATTCCTCGCGCCCGTCTGGATACACGATGCGGTAGGTGTAGCCGGCGATGTCGTAGTAGTAGCGGGTCTCGTGGCCGAGCGCATCGATGACATAGGTCAGGCGAATGTTCTTGTCCCACTCGAGCCGGGTGTCGTCGCTGCCGTCATCAAGCCACTCGCGGATCGCCTTGGCATGAAGCCCGCTGTCGAGGCTGGTGTCGTAGGCGAGGTTCATGCCGCGCCCGGTACGGTCGGTATAGCGGGTGACGAGGTGGCGGTCATACTGGTAGTGCCAGGCGGCGCAGTTTTCGTCCTGTGCTCGGATCAGGTCGCCGTGCTTGTCGTGGTCGTAGGCGGCGAGCTGGCGCACCAGTTGGCCGTCCCGGATTTCCCACAGCGCGCGGATACGGCCTGTATCAAGGTCGATCTGGGTGCCGGCATGGGCGACGATGGTCTCGCCCTGCTTGCTGATGATGTCGCTGAGCACCTGTTCGCCGGCATAGGGGCCATTGGCGACGACATGGTCGTAGCGCAGGCCAAGGGCGGCGCC
>NZ_JBNDJE010000050.1:0-3786 GCF_050434805.1 Massilia sp. UYP11
GTCGTGCGGTACTTCTGTGGAGCTGGTTTCATCCTGCTCAGGCTAACAGACCTACGCCTTATACCCTGGCCGAGCCTGATTTACGCAACAAAGCCAAATCCATGCATAAACGGATTTTCGCCGCATGGCTCTCCCGTCACTGGATCAAGCGATTCACACCAAAGATACGTTGAGAACTCAGTGTGCTTTTCGCAGTGCAGGTCTCCCTCATCCCATGTCAATCCATGTAGCGGCGTGGCGAGATCAGGCTCCGCTACGCCGAAGCGATGAGACAATTCGCTCATCGCCGCCTGATCTCTGGACAGCATCGCCTTCTGTCATAAAAGCGAGCTGCAATATGCTTCGAGGGCCTGAATCAACAGATGAGGGCGCGCGTGCACTTCGCCCACGGCCGCGGCTCGATCGATGTAGGCTGGCATCCCATATACGGTGTCGGCCGGAGTAGATTGTGCGTTCGTCATGTGAATGTTGGCCGGTTCTTTCATCACGCCCTCATAGTTACCATTGATTGAAAGGATCTCGCTTCACGGTAAATACCCGCAGCGGCGCACGATGTACACCGCTGCGGGCCGACCGTTTTGAGCCGACACCATCTAAAGGGTTTGAGTAATGCTCGCCCCTATAGAGGCTTGTGCAAGCTCTTTCCGAATGCCGTCACTTTCGCTACTTCTAAGTAGTCGCGCAATTTTTGCTGTCAAAGCCAAATTGACGATGCAGCAGAGGTTAAACGATGAAGCACCTGAAATTGTCCGAAGACGAGCGGCGTACGCTGCGTGAGATGGGCGTTTTCCACCCACACCCGAGAACGCGGATGCGAGCGCAAGGAGTTTTGCGGTTGAGCCAGGGGTTGACGCTTCAAAGAACGGCGGACGAGTTCGGGGGGCACTTGAACAGCGTCGAGCAGTGGCGACAACGCTGGAGCAAGCTCGGCTTGGCGGGGCTGTACGAGGGGCGTCATACCGGGCGCCCCAGGAAATGGACACCCGAGCAGCAGCAAGCTCTTGGCAAGTTGGCCGATTCGGAATCCGGTACCGTGGGGGCACTGCTGCGCCAGATCGAGCAAGGCCAGGACCACGCCTCGATCAGCGAAAGCACGGCTAAACGGTACCTCAAGGAGATGGACTTCACGTACAAGCGCTATCGGTACAGTTTAAAAAAAGCGAGCTCAGGAAGCGTTCGAGCACGCCGGCAAAGTGATCGACGCTCTGGTCAGGCTCGATCAGGAACAGCGGTGCGAGCTGCTGTATTTCGACGAATCAGGCTTCAGCCCGAATCCGCCGGTGCAGTACGGCTGGGGAAAAATCGGCCAGACCCGAGCCGTCGAGCCTCTCGCGCACCGGCAGCGCGTGAACGTGCTTGGGGCTTTGCGTCACGATGGCCAACTGACCTGGATAACTCAGCAGCGACCGACGACACGAGACGATGTCATTGCATTCTTCGAACAGATCGCGGTGCTTCCGCATAACGTTCCGCGAATCGTCTTGATCGATAACGCCGGCATACACAAAGGCGCCATCATGGATAAAAAGCGGCGTCAGTGGGCTAAACATGGGCTGCATCTGTACTATTTGCCGCCCTACAGTCCAGAGCTCAACCGAATCGAGATTTTGTGGAAGCACGCTAAGCATTTCTGGCGCCGCTTCGTTGCCAAGAACGGCGCAGACCTGCTTCACGAAATTCAATCCTTGATGAGCAGCTTCGGGACGAAGTTCACGATAAATTTTGGATGACTACTTAGACAAAGGTGTACGAGCAGATCTTGTTGCCCGCCGGATCACGCAGATAAGCTGCGTAGGCGCCAGGCAGGTGGCCACGCGGGCCAGGCTGCCCCTCGTCGGTGCCGCCTGCGGCAAGGCCGGCGGCGTGGAATGCATCTACCTCGGCGGGAGTTGCAGCAGCAAAGCCGATCGTCACGCCATTGCTGGAGGGCGCTTCACCGTTGCCAGGACGGGCAATGATAAAAGCCGGCTTTTCACGGCCGAAGAGCACCCAACCGTTACCGAATGGACCGAGGTTCTTGATGCCAAGAGCCCCCAGAGTCGCATCGTAAAACGCGGCCGACTTCTGAACGTCGGCGGCGCCGATAAAGACGTGCGAGAAAATGCTGTCACCGGAAATAACTGGAGTAGACATAGTTCTTTTTCTTGATATTTGATGTTAAATGAATAGTTAGTGTTCGTGAATCAATAGTGGATCACCGTGCGAATCGACTTGCCTTCGTGCATCAGATCGAAGGCTTTGTTGATATCCTCGAGACCCATGGTGTGGGTAACGAATGGGGCGAGATCGATCTCACCTTTCATTGCGTCTTCCACCATGCCGGGAAGTTGGGTGCGCCCTTTGACTCCGCCAAAAGCCGAGCCCTTCCAAGTCCGACCAGTGACCAGCTGGAATGGACGGGTCGAGATTTCCTTGCCAGCACCGGCGACGCCGATGACGATTGACTGGCCCCAGCCGCGATGGGCTGCTTCCAGCGCAGAGCGCATTACGTTGACATTACCAATGCACTCGAATGTATGGTCCACGCCCCAGCCGGTCATTTCGATGAGAACCTCGTGGATCGGCTTCTCGAAGTCCTTAGGGTTGAGACATTCGGTCGCGCCAAACTTACGAGCTAACTCGAACTTGGCTGGATTGGTGTCGATGGCAATTATGCGACCCGCCTTGGCTTGGCGCGCACCTTGGATTGCAGCGAGCCCAATGCCGCCAAGACCGAAGACGGCGACCGAGTCGCCCGGTTGCACCTTGGCCGTGTTGTGGACGGCACCGATACCGGTTGTTACCCCACAACCCAGCAGGCAGACGTGCTCCGGATTAGCATCCGGGTTGATCTTGGCCAGTGACACTTCCGCAACAACCGTATATTCGCTGAAAGTCGAACAGCCCATGTAGTGGTAAAGCGGTTGGCCGTTATAAGAAAAGCGAGTCGTGCCATCGGGCATCAGCCCCTTGCCTTGGGTCGCACGAACCGCGACACACAGATTGGTTTTGCCGGACTTACAGAACAGACACTCGCCACATTCAGCGGTGTAGAGTGGAATGACATGATCGCCAGGTTTCACACTGGTTACCCCTTCCCCTACCTCCATGACGATACCCGCTCCTTCATGGCCCAAAACGACCGGGAAAAGACCTTCGGGGTCATCGCCCGACAAGGTAAAGGCATCGGTGTGGCATACGCCAGTATTCGTGATCTTGACAAGAACTTCGCCCTTGCGCGGCGGCTCAACGTCAATCTCAACGATTTCCAGCGGCTTTCCAGGCCCGAAGGCAACTGCTGCACGTGATTTCATGATGTGGTTTCTTTCTAATCTAGGTGAATTTGTTCTCATCGAGGGCACTTCATCTCTCTAACGCAGGTACGACCGGACGATAGAGATTGTTTCGTCAATGGACTTGTTCTGCGAATCACTCCTGATCTCGCTATTCGGAAATTCTTCTCGCAGATAGCTTTCCAAGACCGTGGCCATCAAGCCGTTAACCGCTCCGCGGACTGCCGCGAGCTGCTGAAGAATCGCAGGGCAATCAGCACCTGCATCAAGTGCTTGTTCAAGAGTAGCTACCTGTCCTTTGATACGCCTGATACGCGTGAGGGCTTGTTTCTTTTCTTCCGGACTATATGGCATCGAACACCTCTCTACTAGTTAAGCGTCCCCACTATACCATACTGCCCTATAGGGCTCTGGTGCAAACCTGCAGCTCAGCTAGAATGACGGCCTTTGCCTAACATGCGTAGTCACGCGAGCACGAGCGACCTGTTCAAGGGCCGACACTTCGAACAAGAGA
>NZ_JBNDJE010000051.1:0-2468 GCF_050434805.1 Massilia sp. UYP11
CGGGGTTTCATCATGACGGCACTCGCTGGCTTGGTTCGATGTCAGGATTTTACCCAGCCGCAGGCGTCTCGGCCGAGGTTTTTAGAGGTGGCCTAAAGGCACCACTGTCTACACACTGTATCCTTACGGGCCGAAGCCAGGCGGGTTCTTTGCTGACGAGTCTACTCTTGCTGCCTCAAAGAAATCAGTCAATGCATATCATGAGGCGACCCAGGTAGGACACGCTGGAAATTCTGAGCACTTCAAGTTCGGCGCAAGGCAAAAGGTACAGGCATTTACATTAAAAGAAGATCTCTGCGTAGGAAAAGCTTACGCGCTAGCCAATGACCAATATGGCCCGGGTGGCGGAACGCAATATTACATCACTGCGAAAGATCGTATGAATATGGATAAAGGCCCAATTATGGAGTTGACAGAACCATGATCAATTTCATTGAAGGAAAAATAGATATCGGCGAGAAAAATATCCTTACCGCTTCCAATGGAGACTTAAAGGCGCTCGCCGAAGAAGGTCTAATTGAGAAACGAGAACTCAGTGGCGGCAGAATTTACTACTACGTCGAAGCTCAGGCGGATAATATGAGGTTTGGAGTTTTCATCAGCCTGCGAGATAAAAAGATTAACTGGCTACGATTGAGCTGGTTGGACAGTCCTGTTAAAGGGTGGGATGATGTAAGTGAAGAAGCGATGAAAGATGAGTATCGTCTGCTATCGAATTTCGTAGAAAAGACGGTTGGAGCTCCACCGAACAATAAAGGCAATAGGAAGCGTACGTGGCGGTTCAAGTGGGGGGAAGTTGAAGTGAGCTATGAGCCACGTGCCTATCAGGCCGACATTTACATGAAACCTCAGTGACGTCGCACGATAGGAAAGTTTTATAGACGTTAGTTTTTACAACGAGCACGCGCAGGATGACAAGCACTGGTTTTCGAGGAACAACTTGGATCATTATTACTTACCCGAAATACGGAAACTTGAGGACCATTCCCAAGGGGTAACGTATGAATGTTGAAGTCGTTCACGTCTCCCGGGGAGACATGCGATTGGAGAGTGAAGACAAACTTGTACGTATTCTAGGCGAGGCGCTTATTGCCTCAGCGCCGATCGAACCACGTTACGTCATCTAGTTGAATTCATTGAATAATTGGGAAGTGCCGCCGGGCGTTGCTTTGACTAAAACTGAGAAGCAGGATGTCGTTAGCGCAATTCGGAAACATTTTCAGGATTGCGGCTCGATTGCTGAGTTCGAATAGTAGTACAGTGCGTATACGATGCTGTACTACAGGGACAGTATCTTAATTAATAATTCATTCGTTGGATATTAGGGGATCATAATGTAGATCAAAAAAAAATCATTGTCGCTGCAATCGTTATGATTGCAGCATCTGTGGCAACGACTGAGCCGGCACCAAAACTTGTCAATTTGAGTCAGCTTTTATCGGCGTTTGAAAAGGCTGGATATTCACCCCTAGATCTTAGGAAGAACACAAAACGGATGCTAATTCAAGGTATAGCACTTGATGTTGGCCAGTCACTCAGCGGCAATTTAGTTGTGAAAGTTGGCGCACACGCAAATGCGCAATGATTATCGAGGCTGACCGCTGCCGATGATGCTCAGGAAATATGCTAAAGTCTCTGCAAGCTGGCGCTAAATTCAAGGCAGCTTATGATTTAGCATTCTCTTTAGGGGCGCAATATATGCTTATCAAGGGTGTATTTAAAATAAAGCTGCATAACATTGCATTTCACCCATACATGCATACGACACGCCGGGTAATCTTGAGTGCTATAACAGCAATCACCGTTTGCTACTGCAATCGTTAGCTATGAGATATATGCGTTAGCCCAACGGCCGCGATTAGCCGGACGGCCCCACCGATCGATTAGTACCGCGGATTCCACTGGAGAGTCAAATGTCATTGAAGATCATTACAGTCGGAGACAAAACCGATCATGGCGGCACGGTGATTAGCGGGTCGCTCAACCACGACATCAGGGGAAAAGCGATCGCCCGACTGGGTGATAAGGTTGATTGTCCGCTGCCCTACCCTGGTGGCAAACCACACGGCGTAAACAAGATCATCACCGCCCACAACACGCTTACAGTTGACGGGGTGCCCGTTGCAGTGGAGGGGTGCACGACGGAATGCGGGTGCAAGTTGATCGGCAGCATGCCTGCGACGGTCGGTTGAGCCAAAATCGCCACGTGCCGTACTTGTGACGTAACTCCCGATAAGTTGCCATTACTCCCACTTGTCATGACTGATTACCTCATCTGGCAAGCGTTGCAAATCATTAATTAATAAAAAATAGTCATTTCGACCCGGCGACTTTCAATTCGTTGGTCGCGTATTCGAACCACGCACGGCCTACGGAAGCGCTGATTTAATCGTCGACCGATCCCGGCTGGCGTGCGAGCTGGCACAATGACGTCTTCGATTCCTGCTGAGCCGCCATGAAGCAAACCA
>NZ_JBNDJE010000052.1:0-2034 GCF_050434805.1 Massilia sp. UYP11
TGTCAACGGCGATTGAAAACTGATACAGATTTCGTCGTCTCAGCGATTTAAAACTGATACACCCCCGTCGCCGAACACCGTCCGTGTTCAGCCCATTTCTGCAACATCGCTCCCCCTCATCATCCCGGCCTGTCGTTGGTGCTTGAGCCGGTAGCTTTCCCCTGCAATCGGCACGATGTGCGCATGGTGCAGTAGCCGGTCGAGCAGCGCCGCGGTCAGCGTCGTGTCCTGCGCGAAGGTCGTGTCCCATTGCCCGAACGGCAGGTTGCTGGTCACGATCAGGCTGCTGCGCTCGTACAGTGCCGCGATCACCTGAAAGAACAGGTTGGCCTGCTCCCGGTTCATCGGCAAGTAACCGATCTCATCGATGATCAAGAGCCGATATGCCTTGATCGCGCGGTGCATTACCGCCTTCAAATTGTTCTGGGTATGCGCCATCGTCAACGCCAGCATCAGGTCGGCCGCCGTCGTGAAGCGCGTCTTGATGCCGGCCTGCGTGGCCTTGTAACCCAGTGCCATTGCCAGGTGCGTCTTGCCTACGCCGCTGGGCCCGACAAGCACCACGTTTTCATGCCGCTCGACGAAGCCCAAACCGGCCAGCTCCTCGACCTGGCTGCGCTTGACGCCTTTGGCGAAGTCATAGTTGAACTCGTCCAGCGTTTTCACCGCCGGGAACCCGGCCAGCCTGGTCATCGTGCTTTGCTTACGCACGTTGCGCCCGGCGGCTTCCTCCCTCAAGAGCCCCTCCAGGAAGTCGCTGTAGGCCATCTCCTGCTTCGCCGCCTTCTGGGTTGCGGCGCCATAGCCCTGTGCCACGAACGGCAGGTTCAGGCTCTCGCACAACGTCGCGATACGCTCATGCTGCAGGTTCATGCCCCCACCCCTTCAGTAACCCGCACCAGCAGCGCGTCGTACACCTGCAGCGGATGCTGTACTGGAGACGGTTGCGCGATTCGCTCCACCACCGCTGCCGGCCGCGGCACCGCAGGTGCCGCGGTACTCGGTTGCGGCCTGGCTGCCGCGATGTCCGCCCGCCATGGTGCCGGCAGCGCTTGCAGGTGCTCCACTTCCCGCTTCAATGCTTCGGCTGGCGGCTCCCCGGTGGTGCCGTGGATGCGCGCATTGGCCACCTCGCGCAACCAGTGGGCCACTTCCACGTTGGCCGTTACGACGTCGAGCTTCTGGCCGCTCTGTGCCACCCGGCTCGCCAGCGGCACGTAAAACGAGCGGCGCAGGTAGCCGTTGAAGCGTTCGACTTTTCCCTTGGTCTTGGCCCGGTACGGCTGGCACAGCTTGATCACGAAGCCGCTATGCCTGGCGTAGTCCAGGAAGCCGGCGTGGAAGCGGTGCTCGCCCTCACCGTACGCATCGCGCTCCAGTACTACCGTCTTCATGTTGTCATACAGGACCCGCCGCGTCACGCCACCGAACGCCGCAAAGGCGCGCTCGTGGCAGGCGATCAGGGTTTCTACCTTCATGTTGCTGACGAACTCCACGTAGCTGGCCCGGCTAAAGCCAAGCGTCGCGCAGAACGCGTGCAATGGCGCGCTGCCCTTACGGAATTCGACCCAGTCCACCTGCAACTGCTCGCCCATCGCCGTCTCGAAACGCACCACCGGGTCGGCTGAAGGTGCCGGGCGCAAGGTGCGCACGAAGGCCCTCAACTGGCTCATGCCGCCTTCGTAGCCGCGCGCGGCAATCTCGCGGTACAGCACGGTGGCCGGAATCACGTCGGGCTGAGCGGCTTGCTGCCGATCCCTCAGGTACTGCTCGAATTGCGCCAGCTTCGTCTGGCGTTTGACTTGGCGTTCGTACTTCGGCACGGCCTCCAGGGCCAGATGCCGGCGCACCGTGTTCACTGCGCAGCCTACCTCGGCGGCGATCTGCCGAAGGCTTAACCCATGCCTCTTCAGGAGTTGAATTTCCACGTACACCTCTTTGGGTTTCAAGGCCGCTCCGCAAAGCGGCCATCTTCTCAAAATGGTGTATCAGTTTTCAATCGCTGCCTGTATCAGTTTACAACCGCTGCTGACA
>NZ_JBNDJE010000053.1:0-1987 GCF_050434805.1 Massilia sp. UYP11
GTCGTGCGGTACTTCTGTGGAGCTGGTTTCATCCTGCTCAGGCTAACAGACCTACGCCTTATACCCTGGCCGAGCCTGATTTACGCAACAAAGCCCATCCAATGGTTAATCAAGGTCGTGCATACGCCTGAGGCAGACGGACGGATGATTACGCTGATTCGGGGAGTTTCCGTGGCGGCGTCTGTCGATTTGACACCCCGCCTCAGGCTTGTCCCACTGAGCGATTTGCCAGACAGCCCTCAATGAAGCTTGGGTAATCCAGCCGCCGGGACGGCCGGATCGAACGCGCTCAGGCGAGCGCTTGCCTGACGCTGTCGGCCAGCGATGTGGTCGGACGGCCGATCAACTTGGACAGCTGGCGGCCATCGTCGAACAATGCGCCTTGCGAGGCGCCTACGTCCCACGATGCGATGGCCGCGGCGAAGCCCTCCGGCAGACCCGCGCCCTTGAGCGCGGCCGCGTAGTCGGCTTCCGGAATGTTCACATAGGGGATGTCCTTGCCGGTCTGGCTGGAGATCTCGGCGGCGAGTTCCGCCAGCGTGTAGGCATTGTCGCCGGCCAGCTCGTAGGTGATGCCGCTGTGCGCTTCGTTCGTCAAGGCCACGACAGCCGCTTCGGCATAGTCGGCACGTGCGGCGGAAGCGATCTTTCCGTCGCCGGCGCTGCCGTAGAACGCGCCATTGGCCAGGGCCGGGGTAATAGAACCCGTGTAGTTTTCCGTGTACCAGCCATTGCGCAGGATGGTGTACTGCAGGCCTGATGCCTTCAGGTCGGCTTCGGTCTGGACGTGCTCCGGTGCCAGGTTCAGCGGCGAGCGGTCGGCGCGCAGCAGGCTCGTGTACACGATGCGCTTGACGCCGGCTTTCTTTGCGGCATTGATCACGTTGGCGTGCTGGGTCGCACGCTGGCCGATTTCGTTGCCCGAGATGAGCAGCAGCGTATCGATACCGGCGAGGGCGGCCTCGAGCGTGGCCGGCTGGGTGTAGTCGGCCACGCGGACGGCGACGTCCAGATCCCTGGCTTTTTCGGTGTTACGGACGAGACCGACGATGTTGTCAGTCGCGACCTTCTGTTTGAGTTTGCCGATCACGAGGCGGCCCAGTTGGCCGGTTGCGCCACTTACTGCAATAGTCATGGTTTACTCCTTCAAGGGTTCGATGTGGACGAGGCCCGATTATATGAACTATACTTCTCTTTAGGAAGTACGCACACAAATGTTAGTTAGAGATAACCATGTCTGATTTTTCCCCCGAACCTGAACACGGCACGTTCTCCGAGCGCCTCATGCGCGGCAACGTGATGGCCGCCGCCTGCCCGTCGCGCGAAATCCTGAAGCATCTGACCAGCCGCTGGGGCGTGCTCGTGCTGATCGCCCTGATGCCTGGTAAGCAGCGCTTCAGCGACCTGCGGCGTTGCATCGGCGGCGTCAGCGAACGCATGCTAGCGCAAACCCTGCAATGGCTGGAGGCAGACGGCATGGTCGACCGCAAGGACTTCAAGACCGTGCCGCCCCATGTCGAGTACACGCTAACGCCGATCGGACTGGAAGCTGCGGAAAAGGTGCAGGGTCTGGTTGAGTGGCTCGAAATCATGCTACCCGACATTCTCGAATCTCGTCCCGCCGCGCACTGAGATCCTCGCGCCAGCCCGTGATCCGTCCCGTGTCGCTCTCGAACACGTCGAGCGCGAGGCTGACCGAATGGTCGACGAGGCGCGTCAGCTCATCCGCTTGACCGCAGAGTACCGCAGCTAATCCCAGTTTTTAGGCTAGTTCAGACGCAGCTACATTCAACGTTGTGTCCGCTCTTGGCCGAACTCGGCCGTCCAATGCTTCAATGTATGCCATACGTTGTCTGCGGAGCAACTGCCTAGAGAAACGGGCTCTGGTGCAGACCTGCAGCTCAGCTAGAATGACGGCCTTTGCCTAACATGCGTAGTCACGCGAGCACGAGCGACCTGTTCAAGGGCCGACACTTCGAACAAGAGA
>NZ_JBNDJE010000054.1:0-1705 GCF_050434805.1 Massilia sp. UYP11
GATGATAGTGCTGCAACCAGTGTGAAAGTAGGTTATCGTCAGGCTAGTTATATAGAAAAACCCCACCAGGTGATCCTGGTGGGGTTTTTTGCTTTGGGGATGCGTAAAATTCCAAGGTCATACTGTCTTTTACAGAGGAAAAGCGATGAGGGTATATCTCGTTGTCGTCGACACGCTGGCGGATTGGGAAATCGGATACCTGACGGCAGAACTGCATAGCCGCCGGTTTTTCGCAGACCCATCACGGGACTTCCAGTTGCTGAAGGCAGGCCTGACCCGTGACGCAGTAACGAGCATGGGCGGCGTGACCCATACACCAGACATGGCAATCGGCGATATCCGGCTGGACGACAACGACCTGCTCCTGCTGCCAGGCGCAGACATCTGGCAGTCTGCACGGGCAAGACCCGCCCTCGAACTGGCGCGCGACGCGCTGGACCAGGGCCACCAGGTCGCGGCCATCTGTGGTGCGACCATCGGCCTGGCCAGCATCGGCGCACTGAATGCACGGCGCCACACCTCCAACGATCTGGGATGGCTGAAAGCAGCCTGCCCCGAATACTGCGGTGAACATCTGTACCGCAAGGAGCCTGCTGTCCGTGGCGCCAACCTGATCACGGCAACCGGCCTGGCGCCGCTCGAGTTCTCCTATGAAGTCCTCAAGATGCTCAAGGTCTGGAGGCCGGCAACCGCCAAGGCCTGGTACCGCTTGCACAAGACCCGCCAGGAGCGCTGGTACCATGAACTGGTCGCATCGATGTCGGATGCCCCCGCCGATCCTGCATAGAGCGCGCTGGATTACCAGCAGCTTCTGGCCCAACGCCGTGCGCACGCGTCCTGGCGGCTGCTCGCCGCCGACGTCGCGCCGACGATCGCCAGATTCCTGCGCCGCAGCTTCGTCGCGCCCAACGTGCGCACGATTGCCCGCCGGCAGCCGGCGTCGCCAGGGGAAGAGCACCTGTACCGGCTTCACGAACTGAAAGGCGAACAGCTGTTTCCAAGCCTGCAGCCAGCTATCTGGACGATTGGGCGCCCGACGACCGCGGTTGGCTGCGCAAATACTCACCTGGCGAAGACCGACCGCACCACGACCTGATCCACCCGCCGAGCAGGCGCTGGAATGGTTGCAAGGCCTGCGCAGTTGCATCGACGGTGCTGACCAGGTCAAGCGACATGGCGTCGGGAGCGTCCGCGCTGCACATGATCGGCCGGGGTGCGCTGGTTCACGGCAAGTCCGCGCCCGGGGTATTTATCTGCGTCAGGTCGATATCCCCGGCGTTGACACGAAGTTCATCGAAGCGCGCAAGAGGCTGATCGCTGAACTGCTCGACCAGGTACTGCCTGCCGAATCGATCGATGCAGGCGCCGTCGGCGCGCGGCAATTGGAAACGCGCTATGGCTTGCTGGGCAAACCGGCGCAGAATGCACGGTGCAGGCGCATCGTCATGGGACCGGAGGATGGCGACAAACGTGACCTGGGAGACCCAGCGCGGCTGACGGAGCAGGGGAGGTGGCGACACATGGGCGGTCGACGCGATTCGACGAAGTCGAAAACTGGCCCTTGCGGAAGGCGTGACGCTTTGTTATAGTCTCGCTCCTCGACGCAGACACCGCCTCACGGTAGCGAAAGCGAAGAGAAAAAAGAGGTTGACGAACGATGAGAAACACTTCATACTCTCGCCTCTCTGCTGCTGACGAACACAAC
>NZ_JBNDJE010000055.1:0-1703 GCF_050434805.1 Massilia sp. UYP11
TTGAATTCCTCTGTGTACCGCTTACCGCTCATATCTTCTCCTTGTGCCCGATATTATGGCTCAGGAGTGTCTACGATAGTCGTGGCGATTCACATTGACCTTGGCGACCGATTCACCGATCAATGCCGAGATCTCCTTGGCGGCCGTGGCCGAACGCTGCGCCAGGTTGCGTACTTCGCTCGCAACCACGGCGAAGCCTCGTCCTTGCTCGCCGGCGCGTGCGGCTTCGACCGCGGCATTCAGTGCCAGGATATTGGTCTGGAAAGCAATGGCGTCGATCACACCGATGATGTCCGAGATCTTGCGCGCCGATGTATTGATGTCCTGCATGGTATTGACCACGGCGGAGACGACGGTGCCGCCCTTGCTCGCGACAGTGCTGGCCGATTCGGCGAGCGTGTTGGCATGACGGGCATAGGCGGTATTCTGTTTGACGACGGCAGTCAGCTCTTTCATCGAATCGGCAGTGCGCCCCAGCGAGTTCGCCTGTTCCTCGGTGCGCATCGACAGATCGTCGTTACCGGCGCTGATCTCGCTGGACGCGGTCGCGATCATGTCGGTACCGCCACGGACCTGGGCAACGATGTTTTGCAAGCTGGCCTGCATTTCGCGGATGGCATGCATGACGCTGGCCTCGTCGTCGGGACGCACGGCCACGTTGATGGTGAGGTCGCCCGAGGCAATGGCTGACGCGATGCGATTGACTTCGATCGGTTCGCCACCCAACTGGCGCAACAGGTGTGCCGTGATCGCGCTGCCGACCAATACGCTCAGGCTGACTGCGGCAAGCGTGACCACGACGATCGTGGTCTTGGCGGACGCGATCGACTCCTGCGCATCGGCGGTGCCCTTGGTGACTTGTTGCTGCACGATGGTGATGACCCGATCGATGTCGAGCACGTTTTGACGGCGCAATGGACTGCACTCATTAACAAGGAAGGCGCCATACTCGGCCAACTGGCCGGCGCTGCGGTAGCGGCGTGGGCGGTTCAGCTCTTGCGCCATCTGCAGCAGGCCGTCACGCATCTTTGCAAAGTCGGCATTCCCAACAAATAGTGGCTCCAGGGCGTGTAGTTCGGTGAGATAACGGGCCTTGTGTTCGTCCAGGAGCTCGAGCTCGCGTGTGGCGTCAGTTACGTTCGGGAAAATGTAGGCATTGCGCGCGGCAAGGCCAGTCTGGGCGAGCGATTCGCGCAATGCGTATAGACGCTCGAGCTGGGTCGTGCGCACCATGTTTTGTGCGGTGAGTTCTTCACCGACATTCCCTAATTCACGCCAAGCAAAGATGGCCAGCACGATAATCAGGATCCCGACCAGGCCAAACCCGAAGCCAAGCTTGGCCCGCGTGCTAAGTGCAGAAAGTGATCGCATAAAACTCTTTGTAAAAGTGATGAGGCAAACGAAGTCCCTGTCGGCTTGGTATGCCAACAAAAACAAATACTTGGGTAACAAAGAATTATAGAAAACTACTTATCGCGCACGATTGAGTCTGGGCGGAAAGCAAAGTTTTTTGTACGCAATGTGCTTTATGCACAAAAGCGATTGGGTGCTTGCACAACAGGACGGTTTTTAGGGATACAAAGCAAAAAACCCCACCAGGATCACCTTGTGGGGTTTTTCTATATAACTAGCCTGACGATAACCTACTTTCACACTGGTTGCAGCACTATCATCGGCGCAAAGTCGTTTCACGGTCCTGTTCG
>NZ_JBNDJE010000056.1:0-1662 GCF_050434805.1 Massilia sp. UYP11
GCTTTGAAAATCACGCTACTGAGCGATGCTGGAGCGCGGACTCACGTTTCGCCTGGCTCTGCTCACGCCGAGAGCGGGTTATTCGAGGTGGCCTTTAGGTAGGATCACATTTGACCAGCGGTCTTTATTTGGGTAGGCGCTTGAGCTCTGGAATCCTGCTGCACCACGCGAGGGATTTTTCCTACCTCGACATGGCGTCCCACTACATACGGGACAAGCTGCTTTCTTGTTTTTCCTCCGGAGACCTAAAGGGTCTATCCAACCCGTCGGATTGGGTGCGTACTGATAAGCATTCATTCCGCCTAGCAGGCCAATCGGATCTGCCGTCATGTAACGTGCGCCATCCGGATCGTAGTACCGATACCGGTTGTAATGGATCCCCGTCTCATCATCAAAGTACTGCCCCTGAAACCGGATCGGATTCCGTATCCCGGCCTTGCGCGCCGCCTCGCTGATTGCCTCCTTCGCTTGCCCCCACGCCTTGTACTGCGCCGACCACGCAACCTTGCCCTCGCAATCCGTCAACTCCTGCGGCGTGCCCAGATGATCGCATTGGTAGAAGGCGATCTCTTCCTTACCGAACGGCTCGGCTTCCTGCTCGACCTCACCGTTCCACAGCGGATCGAGCGCGATATCGTACTTGCCGCCGTTGCCCGCCATCAGCGCTTTCACATCCGTGGTAGGCGCCAGGCGAAGCGCACGGCTCCGGGTGGCCTGTACCAGCGGCACGAAGCTGTCGCGCTCGTACACATAATGCACCGTCCGTTCGCCCGCCGCGTCGCCCCGGCGCACGCTGCTTTCCAACGCCAGCGTGTCGCCATCCCAGCCGTACATGGTGCGGGCCGTCTCGCGAAAGGCGGCGCCATCCATCGTCCCGCTGCGCTTGGCGATGCGCCTTCCCAGCGCATCATAGGCAAAGGTGGTGACGCCATGCCAGGTCGTGGCGCGGGTCATCCGGTTGTACGCATCCCATGCATATTCGGACCGAATGCCGTCCTGGGTGCGTTCCACGACGTTGCCGCGTTCGTCATAGCGGTAGCGCACGCCAGCATATTCCTTCAGCAGGTTGTCCAGCAGTTTCGGCAGTGGGACACGGCGGCTGATGGGCTCCTGCTGCGCGGTGTCGGCTGCCTGGATGTTGCCCGCCGGGTCGAAGGCGAAGGTTTCATGGCCTAATGCGCTGTTCGCCGCCAGCAGCCGTCCGACCGGGTCGTAGCGGTATTCGACGCGGCCGCGCCGGTTGTCTTCGAGGCTGGTCAACTGGCCGGACGGGTCGTAGCGGTAGCGCCGCAGGATGGCGGCTTGCATGCCCACCTGGACGTCGGGACGGTACGTGTCGAAATAAGGGTGCCGGTCCTTCCGGCTGACCTGCGCGATGGCGCCGAGCTGCTGTTCGATCAGGCGCCCAAGCGGGTCGTACTGCATCGTTTGCCGCAGGCCGTTGGCCTGGGTGCGACCGGTTTCCTGGTATAGCGCGTCGCGCTCGAAGGAGACGAGGTCTTGCCCGTCGAGCAGCAGGCCATGCACGTGGCCGGCGCCGTAGGTCAGCCAGTCGATGCGGTGGCCGTCGGGGCGGACCGTGCCGGTGCGCTGGTTGAGTTCGTCATAGTGGTGGCGCCATACCGCGGTGCGCTTCTCTGGATGGAACGGGCCCTGGTAGTG
>NZ_JBNDJE010000057.1:0-1409 GCF_050434805.1 Massilia sp. UYP11
CGGCACAGCTCCAGCAATGACTTGTCGCCGGTCGAGTATGAAAAGCAGTATTTCAAGCGGCTCGCGAGTGTCTAGGAAACTCGTGGCGATTCAATGCGGGGTCAAAACTGGTGGAGCAAGCCGGCGCCACGATGGACGACATCGTGACCAGCGTGAAGGAAGTCAGCGGCATCATCGCCGAAATTACGACCGCAAGCGAAGCCCAGCATGCCGGCATCGAGCAAGTGAACCATGCGGTGGGTCAAATGGACGAGGCGACCCAGCAGAACGCTGCGCTCGTCGAGCAGGCCGCCGCGTCGGCCGCGGCGCTCAAGGAGCAGTCGGCGGTGCTGCTGCGCACGGTGCGCGTGTTCCGCATCAGCACCGAGGGCAACCCGCTGCGGATCGCGGGCTGACCTGCTTATCTAGCGAACGCCGCTTAGCCGGCGCTGTCGTTCAGGCTCTTGCGCAGGTTCACCAATTGATCGCGCAGGGCCGACGCTTCATCGACCGAGCACTTGGTCGCACACAAGACCGCCGGCATCACGCTGGCGGCTTCCTTCTTTAATGCGTTGCCCTCTTCCGTCAGGCTGATGATTACCTGGCGTTCATCGCTACGCGCGCGGTTACGCTGCACCAATCCCTGGGCTTCCATCCGCTTGAGCAATGGTGTCAAGGTTGCGGAATCCAGGAACAGGCGCTCGCCGATGTCCGACACGGTCAGCTGGTCCTGCTCCCATAACACCATCATGACGAGATATTGCGGGTAGGTTAGCCCGAGCTTGGGCAACAAGCCACGGTAGACCCGCATCATCGCCAGTGAGGTCGAGTACAGGGCGAAACATAGCTGCTCATCGAGCATGGGCGTCGCAGGGGAGGGGGAAGTGTTCGCTTTCATGGACCCAATATAGGTCGCACGCTAGCTAATTGCAAGCGATGATCTACCGCGCATTTCCGCATTGGCAATATAACGCCACCGTCAGTGCAAGCACTCACATTGACCCATCTGCGCGATGCAGGGAATTGACGATCTCGCGCGTGAGCGACAGGACCAGGCCAGCGCATGCGAGGAGCCATCACCGCTTCCTCATCGTTGAAAAATATTATTGCTGAGCACTTGCGCGACCGGCTAGGGCTTTGCTATAGTTCGCCTCCGCTTCGGCACTGACCGAAAAATGTTAACGTAATCAAGTGGTTACGTTGGCAAGGTTGCAGAGAAATCTGAGACGAAGCGAAATGAGGGGTTGACGAAAAACGAAAAACACTTCATACTCTCTTTCCTCTGCTGCTGACGAACAAAACGATTCGAAGCACACAGCAGGGATGCAGTACCGAATAAAGTTCTTTAAAAATTAACAGTCGATAAGTGTGGGCGTTTGATGAAGGTGCCAAGAACTTCGGTTCTTGATTACTTAAATTATCAAATGTTC
>NZ_JBNDJE010000058.1:0-1374 GCF_050434805.1 Massilia sp. UYP11
GCCATGTGCGACGAAGCAATCGGAAGTGGTTCCAAGAAAAGCCTCTAAGCTTCAGTCATACGAGACCGTACCGCAAACCGACACAGGTGGGCGAGATGAGTATTCTAAGGCGCTTGAGAGAACTCGGGAGAAGGAACTCGGCAAATTGGTACCGTAACTTCGGGATAAGGTACGCCCTAGTAGTTTGACCACTTTACTGTGGAAGGATGAACGGGTTGCAATAAAATGGTGGCTGCGACTGTTTAATAAAAACACAGCACTCTGCAAACACGAAAGTGGACGTATAGGGTGTGACGCCTGCCCGGTGCTGGAAGATTAAATGATGGGGTGCAAGCTCTTGATTGAAGTCCCAGTAAACGGCGGCCGTAACTATAACGGTCCTAAGGTAGCGAAATTCCTTGTCGGGTAAGTTCCGACCTGCACGAATGGCGTAACGATGGCCACACTGTCTCCTCCCGAGACTCAGCGAAGTTGAAATGTTTGTGATGATGCAATCTACCCGCGGCTAGACGGAAAGACCCCATGAACCTTTACTGTAGCTTTGCATTGGACTTTGAACCAATCTGTGTAGGATAGGTGGGAGGCTTTGAAGCGGACACGCCAGTGTTCGTGGAGCCATCCTTGAAATACCACCCTGGTTTGTTTGAGGTTCTAACCTTGGTCCGTTATCCGGATCGGGGACAGTGCATGGTAGGCAGTTTGACTGGGGCGGTCTCCTCCTAAAGTGTAACGGAGGAGTTCGAAGGTACGCTAGGTACGGTCGGACATCGTGCTAATAGTGCAATGGCATAAGCGTGCTTAACTGCGAGACCGACAAGTCGAGCAGGTACGAAAGTAGGACATAGTGATCCGGTGGTTCTGTATGGAAGGGCCATCGCTCAACGGATAAAAGGTACTCTGGGGATAACAGGCTGATTCCTCCCAAGAGTTCATATCGACGGGGGAGTTTGGCACCTCGATGTCGGCTCATCACATCCTGGGGCTGTAGCCGGTCCCAAGGGTATGGCTGTTCGCCATTTAAAGTGGTACGTGAGCTGGGTTTAAAACGTCGTGAGACAGTTTGGTCCCTATCTGCCGTGGGCGTTGGAAATTTGAAGGGGGCTGCTCCTAGTACGAGAGGACCGGAGTGGACGAACCTCTGGTGTACCGGTTGTCACGCCAGTGGCATTGCCGGGTAGCTAAGTTCGGAAGAGATAACCGCTGAAAGCATCTAAGCGGGAAACTTGCCTTGAGATGAGATTTCCCGGAGCCTTGAGCTCCTTGAAGGGTCGTTCGAGACCAGGACGTTGATAGGCTGGGTGTGGAAGTGCAGTAATGCATTAAGCTAACCAGTACTAATTGCCCGTACGGCTTGTCCCTATAACCTTGGTAGTC
>NZ_JBNDJE010000059.1:0-1312 GCF_050434805.1 Massilia sp. UYP11
TGAACCGCCCCGGCTTTCGTGGAGGCCGGTTAGTGTGAGTCAGGCCGGGATAGCCTGACTGCTCAACTGCTTGTAATAGTTTGCCTCAGCTTCGGCCGGCGGTATATAGCCGAGCGGTTCCAGCAGGCGATGGTGGTTGAACCAGGACACCCATTCCAGCGTGGCCAGTTCGACGGCCTCACGTGTTTTCCAGGGAGCGCGGCGGTGGATCAGTTCAGCCTTGTAGAGCCCGTTGATGGTCTCGGCCAAGGCGTTGTCATAGCTGTCGCCTTTGCTGCCCACAGAGGGTTCGATGCCGGCTTCTGCCAGGCGCTCGCTGTACTTTATCGACACGTATTGAGAACCGCGGTCGCTATGATGGACCAGCTCGTTTCGTTCGGGCTGGCGTGCGTACAGCGCCTGCTCCAGCGCGTCGAGCACGAAGTCGGTCCGCATCGAGCTGCTTACCCGCCAGCCGACGATGCGTCGGGCGAAAACGTCGATGACGAAGGCCACGTATACGAAACCTTGCCAGGTCGAGACGTACGTAAAATCGCTGACCCACAGCTGGTTCGGCCGTTGCGCCTTGAACTGGCGGTTGACCCGGTCGAGCGGGCACGGTGCCTTGGCATCAGCAACCGTGGTACGTACAACCTTGCCTCGCACAACTCCGCTCAGGCCGGCCATGCGCATCAAGCGTTCGACCGTGCAGCGGGCTACATCGGTTCCCTCACGCCGCAGCTGGCGCCAGACCTTGTTGGCGCCGTAGACCTGCAGGTTTGCTTGCCAGACCCGTTCGATGTCGGCAATCAGCACGTCGTCGCGCTGAGCACGCGCGCATCTCAACTCAGGGTTTCGTTGCTGCGCTGCGTAACGCCAGTAGCCTGACGGCGCGACCTGCATCACCCTGCAGATCGGCTCGACACCGTAGGCATGGCGGTACTGGTCGATAAACGCCCTCACGGCTTGAAGCGGCGGTCGAGCTCCGCCTGGGCGAAAAACGCACTCGCCAGACGCAGGATCTCATTTGCCTTGCGCAGCTCGCGCACTTCTCGCTCCAGGGCCTTGATGCGCTCTTCTTCAGCAGTGGTCGGGCCTGGGCGCTGGCCGGTATCGCGCTCTTGCTGGCGTACCCAGCGGCGCAGCGTTTCAGGCGTGCAGCCGATCTTGGCCGCGATCGACGTAATGGCCGCCCACTGCGATTCGTACTCGCTGGCAGCTTCGCTGACCATGCGCACAGCGCGCTCGATGACTTCGGGGGAATACTTCGGTTGCTTCTTCATAGCTCCATTTTCTCAAAGAATGGAGCCTCTACAAAACCCGGGGCGGTTCA
>NZ_JBNDJE010000060.1:0-1242 GCF_050434805.1 Massilia sp. UYP11
GCCACTGAATGTAAGTCGCTGACCCATTATACAAAAGGTACGCAGTCACCCCACAAGGAGGCTCCTACTGTTTGTATGCACACGGTTTCAGGATCTATTTCACTCCCCTCCCGGGGTTCTTTTCGCCTTTCCCTCACGGTACTGGTTCACTATCGGTCGATTACGAGTATTTAGCCTTGGAGGATGGTCCCCCCATGTTCAGACAGGATTTCTCGTGTCCCGCCCTACTTGTCGTATGCTTAGTACCACCGGTCTGATTTCGTGTACGGGGCTATCACCCACTATGGCGCTCATTTCCAAAAGCTTCCACTATCAGTCCGACTATCACATACAGGCTCATCCCATTTCGCTCGCCACTACTTTGGGAATCTCGGTTGATTTCTTTTCCTGCAGCTACTTAGATGTTTCAGTTCGCCGCGTTCGCTTTGCATGCCTATGTATTCAGCATGCAATGACCTAAAAGGCCGGGTTTCCCCATTCGGAAATCTGCGGATCAAAGCTCGTTTGCTAGCTCCCCGCAGCTTATCGCAAGCTACTACGTCCTTCATCGCCTGTAATCGCCAAGGCATCCACCATGTGCACTTATTCACTTGTCCCTATAACGTTGGCCTCTGCATGAGTTACAGAGATCGTCATAGGAATCAAGAGTACAACTATGTTTGCTTGATACAAATTACTACTACCCTAAGTGTGCATCACATCTCGTTGCCGACATGCGCTACACGCTTAAAAAAACTTTACTTCTTCCAGATTGTTAAAGAACGAAAAAACAGTGATCTCGAAAAGACCAAACCTAAAACTCAGGTCTTACGTTTGGACTTTTGGTGGAGGATGACGGGATCGAACCGACGACCCCCTGCTTGCAAAGCAGGTGCTCTCCCAGCTGAGCTAATCCCCCGTTGTGGCTTTTGCCATCTAAAAATGATCCGGCTTTGCCGGGCATTTTTAGCTAACGCAGTTCCAAACGAAAGTAGGTTTTTACTTTCGTTTGATAACTCATTGGTAGGGCTGGTTGGACTCGAACCAACGACCCCCGCGTTATCAACACGGTGCTCTAACCAGCTGAGCTACAGCCCCGATAAAACTGTTCTTTACTTGTTCAACAGTCGATAAGCGTGGACGCTTGATGATGAGCCGTTAGGCCCTGGTGCTACTCTAGAAAGGAGGTGATCCAGCCGCACCTTCCGATACGGCTACCTTGTTACGACTTCACCCCAGTCACGAATCCTACCGTGGTAAGCG
>NZ_JBNDJE010000061.1:0-1195 GCF_050434805.1 Massilia sp. UYP11
GGTAATCCCCCCATTTTTAGAGCACGCTAAAAGTAGAGGTTAAGCGGCGAGTGCCAATTTCTGTTTTGGCGTGATACCGCCGAGCGCCATGTTGGGCCGGTCGTGATTGTAGGTCCACAACCAGTTGCTGGCAAATTCCTGAATTTCGTCGAGCGTCTCGAACAGGTGGTGGGCAAGCCAGTCATAGCGAACTGTCCTGTTGTAGCGCTCCACGTAGGCGTTCTGTTGGGGCTGTCCAGGCTGAATGAAATCGATGCGGATGCCGCGTTTTGCTGCCCATGCCAGGGTCACCGCGCTGATGTATTCAGGCCCGTTGTCGCATCGGATGGCTTCTGGTTTCCCGCGCCATTCGATGATGCGGTCGAGCGAGCGGATCACGCGCTCTGATGGCAGCGAGAAGTCGACCTCGATCCCCAGGCCTTCGCGGTTGAAGTCATCGATCACGTTGAACAAACGGATGCTGCGTCCGTCGGCGAGCTGGTCGTGCATGAAGTCCATCGACCAGCTCTGGTTGATCGCGATCGGCACCGTCAGCGGCAGCGGTTTCTCGCGCACCAGGCGATGACGCGGCTTGATCCGCAGGTTCAGCTCGAGCTCCCGGTAGATCCTGTAGACGCGTTTGTGATTCCATTTGAAGCCCTTGACGTTGCGCAGGTACAGAAAGCACAGCCCAAAGCCCCAGTTACGCTGGTTGTTCGTCAGTCGTACCAGCCAGTCGGCAATGAGGACATTTTCCGCATCCAGCTTGGCCTTGTAGCGGTAGCAGGTCTGGCTGATGCCAAACGCCTTGCACGCCAGCTTAACCGTGGCTGAGCGGTCCGCTACGGCCCATTGCGCCATCTCCCGCCGCTGAGATGGCGCTACCATTTTTTTGTGAGCGCCTCCGCCACGATCTCGGCCTTAAGGCGCTCCTCGACATACATCTTCTTAAGGCGCCGGTTTTCCTCCTCCAGCTCCTTCATCCGCGCCATTAACGAGGCGTCCATGCCGCCGAACTTCGAGCGCCACTTGTAGAACGTGGCGTTGCTGATGCCGTGCTCGCGGCACAGCTCCGGTACCGGGCTGCCGGCTTCGGCCTGTTTGAGGATGGCGATGATCTGGCTGTCGGTAAAACGGGAGGTCTTCATGTAGAGCTTTCTGTATCTTAAGTAGAAAATTCTACTTCTGATCGCGCTCTTTTTGCGGGGGGATTACC
>NZ_JBNDJE010000062.1:0-1183 GCF_050434805.1 Massilia sp. UYP11
GAATTACATGGCACGTGAAAGACGGTTGTTTTCAGAAGAGTTCAAGCGCGAGGCAGTCAAGCTGGTAGGCCAGCCTGGTGCGAGTAAGGCGGCGATCGCCCGCGACCTGGGCATTGGCGCCAATTTGCTGGGGCGGTGGTGCAGAGACGCCAACGTCGATGCAGAGGTCACAGGCGGGAGCGAGAAGGTATCGACCCAGGAATATGAGCGCATGCGGCGCGAGCTGGCGAAGGTCAAGACGGAGCGCGACATATTAAAAAAGGCGCTCGGCTACTTCGCAGCCGACCTCAAGTGAAGTACGGCTTCATCGCCAAATATCGAACCATCTGGCCAACGCGAACGATGTGTCGTCTGCTTGGTGTGTCGAGCAGTGGGTTTTACGACTGGCTCGGCCGGCCGGTGAGCGCGCATGAACGTGAGAATGCGCAGCTCCTCAAGGCAATCAAGCACAGCCACGAAGCCAGCGATGGCACCTATGGTTCGCCGCGCGTAGTGCGAGACCTTATCGATGCGGGCTTTGCTTGCAGCGAGAACCGGGTAGCGCGGCTTATGAAAGCAGCCGGCATCAAGGCCCGTCACAAGCGTCGCCGGGCACCTGGGCAGCTCGATTCGCCAGTCCACGCTATTGCGCCGAACCTGCTGGACCGGCAGTTTGAAGCGACAGGCCCGAACCAGAAGTGGGCCGCAGATTTTACCTACGTGTGGACGGGCGAGGGCTGGCTGTTTGTCGCTGTCGTGCTCGACCTGTACTCGCGGCGTGTGGTGGGCTGGTCGATGCAGCCGACGATGACGGCGCAACTGGTAATGGATGCCCTGCTGATGGCCATTTTTCGCCGTGGCCGGCCTCGGGCCGTATTGCATCACTCGGACCAGGGCTCGCAATACACCAGCGAAGACTTCCAGCGCTTGCTCGAATCGCACGGCATCGTGTGCAGCATGAGCCGTCGTGGCAACTGCTGGGACAACGCTGCGATGGAAAGCTTCTTCTCGACGCTCAAGACCGAGCGCCTGAGCAAAAAGCACTACCGGACCAGAGATGATTTACGGGCAGACGTGTTCGACTATATCGAAAGGTTCTACAATCCACGCCGGCGTCATTCCACTATCGGCTACATCAGCCCGGTACAGTTTGAAAATCTAAAATGCGCCTAACGGAAGTGTCCGTGACGATGGGGGAAGGCCA
>NZ_JBNDJE010000063.1:0-1149 GCF_050434805.1 Massilia sp. UYP11
GCGCTTTGAAAATCACGCTACTGAGCGATGCTGGAGCGCGGACTCACGTTTCGCCTGGCTCTGCTCACGCCGAGAGCGGGTTATTCGAGGTGGCCATAATGTGCCCGATGTCGACCTCTACGATGTGCTCAAGAATATCGACCATGTCCTCAAAACTGAGCAATACGACTTTGTGAACTTCAGCATCGGGCCATATATGCCGATGGATGATGACGAGGTCCATCCATGGACGGCGCTAATCGACAGTCATCTCGCCTCTGGCAACACGCTGGCAGCTATCGCGGTCGGTAATGATGGCGAAAAGGAATGGCCGGAGAGCCGGGTGCAGCCTCCTTCCGATATGGTCAATGCCCTGGCGGTGGGCGCCTGCGACGGCACAGGTTTGTCCTGGGAGCGCGCGCCCTATAGCTCACACGGTCCCGGCCGCAGCCCTGGCATGATCAAACCCGATGGCGTAGCCTTCGGTGGTTCGGAAGAGGAACCCTTCGTCGTCTACAACGCTCTCAGTGGTCACTACGCTCACACGACAGGCACCAGTTTTAGCTCTCCAGCGACCCTTAGAACAGCGATCGGCGTGAAGGTCTCCCTCAATTCTCCGTTGAGCGTTTTAGCGGTTCGCGCCTTGATGTCGCACCACGCTAGCCGGCCAAAGCACATGCTGATGAGCCACATCGGACACGGCCGGTTTCCTCAAAGTGTCGATGAAGTCTTGACGTGCGAGGACAACGAAGTGCGAGTAATCTATCAGGGCACCCTGCAGGCCGGACAGAATCTGCGCGCGCTCATCCCGTTCCCCTCCCTGCCATTGAATGGGAAAGTCACTCTTCGCGCGACGCTGTGCTTTGCCAGTCATACCGATCCTGAACACGCTGTGAATTACACGCGTGCCGGGCTGACGGTGCTGTTGCGTCCGAAGAAGACGTCGAAGAAAACGATGCCATTTTTCTCGTCATCGAAGATGTACACGACCGAGCTCGAAGCGCGCACTGACGAGCAAAAGTGGGAGACGACGCTCAAACATGAACATCGGTTCAACGTCGACACGCTAGACGATCGGTAATCCCCCCGCAAAAAGAGCGCGATCAGAAGTAGAATTTTCTACTTAAGATACAGAAAGCTCTACATGAAGACCTCCCGTTTTACCGACAG
>NZ_JBNDJE010000064.1:0-1102 GCF_050434805.1 Massilia sp. UYP11
TGTTCAGTGCCGTGCGATCATTTTCCTCGCCGTAGCTGGCCTTTGTTCCGAGCAAAGGCTATGCTCGACGACTTGATTGCTGGGTTCAGCAGTCCCGGCATTCAATCGCACCAGGAGCAGTTGGCAGCATGAGTTCACGCATTCACCCGCAAGCCCGTACCACCCCGAAAATCCGGCAGGAGATCAAGGATTCGGGCCTATCGGACCGACAGGCCGCGAAGGTCTTCAACATCAGCCGCCCCACCGCCCGGAAATGGCTCAAGCGGGACGACGTGCAGGACCGCTCGCACCGTGCCCACACGCTGCATACGACCTTGAGCGCAGCGCAGGAAGCCATCGTGCTCGCGCTGCGCCAGTCGCTCTACTTGCCCCTCGATGACCTGCTGTTCATCACGCGGCAGTACATCAATCCCGACGTTTCTCGATCAGGCATCGCACGCTTGCTCAAGCGCGAAGGCATGTCGCGCCTTGAAGACGTGATCCCGAAGGCCGAGGGCGAAACGATCGCTCCCAAGAAGACCTTCAAGGACTACGAACCAGGCTTTATTCATATCGATATCAAGTACCTGCCACAGATGCCGGACGAGACCTCGCGTCGCTACCTGTTCGTCGCCATCGACCGCGCTACCCGCTGGGTCTTCATGCACATCTACGGCGACATGACCGACAAGAGCAGCGTCGATTTCCTGCGCCGCTTGAAGCTGGCTTCGCCCATCAAGATCAGCAAGATCCTGACCGACAACGGCTCGCAATTTACCGACCGTTTCGCCACCAAAGACAAAAAGCCAAGCGGCCAGCACGCCTTCGACGTGGCTTGCGCCGCACTGCCTGCCGAGCACCGCCTGGCGCCGCCGCGGCACCCGCAAACGAACGGCATGGTCGAGCGCTTCAACGGTCGCATCAATGAATTGCTGCAGCAGACCCGCTTCGACAGCCGTGCCGATTTGCAGACCACATTGATGAGCTATTTGAAACTGTACAACCACCACATTCCGCAACGTGCACTCGATGCAAAGACGCCCATCCTCGCACTCAAGGAATGGCAACAAAGACGGCCGGAATTATTCGTTAAGCGGGTTTATGAACAGGCGGGACTTGACAC
>NZ_JBNDJE010000065.1:0-1065 GCF_050434805.1 Massilia sp. UYP11
CATCCATAGCCTGTACGCCTGGACGAAGCGTTACGGCGTGCCTGAGGCTGAGCGCAAGGCTGTCGATGCCCAGTCTGACGAAATGCGGCGCCTGAAGGCCGAGCTCAAGCGAGTCACGGAGGAGCGTGACATATTGAAAAAGGCCGCGGTGTACTTTGCCAAGACGTCCGGGTAAGGTACACCTTAATCGTTGAGTTGCAGGACCAATTTCCGGTGCGCCGGCTGTGCAAAGTGCTTGAGGTGCATCCGAGTGGCTTCTATGCCTGGCGCCTGAATCCTGAAAGTAAGCGCGCCAGAGAAGACAAGCGCCTTCTGGTACCCATCAAGGAATCGTGGCTGGAAAGCGGCAGCGTCTACGGCTATCGCAAGGTCAGCGACGATCTACGCGAGCTCGGTGAACAATGCGGCATCAATCGCGTCCACCGTCTGATGAGGTCGGCCGGGATTCGTTCGCAAACCGGCTACGCCAAGCGCAAATACAAACGCGGCGGCGCGCCATCGCTGGTAGCGCCGAACCATCTACAGCGCCAATTCGACGTGCAGGAACCGAATCGGGTCTGGGTTACGGACATCACGTACATTCGCACTTACGAAGGCTGGCTTTATCTGGCTGTTGTATTAGACCTGTTTTCGCGTCAGGTGGTGGGCTGGTCGATGAGTTCTCGAATCGATCGCGAGCTAGCGATGAATGCGCTCTTGATGGCGGTCTGGCGGCGGCAACCAAAGAATGCGGTAATGGTGCATTCGGATCAGGGCAGCCAGTTCAGCAGCTACGACTGGCGCGACTTCCTGGACGAGCATAACCTGCAGCAGAGCATGAGCCGGCGTGGTAACTGCCACGATAATGCCGTGGCCGAGAGCTTCTTCCAGCTCCTGAAACGGGAACGGATCCGACGCAAGACCTACGGCACTCGGGAAGATGCAAAGCGGGATGTCTTCGATTATATCGAGATGTTTTACAATCCAAAACGCCGGCACAGCTCCAGCAATGACTTGTCGCCGGTCGAGTATGAAAAGCAGTATTTCAAGCGGCTCGCGAGTGTCTAGGAAACTCGTGGCGATTCA
>NZ_JBNDJE010000066.1:0-1010 GCF_050434805.1 Massilia sp. UYP11
GGCTTTGTTGCGTAAATCAGGCTCGGCCAGGGTATAAGGCGTAGGTCTGTTAGCCTGAGCAGGATGAAACCAGCTCCACAGAAGTACCGCACGACCAACTGGAAGACATACAACGAAGCCCTCAAGGCCCGCGGCTCGCTGCTCATCTGGCTTGATCCAGTGATGAAGTGGCACGGCAGGCCAAGTGGCAAGCGCGGCCGTAGCCAGACGTTCAGCGACGAGGCGATCCAGTTCTGCCTGAGCATCAAGTGCCTGTTCAATTTACCACTACGCCAGGCCATGGGGATGACGCAAAGCCTGCTGCACCTGGCTGGGCTCGACTGGTCGGCGCCGGACTACAGCACGGTGAGCCGTCGGCAAAAGACGCTGCAGGTTGCCATTGGCGCCGTGCCGACCACGACAGGCTTGCATCTGCTGGTGGACAGCACGGGTATCAAGATGCTGGGCGAAGGCGAATGGAAGACGAAGAAGCATGGTGCAGAGTACCGCCGCCAGTGGCGCAAGGTGCATCTCGGGATCGATGCGTCCACGCTCGAGATCCGGCCATGGAGGTGACGGACAACAGTGTCGGCGACGCACCTGTCCTGCCAGCGCTGCTGGGCCAGATTCCTGCTGACGAGAAGATTGCCAGCGTCAGTGGGGATGGCGCCTACGACACGAAGGACTGTCATGAAGCCATCGCGTTGCGTGCCGCGCACGCCATCATCCCGACCCGTGAGAACGCCAAGCCTTGGAAGGCAAACCGCTGTGGCGCCGATACACGTAATGACATCCTGCGGACGACAAAAAGGCTGGGACGGGCAATATGGAAGAGATGGAGCGGCTACCACCGGCGCAGCCTTGTTGAAACCAAGATGCGCTGCTTCAAGCTGCTGGGCGAACGGGTGATGGCACGCGACTTTGACCGTCAGGTTGCCGAGTTACAAGTGCGGGCTGCCGTTCTAAATCGCTTCACTCAGCTGGGTACTCCGATTACGGTCCCAGTGTTATAAAACGGACTACAAATAGCG